>NZ_JBVIJX010000014.1:0-321851 GCF_055581185.1 Streptomyces sp. NPDC031474
CGGAGCCCGGCCGAGGCCGTGGCCATCGCCCCGCACTGGCGCACAGCCCCGATCAACCCACCGACCAAGGTCCCACGAAGCTGGGACCCGATCCCTTAAGTCACTGGTATTGGGTCTAGGGTGGGTGTGGGCAGGTGTGGGTGCCCGGTGGCCGTGGTGGTCGCCGGGTGTCCTGGCTCTGGCCGGTCAGGCCGCGCTTTCCAGCGGGTTGAGGGTGACGGTGTAGCCGAGCTGGTTGAGCGCGTTGATCGCGCGGCGGGTGGCGCGTTCGGGGTCGCGCTGGGTGAAGTAGGTGCCGCCCAGCTCGTGGTAAATGACGTTGTCGGTGAGCATGTGCCAGATCGCGGTGATGATCGAGTGCTCGACGGCGACCAGGGCCCGCATCGGGCCGCGGCGGGCGGTGAGCCGCTTGTAACGGGCCTGCAGGTAGCTGTCCTTGGTCCGCACTGCGCCGAGCGCCGCGAGCCCGAGGGCGCCTTTGAGATAAGGATTGCCCGGCCGGACCTTGGTGCTCTTGGTGCGGCCGGCGGACTCGTGGTGGCCTGGGCAGACCCCGGCCCAGGAGGCGAGGTGCCGGGCGGAGGCGAACCGGCTCATGTCGCCGCCGGTCTCCGCGATGATCACCTCGGCGACGGCCCGGTTGATCCCGGGGATGGTGTCGAGGAGGTCGAGGGCGCCACGAAAGGGGGCCATCGCCTCCTCGATCCGCGCATCCAGCTGCCCGACCGCATCCGTGAGCTGGTCGTAGTGGTCCAGGTGCAGCCGGACCAGGAAGGCGTGATGGTCGCGGAAACGGCCGGTCAGCGCCTCGGTGAGCTCGGGGATCTTGTTGCGGAGCTTGCGTTTGGCCAGCTCCGCAAGGACCTGGGGATCGCGGTCACCCGCGATGAGGGCCTCCAGCATGGCCCGGCCGGAGACGCCCATGATGTCGGAGGCGACCGCGGCCAGTTTGATCCCGGTGTCTTCGAGAAGCTTCTCCAGGCGCTGGACGATCTGGCCGCGCTCGCGGGTCATCTGGGTGCGGGCCCGCGTCAGGTCCCGCAGCTCGCGCACCGGCTGGGGTGGCACGAACGAGGGCCTCACCAGGCCGTGCGCGCCGAGCTGGGCCAGCCAGGCCGCGTCCGAGACGTCCGTCTTGCGGCCGGGCAGGTTCTTGACCTGCCGCGCGTTGACCAGGATCACGTTCAACTCGTCGGCCAGCAGGTAGTAGAACGGCTTCCAGTAGTCCGACGTCGCCTCGATCACGACGAGTGTGACCTCGGCGGCGAGCAGGTGATCGCGCAGTGCGAGTACGGCGTTCGTCGTCGATCCCCAGGTGGTGGTCTCGGTGGTGAACGACCCCCGCCGCTTCGCGCGCGGGGCGCGGACGCACGCCTTGGCGTCCTTCTTGCTGATGTCCAGGCCGGCGCAGCGGTCGTGCAGCACGTCCATGTCCCGGTCCCTCCCTCGGCGGTCGAGCAGTACGCCGTTCCGGGAGGGCCAGGGTGAATCAGGAATTCTGACGCACGTGCTCGCAGCAACACTCCACGGTTCCCGTGGACGGCCCCCAGCACCACGCTGACCTGCGAGCTCACCGGCATCACAGAGCAATCGGTTTCGGCCGGAACGAACCCCACCAGCGTCCCGGACCGACGTCGACCCCCGTCAGGGCAGACAGAAGCACCTCCAGCGCGCGCCACAGGATTTACCACGCCCCCGGCGCGCACCGAAGGTGCGCTGGACCGCTGACCTGCACAGGCGTAGCAGCCCGCGGTCGAGGCGAAGCCGCCGCACGTGGCTGTACAAGCGGTTGACGCCGAATTTGGGACGCTGATGGGACGCAGGGAATCGGAAGTGGTTGCCTCGGGCCCATCCTGTCGGCGCCGGCCAGCGGGAGACAGTCGAACGGGCGTCGGTGGCGGCAGGCGGGGGTGCTCCATAGTCCCGGAGCACAGGGCCGGTCGCGGCGACTGCTGTAGTGCGGATAAACGGCCCGCTGCCACGTGCAGCCCGACGTGGCCACGAACACGATCGCAGCCAGCACCTCCCGGTCGCAGTGCCGACGCCGGCCGTCGCCCTGAGGCCGGGTAGGCGCTTCCGGAGCCATCGAGGCTCCGTCCCCGTACCAGGGGCGGAGCCTCTGCGCGCTGGAAAGGAACTCCGCTGCGGCAGGGTTCGAGTCACCTCGCCGAGTTGGCGCTATGTGCCCGTCAGGCCGGTAGCGTCGCCCAATCAGGGCGGTGTCGGGACGCAGTCGGGACACAAGGGCAGGAACAGACTGACAAAGGCGAAGGAGTGTCGACACTGTGCACGCCTGTGACCTGTGGAAACGTTTCATTCGGGGTGCGGATTCAGGGCGTTGACCCACGGGCCGCTGCTCGTGAGTTCGACTCCACTGCCATCAGCGTTAGTTGCGGTCACTTTGACCTGCGCAGACGTATGGGCCCACGGCTGGAGGATGGCGTCGTGGGTGGGCTTTGCGAGCGTCTGGACGTCAAATTCTGGACGCTGGCTGGACGCGAGGATTCAGAGGTGCTGTCCGGGGACCTTGGAGTAGGCGGCTCTGCCGGGCCGGCGGCTGGGTACGGAGGCGGCCCGAATGGGGTGCGGTCCGAGCGGGGACGCGAAAACGGCCCGTACTGGAAACGGTCCGGAACGCAGGTGCAGCGGTCTCTGAGGTGGATTGAGCACCTTTCCCTCTCGGTTCGAAGACGACCCTGACGGGGGCCATTGAGGGGCCGCAAGGACAGGAACTCCTGGTTCTGACCCACCGCCGCGCCCTGCTCGGCGAGGCCTTTAACGGCTCTCACAACGGCCTGGCGGTGACCGCCGTGGTCGTCGGAGTCGCCGCCGTGTCCACCATCCTGCTGGTCCTGGCGGTGCTCGGCTGGTTCGGTCTCGCCTGACGCTCGCCTCGGACTTTGCCCCGCCATTACCCCTTCATGGCCAACTGGCTACAGACGTGTAGTCATGATGGTCCGGGCATGGTAAGGCATGCCTTCGCTAACTTGTACCGGCTCGGCCGGAGCTGGGAGAACCCTATGTGGGACGACGCGTTTCCGAGTTTCCTGATCGGACTGAGGGAGGGTCTCGAAGCGGGACTCATCGTCTCCATCCTGGTCGCCACCCTGGTCCGGGCCGGGGCCAAGTCCCGTCTGCCGCAGGTATGGACGGGTGTCCTGGCCGCCATAGCCCTGTCCATGAGCTTCGGCGCGGTTCTCACCTTCACCGCCGCCTCCCTGTCGGCCACCGCCCAGGAAGCCTTCAGTGGCACTCTCAGCGTGATCGCGGTCGTGTTCGTCACCGCGATGGTCTTCTGGATGCGCCGCTCCGCACGCGGCCTCTCCGGCGAGCTCAAGGAGAAAGTCACCGGTGCGCTCGGCACGGGCGCGGGCGTGCTGATCGTCACCTCGTTCCTCGCGGTGGGCCGTGAGGGCCTGGAGACCGCGCTGTTTCTGTGGACCACTGCCCAGGCGGCCGGCGAGTCCGCGGGCCCCCTCGCCGGCGCCGGGATCGGCCTGGTCCTTTCCACCGGCCTGTGCTGGGGCCTGTACCGCCGGGTCCTGAAGATCAACCTGACGAAGTTCTTCACCGCCACCGGCGTCGTCCTCATCGTGATCGCCGCCGGCGTCCTCGGCTACGGCCTCCGCGACCTGCAGGAGGGCGGTGTCCTGCCTGGCAGCACGGCCTACGCCGTCGACCTGAGCGGCAGCGTCGACGCCGGCTCCTGGTACAGCACCCTCGTCCAGGGCGTGTTCAACCTGACCCCGACGATGACCTGGCTCCAGGTCCTCGCCTACGTCGGTTACCTCGCCGTCGTCATGACCCTGTTCGTCCGTGGTGTGCGTGCCACGACCAGGGCCCCGAAGCCCGAGCGCGAGAAGGCTGATGCGGCGCAGCAGCCGGTGGAAGGAGCCGGGAAGGCCGACAAGGGCCGCCGTCTCCGCCCCACCTGGGTCGTCCCCGTCGCCGTCGTCGCTGTCCCCGTGGTGATCGCCTCGCTCGCTGTCGCCCTCGGCCGCCCCAAGCCCACCGCCGCGCAGACCATCGCCGTCTCCGAGAAGGAGTGCGGCAACGGCTTCACCGCGCCCGAACCGGGTCGGCAGACCTTCCAGATGCACAACACCGGCGGCAAGACATCCGAGGTGTACCTGATCGACCCGTCGACGAGTGCCGTCTACGGCGAGATCGAGGGACTGGCCCCGGGCACCACCCGCGCCCTTGTCGCCACCGTCGCCGGCGGCACCTACGCCTGGCGTTGCGTGCCCACCGGCGGGACCGCCGTCACCTCCAAGGCTGTCCGCGTCACCGGCGGCGGCAGCGCCAAGGCCGTCGTACCGGTCTCCGAGGAGGACCTCGCCGTCCCGCTCCAGGAGTACAAGGCGTACGTCGACCACGGCCTGGCCACCCTTGTCGCCCAGACCCGCACCCTCGACGACGACATCAAGGGCAACCACCTCGACAAGGCCCGCACCGACTGGCTCACCGCGCACCTCACCTACTCCTCCCTCGGAGCCGCCTACGGCACCTTCGAGGACTTCGACAAGAAGATCAACGGCCGGGCCGACGGCCTTCCGGGCGGCGTGCAAGACAAGGACTTCGCCGGGTTCCACCGCCTCGAGTACGGCCTGTGGCACGGCGAGTCGGCCGCGAGCCTCAAGGCCCCGGCCGACCAGCTCGTCGGTTCAGCGGCAGGACTGCAAAAGGCGTTCCCCGCGCAGGACTTCAACCCGTCCGACCTGCCGTTGCGCGCCCATGAGATCCTGGAGAACACCCTCCAATTCGAGCTCACCGGCGACACCGACGAGGGCAGCGGCACCAACCTCGCCGCGGCGAACGCCAACGTGGCCGGCACCCGCGAGCTGCTCACCGTACTCAGGCCGCTGCTGACCACTCGCGCGCCCAAACTGCTGCCGACCGTCGACGCGGACATCGCCCGTCTGCAGACGCTCCTCGACGCCGCGCAGCACGGCACCGCCTGGACCCCCGTGGACCACCTGGACGCCACCAGCCGGGCCCAGATCAACGGAGCCACCGGACAGCTTCTTGAGGACATGTCGCCCGTCCCGGACCTCCTGGAGATCAGGAAGGCCGCCTGATGACCGCAGAGCACCCCGTACCCGCGCTCACCTCCATGGAAGGGAACCAACCGATGCCGTCCGCCGAAACGCCCGCCCCGCCGGGCGGCTGCCCCGCCGGTCACGGCCGCCGCTCCTTCGTGAAGTCGGCGCTCGGTGCCGGGGCCGCCGGCGCCGTCCTGGCGGGCGGTGGGTTCGCCCTCAGCCAGGCCGACGCGCCCCAGGCGCAGGCCGCGGACACCGCGAACGCGGCCAAGGTGCCCTTCCACGGCACCCACCAGGCGGGCATCCTCACCCCCACGCCGACGGCGGCCACGTTCGTCACCTTCGACGTCATCGCGCCGTCCCGCGCGGAACTGGCCGACCTGTTCAGGACGATCACGGAGCGGGCCCGTTTCCTCACCGAGGGCGGTACCCCCACCGACCTGGGCGTCGGCGCACCGCCCTCCGACAACGGCATCCTCGGCCCGACCGTCCCCGCCGACGCGCTCACCGTCACCGTCGGCGTCGGCGCCTCCCTCTTCGACGAACGCTACGGCCTCGCCAAGGCCAAGCCGGCCCGCCTCACACCGATGCGGACCTTCCCCAACGACAACCTCGACCCCGCCGAGTGCCACGGCGACCTCTCCCTGCAGATCTGCGGCAACCGCCAGGACACCGTGCTGCACGCGCTGCGCGACATCGCCAAGCACACCCGCGGTGCCATGCAGATCAAGTGGCGCATCGACGGGTTCCAGAACACCCCGCGTCCCACCGGCGCCCAGCGCAACCTGCTCGGCTTCAAGGACGGCATCGCCAACCCGGACGTCGAATCCGCCCGCGAGACCAACCGCCTGATCTGGGTCGGGGACCGTGACGGTGAGCCCGCCTGGGCGAGGGGCGGCAGCTACCAGGTGATACGGATCATCCGGATGCTGGTGGAGTTCTGGGACCGGGTCTCGCTCAGCGAGCAGGAGCTGATGTTCGGCCGCCGCAAGGACACCGGTGCCCCGCTGGACGGCGCCAAGGAGACCGACATCCCCCAGTACGCCAAGGACCCCAAGGGAAACGCGATCCCGCTGGACGCCCACATCCGGCTGGCCAACCCGCGCACCGCTGCCACCGACACCTCCCGCATCCTGCGCCGCGGTTACAACTACGACCGCGGCGTCGACAACGTCGGCAACCTCGACATGGGGCTGGTCTTCTGCTGCTACCAGCAGGACGTCAAACGGCAGTTCGAAGCCACCCAGACCCGCCTGATCGACGAACCCCTCGTCGACTACATCTCCCCCACCGGCGGTGGCTACTTCTACGCCCTGCCCGGCGCCCGCAACTCCTCCGACTGGCTCGGGCGCACCCTGCTGGAAGCCTGAGCGGCGCCCATCACGTGGTGGCGGGGACGGCTTCGGGGTTCAGGCGGGCCACACCCCGGTTGAAGCGGCGCAGCAGGAGGACGGCCGTGGTGGCGAGGCCGGTGAGTAGGCCGAGCCGGACGCCGAATGTGTTCAGGCCGGCGGCGAGTCCGAGGAGGGCGCTGACGGGCAGGCCGACCAGCCAGTGACCGACGATGGTGACCCGGAATCTGCCCCTGGTGTCGTCGAGGCCGCGCAGCAGGACCACCCCGATGTTCTGCGCACAGTCGAAGAACTGCAGAACGGCGGCGATGAACAGGAGAGGGACGGCCGTGTCGGTCGCGGTCTCCTCACCGCTGTCGGAGAACGGAGCCGACACGAGGCGGGGCACCGTCACGGACAGGACGGCCACGACTCCCATCACGGAGGCGGCGCAGGCGAGAGCCGTGGCCTTGAGCCGCTACGCCGCGGCCACGTCACACAGGGCGAGTTCGCGGCTGACGCCGACGACGCGGCGTGCGCGAGACCGACGGCGACCTGGAGGACTGTGTAGTCGAGCTGGTTGCCTCGGCCGCGCCGTAGAGGTCAGTCGGTCTCGAGACTTTCTGTAGCCCGCCCGTGGATCGAGACGCCATGCGGCCGGACGCCGATGTACAGCCTGCGTTTCTCGACCCGGTAGGCGCTCGTTCCGTACGACAGTGCCACAGGGTCCATGCCACCCGTTGCGCTCTTCCCGCGAAACCGCCGCGGCTCGGCCGGCCGCGCCCCCGGTGTCACGTACCTGGCCGGGGCAGATGGAGTATTGAGATGCGAGAATCTAGGGTCAGCACGTGGCTTTCATCCTGGTGTGCGAAGACGACGCGGCGGTTCGCGACATCCTCAGGCGTGCCCTGGAGCACGACGGTCACACCGTTTCCGTCGCCGCCACGGCAGACAGCCTGCTGCGGCAGCTCGCACCGGTGCCCCAGCTGGTCGTCCTGGATCTAGGGCTGCCGGACGCAGACGGCCGCGATGTCTGCCTGGCCCTGAGGGCTCGCGGCGTCGACGTGCCGGTGTTGATGCTCACCGCCCTGGACGGTCTGCATCACAAGGTGGGCGGCTTCGAGGCAGGTGCCGACGACTACATGACCAAACCCTTCGACATCCCGGAACTGCTGGTTCGCGTCCGGGCGCTGCTGCGCCGGGCCACCGTGGCGCCCGCATCGCACGAGGTTCTCCTCGATCCGGCGAAGCACATGGTGACCTACGATGCGGCGAGCATGAGCCTGACCCCGACCGAGTTCCGCCTACTGGGGCGCCTGATCGCCTCGCAGGGCGACGCGGTGCGCCGCCACGCCCTCGTCGCCGCTGGCTGGCCGCACGGGGCACACGTCAGCGACAACACCCTCGACTCCTATGTGCGCCGGCTGCGGACCAAGCTCGGTCCGCTGGGTGTGGCCGGGCGTCTGGCGACGGTCCGCGGCGTGGGCTACCGATGGCAGTGACGGGGTTCCGCAGAAGCGTCGTCGCGCTCACCGTCCTGATCGCCACCGCCGTAGTCGCCATCCTGGTCGTCGTCTCGCATGTGCTGCTGAGCAGGGTGACGGACGCCGACGCGCACGATCTGGCCCGTACGCGCGCCGAGGCGGTCGCGGCGAACGTCACCGTCAAGGGCGGCCGTGTCGTGCTCACGGAGAACGGCAGTGAGGCGTTGGACGAGGTCGCCTGGGTGTATGCCGACGGCCGCCTGATCGACGGGAACGTGCCGGCGAGCGTGGTCAGGCGTGTCGAGGAGATGGCGGACTCGGGGCGTTCGCAGACCGCGACCGTGGGCGACTCCCTCCTGTACGCGCGGCAGGTCCCGGTCGACGGCCACCACGTCATGGTGGTCGCCGGGGTGGACCTCACGCCTTATGAGACGTCCGAGCAGCGCAGTCTGACCTTGTCGTTGGTCCTGGGCGGCCTCACGATCCTCCTCGCCGGCGGTGTCGCGCATCTCGTGGTGCACCGTGCGCTGCGGGTCGTGCACGAAATGGCAGCCCTCGCCGACGACTGGGGCCATCACGAACCCGGGCGCCGCTTCAACCTCGGGGTCCCTCGCGACGAGTTCGGGGAACTGGGACAGACGCTGGACCGCCTCCTGGAGCGCGTCGACAACGCGTTGGCGGACGAGCGCCGGCTCACCGACGAGATCGCCCACGAGCTGCGGACACCGCTCACGGTGCTGCGGGGCGAGGCGCAGCTCGCTCAGCTGTCCGGCGAGCCGGTGCCGCCGGAGGCGGTACTGAGCGAGGTCGACCGCCTCGACGCGGCGATCACGACGATTCTGCGCGCCGCGCGCGCCCGCACGGACGAGGGGACGCGGTGCGATCTGCGCTCCGCCGCGCGGCAGGCGATCGGCGGTCGTGCGGTCGAGGTCGCCTTTCCTGCGAAGATCGAGGTGGCCATGGCGCCCGACGTTGCCGTTTCGCTGCTGTCACCCCTGCTGGAGAACGGCCTGCGGCATGCGAAGACGCGGGTGTGGATCACCGCGCGCAACCAGGGTGCGGCCGTCGTGGTCGATGTCCTGGACGACGGCCCAGGGTTCGATCCCGCGGACGTCGAGCGGGTCTTCGAGGCGGGTGTGACCGGCGGCGATGGATATGGGCTGGGGTTGCCGGTGGTCCGGCGTATCGCCGCCTCGGCCGGTGTGGAGGTCCGTGCGATCGCGGACGGCCGCGGTCATGTCGAGGTGACGCTCCCGGCCGTGCGTGCGATCACGTAGTCAGGTTGCTTGCAGGTTCCCCGCGTAAGCCTGGCCGCATGACAACGACAACGGAAGAGCGCACGCGCAGCGGGCCGCTCATGCTCAACAAGGTCCCCGAGGTCACCATCTGGTTCTGGGTGATCAAGATCCTGTGCACCACTGTGGGTGAGAGCTTCGCCGACTGGATCAACATGAAGCTGGGCGTCGGCCTGGTGAACACGGCCTGGATCTTCACCGCGGTGTTCGTCGTGGTCCTGGCGGTCCAGCTGCGGCTGAAGCGGTACGTGCCGTTCCCGTACTGGCTGACCGTGGTCGTTGTCAGCGTCACGGGCACCCTGTACACCGACATCCTGACCGACCAGCTCAACGTGCCGCTGTGGATCAGCTCCGCGGTGTTCTCTGTGCTGCTCGCGGTGGTCTTCGGCGTGTGGTGGCTGCGCGAGCGCACGCTGTCGATCCACTCGGTCACGACGCTTCCGCGTGAGTCGTTCTACTGGCTCGCCGTTCTCGTCACCTTCGCGCTCGGCACCGCGACGGGCGACTGGACCCTGGAGCTGACCGGCTGGAGCCCGGGCGCCTCGGTGCTGCTGCCGCTCGGCCTCATCGCGGCGATCACGCTGCTGTGGAAGTTCGGCGCGAATCCGGTGCTGTCCTTCTGGCTCGCCTACATCCTGACCCGCCCGCTGGGCGCGAACATCGGCGACTGGCTCGCCTCCCCGAAGGTCGCTCAGCCGGGCGAGCCGACCGGCATCGCACTGGGCACCTTCACCACCAGCCTGATCTTCCTCGGCCTGATCCTGGCGACGGTGGTCTACCTGACGGTGACGCGCTCGGACGTGACCGAGACCCACGACGCCACCCATGCCGCCCACGCCACCGGCGACCTGCGAAAGGAGCGCGTCGGTCTGGCTGGCTTCGGACTGCTCGCCGTCGCCACCACGAGCCTGCTGATCTGGGCACACAGCCAGCCGCACGTCGGCCCGGCGCCGGAGGCCGACAACACATCCGCCGTCCAGATGGCCCCCGGAGAGGCGGTGAAGAAATTCCCGCCCGCCAAGGTCACCGCCCTGAAGACCCTCGCCTCCACCGCGCTCAAGGACGCCCGCTCCGGGAACGCGAAGGGTGCGCACACGGCCGCACAGTCGCTGCGTGACCTGTGGGATGCCGACGAGGCCTCGCTGCAGCCGCTGGACCAGACCGGCTGGACCTCCATCGACGCCCAGATGGACAAGGTGCTCGGGACTTTCGGCATCGATCACTCGAACCCCCCTATGGCGCCCGCGCAGCAGGAGAAGGAACTGAACGCCCTCCTGACGGACATGGGCTGACGGGCCAGCCCACGCCCAGCAGCCCCCTCCGTACGACGGGTTGAGTGTGCTGAACCACGCCGAGAACCACGCCGCCTCGGCACACCTGCGAGCAGTGGACAGCGCAGGTGGTGAGTCGCCTGCGGCAGCCCAGGTATATCCGCGAACTCCGTCGGGGCGGTCGGAGCCGGTTGACGGCTCCGACCGCCCCGCTCTTTCACAGTGAGCCACCACCGTGCACCCCTCGTCACACGCACCGGGGCCGGGTGGGTGGGTGAGGCGGAGCCGGGCCCTCAGAACGGTGTGAGGCCTTACCTCATGCCGCGGCGTGCGCGCCCCTGTCGCGTTGTGACACGGCCAGGTAGCCGACGAATCGTGCGCGGTCACGGCCGCCGTCCCCTACCTGTTCCTCATCGGCTACGCGGCCCCCCGCTTCCTGCCCTCCGCCTCGCCCTGCTCGCCATCCCCGTCGCCCATGGCCTCGCTCACCTGGCTGGCGCCCCGACTCGGGGGACCGCGCGCACCGTCGCCGTGGGCCTGGTCACAGCCTGCTTGGCGGCTCATCCGGCCGTGCACACCGTCCGCCCGCCTACGCACGCGCCTGGTCCGTGGAGCGGGCCGGCGTTCTCCACGCCTACGTCGCTCCCTTCGTCCGGCAGGGGCGCGACGCGTCCGGTTGCCCGGCGGCTGATCAGGAGCGGAATCCGACGTGTACATGATCATGATCAGCTTGTAGCCATTAGCTCATGGTTTAGCAGGTTTTGCAGCGGATTATGGGAGCAGGGCGTGGTCGCGGCGTCCGGTTCAGGTGCTGCGGTCCGGTGCCGCGACGAGGGCCTCGGTCTCGGTGGTGGTGAGGGGGTTGACGATGGTCCGGTCGAGGCGTTCGGGCACCCGCTGGATCACGCCGCGTGGCCGGGCGCCCGTAGGCCTCGTAGCGAAAGAACGAGCGCATCGCGGCGAGACGGACGTGGCGGGTCGCCGCGGTGTTGCCGCGGACTGTTTCGAGGTGCTGGAGGAACGCGCCGATCGTCGGTGCGTCCAGGTCGGCGATGCTCAAGCGGGTCGGCCGTCGGCCGGTGCGCCGCTCTGCGAAGCCGAGCAGGAGGGTGAAGGTGTCGCGGTAGCCCGCGATGGTGTGCTGGCTCTCCTGGAGTTGGAGCACCAGTTTTTCGGTGAAGAAGCCCTGCAGCAGGGGTACGAGGTCGCTCATGGCCGGCCTCCGACGCTGTGCACCGGAGGGCGTTGAGCCCAGTCGGCGACCGACTCAGGCGTGACGCGTGCGGACAGGCGAGGGCGGGTCTGCCCATCAGGTCCGGGCGGCCGCGGTCACGGCCTGCCGGGCCGCCCGCTCCACCAGTGAGATGCCGTCGCTCATCGACGCGCTGCCGTCCGACAGCACGGTGACGAGGTAGCGGTGTCCGTCCACCGTGACCCGGCCGACGCTGTTGACGTCCCAGAGTCCGGAGGTGGTGCGCTGCAGCCAGCCGTTCTTCAATGCGTACTCGGCGCCGGAGGCTGTCGAGACGCCCCACGCCTGATCGCTCGCGATACGGCTCATCAGGGTTTGGATGTAGGTCCGGGACTCTTTGTTCAGCGGGGAGCCGGTCTTCGATGTCGCAGCGCCGTCGAACACGGAGAGCAGGAGCCTGATCTGGTCACTCGCCGTCGTCCGCGTCAGTCCCCACTTCGTGCCGTGACTACCCTTGGTCGAGGTCAGTCCCAGGCGTTTGTTGGCCGCCTCCAGGCCCGGTGCCTGGCCGATCTCACGCCACAGGAGGTTCGCCGCCGCGTTGTCGCTGTTGCGGATCATCGGTTCGGCCAGCGCGCGTTCATGGGGGGTGAGATGCCGGCCCGCGTCCTGAGCCTGCAGCAGCAGTGCCGCGAGGATGTCGACCTTGATGATGCTGGCGGTGTCGTACAGGGCGTCCTGACCGTACAACAACGGCTTCCGGCTCCCGCCGTCGAGGCTGAGCACGGCCGCTGTCACGCGTGCCTTGCTCTGAGGCTGCAGCGCGGCGTGGACGCCGGCCGTGGCCTGGGTGTGCGCCGACAGCGCGGGCGCGGCGACCGCGGGTGCCGTGTGCAGCGCGCCAAGGGAGAAGAGGGTCGTCACCGAGGCCAGGAGCACACCGGTGCAGGCGCCGACGCGGCTTTCACGGCACCTGGCTGAGGTCTTCGAATACGGTATAGAACGCGGGCAGGACATGGTCGGGCAGGCCTCACAATGGGTCGGCAAAGGGGAACTGCATGGCAAACGTAGAGATAATGTGCGCGAGGTGAAGTGGCCCCCGTCACTACGAACCCATTTCGGCCCGGATTGTGAGAAGGCCCATGTGGCCGTGGCCTCCGTATACCGGCTCCGCAGCGAGCTCCGTGAAACCCGAGATGTCGATCTTCGTTTCCTCTGACCATGCTGGGTGTCCTCTATGCGTTGGAAGGAGAATCGGCTGCGGGCCGGTTTGAGATCCTCTTCCGAGCTGGCGCGATCGCATATCAGCCGTTTGCCATTTTTTACTGTGCGGCGGAGTTGGGGGCGCGTTGGGGACGCAAGGACAGGAACAGACTGGCAAAGGCGGGGGAGCATCGACACAGTTCATCCCCTCTGAACTGTAAGAACGTCACGAATTGGCGTGGAAACGCAAGGGCCGCCAAGATCCTCAAATGACTCATAATCCGTCGGCCGTGGGTTCGAGTCCCACCCGCCCCACCTGTGCAGGGCTCTGACCTGCGGAAATGTTCATTTTGGATGGCGGAGCGTCAACCTTGCCTGAACGGACTGAATCCGCTGCTCGCGACTTCTGAGCGGGGCGAGATTCTTACTCCCATGCCGAGCAGACGCCGCGCTGACCTGCGGCAATGCTGATGATCAGGAACTGTACGGCGAGCTGGCAGCATCCCCTCGGCTTCATTTCGTGATCCTGGGGACGTGTTGGGGACGCAGGGTTTCGAAGGGGTCTGCTGACCACCGTCCGGGGGCCCTCTGTCCCGCCGCCCGGGGAGCTTCCTTGCGGGATTGCTGACCGAGTTCGGCCGCACCCTCGAGGTACTCCATCGCGTCGGCACCGGGGCGTAAGGGTCTGGTGCGCGGTGGGCGGAAACTGCCCGAACAGATAACGGCCCGGTCTGTTCGATGAGCTGCTCGAATGGGGTGCCGGCGCGCCCCGTAGAGCCCATGGCTTCGTGATGCACATGGGGGGCCGACCGCGCCAGCGGTTGCCTGAACGCATCCTGACTGCCGCGCGGCGATCCCGGCCCGCCGGGTCCGCCCTGATCACGATGGGCCCATGCACTCCCGCGCCGCGTCCTGGCTGCGGCACCGGCTCGGCCGCGTCGTGGTCCTCGCCTACGTGTTCGCGCTGCTCCTGCCCGGACCCGGCCTGTGGCTGCGCCATCCCCATCTTCTACCGCTGACGCACCTGACGCTGCACACCGCACCGCTTCTTCTGTCCCTGGTCCTGTTCTCGGCAGGGCTCCAGGTGCCGTTCCGCGCGCTGGGCCGCCTGCTGCGCCGCCCGAAGGCTTTGCTCGCCGGCCTCGTGCTGCACCTGGCGATCCCGCTGGCGGTCCTGCCGCTCGTCGCGTTCCTGCTGCGGCGCACCCCCGACACCGACGGTGGCAGTGGACTGCTCACCGCGATGATCCTCGTCGTGGCCATGCCCGTCGCCGCCGGGGCCACCGTGTGGACCGACAAGGGCGACGGCGATCAGCCGACCATGGTGGGCCTCGTCCTGGCCTCCACCCTCCTCAGCCCGCTCACCATCCCCTTGCTGCTGGCGACGCTGTCGCCGCTGCTCAGCGGCGGCTACGCGCACACCCTCGCCGTCACCGGCCGGCTAGCGCAGGGCGGATTCGCCCTCACCGCTGTGGTCCTTCCCTGTGCGGCTGGCCTGCTGGGTGCGCTCGTCCTGCCCGCGCGCCTGCTCCACCGACTGCAGCTGACGGTGACGCCCTTGGCCCTGACCGGCTCAGTGCTGCTGACCTACGTCAACGCCAGCGGCGCCCTCGGCTCTGTCCTGACCCGGCCACGCCCGCTGTTGTTCGCCGCAGCCCTGGCGGTGGCCGCGCTGGTCTGCCTGCTCTCCTTCGCCCTCGGCCGGGCCGCCGCCCGCGTCCTGCGGCTGGAGGCGGGCACCGCCTCGTCGCTCACGCTCGCTTGCGGCATGAACAACAGCAGTGCGAGCGCGGTCCTTATCACCGCGTCCCTGCCCGACAAACCGCACCTGCTGCTGCCGGTCCTCGCCTACGGGCTGCTGCAGAAGACCGCCGCGAACCGCATCGTCACCCGGCGGCGACCGGCTCCCACCGCAGCAGGCACCTGAACCGTCCTCAGCCGGCGCCCTCGGAGCCGGGCTCCTCGCGGCGTACGGGGATGAGCAGGGTGAAGGCGGTTGGATGGCGGCCGCTCAGGGAGAGTCTGCCGCCCAGGGACACGGCCAGATCGTGGGCGAGGGACAGGCCGATGCCGGAGCCCTCCCCCGCGCCGGTGCGGCCGCGGTCGAACAGCCGGGACGCATCGCCGTCCACCGCGCCCTCGTCGGTCACATCGAAGGCGACGGCTTCCCCGAGGTCGCGGGCCGTCAGACGCACGGTGCCGCGCCCGTGGACGCGCGCGTTCTCCAGCAGGACGCCGACGATCTCGGTGACGGGGGCACCGAGGACTCGAACGTCGCCCCCCGTCTCAAGGGCCCCTGCCTCCAGGCGTCTGCCGTCGCGGGCGAACAGTCCGTGCCAGCGCTCCTCGGCCTCGCGCAGCAGCTGTGACACGGGCGTGTCCGGGGCGGGCCGACGCGGCAGGCCGTGGAAGCGGGACAGGCGCAGCACCTCCTCCACCGTGCGGTGCAGGCGGCGCGTGGTGGCCAGGGCCTCCTCCAGGGCGGGCCGCAGCCGGGCGTCGTCGTCCTGGGCGATCCCCGCCTCCAGGGTGAGCTGCAGCCCGGTGAGCGGGGTGCGTAGCTGGTGGGAGGCGTTGGCGGTGAAGTCGCGCTCGTGGCGCAACAGTTCGGTCAGGCTGTGCAGCATCTCGTTGTGGGTCTGCGCGACCTGGTCGATTTCGGCGACGCTGCTGGGCGCGGCCCGGGCGCTCAGGTCGCCGGCGGTGACGGCCCGGCAGTGCCGGGAGAGGTCCTCCAGCGGCGCGGCCAGCACCCGCGCCTGCCTGCGGGCGACGAGGACCGCCACCGTCAGCGCGAGGGCGCAGACCCCGGCGAGGACCGCCCAGGCGATCAGGACACGGCTGCGTACAGCAGCCCCTGGTGAGGAGGCCCGTACGACGCCGATCACCCGCTCGGCGTGCGAGACGGGCGCCACCACGACCAGGTCACCGCTCGACCGGCCGCGCACCACCTCCGCGGCCAGCGCCCGTCGCACGGCCGCGTCCCCGGTGCGGGGGCCGGTGCCAGCCCGCAGGCGCAGTGCGGGATCGTACAGGCCGAGGCGTCCGTCGGCCGGGGGCGCGGGCAGTTCCACGGGGTCGCCGGTCGCGTAGTCCGGGCTGACGCGTACGGCCCCCGACAGAGCCGCCCGTTCCAGGGTGTCGCGCTGGTCGGCGTACAGGGACGACCTGATCGCCAGGGCCAGCGGGACGGCGAGGAGGACGACGGCGACCAGGGCGGCGGTGAGGGCGACTCGCACCACGCGCTGTCTCATGCCCCCATCCTGCGGGGCCCCGACCGGTCCGTGGGCGGTCCGCCACGCGCTTTTGCCGTCGTCTAACCGTCGGCGTGCGGGGCGTTAACCGACGGCTCTCTAGCGTCGGTGGCATGGCCAGGGAGCAGTGCCCCGCAGTTCCTCGGGAGGGCAGTGACATGTCGTACAAACGTACTTCCGCGGGCCTCGTCGCAGTGACGGTGGTCGCGGCGGTGATCGCAGGGTGCTCGGGATCGTCGCCCGGGGCGCATTCCGGCTCGGGTTCGACGGCCCCGGTGCGGGCGAATCCCGCCCCCACCGAGTCGAACCCGCCCGGGGACATCCCCGACAACCAGGTGTTCGTGGCCTACCGGCCCACCGGCGGCTTCACCGGGTTCACGGTGAAGGTACCGGAGGGCTGGGCCCGCACCGACAAGGGCGGTACAACCGTCTTCACGGACAAGCTGAACAGCGTCACCATCGCCGCCGCCAATGCCTCCACCGCCCCGACCGTCACCTCCGTCAAGAACACGGTCGTGCCTCAACTGCGCGGGCAGGTGTCCAAGTTCGCATCGCCAAAGGTGTCGCAGGTGACCCGTACGGCGGGCCCCGTCGTCCTTCTCACCTATCAGGGCGACTCGGCCAGGGACCCGGTCACCGGCAAGGTGGTGCGGGACGCGTTCGAGCGGTACGTCTTCTACCGGCAGGGCCATGAGGTGGACCTGACGCTGTCCGGCCCGGTCAACGCCGACAACGTCGACCCGTGGCGGATCGTCAGCGATTCGTTCGCGTGGCGGTGAGTGCGGTGCCCGCCGGACCGTCCAACGACGACGTGGTGCTGGCCGCCCGGGAGCTCTACCGCTTCTACCGGGCCGGTGAGGAGGAGACGCTCGCGTTGCGCGGGGTGTCACTGCGGGTGCGGCGCGGGCAGACGGTCGCCGTCGTCGGCCCGTCGGGGGCGGGCAAGTCGACCCTGCTGGCGTGCCTGGCCGGTCTCGACGAGCCGTCGGGCGGCGAGGTCCGGGTGGCGGGCGTGCGCATCAGCCACCGGCCCGAAACCGAACGCGCCCGGCTGCGCGCGCGGCACGTTGGAGTGCTTCTGCAGTCCCGCAACCTTCTGCCGCATCTGACCGTGCGCGACAACATCCGACTCGCCCAGCATGCGGTGCGCGGCCGTCCCACGGTGCGGGCCGGGGCGCTGCTGGAGCAGGTGGGGCTCGGACGGCGGGCGGGCGCGCTGCCACGGCAGCTGTCCGGCGGTGAACTGGCCCGGGCCGGGCTCGCCGTCGCGCTGGCCAACTCCCCTGCCGTACTGCTGGCCGACGAACCGACCGGCGAACTCGACGGCATGACTGAGGAGTTGGTGCTGCGGATGCTTCGGGACCGGGCGGCCGACGGTTGCGCGGTGCTGATCGTGACGCACAGCGCAGAAGCGGTGCGGGGCGCCGACCGAGTGATCACATTGGACGACGGGCGGGCCCACGAGGGACGCGAGGGAACCGCTCAGGCCAAGGAGAGCAGCCATGTCCTCCGCTGACCTGCTCGTCTCCTGCCGGGGCGTCGCGCTCACCTTCGGCCGGGGCCCCACCGCCGTGGTGGCGGTGCATGGCGCCGATCTGGACGTCCGCTCCGGCGAGCGGCTGGCGATCGTCGGCCCGTCCGGGTCGGGGAAGTCGTCCCTGCTCCATCTGCTGGCCGGGCTCGAACGCCCCACCAGCGGCACGATCACCCGGCCCGGACTCCACGGGCCCCGGGACATCGGCCTGGTCTTCCAGGCCGACAGCCTCATCCCGGCCCTCGACATCACGGAGAACACCGCGCTGCCGCTCGTCCTCGCGGGGCGCTCCCAGGAGGAGGCCCGCCGGCGGGTCGCCGAGGCGCTCGACGTGGTGGGCGCGGCCGGGCTGGCTGACCGGCTGCCCGACGAGATCTCCGGCGGTCAGGCCCAGCGGGTGGCCGTGGCCCGCGTTCTGGCGCAGGCGCCGCGGCTGATCCTCGCCGACGAGCCCACCGGCCGCCTCGACCACGCCACCGGCGCCCGCGTCCTGGACGCCCTGCTGGAGGCGGCCGACCGGACGGGGGCGGCCCTCGTCGTCACCACCCACGACCCCGCTGTCGCCGCCCGGCTCACCGTTCGGCGGGGCATGCGCGACGGCCGGCTGCTCGCACCCGAAGCAGCGCAAGCGCCGGATCCACGAGGGAGCCTGTCATGATCACCGCCTGGGCGGGCGGACTGGCCCGCCACCGCATCGGGCGGCTCCTGGCCGCCGTCGCCGGGATCGCCCTCGCCGTCGCCCTGGTCGCCGCGCTCGGCTCCTTCCTGACCGCGTCCAAGGCGACCATGACCGAGCGCGCGGTTCGCTCGGTCGCCGTGGACTGGCAGGTCGAGGTACAGCCGGGCGCCGACCCGAACGCCGTCCTGTCGCTGGTGCAGGGCACTGCCGGCACCCGAGCCGGGTTGCCCGTCGGCTTCGAGCGGACCACCGGCTTCACCGCCGCCGTGGGGGGCAGCACCCAGACCACCGGACCAGGTCTCGCGCTCGGCCTGCCACCGGACTACCGCAGTCACTTCCCCGACGAGTTGCGCACGCTTTCCGGCTCCGGCACCGGCGTTCTACTCGCCCAGCAGACCGCCTCCAACCTGCACGCCGCCCCCGGCGACACCATCGGCGTGCGGCTGCCCGGCGTCGGGCTGCGGCAGGTGCGGGTGGACGGCGTGGTCGACCTGCCCCAGGCCGACTCGCTGTTCCAGAAGGTCGGCGCGCCCGCCCAGTCCCAGCCGACCGCTCCCCCGGACAACGTCGTCCTCCTACCCACGGCCCGGTTCACGTCCCTCACCCGGGGAGCCACCGACGTCACCACGCAGATTCATGTGGCCCGTGACGCGAAGCTGCCGGCCGACCCGGCCGCCGCCTTCTCCTCGGTGACCGGTGCCGCACACAATCTGGAAGCCAAGTCGGCCGGCACCGCGCTGGTCGGGAACAATCTCGGCGCCGCGCTCGACTCCGCCCGCCAGGACGCCCTCTACGCCCAGATCCTCTTTCTCTTCCTCGGCGTCCCGGGCGCCGTCCTGGCCGCCGCCCTGACGGTGGCGGTCGCCTCGGCCGGCGGCGAACGGCGCCGCCGGGAGCAGGGCCTGCTGCGGCTGCGCGGGCTGCGGCCCCGTCAGATCACCTCGCTCGCGGGCCTGGAGGCCGTGTTGGTGGGGGGCGTCGGCGGCCTGGCGGGTCTCGGGCTCGCCGCGCTGACCGGCCGCGTCGCCTTCGGCACCAGCTCCTTCGGGGCGGGCGCGGGCACCTGGGCGCTCTGGTACGCCGTCGCTTTCGTCCTCGGCGTGGCCGTGGCCGCCGCTGCCGTGCTCGTGCCCGCCTTGCGGGATCTGCGCACGGTGACCGTCGCCGACACCAGGCGGGAGCCGCGCGGCTCGCGTTCGCCCTGGTGGCTGCGGTACGGCCTGGACTTCGCGCTGCTGACCGGCTCCTGGCTGGTCTTCCGCGCCTCCTCCGGCAACCAGTACGCCCTGGTCCTCGCCCCGGAGGGCGTGCCCAGCGTCTCCGTCTCCTACTGGGCGTTCCTCGGCCCGGCCCTGCTGTGGCTGGGTGCGGCCCTGCTGCTGTGGCGGCTGACCCTGCTGGTCCTCGCCCACGGCCGGCCGGCGCTGGCCCGCCTCGCCCGACCGCTGACCGCGACCCTCGCCACGACCACGGCAGCCGTGCTGTCCCGGCGCCGGCACCCGCTGGCCCGCTCCGTGGTACTGCTCGCTCTGACCGTGTCGTTCGCGATCTCCACGGCCGTCTTCAACTCCACCTACCGACAGCAGTCCGAGGTCGACGCCCGCCTCACCAACGGCGCGGACGTCACCGTCACCGAACCGCCCGGCGCCCAGGTCCGGGCGAGCGCGACGGACACACTGAAGGTTCCCGGCGTCCGGCACGTCGAGCCCCTCCAGCACCGCTACGCCTACGTCGGCTCCGACCTCCAGGACCTCTACGGCGTCCGGCCCGCCACCGTCGCCAAGGCGACCTCGCTACAGGACGCCTACTTCTCGGGCGGCACGGCAGGCCAGCTGATGCGCCGACTCGCTCAGCGCCCCGACAACCTGCTGGTCAGCGCGGAAACCGTGCACGATTTCCAGCTTTCCCCGGGCGACACCGTCAACCTCCGCGTCCAGGACGCCCGTACGAAGGCCCTGCGTACCGTGCCCTTCCACTACGCGGGGATCGTCAAGGAGTTCCCGACCGCGCCGAAGGACAGCTTCTTCGTCGCCAACGCCGCCTACGTGGCCAAGGCGACCGGCAGCGACGCGGTCGGCGCCTTCCTGCTCGACACCGGCGGCTCCCACCAGAAGCAGATCGCCGACCAGCTGCGCCACCGATTGGGCGCCGGCGCCACCGTCACCGACCTCACGCAGACGCGCGGCACCGTCGGCACCAGCCTCACCTCCGTCGACCTGGCCGGCCTCACCCGCGTCGAACTCGCCTTCGCCGTCCTGCTGGCCGCCGGAGCCGGCGGCCTCGTCCTCGCCCTCGGACTCGCCGAACGCCGCCGTACCTTCGCCATCGCCACCGTCCTCGGTGCGAAGAGCGGCCAACTGCGCGGCATGGTCCTCACCGAGGCCCTGCTGCTCGCCGCCGGCGGGCTGGCCGGAGGCGCGCTCATCGGGTGGGCACTGTCCGAGATGCTGGTGAAGGTCCTGACGGGGGTCTTCGATCCGCCGCCCGCGAGCCTGTCGGTGCCGGGCGGCTACCTGGCCCTGACCGCCGGCGCGGCCGTCGTCGCCGTACTGGCCGCCGCGCTGAACGGCATCCGCAGCGCCGGCCGGCCCGCCGTGGAGGAACTGCGTGACCTGTGAGCGGCCAGGAGCGGGCGGGCCGAGCGGCTCGTCCGCTCCTACGCTGTCCAGCATGCGCACGCACGCGACCGCCGACCCCAGCCGTCACCGCGTCCTCGTCGTCGAGGACGACGACACCATCGGCCGCCACCTGGAGACCGGCCTGCGCGGCAACGGGTACACACCGACCTGGAGCCGGACGGGTTCCGCCGCTCTGGCCGAGGCCGCGCGCGCCCCGTACGACGTGCTGCTGCTCGACCTGGGACTGCCCGACATGGACGGTCTGGACGTCGCCCGCACCCTGCGAGCCCGCAGCCCGGACCTGCTGATCGTCATCCTGACGGCCCGCACCGACGACATCGACGTCATCGCCGGGCTGGACGCGGGGGCCGACGACTACCTCGTCAAGCCGTTCAGCCTGACCGTGCTGCTCGCCCGGCTCCGCGCCCATCTGCGCCGCCGGGTCCTCGCCACGCCGCCGCAGGAACCCGTCCGGCTGGCCGACCTCGTCCTGGACGGCGTGGCCCGCCGCTGCACCCTGCACGACGAGGACGTCGAGCTGCGTCCCAAGGAGTTCGACCTGCTCGCCGTCCTGACCCGGCATGCGGGGGAGGCTGTCTCCCGGGAGACCCTGATGGCGGAGGTCTGGGACGAGAACTGGTTCGGCTCCACCAAGACCCTCGACGTCACCATGGCCGGCCTGCGCCGCCGCCTCACTCAGGCCGCCGCCACCTCGGCCCACCCCAGCAGCCTGCCCCGCATCACCACCCTGCGGGGGCACGGCTACCGCCTGGAACTCTGACGGAACGTCGCCGGCACGGCGCGCTGCCGGTGTCGCGGCCGGGGCACGCCGGCTGCCCGGCCGCCGCTCCTCGGTTCAGTCCACGCTGGGCCGGCCGAGGCCATGGTCGTGGGCGAGGATCACGGCCTGGATGCGGTCCCGGGCTCCGATCTTGGCCAGGACGCGGCCGACGTGGTCTTTGAAGGGGAGCTCTGACCATCTCGCCGTTGGTCCAGCCCGTGCCGACGGCGACGAGGAGCCGCTGGCCGCCGATGTCGTCGGTGGTGGTCGTCAAAGTGTCACCCATGGTGCGGGCGGTCACACGTCGCTGCGCCAGGGCGAGTACTGCCCAGCCGAGGAAGACCAGCAGCCCGCCCCAAGGCCCGGTCCACCCCGATCCGGTGGTACCGGGAGGCTGAACCGCGCCGTGCGCGTGGTGCCTCGGTACTACGCGCCTACCTGCGGTGCCTTCCGTGTTCGTCGGCTCCGTGGTGGTGGCAGCAGGCGTTCGGCCATGGCGGAGAGTGGGCCGCCCACGCCGCGCCCGGGGCCTCGGCGTCCGCTGCGCACTGGGCCCGTTCCGCGCTCTCAACCAGGCTCTCGCTGTCCGAGGCGGCGTTGGCCAGGCTGGCGCAGCACAGGGTGAGCAGGAGGGCGCCCGCCACGAAGGGCAGAGTGCGGCGCGGGGGTGGCGGGGCGAGCAGTGCCTGCACTCTCTGAGGCACGGCCCCGCCGGTCGCCGCCAGAGTGGCGGGTCGTGGCAGGCCGGCAGAGGCGAGAGCCGCCCGGCCGACGGCGCGGGCGACGACCGTACGGCTGCCGATTCGGGCTGCGGCCTCCTCGTCGGCCCATCGCTCCAGGACGAAGCCACCGGCCTCGGCCAGCGGTCGCAGCAGCGGGTTGACGGCCGCCGTGAGTCGCCACACGGTCTGGAAGTGGTGGTGGCGGCCGCGGAGATGGGCCCGTTCGTGCGCCAGGAGGGCCTCACGCTCCGCGTCGCCGAGGCAGCGCAGCATCCCGCGGGACACCACGATCCGTCCGGGGGCGCCGGGCAGCGCGAACGCCTGCGGGGCCTCGTCGTCGAGCACCACCAGTTCGGTGTCTTGGGGAGTCCGGCCGCACTCCCGCCGGGCCCACAGGACGTGGCGCCCCTGCCGTACGGCGGCCACCCCCAGTGATACGAGCCCCGCCGCCAGGGTCAGGGCGCTGACGGTCGCGACGGCCAGGGAGACGGGGTCCTGCGTACGCAGGAGGGTCACCGACCAGTGGCCCTCCTCCGCGACCTCGGGGATCTGCGCGAACCCGGTGAACGCCAGCAGGGCCAGTGAGCCGAGCCAGCCGGTCGCCGTCACGAGCGCCGCACATGCCAGGGACCAGGCCGCGGGCCGCGGTGCCGGCCGGCGGGCCGCCCGGGGGGCAAGCACCGCGAGGACCACGGTGACCATGAGGGGGATGTAGACGCTGATCGTCACCGGCTCACTCCCCGTCGTCGCCGCGCCCGGCGTCCTGCTCGCCCAGCAGACGGTGCAGCAACTGCTCCTCCTGCGGAGACAGTTCGGACACGAATCGGGTGAGCACCGCCTCCGGGTCCGAGCCGCGCTCCAGCAGGCTGTGCATCCGTACGGCGGTGTCGGACGCCTCGTCCCGGACCGGCGCGTAAGCGTATCCGCGACCCGCCGGGTGCCGTACGAGCATGCCCTTGTCGTACAGGCGGGACAGGATCGTCAGCACCGTCGTGTAGGCGAGGTCCCCGGGCAGCCGCTCCAGGACCTGCCGTGCGGTCAGCGACTCGTCCACGGCCCACAGGGCGGCGAGGACGCCGCTCTCCAGCTCCCCGCGCGCCCTTCTGCCGGTCGCCCCGCCGTTTTCGTCGCTCTTCCGGTCGTGCACCGTCACCAGCCTTCCCGCTCGGCACCCCAGCGTAGCGCCTGGGCTACTACGGCTTGTAGGACCCGGGCGGGATCTCCATCACAGGGGCTACTACATCTTGTACGAGTTCACCTACTACATGTTGTAGAGTTCGGCCGCCCACACCACCCGCGGAGGAACGAACCCCATGCCCTACCTCGGAAGTTCGCTGCATCTGCGCGCCCTGGCGGCCGCCGCCCTGCGCCCTGAGCCGGTGCCGATCACGGCACGGGCCGAGCGCGTCGCGATCGTCTCGGCGAGCATCGGCGCCGGCCACGACGGCGCCGCCGCCGAACTGGAACGCCGACTCACGGCCCACGGCCTCGTCGTCGACCGGTTCGACCTGCTGGACCTGCTGCCCGCCCGGATCGGACGACTGGTCCGGGACGGCTACCACCGGATGCTGGTCCAAGCCCCCTGGGCCTACCAGCAGGTCTACCGCAGCACCGAACGCGCCGGCGGGGGCGGACCGTTGGCCAGGGCGCTCCTGCGGACCGCCGAGGATCGCATGATGCGCGCGCTGCACCCCGACACCGGCGCGGTCGTCTCCACCTACCCGGGAGCCAGCCGTGTGCTAGGCGGCCTGCGGCTCCGCGGCCGGCTGGCCGTGCCCGTCCTGACCTATCTCACCGACTTCTCCGTGCACCCGCTGTGGGTGGCCGCCGGTGTCGACGTCCACCTCGCCGCACACGCCGTGCCCGCAGCCCAGGCCCGGGCCGCCGGGGCGCGGAACGTCCGGGTGTGCGGGCCGGTGGTGGACCCGCGGTTCCGTCCTGGCGGCGCGCGGGAGCGCAGCGCGGCCCGGGCCCGCTTCGGGCTGCCGGAGAACGCCCCTCTGGCCCTGCTGGTCGCCGGCTCCTGGGGCGTCGGACCGGTCCGGCAGGTCGCCCTGGAGCTGCGCGACTGCGCCGTCGCCGTCCCCGTGGTCGTCTGCGGCCGCAACCAGGCACTGGCCGAGCAGCTTCGCGCGGACGGCATCGACCACGCCTACGCCTGGGTCGACGACATGCCCTCCCTGATGCACGCCGCCGATGTCCTGGTCCAGAACGCCGGCGGGCTCAGCTCTTTGGAGGCGTTCGCCACCGGTCTGCCCGTCGCGAGCTACCGGTGCATACCGGGCCACGGTCTGACCAACGCCGCCGCTCTGGAGGAGGCCGGTGCGGCGGTCTGGATCCGCGACCCCGACCGCCTCGAAGCCGTGCTGCACGACCTGATCGACGGACCGCTCGGACTGCGCCAACGCAAGACAGGCCTCGCACTCTTCGCCGCCGAACCCGACGACGGACCCGCCGCGGAGACAGCGCGCGTCCACCGCGCGGGGCTCCCGCCGCTGCCTTCCCGGCCCGCCGCGCGACGGCGCCGTCCGGCGGCGCGCCGGCTCGTCGCCACCACCGCCGTGGCGTGCGGGGTATGGGCGTGTGCCGTCGGTACGGGGATCGCCACCGCAGACGACGGCGCGGGCGTGATCCACGCCGTCGGGCACGGCCTCGACCTGGACGTCCTCCATCCGGCCCACGCCCCCCGAGGCCACCACTCGTGACCGCCTCCCGGCTGGTCCGCACCGCCGCTCTCGCCGCCCTGCCCGCCCTCGTCTCCGCTCATGCCGCACCCGTCGTCTCCGCCTTCGGGCCGCTGCGCAATCGCGCCATGCCCCGTCTCTCGGGCCGGGGCCGCCCGGATCACATCGCCCTCACCTTCGACGACGGACCCGATCCGATGTCCACCCCGCTCTTCCTGCGCCTCCTGGCCGAGCGTCAAGTCCGGGCGACGTTCTTCCTGCTGGGCAGCGAGGCGCACCGCTCGCCCGGCCTGGTCCGCGAGATCGCCGCGGCGGGACACGAGATCGGCGTCCATGGCTGGCTGCACCGCCCGCTGCTCCTGCGCGGCCCGCGCGCCACATGCGACGACCTCGCCCGCGCCCGTGACACCGTCGCCGACATCACGGGGCACTGGCCGACGCTCTTCCGGCCCCCGTACGGCGTCATGTCGACCGCAGCCCACTGGGCCGCCCACCGCCTTGCTCTCACCCCTGTGCTGTGGACCTCCTGGGGCCAGGACTGGACCGCCCGCGCCACACCGGAGACCGTCCACCGCACCGTCACATCCGACCTGGACGGCGGCGGCACCATCCTGCTCCACGACTCCGACTGCACGTCCGCCCCGGGCGCCTGGCGCTCGGCCCTGGGCGCGCTCCCCCACATCCTCGACACCTGTGAGCAACGGGGCTACGAGGTCGGCCGGTTGCGCGACCATGGATGGGCTCACCGGGCCTGACGTATCGAGGCCGAGGACCCCCTGCCGATCGCCCATCGCCAGGTCGCGGTCCGGCGCGCCGTCGCCATGACCCGCATCTTCGCCCGCTTCGAACGCATTGAGCATCCTGGCCGCACCTCTCCGATCGGTAGCAGCGGCACCGAGCTGACCGACACGCCGGGGACCCTGCGCCCACGACAGGAACATCACCGCGAAGTCCCCGGGACCACGTAAGGAGGCGACGTCCACGCTGCGGACCCCCGTGGTGTCCGGTCAGGATCACAGGACGGAGCGGCGGACCAGCAGCGCCAGTACCAGCAGGCCAGGGAACAGCGGCAGCCAGGCCGTCAGCAGCCGGTAGCCGAAGACCGCCGACAGGGCCGCGGCTCCCGGCACCCCGGTCGCGGTGAGCGTCAGCACGAGCGCCGCATCCAGCGAGCCCAGACCGCCCGGAGTGGGCAGCAGTACGGCGGCGCCGCTGGCAACGAGGTACGCCAGCAGTACGTGACCGGCGGGCACGGGCACGTCCAGTGCCCGGAGTACGGCGATCAGCACAGCGGCGTGCAGCAAGGCGAAGCCGAGCGATCCGCCCCACAAGGCGCATGCCCTGGCCCGTCGGCAGTGCACCGCCCGCACGTCGGCCAGTACCCGGCCGACCGCGCGCGCCACGCCGCGACGCGCCGTTCTGCTCAGTGCCACGGCTGCGGCGGCCACGGCGACGCAGCTGACCGCCGAGAGCGTGACGCAGGCGCGCGGGACGGCCGGTGCCAGCCGCGGAGTGCGGGGCGAGACCAGCAGCAGTGTGACGGCGACCGCGAAGCGGACCAGCCCGCCGACGGTTGCCTTGACCGCGAGTGCGGTCGCCGCGCGGGCGGTGGACAGGCCGCAGCGGGTGAGGAACCGCAGGTTGACTGCGGTCGCGCCGACCCCGGCAGGCAGCACGTGGTTGGCCGCGCACGCCGCGAACTGCGCCGCCACCAGCCGCCCGGCGGGCAGCCGTTCGGCCACCGCTCCCTGTTGGGCGACTGCCGCACACACCCAGGTCGCCATAGCGGCCGCACCCGCCGCCAGCAGCCAGGCTCGATCGGCGACGGCAAGACGGTCGGCACCGGCGTCCACCGTGTGCCGGTGTGCGGCGAGCATCCAGACGGCCGCCACCACCACGGCTGCGGTGACGGCGAGCTGCCAGGGCCGGCCGAGGCCGCGGGACAGCGGAATGCCGGTGACGCTCACTGCCGCCCTCCCGCCGTCACGGCGGGCGATACGTACACGCGCACCCCGGCCACCTGGTGCGGGGTCCAGGATCGGGCGTAGTCGGGCGGGCTGCCGCCCGTTGCCACCAGAGTGGCAACGGGCAGACGGCGAGCGGTCCGCCGGATGCCGGTCGCCGTGGTGTTGGCGTCGTGGCCGACGGTTGCGGCGGAGGAACAGCCCGCGTAGTAGGCGATCGGGACGTCGTTCACTCCCGTGACCAGACAGGGCGGGCCAACGCCCAGCCGGTGCAGCCCGGCGGCGACGGAGGCCCACTCGCGGTGGGCCGCGGTGGTACGGCGCACGGTGTCCTCCAGCACCACGAGCTGCACGGCCAGATGCCCGGCCAGAGCGAGGGACACCAGGACCACGGTGAGCGGCCTGCGGGTCCGGCCGGGTGCCCGCACCATGCGCACCAGGAGATCGGCGACGGGAACGGCGAGTAGCGCGTAGGCGGGCAGCAGGAAGCGCGGCGCCGCGTAGCCGATCATGAACAGGTAGGGGAAGGCCGCCGACGCGGCGCATGCCAGCGGTACGAGCGGGGCGACAGGGCGCCGGGCGCGGACGGCGATCACAACCGCTGCGGCAGCCAGCAGTGGCAGGGCGTACCACCACAGGGTCTCCAGGACGGGTGGCGCCGCACCGCTGCACGGGCGGCACAGCGTGCGTCCGCCCAGAGCGCGCAGTTGGTCTCCGACGGCGATGTTCCAGCCGAGGCCGCCCTGGATGCGGGAGGCGTCGGACAGGCGTTGCGCCAGACCGCCGTAGGAGACATACGCCTCGATCACCCACTCGGCCGCCCCGGCCACCAGGCCGCCGACCAGCGCCCCCAGCAGCGCGGGACGCCGCCACCGCCGTACGCATACCACCAGGACGAGTAGGGGAAGGGTCGCCCATACCGCGTCCGTGGGGCGCATCCAGGCCATGAGGGCCGCGCTCCCACCCACGCCCCACAGGGCGCCGCGGTCGAGGCGGTTGGCCTGGGCGCGCAGGAAGCAGCCCGTGCCTGCCAGGGCGCCGACGGCGACCCAGTAGTTGGGCATGGCCTGAGGACCGTAGAACAGCGTCACCCACAGGGTGGCGAACAGGGCGCCCGCGGTCGCGAGCACCCGGGCGGGGAAGACGCCCCGCCAGGCACGGAGCGCGAGGAACAGGGCGAGGCCGGCCAGGACGGCCAGGTAGATCCGCAGCAGGACCGTGGACGACGACCAGGCGGCGACCGGAGCCACCAGCAGCGGGACGCCACGCGCGCGCGGGGCGCTGAAGAACGCGGCCGGTGCGTGGGAGGAGACCTGGCTGACGTAGACCGACTCGTCCCAGCCGAGACCCACCCCCGGTCGCACGAGTAGGAGCTGGGCCACGGTGTAGACACTGGCCACGACCGCGAGCGCCGCTTCGCCGCGGGATCTCGGGATGAGGCGAACGTTCGTGAGCGGGTCGACCCTGCGCGGGCCGGTCGACGTGGCCGCCGCGTCGTCCGTGGCCTGAGGGCCGTTTCTCATCGCTCACCCCTTTACCCCTACAGTGCGTAGGGTCAGGCTAACCCTACAAAATGTAGGGTCCGTGCCAAGCCTCGGACAGGCACGCCCCTACGCGCTGTAAGGTTTCAGATATGGCTGGCACGAGCCCGCGGGGCAGAGCCGAACGGCGTAACGCCGGTGAGCTGGAGAGCGAGGTACTCGCCACCCTGTGGGCGGCGGACCAGGCGCTGACACCGTCGGACATCCAAACCGAACTCGGCGGCGACCTCGCCTACAACACCGTGCACACCATTCTCAAGCGCCTCTGCGACAAGGGGCTCGTCCTGCGGGACGCGGGCGGGCGGCGTGGCGCCTACCGGCCGGCCAAGGGTGCTGCCGAGCTGACCGCGCA
Organism: Streptomyces sp. NPDC031474; assembly: GCF_055581185.1. Classification (NCBI taxonomy): domain Bacteria; kingdom Bacillati; phylum Actinomycetota; class Actinomycetes; order Kitasatosporales; family Streptomycetaceae; genus Streptomyces; species Streptomyces sp. NPDC031474. The sequence goes on from NZ_JBVIJX010000014.1 coordinate 28,948, forward strand.
GGCCATGCACGAGGCGCTCGACCGGGGCCCCGACCCCGTAGCGGCGCTTCAGCAGTTCGTCACGGGGCTGAGCCCGGAGGAGGAGCGGGTGCTGCGCGACCTGCTAGGGGGAGGCGAGCGATGAGAGTCGACGTCTACACCCCGTTCCTGCTGTCCCTGCTGCTCGCCGCGGTCAGCCCGCTGGTCGGCCGCCGGGTGGCACCGTCACTGGCCGCCCGCGTCCTGGCCTGCGCTGCCGTCATGAGCGCGGCGGCGACCGCCTGGTCCCTGCTCCTGCTGGCGGCCACCCTCGTCGGCGCCGCTCCTCCGGTCGTCGCGGACGCCCGTGAGGACGGCCGCCGTATTCCCGAGCCGGTACCGGAGGTCGTTGCGTTCGCCGCATGCGCACTGCTGTTCGTCCTGGCCTACCGCGTCTTCGCGGCCGTCCGCGCCGAGTGTCGCATCCGCCGGGCTCTGCAGGTCATGTGTGAGGGGCAGCCGCCGGACACGGAACTGATCGTGGCTGACTCTCCCGTCGCCCAGGCGTTCGCCATCCCGGGACGCGCCGGGTCACTGGGCCGGATCCTGGTCACCAGCACGATGCTCGGCGCGCTCTCGGCCGGCGAGCGCCGTGTCCTGCTCGCCCACGAGCGGGCACACCTGACCCACCGCCACGCACGGCTGTGCACCGCAGTGACGCTCGCCTGCGCCGCCAACCCGGTCCTTGCCCCGGTCCGGCACATGGTCGTCTTCCTCGTGGAACGCTGGGCCGACGAGCGGGCGGCCGCGGTGGTCGGTGGCCGCGACTGCACCGCCCGCGCCCTCGCCCGGGCAGCACTCACACCCGGATGCCGGGAGCCGTCGCGCGGACTCGCCTTCATTGACCGCGCCGTCACCCGCCGTGTCGTCGCCCTACAGACCGCCCCGCTCCCGCGGCTGTGGCCGCTCGCGGCGACCGTTGTGGCCCTCGGCGTCCTCACTGCGCTGGGCGCCGCCGACGCCACCGGCGACCTGCTGCAACTATTCGAACCGGCACTCGTCTGAGAGTGGCCAGGCGGCGGGTGAGGGGGTGAGCACAGCGCGGTCGGCCGCAGGAGGCGAAGTGGTCACGGGCCGTTCTCGCCTTGGGCGATCTCGACCTCGCGGTGGACGTCGACTACACCGGCGGCTCCGGCGGCGACGGACAGAACCGCACAGACCACCATGAGGAACGCGGCCCGGTGCGCGGCGCGCGGGGGCCGCGGGGGTGCGAGAAGGGCGGCGACACGTTGCGGGACGGGGCCGGTCGTCGCCGCAGGTGCGAAGTCCGGCCGGGTGGAGGGGGAGGCCTGGCCGGCGAGGGCGGCGCGGGCGATGGCTGTGGCGATCAGGCGTCGATCGCCGAGGGCGGTGGCGGCATTTTCGTCGGCGGCCCGCTCGGCGGCGAGCCGGATCGCGGCGCGGGCGCAGCGCAGGGCGGGGTGGCAGTGGGCGGCGAGTTCTGCGGCGGCCAGGAAGTAATGGTGGCCGGCCTGGTTGTGGGCGCGTTCGTGCGCGAACAGGGCCTCGCGTTCGGCGGGGCCGAGGCTGCGCAGCATGCCCGTGGTGACGACGATGCGGTGGGGCCGTCCTGGCAGCGCGTACGCGTCGGGGTGGGGTGAGTCGACGACACACAGGTCACCTGCGGCGGGGCGGCGGTCGGCCTGCGTCCGGGCGGTACGAAAGGCGCGGGTCTGTCGAAGGGCCGAGCGGGCGAGGGTCCAGGCGCTGAGGGTGAGCACTCCGGTCGCTGCGGCGGCCGCGGGGAGGACGAGGTAGTCCGAGGGGGTCCGCAGGGGGTGGATGAGTTCGCCGAGGGCAGCGAAGGCAGGGAGCTTGAGCAGTCCGGTGAGTACCAAGGCTCCGAGGGCGGCGACGCAGGCTCCCGCCAGTGCCAGGGCCGAGACGGTGAGGACCCACAGCGCGGTTGCGGGGACGAGACGGTCGAGGGTCCGGCGGGCCAGCGTGGGTGCGAGGAAGGGCAGGATCAGCGGTACGAGGAGCAGGGCGGTCATCACTCGTCCCCCTCCAGGAGTCGCCGCAGGAGCTGTTCGTCGCCAGGGTTGAGCTGGGCGACGAAGCGGGCCAGGACCGTCTCCCGGTCGGTGTCCCGGTCGAGTTCGGTGTGCATGCGGCGGGCGGTCAGTCCGGGAGCGTCCTGCACGGGGAAGTAAGCGTAGCCGCGCCCGTCCCGCTCGCGGCTGAGGACGCCCTTCTCGTGCAGACGTGTCAGTATCGTCGCCACCGTCGTCCGGGCCAGACCGGAGCCGAGTTCGGTCTGCACTCGTCCGGGCGTGAGCGGGGCCCCGGCCGCCCACAGTGCCGCCATGACTGCGGCTTCGAGCTCGCCGGCCGGCCGCCTCTCGTCCCTCGCATCGGCATCGGCCATGGGAATGTTCCTCATTCCGTCATCGTCTACAGTGCAGTAGACCGTCTACATGATTGTAGTCAGTTGTCGGACGCCGCCGTTCTGCCGCATCCGACGGTCCAGAACGCGATGAAGGGTCTCCCGACGATGACGACAGCCATGCACCTATCGTCGCAGCTCGCTGTCAATGTGTTGGATGCCCGGTCACTGCTGGCCGCGTTCGGTGTGCTGGGCGTGGGTGTGGTGCTGTTCGCCGAGACCGGCCTGCTGATCGGGTTCTTCCTGCCGGGCGACTCACTGCTGTTCACGGCCGGTCTGCTGTGCACCGGCACTGCCGACCACGGCCTGAAACTGTCGCTCGCCCCGCTGCTGATCGCCGCGGCGGTGGGCGCGCTCGCGGGCGCGCAATGCGGCTATCTCCTGGGCCGAAGAGCGGGCGGCGCCCTGCTCGCCCGCAGCCGCTCGGCCCGCCTGCGGGAGGGCGCGAAACGCGCGGAAGAGTTGCTCGAGCGGTACGGGTATGCCAAGGCGATCGTCCTGGCCCGGTTCGTTCCCGTGGTGCGTACGGTGCTGAACCCGATGGCGGTCGCCCTGGGGGTGCCGGTGCGCACGTTCACCGTGTGGCAGGTGACCGGCGGGCTGCTGTGGAGCCTGGGCCTCACCCTGGCCGGATACGCGCTGGGCTCCTCCGTGCCGAACGTGGACCGCTATCTGCTGCCGATCGTCGCGGTGATCGTCGCCGTGTCGCTGATTCCGGTTGCCTCCGAGGTGTACCGCTCGCGCCGCACGGCGAAGGCCAAGGAGGCCCGCGGATGATCCTCGCTCGCAATGGCTCGGCGGTCGACGGCTCGGCCTACACCGACGTGGTGAACCTTGCCCGGCATGCTCCCGCGTGGCTGGACGACACGGTGTCGGCGTGGTCGACGTACGGGCTCGCCCTGTTCGCGGTCCTCATGGGCGTCGGCTGGTGGCGGGCCCGGCGGGTGGGCGCCACGGCGTCGGTGACGGCGCTTGCCGTGCCCCTGGTCGTCGTCGTGGCGTACGGGGTGGACGCGGCCCTGAAGCTGCTGGTGCGCGAGGACCGGCCCTGCCAGAGCCTGCACGTGACCCCGCTGGAGGCGTGTCCGGCGCCGGGCGACTGGTCCTTCCCCAGCAACCATGCGGCGATCGCCGCCGCGGCCGCCGTCGCCGTGCTGTTTGTCTCCCGCCGGCTCGGCGCGGTCGCGGTGGTGGCCGCCTGCGCGATGGCCGCCTCTCGGGTCTGGGTCGGCGCGCACTATCCCCACGACGTGCTGGCAGGGGTCGTGGTGGGCGGCCTGGTCGCGCTACTCGTCATGTCCGCCCTGCGAGGGCGTGCGGAGGCCGCGGCCCTGCGGCTCACCGCCACCCGCCTGCGGCCGCTGCTGGTGGTGTCGTGAAGCGCGGCGACGTCGCCGACCTGGCCGGCAGTTGCAGCCTCGGTGCGTGGACGGCGTTCGGTGTGCTGACCATGGTCGTGGTGGGTCACGACGGCATACCGCTGTTCGCGGACGCCGACCTCCTCTCGTGGTCCGTCGGCCACCGGCCGGCCGCGGCGGTGGCGTTCGCCCGCGGAGTGACCGCCACCGGGACGGGTGTCGTCCCCTACGCGCTGGCGGTGCTGGCCGGAATCATCGCGGGGCGCGCCCTCAGGCAGCGCGCGCTCGCCGTCGCGCTCTGTCTGGTCTGCCTGGCCGCGGGCCAGGCCCTTCGGTACGGGGTGATGGAACTCGTCGCCCGGCCCCGGCCGTCCCGGACGGAGTGGGACACGCATGCCTCCGGATGGGCGTTCCCCTCCGGTCACGCCACCACGGCGGCCCTCGCCGCAGGACTGCTCGTCATCGCCGTCTGTGTGCGAGGGCCGCGCGGCAGGGTTCCCCTCGTCCTGATCACCGGCGGTTGGGGCGCGTCGGTCGGGCTGACCCGCGTCTACCTCGGGGTGCACTGGCCCACCGACGTCGTCGGTGGCTGGCTGTTCGCCACCGGGTGGCTCGGAATGTGCTTGTGGGTTGCGACCCGGTGGCTGCCCACATCGTTCGTCTCAGACACGACCCATACGGCCGAAGATCCGACGGAGGACCATGCGCCACAAGATTCTGGTCGTCGAGGACGATCACGCCCTTCGTGACGTGTTGCGCCGCGGCCTGTCCGACGAGGACTTCGAGCCAGTGCTCGCCGCTGACGGCGCCACCGCTCTTCGGCGGGCCACAGACGGCATCGCCGCAGTCGTCCTGGACGTCGGACTGCCCGACGCGGACGGCCGGGACGTGTGCCAGGCGATGCGCGCCAACGGGTTCGTCGCCCCGATCATCTTCCTGACGGCCCGTCACCACCTCACCGACCGGCTGGCCGGGTTCTCCGCCGGGGCCGACGACTACCTGCCCAAGCCGTTCCATCTCGCCGAACTCGTCGCCCGGCTGCGTGCCACACTCAAGCGCGCCACGCCCTCGGTCGTCGCCACGGCAAAAGACCTGGTCCTGGACGCGACCAGGCACAGCACGAGGGTCGGCGACGTCGACGTCGACCTGTCCCCGACAGAGTTCCGTCTGCTGGCCACGCTCGTGGCCGCGGGCGGCGGCATCGTGCGCCGCCGGGACCTGGTCAGGGCGGCATGGCCGGACGGCGCACATGTCAGGGACAACACGTTGGACCAGTACCTCAGCCGCCTTCGGCGCAAGCTGCGCGAGGCGGGCAGCGGCCTGAGCCTCCAGACGTCGCGCGGGATCGGGCACCGGCTGTCATGATCCGTCTCCTGCGTGGCCTGGCTCCACACACGCTGCGTGGCCGCCTCTCGCTCGTGGCGCTGACCACCGCCGCGCTCCTGATGACCGTCCTCACCGTGGTGTTCAACACCGTGATGGACCGGCATCTGCAGCACCAGGCGGACGATGATCTGTTGAGCCGTGCGGCTGCCGTCGCCACGACCGTCGATACCAGCGGTCCCCGTGTGCGCGTCCTGGAGACCGTCAACGACAGCCTCCTCGACGCGAACGTGTGGATCTACAGCGGGACCCGCCTGGTGGAGAAGCCTCCAACAGCCGCAGCCGACAGCACGCTGACCAACGCCGCCGGCAGCCTTGCCGCGCGGGCGAAACCACTCTGCACGACCGCCGAGACCGAAAGCCCCCATTTCGTCCGCCTGTGCTCCCAGCCCTTGCCCGGACACCGCAGCACCGCCACCATCGTCACGGCCGCGGATCTCGCCCCTTACCGCAACTCGGCGGACAGCCTGCTGACGGGCTCGCTGATTCTGGACGCCGTCATGCTCGCGTGCACCTACGCGCTGACCCGCCTGGCCGTCGGACGGGCGCTGCGCCCCGTGCGCACCATGACCGACCAGGCCACCCAGTGGAGCGCCGTCGGCTCCGACGAACGATTCGGCGCCGAGGGTCAGCCGACCGAACTGGCCCGCCTGGGAACCTCGTTGGACGCGCTGCTGGACCGCATACGCACCGTACTGCGCCACGAGCAGCAGTTGACCGGCGAGCTGTCCCACGAACTGCGCACCCCGCTCAGCCGGATCGTCATGGAGCTCGACTGGTGGCGGACCCGGCCGCGCTCGGCCGCCGAAACTCATGCCACCCACGAGGTGATCGCCGAGGCCGCCCAGTCCATGCGAACCATCTGCGACACACTGCTTAACGACGCCCGCGAAGGCGCGCTGAACACCGCAACACCCCCCGGCGCGACTGCCGTAGGTCCCGTCCTGCGCAGGCTGGCCGACAAACTCGGCGCACGGAAACGGGTGAAGATCGTCGTCGACGCGACGGATCCGGAGCTGGACGCAGGGGTCGCGCCGGCTCTCCTCGAACGCATCGTCAGCCCGCTGCTGACCAACGCCATCCGCTACGCACGCTCCACGGTGACGGTGTCCGCGCTGCGGCTGCCCGGCGGCGTGCGGATCACCGTCACCGACGACGGCTCCGGCGTACCGGAGACATTCGTCGACGACCTCTTCCAGCCCGGCCGCCGCGCCGACCATGACGACGGGCACGACGGCGCGGGCCTGGGACTGCCGCTCGCACGACGCCTTGCCCGCGCCGTCGGCGGCGAGGTGTCTCACGATCCCGGGCACACCGCCGGAGCGCGGTTCCTGGCCGACCTGCCTGCGGGGTGACCGGCCGCCGAAGCCGTGCGGCCTTCCGGGAGGATGTCGCCCTCGGGCCTGCCGTCACGTTCAGCGGTGTGCCGGTCGTCGCGCGTGTGCAGGCCGACCTGTTTTCCAAGCGCGGAAGGGCACCCACCGCGAGACGAGCGCGCGTGCCGACCGACGACCGCCATCCAGTCGGTCCTTCACACGCAGAAGCCCACCCGCAGACGAACGAGTACCCCAACCGCGCGCGATGACCGACGCGATGCCGTGCGGCCGGTCCTTGTCACATGGAAAGTACGCTCCCGGCGCGGACGAGCGCCCCCAAGCCGCGGTTCGGGCTCAGTCGGCCTGCTGGGGGACCGGCTCCCGTACCGGCACAGGCGCAGCGGTGCTCCTGCGCTCCCGGACTTGCGCGTAGGCCATCAGACCGAGCAAGAGGGCCAGCAGAACGGCTGAGGAACCCGCGGTACCGAGGTCCAGACCGCCCTTGGCGACCGGCTTGGTCAGGAAGTCACCGGCGGTCGCACCGAGGGGGCGGGTGAGCACGAAGGCGATCCAGAACAGCAGCACGTTCGGCACGGTGGGCAGCTTCATGAGGGCGACGAGGACCGCGAGCACGCCGGTCACGAGCAGCGCGCCGCCGGCGTAACCGAGGCCGGAGCTGTCGGACAGGAAGTCGCCCATGGAGGTGCCGAGGGTGTTGGAGACGAGGATCGCCGACCAGAACAGCGCCTCGCCGCGGAAGGTGACGATGTCGCGGATCTGGAAGGTCATCCCGGTCGCCTTCCAGATCGCGAAGATGACCAGCAGGATCGAGATGAGGATCGCGGCGCCGGTCGGGTAGCCGAGTCCGAGTCCCTGAGGGCCCCAGCCGAGCGAAGCGGCACCGCTGGGCAGGTACTTGGTGCTGGCGTCACGGTTCATGAAGTCGGACATCGTGGTGCCGGCCATGCTGGTCGACAGGATCACGGTCCAGTAGAAGAACGGGTTGTAGCGGCGGGACCCGAGCTGGACGGCCAACGTCACCGCGAAGACCACAAAAAGCACGATCGTGGTGAGGAAGTAGCCAAGTTTCAGGGTCTGCGCGAAGAGGTCGCCGGCCGTCTCGCCGAGGGTGGTCGCGGCGATCTTCATGATCCAGAAGGCCAGTGTCACCTCCGGGAGCTTCTTCATGACCGATGTGGTCGTGCTCGCGACATCGAGATCGGTGAGGACTTCCGGTTGCTCCAAGGTGGGGGGGCTCCTTGTCCGGTCGTACGGCAGGGCGCCCGCCCCGCGAGAAGGGGTGATCGCGAGGAGGCGATCGCCGGAACCCATCTTGGCAGCGTCAGCCTGGACACATCCTGAACGCCCGGCGCGTGCCCGCTCAGGCTGCGTGTCGCGCGCTCTGCCGCGCCTGAGTCACGTCCTTGCGGGTCACCGACAGAGATACACGACCAGACCGAGGATGACGGTGAGGAACAGCGCGCTGGTGACGACGGTGCCCATGCCCACGCCGCCGTCACCGGTTGGCTGGGAGAGGTAGTCGCCTATGGACGCGCCCAATGGGCGGGTGAGGATGTAGGCGATCCAGAAGCTCCACACCGCGTCCAGGCCGAGCTTGAAGTGCGCGAGGGCAACCGCGGCGATGGCCAGGCCGAACAGGACTGCGGAGAGCCAGTAGCCGAGGTCCATGCGCTCGGAGACCAGGTCGCCGGCCGCGGTGCCGAGGGCGAAGGTGAATAGGACGGCGAGCCAGTAGAAGGACTCGCGGCTGGGGGTGTCGATGCTGTGGATGGACAGCGTGCGCTCACGCCGGTACCACACTACGAAGACGACTGCGAGGACGATCGCAAACACGGTGGTGGTCGTCTCCAGTGGGACGCCCATGTTGTCGGTGAGGTTGTCGCTGATCAGAGTCCCCACGACGCTGATCAGGGCGACGGCCGTCCAGTACACGCCCGCGCGGTAGGCGCTGGTGCGGAACTGCACCACCAGGACGACGGCCAGCAGCGCGCTCATCAGCACCGACACACCGGTCAGGCCCAGACCAGCCTTCTCGTTGAGCAGGTCGGCCGCGGTCTCGCCGACCGTCGTGCACAGCACCTTGATGACCCAGAAGTAGACGGTGACTTCCGGCACCTTGTTCCAGTGCGTCCGGCGACCGGAGGGCACCGTTTGGGTGCCGACCGCCGAGGGCACAGGCGTCTCTGACGCCTCGTATGTCATGAGGCCCGACGGTGCCACGAGATACCTGAACGCATCCTGACTGCCCTGCGGCGTCGGCTGCCGCACCCCGCCACACCCGAGAACCATGGGGACCATGACCACCCACGACTACCGCCCACGCATAGCGGCGCCCCGCCCTTCCTCTCCGCCGCGATGGAAGAAGGCCGCCCTGCACCCAACGACTGTCTCCCACCCGGCCACTGACCGGGCGATGCTCTGGCTGCGCCGACGGCTCGGCCGGGCCGTCGCGCTGTCCAACGTCGCCGCCCTTCTTGAGCCCAGCCCCGGCCTGTGGCTGCGCCGGGACCACACCCTGCCGCTGTGTGCTCCGGCCTGCCCGCCGCTGAGTGCCTGACGCTGTCGGGGATCTTGGAAGGGTCCTGATCTGGCGGACGATCGTTGAGCCAAACCGCTCCGAGGCAGCCTTGGGAGACATTGGCCGCCGGCCCGCTGCTTGCTCTCCCTAATTACCTTCTCCGCCGGGCTCCAGGTCCCCGTCCGCCAGCTGGGCCTTCAAAGTGGTCGCTGGCCATAGGACGGAACAGGCGCCGCCGAGCGACCAGTTCGACGGTCACGGCGACGGCAATGGACTGTACGGCCATGAGCGCGATCAGCACGAACAGTTGAACGGCTCCGGCCATCACCGGACTCGCCCCGCTCAGGAGCATGCCCACGAACGCGCCTGGAAGCGTAACGAGCCCGACGGTTCGGGTCTGGTCCAAACCCGGCAGCAGCGCCTCGGACGCCGCGGGGCGCGCGATCTCCATCCGCGCGTCGCGGTCCAGGAACCCCAGAGCCATTGCTGCCTCGACCTCGCCGCGGCGCTGCTCCAATTCGTCCAGTGCCCGGCGTCCGGCGAGCACCGTCACCGTCAGTGCGCCGCCGATGAGGATCCCAGTGATCGGAACGAGCGCGATGCCCTTCAGCGGCACCAGCCCCGTCAGTGACAGCGCGGCCACCGCGGGCACGACCCCGGCGGCGATCGGCGCCGCCGCCAACCACCAGGTCCGGTTACCGGTCAACCGCCGCCCCGCCGTGCGCACGGCGACGGCGAACATCACGACCAGGAACGCCAACAGGCCCGCCACCGTGGTGACAGCCCAGGTGATGACCGATGACACCACGGCGAGCTGAACTGCCGCACGCAGGCCCGCCACGACGATCTCCCGTGGCCGATTGGTCAAGGAGTCCGGCGACAGATGGAACCAGTGGGCGACCCCCGCAGCCACCGCGAGCAGCACCACGAGCAGCACGCCGAGGGTGATGTTGACCGGCAGCAGGGATCTCGCACTCAGCGTCACACCGCACCATCCTCAATTCCGTGGTCGACGGGCGGCGGCGGCCGCACCTCACACTGTCACCGCGCCTCCTCGTTCGCGCTGTGTCGCGGCCAGATATCCGACGAATCCCACGATGGCCACGGTCCACGCGAGAGTGACCGGCCCCAGGCCCAGCTCGAGTCCGCCGCGGGTACGGCCCAGCGCCATCCAGTCGGCGAGGGAGGCACCGAGGGGGCGGGTGATGACGTACGCAGCCCAGAACGCGACCACCGCGTTCAGTCCGCCCAGGCGGTGGGCGACGGCGGGAATACAGATGGCAGCCGCGAACAGCACCACCGAGCCGAGGTAGCCGAAGCCTGCGGTGGCCGTGAGGTCACCCGCGGCGGTGCCCAGGGCGAACGTGGCGAGGACGGCGGCCCAGTAGAACGCCTCCCTGCGGCGGGTGTGGATGCTGTGGATGGACAGCGTGCGCTCACTCGCGAACCAGAGTGCGAAGACGGCGGCCAGCGCCACGAGGAAGACAGGCGTCGACAACGTGTAGGGGACGCCAAGGCCGACGTGCAGGACGTCGGCGGCCATCGTGCCGAACACACTGACCATCACGATGGCCGTCCAATAGACCCATGTGACGTATCGGCGCACGGTGAACTGCACAGTCAGCGCGGCCACCAGAGCGAGGCCGCCGAGTGCGACCGCCGGGACGGGGCCGAGCAGCCGGGCCAGGAGGTCGGAGGCGGTCTCCCCCATCCCCGTGGTCAGCACCTTGATGACCCAGAAGTAGACAGTCACCTCTGGCACTTTGTTCGCCATCCGGCGGGCGGGAGCGACGGACCGGTGATCAAGGAGGTGCTCTGTCGTCATGGCTCGCACGATGGCATGGTGAAATGCCGTTCCCCCAGACCCCTTTGCCATTGTTTTGGCGGCTCCGGTACAGGTGTTGCCACAGCGCCCCGGCAACCTGAAAGCAACCTGAACAACGGCCCGCGTCCGCTGGTCAACGGCGCTGGAACGCTGGTAGAACTACCCGCCGGGGCGGCCGCGGTAGGAGTGGCAGCAGCAGTGCGGCGATGAGGAGGCGGAAGATCCGTGGGCCGGAACGGCGAAGACGCGGATCATCGCGCCGATGACGACGCCGGGCACGGTGCCCGATGAGCAGGCGGGTCAGCGGTCCTCCCAGTCGCCCGGCTCGCCAGTAGCGAAGGAGGGCGCCGGGGCCGGCCACGACGTTGTACAGCAGGTTCGTCGGTGTCACCGCCGGACTGGGCACGCCCAGGGCGCTGAACTGGACGGGTAGCAGAAAGACCGCTCCGGAGACTCCGACGGGCGAGGTGGCCACCGAGATCAGGAGCCCGGCGACGAACCCGAGCAACCCCGACGACCACGTCACTACACCCGTTGGAAGGCCACCGCCCCGAAGCGCACCGGGGCCGACTTCGGATCGGGTGCCTCTCCTTCTCGTGAACATCGACCCGGCCTGATCCAACAGCCTCCCGAGGCAAGGAACAACCGCCCGGTCCGCTCGCGTCCCAGCATCCGCCTGAGCACCCAAGAGCCTTCTGGCATGGCATCAGTCGCAATAAGTGGCTCGAGTGGGGCAGCTGTCTTTTCCCGCGCAGATCCAGGATGTCAACCACGCGATCCCGCGCAGGTGCCTGCCGCAGGATCCCGCCGGCGGTGGTCTACAGGGGCCGGGGTGCCAGAGAGCGGGCAGGGTGGCGGGGGCCGAGGAAGACGACGATGCCCCTGCCGTCGGGGGAGGGATGGGTGGCCTGGGTCCAGCCCTGGCGGCGGTAGAAGGACATGGCCCGCCCGGACCGGACGGATGTGAGCAGCCAGCAGCGGCCGTCCGGGGCGTCCGCGGTGACCGCCTCCAGCAGGTCGGCCGCCAGGCCCGTGCCGTGGGCGGCCGGACGGACCGCGAGTTCGTCGATCTCTCGGGCGCCGACCAGCCAGTCCGTGGTGTGGTCGGGGCCGAGGCCGGCGGCGGCCTGTGGGTAGCAGCGGTCGGTGGGGAAGGGGGAGAGGGTCGTCCAGGCGGTGGCGAAGCCGACGACGTCCGCACCCGCGAAGGCGAGCGCGGCGGTGAAGCCCGGCCGGCGTACGTCCCGGGCGAGCCGCCCGACGAACTCGATCGCCTTCTCCTCGTCCTCGTTCCATGGCGAGGTGCGGAAAGCGTCGGCGTAAACGGAGTGCAGAGCAGCGGTGTGCTTGAGCAGGTCGGCGTCTGTGAAGAGGCGGATGTCCGGGCGCATCAGGCCACCTGCGCCGGGATCGCCGACATCGGGTGCGACGCCGCGAACGCAACCGACGCCGCCGGGTCGATCGACAGCTCCAGCGGCGCGGGCTCGGCCCCCGCGCGGACGACGACGTCCGCGCGCCGGATCACCGGCCGTACGGAGTGGACATGTGCGCGGTCGGAGATCTCGGGGACCGCGCTGCCGTAGCGGGCACGCTTGTCCGTGCTCGACGCCACCGCGAGGCCCGGCAGCCGCCCGCCCGCGACCAGCCCCCCGCCGCTCACATAGCAGGACAACTCGATGCCGAGCACGACCGGACCCACGCGCCCCCACTCCCTGCGCATTGCTAGTTATTGCAATTATTATGCAATAAGGCCAGGGGTGCTGTGGAGCCCAGGGTCGATTGCGGGTCGTCGGGTGCGAGGACCTTCCCTCGCTTCGGGTGCCTGGCGACGTGACCGCGACGCGGCAGCGAGAAAGCAGGAACTGATGACGACGGTGGCGATCAGGCGGGCTGTCGCCCGGGACGCGGAGCATCTCACCGCCCTGGTCCAGGCGTCCGGCGCCTATCAGGGCCCGTACGCCTCGATCATCTCCGGCTACCGCGTCACCGCGGACTACATCGAGGGCCACCAGGTGTTCGTCGCGGTCGGTGCGGCCGGGCGGATCTTGGGCTTCTATGCCCTCATCCTTGATCCGCCGGAGCTGGATCTGGCGTTCGTCGCGGACGACGCGCAGGGCAGGGGTGTGGGGCGCCTCCTGGTCGAGCACATGATCGGCCTGGCGCGGGGCGCCGGACTGGTCGCGGTGCGTGTGGTCGCCCATCCTCCGGCGGAGGATTTCTACCGGCGGCTGGGTGCCGTCCGGGTCGGTACGGTCGCACCGGTCCCGCCGAAGGTCACGTGGGAGCGTCCCGAGCTCCGGTTCGCCCTCGCATGACCGGGCCTGGGTCCCTGCCGGCCCGCTTTTCCTGGTGCTGGCCGAAACCTGGCCCGGTCTTTACTGCCTTGATCTTGTTACTGCAATTGGTTGGCAGAAGCCTGGAGGGTGCGGCTGAAAACAGCCACCCGCCCCGGCAGTGAGGTTCACGTTTCCATGCCGTCCGCTCCCCACTCCGTCCGTCCGGCCACGAAGACCGGCGCGCGGGGTGTCTCCTGGCGCCGCATCCGTACCTCGATGACCCGCAAGGAGTGGGCAAGCCTCGGTGGGATGGCGGCCTTCATCCTGGCGCTGCACGTCATCGGCTGGTTCACGCTGGTGGTGATCGTCGCGCCCGAGCACTACAGCCTGGGCACCAAGACCTTCGGGATCGGCATCGGCGTCACCGCCTACACCCTCGGCATGCGGCACGCCTTCGACGCCGACCACATCGCCGCCATCGACAACACCACCCGCAAGCTGATGAGCGAGGGGCAGCGCCCGCTGTCGGTGGGCTTCTGGTTCTCGCTCGGCCACTCCTCGATCGTCTTCGCGCTGGCCTCCCTGCTCTCCCTCGGCGTCAAGGCGCTGGCAGGACCGGTGGAGAACGACGACTCCACGCTGCACAGCGTCACCGGCTGGATCGGCACGACCGTCTCGGGGACCTTCCTCTACGTCATCGCGATCATCAACCTGGTGATCATGGTCGGGATCTGGAAGATTTTCCGGCAGATGCGCACCGGCCGCTTCGACGAGGCCGCGCTCGAGGAACAGCTCAACAACCGGGGCTTCATGAACCGCCTGCTGGGCCGGCTGATGAAGTCGATCACCAAGCCCTGGCAGATGTACCCCCTGGGTCTGCTGTTCGGCCTCGGCTTCGACACCGCCACCGAGATCGCCCTCCTGGTCCTCGCCGGGTCCGGCGCGGCCTCCGGCCTGCCCTGGTACGCGATCCTGTGCCTACCGGTCCTCTTCGCGGCGGGCATGTCCCTGCTGGACACCATCGACGGCTCGTTCATGAACTTCGCCTACGGCTGGGCCTTCTCCAAGCCGGTCCGCAAGGTCTACTACAACCTCACCATCACCGGCCTGTCCGTCGCCGTCGCCCTCATCATCGGCACGGTCGAACTGCTGGGCCTGATCGCCGATCAGGCGGATCTGCACGGCCCGTTCTGGGACTGGGTCTCCGGACTCGACCTGAACATCATCGGATACGTGATCGTCGGGCTGTTCTTCGCGACCTGGGCGGTGGCCCTGCTGGTGTGGAAGGTCGGCCGGATCGAGGAGAAGTGGACGGCCGGCCTGGCCTCCGCCGCCGAGCGGGGGGCGGAGTAGACACGATTCTGGCTCCGGTCGGCCGGAACCGCCTGCGTGCCGCCGGCCTCTCGCGCAGCGGCGGATTGCCCCCGATCTCTACGAATCGGTCTCGATCCGGGCCGTCGCTTGGGCCACGCCGCCGGCCGGGCAATCATGTGGCCATGCACCGGCCGCTCCGCCTCCACACCCCCGAGTGGTTCACGGCCGACGATTCGACCGTGAACGTCGCCCTTGTGTACCCGATGCAGGGGCCTGCCGGGATCTTCGGTCCCACCTGTGAGGCGTGCGCGCGGCTTGCGGCCGAGGAGGTCAACAAGGCCGGCGGGGTGCTCGGCAAGGAGCTGCGGCTCCTCGAAGTCGACGGCGGCGGGGATCCCCAGGCTGTGGCCCGGGAAGTGGAGGCGCTGGTCGCGACCGGGACGGTGCACGGCGTGACCGGGTGGCACATCTCCTCCGTCCGGGAGGCGGTCGCGCCGCGGGTCGCCCACCGGGCGCCGTACGTGTACACGGCCCTGTACGAGGGCGGCGAGCGCACCGAAGGTGTCTTCATGACCAGCGAGACGCCCGACTGGCAGCTGCTGCCCGCCATGCGGCTGCTCGCCGAGGCGCGGGGTGTGCGGCGCTGGTTCGTCGTCGGCAACAACTACGTCTGGCCGCGGCGCACGGCCCGTGCCGCCCGCCGCTATGCCCGCACCTGCGGGAACGGCCGGGTCTGCGGCGAGGCGTACCTCCCCCTGGGCGCCGAGGACTTCCGCGACGTGCTGCGGCGGATCGAGCACACGGACGCGGACGGCGTGCTGATGCTGCTGGTCGGCAGCGACGCGGTCCGCTTCAACCGCGCCTTCGCCGCCTCCGGGCTCGACCAGCGGTGTCTGCGGCTGAGCACGCTGATGGACGAGAACATGCTGATGGCCAGCGGCCCCGAGGCGACCGGCGACCTGTTCAGCACCGCCGGGTACTTCGCGTCACTGGCCAACCAGGACGCCCTCGACTTCCACGGGCAGTACGCCGCCCGGTTCGGGATCGAGGCACCCGCCCCGGGCAGTCTCGGCGAGTCCTGCTATGAAGGCGTGCTGCTGCTGGCGGCGCTGATCGAACGGGCCCGCACCCTGGACGTCTCCGCGATCGGCGCCGCCGCCGACACGGTGTCCTACGAAGGGCCGCGCGGGCTGCTTCACCTCCACGAGCGGCACGTACGCCAGCGCATCTACCTCGCGGAGGCGGACGGCCTCGACTTCAATGTGCTCGCCCAACTGGACGCTCCTCATCACCTGTTGTGACACCGCTGTCCAGTGCGTCGGCCAGCTGGTCCAGCAGGGTCTCCAGCCGCGGCCCGTCCTCCCCCGCCAGCAGTGGCTCCAACTCCGCCCAGTCCGAGCGCACTTCACGCGCCAGCAGCTGCCAGTGCTGCACGCCCCGCGGCGTGAGGTGAGCCAGGATGCGGCGTCGGTCGGCTGGGTCGACGCGGCGGAAGACCAGGTTCTGGTCGACGAGTTGGTCGACCAGCTTGGTGAGAGTCGGTGCCGGAAGGAAGGCGTGGTCGGCGAGGGCGGTCATGTTGTGTCCCTGCCCGTCGGAGAGCAGGTCGAGGACCCGCCATGCCTCCACCGAGCACTCGAACTCGTCGAGGACGGACTGCACTCGGCGCACGGAGAGGCGCTCGGCCCGTGTGAGCAGGTGGAGCAGGTCCTGCGGCCGCCTCGGCATTGCGCTCCTCCGCTCGAAGCCCTGGTTCCCCGTACGGGGGATGCCTGGAGCCTACCGTCGATCACCGCAGGCTTGACAAGAGGTACCGGGAAATAGATCCTTCCGGCAGGAAGCATTAATTGCCGTTTGCTGAGATGCCGTCAAGTTGGCGTATCCAGTGGCGGCTTTTTCTTTTGGCCCTCTTGTTGCTTCCCCTGGAAACTAATCTTCTATTGCGTCGAAACGCGGTGGAAACAGTTTCCTCGCAGGCTGTGGACGCACTTCAGCGACCAGCCCGGACGCCACCTGAGGAACGGCTGGGGGATCCGTGCGCCACCACCGCCGTTTCTGAAGCGCGTCCCATCTGCTCCCTCCCCAGAGTCTTCCGCTCTCTTCGCATCGCCCTTCGGGGCATGGAGGTTTTCTATGTCCGGGCTCAGCATCAGCAGGCGCGGTCTGCTGGCCGGTATGTCAGCGGTCGGCGCGTCCGCCGCCCTCAGCGCCTGTGGCGCCAAGACGGGGGACACCTCCTCGGCCGACGCGGCCGGCGCCAAGGCCGACACCTCCGGCAGCACGGTCAAGGTCGGTCTGCTCAACTCGCTGTCGGGCACGATGGCCATCAGCGAGGTCACGGTCCACAACTCGCTGCTGCTCGCCATCAAGGAGATCAACGCGGCCGGCGGTGTGCTGGGCAAGAAGCTGAAGCCCGTCAGCCAGGACGGCGCCTCCGACTGGCCGACCTTCGCGGAGAAGGCGGAGGCCCTGATCAAGGACGACAAGGTCGCGGCCACCTTCGGCTGCTGGACCTCGGCCAGCCGCAAGGCCGTCAAGCCGGTCTTCGAGCGGTACAAGTCGCTGCTCTTCTACCCCGTGCAGTACGAGGGCCTGGAGCAGTCCCCGTACATCTTCTACATCGGCGCGACCACCAACCAGCAGATCATCCCCGCGCTGGACTACCTCAAGAAGCAGGGCCTGACCAAGCTCTACCTGGTCGGCAGCGACTACGTCTTCCCGCGCACCGCCAACAAGGAAATAAAGGCGTACGCGAAAGCCAAGGGCATGACGGTGGTCGGCGAGGACTACGCCCCGCTGGGTTCCACGGAGTTCAGCACGATCGTCAACAAGGTCAAGGACTCCGGCGCGGACGCCGTGTTCAACACCCTCAACGGTGACAGCAACGTGGCCTTCTTCAAGGAGTACAAGTCCTCCGGGATGACCGCGAAGAGCATGCCGGTGCTGTCGGTCTCCATCGCCGAGGAGGAGGTGAAAAGCATCGGCACCCAGTACCTGGAGGGCCAGCTGACCGCGTGGAACTACTACGAGACCACGCCCGGCGCGGCCAACACCAAATTCGTGGCGGCGTACCAGGCCGCGTACGGCAAGGACAAGCCGACCAGCGACCCGATGGAGGCCGCCTACATCTCGGTCTACCTCTGGAAGGCGATGGTCGAGAAGGCCGGCTCCTTCGACGTCGCCAAGGTCAAGGCGGCCTCCGACGGCATCACCTTCGATGCCCCCGAGGGCAAGGTCACCGTCGACGGAGCGACCCAGCACGTCTACAAGACGGCCCGGATCGGAAAGGTCGGTGCGGACGGCCTGATCACCGAGGTCTGGAACTCCGGCAAGCCGATCAAGCCCGACCCGTACCTCAAGGGCTACGACTGGGCCTCCGGCCTGTCCTGAGTCCCGGCCCAGCCCCTTCCGGACGGACCCGGCCTTCTCGAGGCCGGGTCCCGTCCCGCGCGCCCGCACCTTCGTCCCCGACCCGGAGCCGCTTCATGACGGTCATCCTCAACCAGTCCTTCACCGGCATCAGCATCGGTGCCGTCCTCCTGCTCATCGCGCTCGGCCTGACCCTGACCTTCGGGCAGATGGGCGTGATCAACATGGCGCACGGCGAGTTCATCATGGCCGGCGCCTACACCACGTACGTGCTGCAGAAGTCCATCAGCAGCGCCGGGATCTCGCTGCTCGTCGCCCTGCCCGTGGCCTTCCTCGTCGCCGGCGCCATGGGAATGCTGCTGGAATGGCTGCTCATCCGGCGCCTCTACACCAGGCCCCTGGACACGCTGCTGGTCACCTGGGGCGTCTCGCTGATGCTGCAGCAGCTCGCCCGCGACATCTTCGGCGCCCCGAACGTGCAGACCCACGCCCCGGACCTGCTCACCGGCAACATCTCCGTGGGCGGCGGCATCACCCTCGCCAACAGTCGGTTGTTCATCCTCGGGCTCGCCCTACTGAGCGTCCTCGCCCTCACGCTCATCCTGCGGCTCACCCCGCTCGGCCGTCGCATCCGGGCCGTCGTGCAGAACCGGGACCTCGCCGAGGTGTCGGGCATCGCCACCGGGCAGGTCGACCGGATCACGTTCTTCATCGGCTCGGGCCTCGCGGGCGTGGCCGGAGTCGCGCTCACACTGGTCGGCCCGATCGGCCCGACCATGGGCACCAACTACATCGTCGACGCATTCCTCGTCGTCGTCGTGGGCGGCATCGGACAGCTGAAGGGCAGTGTGATCACCGCCTTCGCGCTCGGTGTGCTCCAGTCGGTCCTCGAATACTCGACAACGGTCAGTGTCGCGAAGGTCATGGTGCTCGTGGCGATCGTCGCCTTCCTCCAGTGGCAACCCCAGGGCCTGTACACACTGCGCACCCGGAGCCTGGCATGACGACAACGACCACCACCGCCGTGCCCTCGCAGTCCGCATCGTTGCTGGAACGCTTCCGCGTGCCCGGCGGCTTCGCCCTCGGCGCCGTGCTCCTCCTCGGCATCGCACCGCTCGCCCTCTCCGACTTCCGCCTCTCGCTCCTCGCCAAGTACCTCTGCTACGCGATCGTGGCCGTCGGCGTCAGCCTGGCCTGGGGCCGCGGCGGACTGCTCGTCCTCGGCCAGGGCGTCTTCTTCGGCCTCGGCGGCTACGCCATGGCGATGCACCTCAAGCTCGCCGACGCCGCCGCGGCCCCGGGCGGCAGCCCCGGCGCACTGCCCGACTTCATGCAGCTGTACGGGTCCGGCGGCGCCCTGCCCTGGTGGTGGAAGCCCTTCGCCAACCCCGCTTTCGCGCTCGCGGCGACCGTCCTGCTGCCCATGGCCGTCGCCGCGGTGCTCGGCTTCTTCATCTTCCGCCGCCGGGTCAAGGGCGCCTACTTCGCCATCCTCAGCCAGGCCATGGCCGCGGCCCTGTCCATCTGGCTGGTCGGCCAGCAGGCCACCACCGGCGGCACCAACGGACTCACCGACATGCAGGGCTTCTTCGGCTACTCCCTGGACGACCCGGCCAACCAGAAGATGGTGTACTTCATCATCGCCGTGGTGCTGCTGCTCCTGATGGCCCTCGCCCGCCAGTTGTTCGTCAGCCGCTACGGCGAACTCCTCATCGCCGTACGGGACTCCGAGGAGCGGGTCCGCTTCCTCGGCTACGACCCGGCCAACGTCAAGCTCGTGGCCTACGTCGTCGCGGCAGGCATGGCCGGCCTGGCGGGCGCCCTGTTCGTGCCGGCCGTCGGGATCATCTCCCCGGCCCTGATCGGCATCGTGCCGTCCATCGGCTTCGTCATCGGCGCGGCGGTCGGCGGCCGAGCGTCCCTCGTGGGCGCGGTGCTCGGCGCGGTCGCCGTGGCCTGGGCGCAGAGCACCCTCTCCGACGCCTTCCCCGCCGCCTGGACCTACTTCCAGGGACTGCTGTTCATCGTGGCGGTCGGCTTCCTCCCCGGTGGCCTGGCCTCCCTGGTGACCGTCATCCGCAACCGCCGTACCCCTACCACCCGTTCAGGAGAGACAGCATGAGCGGCGAAGGACTGACCATCCGCGACCTGCGCGTCACCTTCGACGGCTTCACCGCCGTCGACGGCGTGAACCTGGACGTGTCGGCCGGAGACCTGCGGTTCCTCATCGGACCGAACGGTGCCGGCAAGACCACCCTGGTCGACGCGGTCACCGGCCTGGCGAAGGCCACCGGATCGGTCCGTTTCGGCGACCAGGAACTCATCGGTAAGCCCGTGCACCGGATCGCCCGCCTCGGCATCGGGCGTACGTTCCAGACGGCCACGGTCTTCGAACAGCTCACGGTGCTGCAGAACCTCGACATCGCCGCGGGCGCCGGACGGGGAATGATGACGATGCTCCGCCGCCGCAAGGGCATACCGGAGCCGGTGACGAAGGCGCTGGAGACCACCGGCCTGACCGAGCTGCGCGACCGCCCCGCCGGTGTCCTCGCCCACGGCCAGAAGCAGTGGCTGGAGATCGGCATGCTGCTCGTCCAGGACGTGCAACTGCTGCTGCTCGACGAGCCGGTCGCCGGCATGAGCCACGACGAACGCGAGGCCACCGGCGAACTGCTCCAGCGGGTGAGCGCGGACCACACCGTCGTCGTCATCGAACACGACATGGACTTCATGCGCTCCTTCGCCCGCAGCGTCAGCGTGCTGCACGCCGGCAAGGTCCTCAGCGAAGGCACGGTCGCCGAGGTCCAGGCCGACCCGAAGGTCCAGGAGGTCTACCTGGGCCGTGCCTCCGAGCCGGAACCCGCGTCCGGGACCGAACCGTCCGCCACCCCCGTATCCGTCGCCGAGGAGGCGTGACGCCCATGCTGGAGATCAACACCGTCCAGGCCGGCTACGACCGCACCACTGTGCTGCACGGCGTGACCGTCAAGGTCCCGGGGGACGGCGTCGCGGCCGTCCTCGGCCACAACGGCGCCGGCAAGAGCACCCTCCTGCGCGCCGTCATGGGCCTGATCAAGCCGAAGAACGGGACGATCCTGCTGGACGGCGAGGACATCACCCGCCTCGCCCCGCACCAGCGGGTGGCCCGCGGAATGGCATACGTACCGCAGGGCCAGCAGTCCTTCCCGCACCTCACCACCGCGGAAAACCTCCAACTCGTCGCCGACGGCCGCCCCGACGGCAAGGAGGCCATCGCCGAAGCTCTCGACCTCTTCCCCGTCCTGCGCGAACTCTCCGGCCGCCGCGCCGGTCTGCTCTCCGGCGGCCAGCGCCAGCAACTCGCCATCGCCCGCGCCCTGGTGACCCGCCCGCGCCTGCTCCTGCTCGACGAGCCGACCGAGGGCATCCAGCCGTCCGTCGTCACCGAGATCGAGCAGACCATCCTGTCCCTGGCCAGGCGCGGTGGACTGTCCGTACTCCTCGTCGAGCAGCACGTGGGCTTCGCCATGCGGGCCGCTCAGCACTACTACGTACTGGAGGCGGGCCGCGTGACCTCCTCCGGCGAGGGAGGCACGGGAGCCGAGCAGACCGTACGGGCGGCGCTCAGCGTGTGAGCACGCTCCAAGGAGTCCGGCCGTGGCGGTTGTCCTCTCGCGACACGACATGGTCCTAGTCTAGGACCAATGCCTGATCGGCGGGTGCCCTGTCTTGCTGTTAGCGTGCAGTTGCATACTAGTGGCAATAACACGGCCGAAGGATGATGGACATGGCGGTTTACACGCTCCCGGAGCTTCCGTACGACTACGCGGCGCTCGAACCGGTCATCAACCCGCAGATCGTCGAGCTGCACCACGACAAGCACCACGCGGCGTACGTCAAGGGCGCGAACGACACCCTGGAGCAGTTGGCGGAGGCCCGCGACAAGGAGCAGTGGGGCTCGATCAACGGCCTGGAGAAGAACCTGGCCTTCCACCTCTCCGGGCACATCCTGCACTCCATCTACTGGCACAACATGACCGGTGACGGCGGCGGCGAGCCGCTGGCCGCCGACGGCGTGGGCGATCTCGCGGACGCGATCGCCGAGTCGTTCGGCTCGTTCGCGGGCTTCAAGGCGCAGCTCACCAAGGCGGCGGCCACCACGCAGGGTTCGGGCTGGGGCGTGCTCGCCTACGAGCCGCTCAGCGGCCGCCTCATCGTTGAGCAGGTCTACGACCACCAGGGCAACGTCGGCCAGGGCTCGACCCCGATCCTGGTCTTCGACGCCTGGGAGCACGCCTTCTACCTCCAGTACAAGAACCAGAAGGTCGACTTCATCGACGCCATGTGGGCCGTCGTCAACTGGCAGGACGTGGCCCGGCGTTACGCCGCCGCCAAGGAGCGCGGCGACAGCCTGCTGCTCGCGCCGTGACGGTCTGACTCCAAGATGTCCTGCTCGTGATCGTCTTCTCAACCTTCACTTGCAGGCAGCACAACAGAGGGCTCCCGCGAGGACGTGACTCGTGGGAGCCCTTCTGCTGACAGGGTCTCCTCGCTCAGCGTGTCCCAGTCGACCGTGCGATCGCACCAGCGTCGCAGGAGTACGCGGTCGTGGCCCACGGTGAGCAGGCCCGCGCCGGTGGTCCGGCGGTAGTCCTCGACCACCGTGACCAGTGCGGCCGTGGTGGAGGCGTCCAGCATCGCCGTCATCTCGTCGCAGACCAGCCAGCGCGGGCGCAGCACGAGGGCGCGGGCCAGGCAGGCGCGTTGCAACTGGCCGTCGCTGACTTCGTGCGGGCGTCGGCTCAGCAGGTCGGGTGTCAGGCCGACGGTCGCGGCCAGTTCGGGAACCCGTTCGGGGACGGCCTCGCGTCGGCCGGTGGCGTGCAGGGGCTCGGCGATCAGGTCGGTCAGCCGCAGCCGGGGGTCGGCGGAGAGCCGGGGCTGCTGGAAGACGATCGCGACGGCGGTGCGCTGCTCGCTCGGGGCGCGGTGGCGCCAGCGGCGCACCGGGACGCCGTCCAGGACGAGGGCGCCGGAGTCCGGGCGGTGCAACAGGGCGGCGACACGGGCCAGCGTGGACTTGCCGCAGCCGCTGGGCCCGAGCAGCCCGACGGCTTCGCCGGGCGCGATGGCCAGGGACACGTTCCGCACCACGGGTGCGCGCCGGTCGTATCCGGCGGTGATACCGCGCAGTTCAAGCACGGAGGTCCTCCTGCACGTACGGGTGGTGGCAGGCGACGGCACCCTCGCCAGTCAGGTGCGGCAGGGTGGCGCAGGCGTCGGTGGCCCGTTCGCAGCGGGCGGCGAAGGCACAGCCGTCGGGCAGGTCGCCGAGTTCCGGGGGCATCCCGGGGATGGGGGAGAAGGCACGGTCGGGAAGGGCCTGGAGGAGACCGCGGCTGTACGGGTGGCGGGGGCCGGGGGAGCCGAAGAAGGCCTGAGCGTCGGCCAGTTCGACGAGCCTGCCCGCGTACATGACGGCGACGCGGTCGGCGATGCGTGCGGCCGCCGTCAGGTCGTGGGTGATCATCAGCAGGGCTTGTCCGGCGGAGTCCACGGGGCGCCGTAGCTCGTCGACCGTGCGGTCGACCAGGTCGCGGTCGAGCCCGGTGGTCGGTTCGTCGGCAAGCAGCAGAGGTGCGTCGCCGACGAGGGCGAGGGCGGTGGCGGCGCGTTGGGCGAGGCCGCCGGAGAGCTGGTGGGGGTGGCGGTC
Source organism: Streptomyces sp. NPDC031474 (assembly GCF_055581185.1). NCBI lineage: Bacteria > Bacillati > Actinomycetota > Actinomycetes > Kitasatosporales > Streptomycetaceae > Streptomyces > Streptomyces sp. NPDC031474. The sequence goes on from NZ_JBVIJX010000014.1 coordinate 52,424, forward strand.
GAGGTGGTCGGGCGGAAACGCGGCGCGTTCGGCGGCTGTCCGAGCGGCGGACCGCCGGGCGGCGCGGCCTCGGATGCCGGTCAAGACGCCGACTGTCTCCTCCAGTTGGGAGCGGATGGTGCGCACCGGGGTGAGGTGCGCGGCCGGACTCTGCGGGATGAGACCGATGAGGCGGCCACGGACGGTGCGGGCGAGGGTGCGCTCGTCGGCGGAGAGCAGGTCGAGGTCACCGAGCCGGGCCGCGCCCGTGGTCTGGGCGTTGGCGGGGAGCAGGCCGAGGAGCGCGGAGACGAGGACGGACTTGCCGCAGCCGCTCTCCCCGACCAGGGCCAGGCACTCGCCGGCCGCCACGTCGAAGTGCGCGTCGGTGACGGCGGCGATCCGGCGGCCGCCCGGCATGAGGAAGCGCACGGACAGCCCGCGCACCGACAGCACCGGCTGTCGCTCGGTGACAGTCACAGCATCAGCTCCGATCGGCGGCGGGGATTGATCCGTTCCCGCCATGCCCCCGCGAGTCCGGCGATGGCGAGGGTCGGGACGATGATGAAGACGCCCGGGAAGAGGGTCGGCCACCATTGCCCGGCCAGCAGCGAACCCCGTGCGCCCTGGATGAGGGTGCCGAGACTCGCCGTGTGCGTGGGCAGCCCGAGGCCGAGGAAGGACAGGGCCGACTCGTGCCACATGGCGTGCGGCACCATCAGAACGGCGGCGAGCGCGGCCTGGGGCAGCACGGCCGGCAGCAGGTGCCGTACCGCGACCCGCCACCGGGACGCGCCACCGGAGACCGCGGCGTCGATGTACGGGCGCGATCGCAGCGACATCACCTCGGCCCGCACGATCCGGGCCGTGGACAGCCAGTGGGTGAGCCCGACCGAGATCACGACCGGCCAGACTCCCGGCCGGAACATGGCCACGATGAAGATGCCCATCAGCAGGTGGGGCACGGACGAGAAGGCGTCGACGACGCGCATGAGGCCGCGGTCGACCCAGCCGCCCAGGGCCCCGGCGGTGGCCCCGACGGCGGTACCGATCACCGTGGCGGTCAGAGCCGCCGCCACACCGACCAGCAGGGAGACCCGCAGCCCGTAGACGCAGCGGATCAGCAGGTCGCGCCCGAGGTCGTCGGTGCCGAAGGGGTGGGGCCAGCTCGGTGGCAGCAGCTTGGCGGCCAGATCCACGGCCTGCTGGTCGAGCCGGACCAGCGGCGGTACGAGGAGTACGGCGAGGACGGTCGCGGCGACGAGCGCGGCGGAGGCCCGCACCCGTACTGTGCGAGTCGAGCGGCGCCTCGTGCCGTACGACCGCCAGACGGCTTCGGCGGGGGCCGGCGAGTCGGGGCCTGGGAAGTCGGGAGCCGGGGAGTCGGGAGCCGGGGAGTTGGGAGACCGGTAGTCCGGAGCCGGGGAGCCCGGCGCGTCACATGTCACTGAACTTCACCCTCGGGTCGAACAGGCAGTAGAGCAGGTCCGCGAGCAGATTGCCGACCAGCACGGCGGCGGTGGCCAGGGTCGTCAGGGCGGCGAGCAACGGGAAGTCGACGGCGGTGGCAGCCTCCACGGTCGCCGCCGCGATGCCCGGCCAGCTGAAGACGCTCTCCACCAGCAGCGCGCCGGTGATGAGTTCGGGGACGCGGGAACCGATCAGCGTGAGGACGGGAAGTATCCCGGAGCGCAGGGCGTGCCACAGCAGGACGGTGCGTTCGCTCGATCCGCGCGCCCGGGCGCCGCGGACCGGGTCCTCCGCCAGCGCGTCGCCCACGCCCTGACGTACGTACAGCGCGAACCAGGGCAGCTGTGAGACGGCGAGCACGCCCGCCGGCAGCGCCAGATGACTCGCCACCTGCTCAGGAGTGACCTGCTCGCTGGCGGTGTCCGTCAGCCCGCCCGCCGGGAACACACCCAGCTGGAGGGCGAACAGCCAGATGACGAGCAGCGCGATCCAGAAGACGGGCGCCGCCTCCAGCGTGTACGCCAGCGAGGTGACGATCCGGTCGAGCCACGACCCGGGACGGCGGGCCGCCAGCACCCCCAGCAGCGTGCCGGCCAGTACGGCGACCACGAACGCGACCGCGCACAACAGCGTGGACCAGAGCAGGCGTTCGCCGATGACCTGGCCGACCGGCTGGCGCAGCACGCTCGACTGACCGAGGTCCCCGCCGAGCGCGGAGGTCAGCCACCGCCACCAGCGGACGGCGAAGTGCTCGTCCACGCCGAGGTTGTCCCGCAGCCGGTCCAGGGTCTCCTGGTCGGCGCCGAGGGCGGCCGGGCCGGCATACGCCCTGACGGGGTCGAAGGGGGAGGCGGCGGCGATGGCGAAGACGCCGAAGGTGACGACCAGGAGGACGGGCACGGCGAACAGCGCCCGCCGTCCCACCAGACGCGCCATCGCTCCCCAGGGCGGCCGGATCACTTCTTCGGCTGCCAGTCCTCGATGTTCCACCACGGCCCGCTCGCGAAGCCGTGCTCATGCGGCTCCAGTTGCGTCGTGAGTCCGCTCCAGCGGTCGGCGAGCACGTAGAGGTGGTCGATGTGGGTGAGGAAGGTGTAGCCGGGGTCCTTCACGAGCTGACGCTGGAGGGTGTCGTACGCCGTCTCGCGCGTGGCCTCGACCTGGCTGCGGCGGCCGGCGTCCAGGGCCTTGTCCACGGCCGGGTTGTCGTAGCGGGCCATGTTGTTGAAGCCGTCGCCGGCGAGAGAGGAGTGCAGCAGGGTGTACAGGCCGAAGTCGGGGTCGCCGGTGCTGCCGAAGCCCGCGAGGACCGCGTCGTTCTTCATCCGCGGCTCGATCACCTCCCAGGTCGCGCTCTCCACCGTCACGTCGATGCCGGCCTTCTTGGCGTCGGAGGCGTAGGCGAGGGCGTGGTCCTGGCGGACCTTGTCGCCCGAGGGGTAGAGCAGAGTGAACGCCGCCCGCTGCCCGCCCTTGGCCCGGATGCCGCCGTCGCCGGTCCTCCAGCCCGCCTGGTCGAGGACCCGACGGGCCTTGTCGAGGTCCTGGTTGCGCTCGATCCCCTTGGCGAACCAGGGGTCGTCGACGGGCAGCGGCCCGTACGCGGGCCGTCCCGCTCCGTCGAGGATCTTGTCGACCATCGCCTTGCGGTCCACGGCGGCGTCGAGCGCCTGCCGTATCGCCCGGTCGCCGGTGACCTTGTTCTCCTGGGGGAGGGTGACGGTGCGGAAGTCGTAGGACTTCGCGTCGTACGTCTTCAGGCCCGCGTCGCCCTTGAACGTGGCGGCGAGGTTGGGCGGGAGGATCGCACCGTCCAGATCACCGGAGCGCAGGCGGGTGGCCCGTACGTTGTCGTCCCCGATGACCGCCATGGTGAACGTCTTCACCTTGGGCGCGCCGCCCCAGTAGTTCGGGTTCGCCTTGAACGTGAGCTTCTCGCCCTTGCTCCAGGAGGAGAGGACGTACGGTCCGGTGCCGACTGGCTTCGTGTTGAACGAGCCGGTGTTGGGGTCCTGCTCGGCGGCGATGTGCTCCGGGACGATGGGCAGAACGGTGCGTCCGGCGAACGGCGCGTAGGCGTATTTGAGCCTGAAGACGACCTTGTTGGCACCGTCCGCCCGCACCTCCTTGACGGCGTCCAGCTCGCTGCGGGAGGTGTTGTTGGTCTTCGCGTCCAGAACCGTCCGGTAGGTGAAGACCACGTCGGCGGCCGTCAGCGGCTCACCGTCGCTGAACTTCACGCCGTCGCGCAGGGTGTACGTGTAGGTGAGCCCGTCGTCGGCGACCTGGGGGAGCGCCTTCGCCAGGGCGGGCGTGAGCTCCAGGTCCCCGTCGCGGGCGAGGAGTCCATCGAAGATCTTCGAGTTGCCGTCCTTGCCGTACCCGAGCAGCGGGCTGAGGGTGTCCGGCTCGGACGCGACCCCGATCACGACGGACGTGGCGGCCGTGTCGCCGCCCTCACCGCTGCTGGGCGCCGAGCAGGCGGCGAGCCCGGTCAGCACAACCGCCGTAATGGCGGCACGTCGTATTCGGCGGGTCGTCATCAGTGCCTCACACCCTTGCTGCGTCTCAACCGCTCTTGCGAATCATTCGCGGCAAGGGCTACCCAGTGAGATCCCGCAACAGTCCACACCTCGGGGAACGCGGCGGCTATGCACCAATTGAGATGAGCAAGTCCCCGGGTGTAACGCCGACTTGAAGGATGACGCTTATAAGAACAGCGCCGCATCTGCGGTAGCGTTCTTATAAGATCGTGCCCACCGAACCCGGAGGTTGAATGGCCGTCCTGTCCGTCACTGCGCCCGAATCCGACGACTTTCGCGCGCAGCTCGCTGCCCTCGGTACCAAGCTGGAGTACCTGCACCCGGCCCTGCGGGCCGGCGAGATCGCCCGCCGCTCCGCGACGCGGAACCACCCGGCCAACACGGCCGGTACTCGGGCGTACCAGGAACACGTTCGCATCATCCGTGAGATGCACATCCAGCACGAGGGCTGGAAGCGGCTTCTGCACGACCACCTGGAGGTCGTCTGCAACCCTGACGGGACTGTCGCCATCGGTGTCATGGTCGGGGATGCGGCGACGGGTGAGCGGTCCAGCCTTCCCCGGAACCTCCGTCGGCGGGGCGCGGCCACGCAGCGGGTCGCCGAGGGCAACGCCGCACAGTTGGAAATGTTCGCGGTGCACCGTCGGGACGAGGTCGTCCTGAGTGCCGAGGAAGTCGCCCAGCTCCAGGTCTGGTTCCTCGTCTCGTACCGCGTCGAGGCCGGCGGCAAGGTCCACATCCACAACGAGCTGTCGCTGCCCGGCGAGGTCGCGAACGGCTACGTCACGAAGTGGAAGCGGCGCATCCCTCTCCCCGCCCTCGAAATGGACGGAATCGAACCACCGTACGAAGATGGGGGCGGCGAGATCGACATCCAGGTGCCGTTCCGCTGACCCTCCGTCCCGGTGCGGCACTGTTGTCAATGCCGCACCCTGCACCACCGAGCAACGAGGCAGTCCACCATGGTGACCCCATCACGCATCACGCTGGCCCGGAAGCGTCGGGGACTGACCCTCGCAGATCTCTCGAACCGCGCCGGCGTGTCTCTGCAGAGCCTGTCGAACTACGAGACCGGGCGCACAGCACCCCGCCCGACCACCGTTCGACGGATCGCGGACGCGCTCGACTTCCCGGAGAAGTTCTTCAACGGACCGGACATCGACGAACTCCCGGCCGACGGCATCTCCTGGCGCGCCCGGACCAAGACACCGCCCCGCATCCTGGACTCCGCCCGGGCCGCGGGCACCCTCGCCGCGCAGTTGTACGAGTGGATCGACGAGCGTTTCCGACTGCCCGACCCCGACCTGCCCTCACTCGGCAAGCCCGACCCGGAGACGGCCGCCGAGATGGTCCGTACCCGATGGGAACTCGGAAACGCACCGGCGCCGAACATGGTGCACCTGCTCGAAGCCCACGGCGTCCGGGTCTTCTCCCTCCCACCGGACTCACTGGAGGTGGACGCCTTCGCGGTATGGCGGGGCAGCGTCCCGTTCGTCTTCCTGAACACGATGAAGACCGTCGAGCGCGGCAGGTTCGACGCCGCCCACGAACTGGGCCACCTGGTCATGCACGGCAGTGGCGAGCGCCTCTGCACCGGACCGGAGGCCGAACGTCAGGCGAACGACTTCGCCAGCGCGTTCCTCATGCCCGCCGCGGGTGTGCTGGGCCACATGCCGGCGGGAGCCCGAGTCGACCAGATCCTCCAGGGGAAGCGGATGTGGAAGGTCTCCGCCATGGCGCTGACGTACCGCATGCACGACCTCGGCCTCCTCACCGACTGGCAGTACCGCTCGGCCTGCGCGGAACTGAGCGCGCGGGGATACCGCACGGACGAACCGCAGGGTCTGAAGAGGAGAGAGACGTCGCAGATCCTGACCAAGGTCTTCCAAGGCCTTTGGGGCAAAGGCATCCGTCCAGGTGACGTCGCCGGTCAGCTCGGCGTCACAGCGGACGAGATGGGCAAAATGCTCTTCGGGCTGACCATCGCGACGCCGGAGGACGGGCGAGAAGGGCTAGGCGACCATCAGAGCAAGGGGACTCTAAGCCTCGTACGCTGAGCGGTCAGCGAAGTCGCTGGTCTTGGACGTCGTGCAGGATCTCTCGCTGGGGATGGTCGAAGCCCTGACCTTTGGAACGGGAATGCGCTGCGCCCGAGTTTGAGATTCTTCCTCAGGTGGAGCGATGCTCGTCCCGCGCCTCGGGGGGTTGGAGCCGTGTGGACTCGTTGAGGACGCGTTGGGGACGCGTTGGGGACGCAAGGACAGGAACGGACTGGCAAGGGCCGAGAAAAGCTGGCATGGCTCACCCCATCTGACCTGCAAATACGCCGCGGATCGGCATTGATCGATAAGGGCCGCCAAGATCCTCAAAGGACTCATGATCCGTCGGCCGTGGGTTCGCGTCCCACCCGCCCCACCTGTGCAGGTCTTTCCCCTGTGGAACGTCGCCTCTCAGGTGCCGGAACGTCAACTCGGGCTCGTCGGACTGAATCCGCTGCTCGCGAGTTCGACGGCGAGTGCCCCGTTGCGACGGGCCACTCCCGTTCCTCGTCGCCGACTGGGCGGCTGTGGAGGCTCTACTGCCTGAGGTCGATCGTGCGGACCGGCTGTCCCGTGGTGCGGGCGATGGTGTCGAAGTCGTGGTCGCAGTGAAGCAGTGTGAGCCCCGCTTCCTCGGCGGCGGCAGCGACTAGGAGGTCCACGGGGCCCGCGCTGCGGTGCTCACCCTTGGCGGTCAGCTGTTCCTGGACGACACGGGAGCGGCGGTAGACGCCGTCCGGCATGGGGCACCAGACGTAGTGGGCGTCGAGCGCCGCCTTCACACGCGTACGGTCTGCGGCCGAACGGGCTGAGTAAAGGACCTCGAGTTCGGTGATGTCGCAGATCGCGACGAGGCCGGCGCCGATCCTGTCATCCCAGTCGGCCGTGTTCTGGCGGAGCAGGACGCGGGCGAGCGCGGAGGTGTCGATGAGGTAATCGGCGACGGTCACTCATACGCTCCGGTGTCGGAGGCGGCGTCGGCTGTGCTCGTGGGCCGGTACTTGCTCTTGTCCAGGAGAAGGTCCATGTCCAGTGCGCCGTCGGTCACCAGCTCGCGGGCTTCGTCGAGCGCGCGCAGACGCCTATAACGGGCCGTTACTTCCCGCAGCGCGGTGTTGATGGTCTCGCGCTTGGTGGTGGTGCCGAGTTCCTTGGCCGCTTCTTCCAAGGCCTCGTCGTCGAGGTCGATCACGGTACGACTCATGGGTGCCCTCCTGTATATATCGACTAGAGTGTACCAAGATACAAGATCTTTTATATATGGCACGTCGGTGGGAGGTAGCAGAGGTCCTGGCCTGTCAAAACTGCTCCTGAGGCTCCCCTGGCAGCGGGGCGAGCCTCAGCGGGTGGGAAGGTCAGTCCGCTGCCGACGGGCCACGGACAGCGGAAAGTCGATCACTCCGGCACAGTGACGAAGACCCCTGCTCGCGCGGGACCTGAACCGCAAAGCCGGCCTGGCTGCCGTGCCGTACGGGAAGGGCCCTCTCCCTCGCAGGCGTCGACTCGGAAGGCGCTGGATCCGCTCGTTCGGTGCAGGGCACGGGTTGCTCAGTGGCAACTGGACTCTCTGAGCCGTCCGCCGGGGTGGGATGTGGAGGCTTTCCACCCCGGTCGGGTCCCATCGGATGTACTCGCCGGCTTGGCGGCGGCGTTGACCAGGTACTCCAGGGGCCCGCGGCGGAAGAAGCGGGACCAGATCGCGGCGAACACGATCGCCCCGAGGACGAACATGAGCAGCGGCACCCAGGACTGCTCGGTGCCGGGCCCGACCCCGAGCTCGGACAGCCAGGGCTGCACGACGAAGTGGCCGACGTAGGCGGTCAGGGACATGGTGCCCACGGCGACGACCGGTTTGGCCAGGCGGCGCAGTCGCGGGAGGCGGTCCATCGTCACCGGCACGCCCGCGATCATGAGGATCGCCACTCCCACGCTGCTCATGATGTCGAACGTGGTGCCGCTGTGCGGGCCGGCCGTGAATGCCCTTCTCGAAGGCGCGCCGCCATGAAACACCGGCCACGTCCGCGGCGACGGGTGCCCTGCGACCGCAGCGGGGCAACTACCACTGTCAGACCCAGGTGGCAGCATCACCGAAGTGAACGCCCTGAGGCGTCCTCAACTCACCTCCGTAGCCCACGAAGAGGAGCATTCCCCTTGCGACTGCATCACGTAGCGCCCGGCATTGCCGCGGGCATCCTCGCCCCGGCCCTCCTGCTCGCCACGCCGTCCTTCGCCGCCACGGCGGCACCGACCGCGGTGACGGTGCCCGCGGTGTCCTCGTCCGCGGCCGAGCCGGACGCCGATGACCTGAGGGTGGCCATAGTCCGGATCCTCGCCGACCCGGACAGCGGCCGGCGCGTCATCGCCGAGGTCAACGCCCTCCTGGACGCCAACGACTCCGACGCGATGCGCGCCTGGCTGGAGACGGGCTACCGGATCGCCCAGGCCGAGGACGACCGCGTTGCCATCGCCCGCATCCTCGCCGACCCGTCCATCAGCCCGGCCCTGCGCGCGGCAGCCAACGCCGCACTCGACGACAACACACCCGATGCACTGCGCCGCTTCCTGGAAGTCGGCAGGTACCAGGTCGCCTGACCGGCACGGCGCCGCACCACAGCGCGTCGCCCGGGTGGCACCCCCTGCCGCACGCCCGGTCGCCGGAACGCCGAGAATCCGGGCGGGGCCGCCTGCACCTCTGTGTGGCGGCCGGCCCCGCCCGGCAGGCCCTGCGCCGGCTCGGCGCCCTCCGCAGAGCTCTGTGGTCTCGCCGCCCGGTGCGGCAGGGGCCTCTGACACCTCCGACAGCAGAAAGCACATTCTTCGATGACCACACAACTCCTACGCACCGAGCGCAGCGGTCCGCAGACCGCTTCCGCCGTGACCGACCTGCCGTTCAAGCCTCAGCTCGTCAAAGCGGTGTTCAGGGACGTGACCTCGTTGCACGTCTCCCGGCCGGCCGCGTGGGCCGCCGCGTCGGTGACGCGGACCGTGCTGACGGAGATCATCGACGGCGCGAGAAGCGCGGCGGCCGAGGAGGCCAGGACGAGGCTGACTCCCAAGGACCTCATCTCGGCGATCGACCGGAACGTCGAGGTGGAGGTGGGATCGGCGTGGTACCTGCACAGCCCGACCTTCCACGGCCTGATGGGCGAGATGCGCAACGCCGATGGTGCGCTCGTGTCTCTTCGTGAGCGCCGCGGGGCGCGTACACCGAGTGGTGTGGCCGGCGCCCACCGGTTCGAGGCCGGGGTGAGAAGGCTGCTGGGGAGCCGGCGGGTGAGGGCCGTCCCGGCGATGGTCCGCGACCTGGACGGAATCGCGAGCGTGTTCCTGACGGCCCTGGCCCGGGACGCGGCCAAGGTCGTCCGCGAGGGCGGGGTCAAGCGGTTCGGGACGGTCAGTCTGGTGGTGCCGGGCGAGCCGGCCCCGGCCCCGCTGCTCAAGGATCCGCTCCTCGCCCTGTCCACCCGCTGCGGGGACGGGCGCACTGTTGGCGGGGGTGACGTCCTGGCCGCCGTCACGATGCAGCTGTTCGGCGATCTCAGACAACGCGCCATCACCGAGGCGGCCGAGATGACACGGAACACGTCGGCCAACTGATCGGGCCCGCCCCTGCGCTCTGTCCACTGCGCACGGTTCCCCCGTGTGCGGCTCCCGGAATCTGCCGCCCGCATTCGGCTCCGGCAGGCTCGCGAGAACGGGCTCGTCGCATGGGCGCGGACCGCCGGCCGCAGGCACCCCACGGGGAAGACCTCCCTTAAATGGCCGTGCGAGGACGCAGGACCAGTGCGCCGCCGAGGCCGGAGATCAGCTGCGCGGCGCTCACCACGGCGGTGGTGTCGGCGGTCGCGGCGAGCAGCCCTCCCGCGACCATGACCACCACACCGACGCAGAACATCCGCTTGCGGCCGAAGAGGTTGCCCAGCGTGCCGGCCGACAGCACCAGACTGGCCACCACCAGCGTGTGCGCGCTGGTGATCCAGATCAACGCACTCGGGCTGACGTACCCCTCGTTTCCCGAGGATGTGGTCGGAGTCGGTTGCTGGGCGCACCGCCGTTGGGGCGCCAGGGCGGTGCGCCGTCGGCCGCTATGCCTGCTGGTTGATGAGCCCGGCGTAATAGCCGAGGTTCCGCTCGATCTCATCGAGACCGACCTCGGCGATGGCCTTGCCCAGCTGCGGCACGCGCGCCTGGAATCCCGGCCAGTTGACCGACTCGGCGAACTCCGCCCAGGACGCGCGCAGGTCGGCCACCGGCGGCAGAGTCGACCGGTTGATCTGTGCCTTCGCGCCCAGGACGGACGCCCTGTCGAAGGACGCGATGCGCGCTGCCACGCCGTTGACGAGGTCATCGAGCTCGGCGTCGGGGACGGCCCGGGTCACCCATCCGTACTTCTCGGCGCGCTCGGCGTCGTAGTCCTCGCTGGTGAGGACCGCTTCGAGCGCGCGGTCCCGTCCCAGCAGCCGGGCCAGACGGTCACTGCCGCCACCGCCAGGGACGATGCCGATCGCGACCTCGGGCTGGCAGAAGACCGCCTCCTCGAGGCTGGCGTAGCGCAGGTCGAAGGCCAGGGTGATCTCGTCGCCCCCGCCCCGCGTACGCCCGCGGATGGAGGCGATGCTGATGAAGGGGGCGCTGCTCAGCCTGGTGACGAGTTCGACCCACGTCGGGGTCCCGTCCGCGGCGTTCAACGCCAGGAGTTCGGGCACCTGGCCGAGATCGGCGTGGTTGAAGAAATATCCGGGCGTACCGCTGTCGAAGACGACGACCTGGACCTTCTCGTCTCTGCTCAACTCATCGACGACAGCGATCAGTTGGATGACAGTGTCCGCGCCGACGACGTTCACGGGCGCATTCGTGAAAGTAACGCGGCGGATCTTCGGCGCCACGGTCTCGATGCTGAACATGCCGTGCTGCGTCATGGTGTGCTCCGGTTCTGAAGTGTTCGAGCGGGGTGGGAAGGGTTGCGTGGGCCGGCGTGAACGCGCGGTGCACGTACGCCGGCGGGAGATTCGGCCAGACGACCCGGCTGCGCTCCACGCTGGAGAACCGCGTCGCCGGCTCGGCCACGAACCGGCGGGCCGGGGGAGTCCAGGCCGCGTGGACGTAGGCGAAGGTGCTGAACCGGCCGTCCGCGCGCAGTACGCCGGTCACCGCGTCGAGGATCCGACGCTGCCGCCGTGCGGCATGACGGTCCACGGCAGACCGGACACGACGGCGTCGACCGGATGGGGGACGAGCGCCGGCAGGTCCTCGGCGGAACCGTGGACCACCTCGACGGTGCTGTCCCGGCACCGGTCCGCGAGCCGGCGGGCGAAGAGGGGGTTGAGCTCGACCGCGACCACCGGTGTCCCCGGTGCCGGCCGTCGCCGTATCGCCTCGGTGATCGCACCGTGCCGGACCCCAACTCCACCACGGCGTCGCCGTGTTCCAGATCCAGGCCGGCGGTCATGGCCTGCGCCAGTGTCGCTGAACTGGGGGGCGACGGCGCCGGTGAGCCGGGGGCGGCGAAGGAACTCGCGCATGATCGACATGTCCGAAACCTAGGGAGCGTCTGGGTCGTCGGAAACCATCCCGAGCGCCCGACGGGGTCACCCGCCAGGACGAACCAGTCCGCTCTCGTAGGCCATGACGACGGCCTGAATCCGGTCGCGAAGGCGCAGCTTGGTGAGGATCCTGGCCACGTGGGTCTTGACCGTGGTCTCGCCGAGGAACAGCTTCCCGGCGATCTCCGCGTTGTTCAGCCCGCGGGCCACCAGGCTCAGCACCTCGCGCTCGCGGTCGGAGAGCACGTCGAGCGTTGCGTCGGTGAGCGGAGCGAGGGCACCTGTGATGTAGCGGTCGATCAGCCGCCGCGTCACCGAGGGGGCGATGACCTTGTCGCCGCGCAGGACGCTGCGGATGGCCACGAGCAGCTCGGCGGTCGGCGCGTCTTTGACGAGGAAGCCGCTCGCTCCCGCACGCAGCGAGGCGTAGACGTACTCGTCGCGGTCGCACATGGTGAGGGCCAGTACCTGCGTCCGGGGCAACGCGGCCCGAACCTGCTCGGTCGCCGAGATGCCGTCCAGGCAAGGCAGCCGTACCTCCATGAGGACGAGGTCCGGGCGCAGGGTGAGCGCCTGCGCCACTGCCGTCTCGCCGTCCCCGGCCTCGCCGACGACCGTGAGGTCCGGCTGGCCGTCCACGACCATGCGGAGGCCGGCCCGCATCAGCTCCTGATCGTCGCAGATCAGCACGCTGGCCTTCTGCGTCATGGCGCCCGGCCAAGGCCCCGGCCGGCCCCGGTGACGAGGACGGTGTGAGTGGAAAGGTTCATGGAAGGCTCCGGTGAGTCGGTCGGTGAGCAAGCGCATCGGTGGAGGTCAGCGCGGTGGGATCGGCTTCGCACGCGCCCTCCCCGGCTGATGGCGGTCTTCGAACACGGCCAGCGCGACGACGATTGCGGCGGCGACGACGGCCGACAGCCAGGCCGGCACCGCTGTCGTGACCGCGCATCCGACGACCAGGGCGGACAGCGTGATCAGCCGTGCCGGGCTCAGTGCGTCGAACAGGGCCGCCCCGTGCCAGGTCTGCGCCCCGATGTAGAGGGCCGGCCCGCCGAAGAGGAGCAGGTTGGTGGTGATGCCGGCGTGCTCCACCGGAGGTGCGATGACCCGTTCGTCGCCCGCGGCGGCGGCGATGATCCCGGCGACGGAGGCCATGAGACTGAGGACGCCGCTGCGCCCGGCCCTGATGGGGTCCTCGGTCCGCTCGTAGTGGCGGACGACGTGTTCGGAGCGACTGAAGAACAGCCAGAACAACGCGACCGTTCCGGTGAGCGCCACACTGCTGGTCAGCAACGTCATCGGCGCGTACGGCGCCGTGGTGAGCGCGGTGCCGGTCGTCATGATCGTCTCGCCGAACGCGATGATCATGAACAGTCGGCCGCGTTCCAGCAGGTGGCCGCCGGCGAAGGCGACCTCTCGGGAGTCCAGCCTGCGGCCGGGCAGTGGATGCGCCGCCCAGGTGCCCGCCAGCTCGATCAGGATGGCGGCGGCCCACCAGGTCAGCCGCGCGCCGCCGTCGACCGCCGCGCCGATCAGCCACAGAGGTGCGGCCGCGACGAACCAGACCAGGACGCGGATGAAATGTTCCTGGTTGACCCGGTCGAGGCCGACGGTCAGCAGCCATACGGTCCGGCCGATGTGAATGAGCAGGAAGGTGGCGACGAAGACCCAGCCGGCGTCGCCGAAGGCTCGTGGGATCGCGGCGTTCATGAACAGCCCCGCGAGCATGACCCCCAGCAGCATCCGCCTGGTCCGCGGGTTCTCGGCCGGGACGAGGGTGACCGCCCAGGTGGTGTACGCCCACGCCGCATAGACGGCGAGGTAGAGCACGAGCGCCTGGGCGGCGCCGGTCCAGGTGGGATGTACGAGGAGCCGGTGCGACAACTGGCCGATCGCGAAGACGTAGACCAGGTCGAAGAACAGCTCCAGCGGCGTGACCTCCCGGCGCGCCGGGTCGCTGGTCACCTGCACGATGACTCTCCTCAGTGCGGGAGGCGTCCCGACTTTGTCGTGCCTCCTGTGGGGCCGGTGTCCGTGTGAACGGTCAGTCGGCGAGGAAGGCGCTCACCTGGCGGGCGAAGTCCTTGGCGTGCTGGAAGAGGAAGGCGTGCCCGGCGTCGCTGTAGGCGACGAGGGTGGCGTCGGGGACGTACTGGACAGCGGTGTAGGACGCCAGGGCGGGGATCATCGCGTCCTTGATGCCGGTGGCGTACAGGACCGGCTGCCGGATGGTCGCCAGGTCCGCGCGCACCTGCTCGAAGGGGATCGACGCATCCTTCTGGATCGCGGCGATCTGGCCCATGGCCGCCGCCTCGGACACGTCGGGGCGTCCGGTGGCCAGCCGGGTGGCGACCCGGGCGAGGTGTGCGTACCCGGCGGCGCGCCCGGTGTCCGTGTCGGGGAAGAAGAGGAACACCAGGTCGTCCCCGGTGACCTCGGGCTTGGTCATGGTGGCCCGCACCTTCGGGTCCGGGTCGGGAGCACCGGGCACCGTCCCGCCGGGGTTGGCGGCCGCCACGACCAGCTTGCGGACCAGGTGGGGCCGGGTGCGGGCGATGTGCTGGGCGACGGTGCCGCCCAGGGTCCAGCCGAGCAGGTCGACCTGCGTGAGGCCGAGGGCCTCGATGAACTCGACGGTGCCGTCGGCGAGTCCCTCGACGGAGTCGCGTGGGGTGCCGGTGGTGTAGCCGGTGCCGACGTTGTCGAACACGATCACGTCGTGGGCGGCGGCGAGGTGGTCCAGGAACTCCGGGTCCCACCAGTCGAGGGTCCCGCGGACCCGGTTCAGCAGGACCAGCGGGATGCCGCCCCGGGGGCCGACGCGCCGGTAAGTGAACGTCGTGGAGGGGCCTTCCACGGTGAGGTCCTTCGCCGCGTCTGCCAGATAGGTGCTCATGGCGGGCTTCGCTTTCCTGTCGCTGCGTTTCATGACGGTCTTGTGGGAGTGGTCAGGCGGGCAGGCGGTTGAGCTTGCGCAGCTGCTGATCGAACATGCGGGAAGGCACGATGCGGCGCATGGTGCGCACGCGCCCGGTCATGGCGCCGGCGGTGTAGCGCAGCTTCGGCTTGGCGTCGGTCGCCGCCGCGACGATCTCCTTGGCGACGACGGCGGGGTCGTCGCCGTCCTTGACCGCGCCGGCCATGTACTCCTCGAAGACGTGGCGCTGCTTGGCGTAGACGTCCAGGGGCTGGTCGGGTCGCACGCTGGCGGCGTCGAACGCGGTGTTGGTCCAGGCGGGTTCGACGAGCAGGGAGCGCACGCCGTACTCGCGGAGTTCGTGGTCGACGGACTCCGAGTAGCCCTCGACGGCGTGCTTGGAGGCGGCGTAGACCGCCATGTAGGGCTGCGGCATGAAGCCGACGATGGACGAGATGTTGATGATCCGTCCGCTGCGCTGGGCGCGCATGTGTGGCAGGACGGCGTTGGTCATGCGGATGACGCCGAAGACGTTGATGTCGAAGAGGCCCTGGGCCTGTGCGGCGGAGCTTTCCTCGGCGGCGCCCGCCGAGCCGATGCCGGCGTTGTTGACCAGGACGTCGATCCGCCCGAAGCGGTCGATCACCTCGCCGACCGCGGCGGTCACCGAAGCGTCGCTGGTCACGTCGAGGTCGAGGAAGGTCACGCCCTTGAGGGGGGTGACCTGCGCGGTGTTGCGGCTGGTGCCGACCACCTCGTGGCCCGCCGCCACCAGCGCGAGGGCGGCCGCCTTGCCGATGCCGGAGGACGCACCCGTCACGAGGGCTACCGGACGTGTTGTCGCCATTGTGGGCTCCTGACTCATGGACTGCTTCGTCTTTGCGGGGGTGTGGGGGTCGCGGCGTCGGACGCGGACGCCCGTCATGCCGAGGTCCGTCGCCGTCGCCGCAACCTCCAATCGGTTTCACCAATGTATCAACTTCTCATTCAAAGGCAACATGACAGCATCAATTAAAAAGACATCCGTAGCGTTCACGTATCTCTTGCGGAGGGTCACGACGTCAGCGGGTCCTCCCCCGGAGCGCCCGCACCGCACCCGAGGAGCGCCCGCTCGGGCACTGTGGGAGGCATGCCTCTGTGTCGGTGCCCGCCCCGCTGCTGCCCTCCGGATGGACCAGGTCGGCGGCCCGATGCACGGCGATGCCCCGCCGGGCTCGGCTCCGGCGGGGCATCGGGCATGAGGCCGGTCTGCGGTCACCGCTCCTGTCGGCGCCGGCGACCGTCTCAGAGGGAGGGGCTGTCAGCGGTCGAGGAAGGCGTTCACCTCGGTGCCGAACTTGACGGCGTACTGGTAGAGGAAGCCGTGACCGGCGTCCGGGTAAATGTGCAGTTGCGCGTTGGGGAGGTACTTGGCCAACAGGTGGGAGTTCTTGGCGGGCATCAGGATGTCGCTCTCGCCGTCGGCGACCAGAGTCGGCTGGAAGAGGGCGTTCAGGCGCACCAGCTTGGACTTGTCGGGGATGCCCCACTCGGACCACGCGGTGAGCTGGCGGTCGCGGGTGGCGAGGCTGGAGGGGGCGTCGGGGTCAGTGATGCGCTGCCCGAGGCGCTGGAGGAACTCGCCTCCCGCGGCCTGGCTGGAGGCGGTGTTCTTGAAGAAGAGGAAAAGGTAGTCCTCGGGGCCCGGGGTGTCCTTCAGGGTCCGACGCAGGATGTTCGGGTCGGATGCGCGCTGGTCCACTCCGCCCTGGGGGCCGGTGGCGGCCAGGACCACACGGCGGACCTGCCAGGGGCGGCGCAGGGCGACCTCCTGGGCGACCTCGCCGCCGAGGGAGAATCCGAACACGTCGTAGCGGGGCAGCTTGAGGGCGTCGATGAAGTCGATGGCGTCCAGGGCCATCTGCTGGACGGTGCTGGCGGTGGTGCCGGTGGAGCCGCCGACACCGACGTTGTCCACGAGGATGACCTCACGCTTGGCGGCGATGGTGTCGATGAGCTTGGGGTCCCAGCTGTCGAGAGTGCCGCGGAAGTGCTGGAAGAAGACCAGCGGCACGCTGCCCCCGCTGGGGTGGCCGAAGCGGCGGTACTGGTAGGTGACGCCGTTGGCGGCCTTGGCGCGCAGGTTGGGGGCGGTGCTGGCGCTTTCCGCGTTCTGCGCCTGGGTGGCCGAGTGCCGCGTGCCGCCGGAGCTGCCGCTCACGGCATTGGCCATGCTCGGTGCCGTGACGACGACAGCCGCGACGACGGACATACTGGCCAGCGCCACCGCGGTCCGCCGGGAGATACGGGTACCTCGAGTGTTTGAGGACATGCCAATTCCTTGAGTCGGGCCGGAGATCTCCCCGGCGCGTTGAACCTGCCGTGCGCTCCGTGAATGCTCTGCGGGCGCACGGGAGTCGGGGCTATTCCTGACCCGGCGACTTCGTCGAACCGGGCTCGCCCCCGTACGCATGTGAAAGCCCCAACGGGTCCGGGGACCTCCCGCTTGGATGCAGACCAGAGGTCACGGACTGCGCGAGGGTGGGGAACTGGGAGCGACGACGCCGGTGAGCCGGGGGCGGCGAAGAGACTCCCGCATGATCGACATGTGCTGAAGCTAGGGATCGGCAATGTCGTCGGGAGTCGTCCCGGGCGCTCGACTGCGTCATCCGCCAGGGTGAATCAGTCCGCTCCCTTGGATCATGACGACAGCCGCCGTCGGGTCGGGCCCGAAGCATCGAGAGCATGACAATTGCGCGGGTCGTGACCGGAGGGTTTGCCCCGGAGTGGTGAATCTGTCGTGCGCCGACATCGTGGGCTGCGCGAGCCGGTGCCGCCGGCTTCCGGCCGCTGTCGCGACGCACCTGTCGAGTGGGCGCCGGCGTGGAGGGCGAAAGCGTTGCCTGACCGGCGACTTCGTCGAGTCGTCGCCTGTCGGGCGGTGCGGCGCAAACTCCAATATGTATCATCTATGTATCAGATAGAGTCGCATGCGCGGCGGGAAAGAATCAGTTATCGGGATACCCGTAGCGGTCACGTATCCTCTACGTGGGGACGAAAGCGAACGAGACAGGGAGACCGCTATGGGCCGACCGCTGCGGGCAGATGCCGAGCGCAGTGTGCGTGCGATTTTGGAGGCGGCCGAGCGGGTCCTCGCCGACGACGCCGGTGCCTCCATGGAGCAGATCGCCGAGGCAGCGGGGCTGACCAGGATCACGGTGCACCGCCGGTTCGCGAATCGGCAGGCGCTGCTGGAGGCGCTCGCCGTCTCCGCGAAGCAGCAGCTCCTCGACGCCATCGGGGAAGCCCGGCCCGACTCCGCCCCCGCGCTCGTGGCCCTGTACCGCGTGACCGCGAACGTCCTGCGGGTCAAGGGCACCTGGCGCTTCACCCTCAGTCACGCCACGCCCCATACCAGCGCCGCAGCCGCCATCTGGGAAGAGATCGACACCTACACCCTCGAACTCCTCGCACGAGCGCAGAACGAGGGACTCCTCGCCCCGGACGCGGACCTGGACTGGACGCGGCAGGTGTATTACGCCCTCCTGAGCGAAGCCCTCGACAGGCCGGGCGCCGACCAGGATCCAGCCGCGCAGGACCCGGACGCGCTGGCCGCACTCGTCATCGACACACTCCTGCACGGCGCGGGACCACGCGGCTGAGCCGCGACTGCTCGACACGACGCCGGATCCACTGACCGACCGCCGACGCCGCCGAAGCGTGTCGGCGGCCCTCACTCACGCCTGGCGGCGCTGGTTGGCCCGCGTAGCCACGCGGACGCGCGGTGGGGCACCTCGGCCCCTTTCCCTGTACCGAAACTTGTCTCCGCACGGTTATGAGTGGATCGACGAGCGTTTCCAACTGCCCGCCCCCGACCTGCCCTCACTCGGCAAACCCGACCCGGAGACGGCCGCCGAGATGGTCCGTACCCGATGGGAACTCGGAAACGCACCGGCGCCGAACATGGTGCACCTGCTCGAAGCCCACGGCGTCCGGGTCTTCTCCCTCCCACCGGACTCACTGGAGGTGGACGCCTTCGCGGTATGGCGGGGCAGCGTCCCGTTCGTCTTCCTGAACACGATGAAGACCGTCGAGCCCGGCAGGTTCGACGCCGCCCACGAACTGGGCCACCTGGTCATGCACGGCAGTGGCGAGCGCCTCTGCACCGGACCGGACGCCGAACGTCAGGCGAACGACTTCGCCAGCGCGTTCCTCATGCCCGCCGCGGGTGTGGATTCGACGTCCGTTCCCGCAGTCCTGTCTGCGGGAACGGGCATGCCACGTTCAGGCATGCGGCAGGAGCTGCTCCACGCCGGCCTCCATCGCCGCTTCGTCCACCCAGGGCGGGTTCGCGCCGTGGACGGAACAGGTCACGGCGGCCACGCGAGCGGCGAAGGAGCAGGAGTCGGTGACGTCCTCGAGGCTCAGTGCGTCGAGTCGCCCGCCAAGGTGTCCGAGGGCGGCGAGGCGGTGGAGCAGGCCCGCGGTGAAGGAGTCCCCGGCGCCGACGGTGTCCACAACGTCCACGGCCGGGGCTGGGACGGTGACCCGCAGGCCGTCGAGGGAGGCAAGGGCGCCGCGCCCGCCCAAGGTGATGACGACGAGGCGCGCGCCGGCGGCATGCCAGGTGTCGCACGCCTCCTCGGGGTCGGCACCGGGAAGCAGCAGCGCGAGGTCGTCCTCGCTGAGGCGAAGGATGTCGGCGAGGGCGCACCAGCGGGGAAGCCGTTCGCGGTAGACGGAGGGCGGTACGAGCTGGGTCCGGACGTTGGGGTCGATGGACACGGTGACGTGCTCGCGCGCCCTGGCGAGATTGTCCTCGATGCGGCTGCCGCCGGGCTGCTGTATCAGCGCCAGAGAGCCGGTGTGCAGGCAGGCCGCATCGTCCAGCCGGGCGCCGGCGAGTTCGTCGTCGGTCCACTGCCAGTCGGCGGCGCTGTCGGCATAGAACGTGTAGGTGGCCTGGCCGGAGTCGTCGAGGTCGGCGACGGCGAGGGTGCTGGGCTCGGGGGCGGCGGTCACGCTGCCGGTCAGGTCGACGCCGGAGGCACTGAGGCGGGCACGGAAGAGGGTGCCGAAGACATCCGTGGAGAAGCGCCCGAGGAAGCGGGTGGGGGTGCCGAGCCGGGCGAGGGCGACGGCGGTGTTGGCGGGGCCGCCACCGGGCAGGGCGCGCAGCGCGAGTTCATCTGAGCTGGACCGGGCGGGGTCGGTGAAGCCGTCGGCGACGCACTCGCCGAGGACGGTGACGCTGCTGGGGGCCTGGGGTCGGGCCATGGTGGTTGCTTGCCTCTCTCGGGAAGAGCGGGGGGCGAAGGGCACCGGGCCGGTGGCCTGATGCGACCCATGCGCAGGTATTGACATGCCGCTCAAGACGCACGTAACTTCCCTGCCACACGGAAGTAACGCGCGTTATTAAAGCGCGAAACCGGAGGTGCTGTCTCACCTCCGGACGGCCGAAAGGGACTGGAAGTGGCCACGAACAAGACGCATCGCGTGACCATGAGCGATGTGGCGCTCTACGCGGGTGTCTCGCGGACCACCGTCTCCTTCGTCCTCAACGACAAGCCCGGCGCCGCCATCCCCGAGGAGACCCGTCGGCGGATCCTGGAGGCGATCGACGAGCTCGGCTACCGGCCCAACGCCGGGGCGCGGGCGTTGGCCGCGAACCGCAGCGGGTGGTTCGGGCTGATCACCGAGATCGTGACCGGTCCCTTCGCGGGGGAGTTGATCACGGGCGCGCAGAGCCGCGCCTGGGGTGACCGGAGGTTCCTGCTGATCGCCGCGAGCGAGGGCGACCCCGCCCAGGAGGCCGCCGCGCTCGACCAGATGCTGGAGCACCGCGTGGAAGGGCTCCTGTACGCCACGACCTGGCACCGCGCCGTCACGCTCCCCAAGGCCGCCCGGGAGGTGCCGACGGTGCTCGTCAACTGCTACGACGCCGAAGGGGAGCTGCCGTGCATCCTGCCCGACGAGGTGTCGGGCGGATACAAGGCGACCCGTCGGCTCCTGGACGCCGGTCACACCCGCATCGGGTTCATCAACCTCGACCCGGCCATCCCGGCCGCCATCGGCAGGCGCGAGGGGTACGAACGCGCCCTGCGCGAGGCCGGGATCACCCCCGACCCCTCCCTCGTTCTCCCTGGCTGGGCGACCGCCGACAGTGCCTATACCGCCGCCTGCGAACTGCTGGACCGCCCGGCCGGCGACCGGCCGACCGCGCTGTTCTGCGGAAACGACCGGATGGCGATGGGCGCGTACGACGCGATCAAGGAACGTGGGCTGCGCATCCCGCACGACGTGGCCGTGGTGGGGTTCGACAACCAGGAACTCATCGCCGCCTATCTGCGGCCGAAGCTGACGACGCTCGCCCTGCCCTTCGAGGCCATGGGCACCAAGGGCGTCGACATGCTCGCCGCCCTCGCAGCAGGGCAGCCGCTCGACACCCACCGGGTGACGATCGACTGCCCGCTGCTCGAACGCTCGTCGGTCTGACCACTAATCAGCCCGCCGAGGAATCCCATCCCGTCTTCGCCCTGTGTGTTGAAGAGAGGAAAAGAGTCTCCATTATGGCACCCTCCCGCATACCTTCACGGCGGCCACGAGCCGTCCTGAGAGCAGTCACCGCGACCGCCGCCGCGGCCCTGGTCCTGTCCGCCTGTACGGGTGGCTCGGGCGCCGCCGGCGCCGGTGACACTTCTGGCAACCAGCTGCTCACCATCCCGCGCGAGGATCTGGCGACGTTCACGCGCAACTTCAACCCACTCTCGCCGCAGGCCGCCCCCATGACCCTCCAGTCGGTCTACGAGCCGCTGGCGGTGCACAGCATGGCCGACGCCAAGGACACGCCGTGGCTGGCCACCAAGTGGGAGCAGGCCAAGGACGGCAAGTCCCTCACCTTCACGCTGCGCGACGGCGTCAAGTGGTCGGACGGCCAGTCGCTCACCGCCGACGACGTCGTCTACACCTTCGAGCTCCAGAAGAAGGTGCTCGGCGGCTTCGACTACCTCGACAAGGTCACCGCGGTCGACGCCCACACGGTGAAGTTCTCCTTCGACAAGGCGTTCTCGACCGCGTTCTACGAGATCAGCGGGCACTACATCCTGCCGAAGCACATCTGGTCCAAGGTGAAGGACCCGGCGAAGTTCACCAACCCGGACCCGGTCGGCACCGGCCCGTACACCAAGATCGAGAAGTTCCAGAGCCAGTCGTACGAGCTGCGCAAGAACCCCGACTACTGGCAGCCCGCGAAGCAGCAGATCGCCGGCATCCAGATGCTCGCCTTCTCCGGCAACGACAGCGCCAACATCGCCTTCACCAACGGCGAGGTGGACTGGACCCAGTCGTTCATCCCGGACATCGAGAAGTCCTTCGTCGCCAAGGACAAGAAGCACAACCACTACTGGTTCCCGGCCACCGGCGCCATGATCAACTGGCAGCTGAACACCACCAAGGCGCCGTTCAACGATCCGGCCGTGCGCAAGGCGCTCAGCATGGCCGTCGACCGTGACCAGATCACCAAGGTCGCGATGAACGGCTACGCCGAACCCGCCGACTGCACGGGCCTGACCCGCACGTACGACAAGTGGCGCGACACATCGCTGGCAGCCTCCTGCACCTGGACGAAGTCCGACACCGACGCGGCGGCCAAGGCCCTCGACGCGGCCGGCTACAAGGAGAGCGGCGGCAAGCGGAAGCTGAAGAACGGCAAGAACTTCACCCTCGACATCTCCGTCGGCTCCGCCTCCTCCGACTGGATCTCGGTCGCCAACATCATCAAGCAGGACCTGGCGAAGGTCGGCATCACCGCCACCGTGAAGACGCCCGACTGGTCGGCGGTCTCGTCGTCGTACAACACCGGCACCTTCGACACCGGCATCGTGTGGAGCAACAACGGCGCCACCCCGTACGAGTACTTCCGCGGCGTGATGTCGACCAAGATGGTGCAGCCGGTCGGCAAGCAGGCCACCGAGAACTACCACCGCTTCGGCGACAAGAAGGCCGACGAACTCATCGACGCCTTCGCCGCCGCCACGGACGAGAAGACGCAGCGCGAGCAGATGAACGGTCTGCAAGAGCTGTACAACAAGGACGCACCCGTCGTCCCGCTGTTCACCGGCCCCGAGTGGGGCGCGTACACGGACGCCCGCTTCACCGGCTGGCCCACCGAGAAGAACCCGTACGCCACCCTCGGCAACCGCAACGGCAGCACGGTCCTCGTGCTCACCTCGCTGAAGCCCGTCAAGAGCTGACGCCGCCCGCGGACCGGCGGCCGCCCTCCTCCCCGGACGGCCGCCCCCGCGCACCGAGCCACACGTTCACCCCCCACCGACAGGGAGCACGACCCGTGCGTCTGATCCTGCGCAACCTGGGGTTCTATCTGCTCGCCTTCTGGGCCTCCATCACCCTGAACTTCGTTCTCCCGCGCTTCATGCCGGGCGACCCGGTCTCCCGGATGTTCGCGCAGGCCCAGGGCACCATGCAGCCCGACCAGATAGCCCAGCTGCGGAAACTCTTCGGCCTCGACAACCGCCCCCTCTGGGAGCAGTACGTCTCCTACGTCAAGAGCGTCTTCACCGGCGCCCTCGGCATCTCCATCTCCCGCTTCCCCACCCCGGTCTCCGACGTGATCGGCTCGCAGATCGGCTGGACCCTGCTCCTCGGTGGCGTCGCGCTCGTCATCGCCGCCGTGCTCGGCAACCTGCTCGGCATCGTCGCCGCCTGGCGGCGCGGCGGCGTCCTCGACTCCGCCTTCCCGCCTCTGCTGATCTTCGTCGGCTCGTTCCCGTACTTCTGGCTGGCCATGGGCGCGCTGTACCTGTTCGGGGTGAGCCTGGGCTGGTTCCCCATGCGGCACGCCTACGACGTCGGACTGACCCCCGGCTTCAACGGCGAGTTCCTCTCCAACGTCGCCACCCACCTGGTGCTGCCCGCGCTGACCATCGTGCTGGTCTCCATCGGCGGCTGGATGCTCGGCATGCGCAACACCATGATCGCCACAACGGCCGAGGACTACATCACCATGGCCGAGGCCAAGGGGCTCAGCCCCTCACGGATCATGTTCCGCTACGCCGCTCGCAACGCGATGCTGCCCTCCGTCACCAACTTCGGCATGGCCCTCGGCTTCGTCGTCGGCGGCGCCCTGCTCACCGAGGTCGTGTTCGCCTACCCCGGCATCGGCTACCAGCTGCTGATGGCCGTCCAGGGCCTGGACTACCCACTGATGCAGGGCATCTTCCTGACGATCACGGCGGCGGTACTGATCGCGAACTTCCTCGTCGACCTCGTCTACGTCCGCCTCGACCCGCGCGTCCGCGTCCGCTGAGGAGGCTGCCGACATGACCGCCATCGAAATCGCCACGGCCACCACGCCGACGGCCCCCGCACGTGCTTCCCGTCGGCGCGGACTGCTGCGCCAGCTCATCGACAGCAGGAAGGCACTGGCCGGGCTGATCCTGCTCGCCCTCTTCGCGCTCCTTGCCCTGCTCGCTCCCGTCCTCGTCCCGGGTGACCCGTCGCTCATCAACTCCACGGGCAGCCAGACCCCCTCGGCCGCACACTGGCTCGGTACGACCGCCAAGGGACAGGATGTACTCGCCCTCACCCTGTGGGGTGCGCGAAGCTCCCTCTTCGTCGGGTTCACCGTGGGGCTCGTGGCAACCGCGGTCGCCATCGTCGTCGGCCTGGCGTCCGCGTACTTCGACCGCGTCGTCGACGACGCGCTGACCCTGGTCACCAACATCTTCCTGCTGCTGCCCGGCCTCCCGCTGCTCATCATCCTGGCCGCGTTCCTGCCGCCCGGGACCTCCACCGTGATCCTGGTCCTCGTCGTCACCGGCTGGGCGGGCTCGGCCCGTGTCCTGCGCGCGCAGGCCAAGTCGATCCGCGGCAAGGACTTCGTGGCCGCCGCCGTCGTCACCGGAGAACGCCCCCTGCGGATCATGTTCCGCGAGATCCTGCCCAACATGGCGTCCGTGGTGATGACCACGCTGCTCGGCTGCGTGATCTTCGGCATCGGCGCCCAGGCCGGCCTGGAGTTCCTCGGCCTCGGCGACAGCAGCGTCGTCAGCTGGGGCACCAACCTGTACTGGGCCAGCAACGACGGCGCGCTGATGACCGGCGCATGGTGGGCCTTCGTCCCCTCCGGACTGTGCATCGCCCTCGTCGCCTTCGCCATCGCGCTGGTCAACTACGCGGTCGACGAGATCACCAACCCCAGGCTGCGCAACCGCCGTGCCCGCCGAGAGAGGAGGGGCTGAGCCATGGAACCCGTACTTGAGGTGAACGGCCTGCGCGTCGAATACCGCGGCGACGGACGAACCGTCGTGGGCGCCGACGACGTCTCCTTCTCCATCGGCGCCGGAGAGGTCTTCGGCCTCGCCGGAGAATCCGGCTGCGGCAAGTCGACCATCGCCAACGCGGTGATGCGGCTGCTGAAGCCCCCGGCGGAGATCACCGCGGGCAGCATCCGCTTCCAGGGCAGGGACGTCCTCGCCCTGGACGCACGCGAGCTGCGCGCCTTCCGGTGGCGGGAGATCGCCATGGTCTTCCAGTCGGCGATGAACTCGCTCAACCCCGTCCTGACCATCGGCGAGCAGATCGTCGACATCTTCACCACCCACGAGCGGATGAAGAAGCGGGCCGCGCGGGAGCGGGCCGGCGAGCTGCTTCAGCTGGTCGGCATCGACCCGGGAAGGCTGAAGGCGTACCCGCACCAGCTCTCCGGCGGCATGCGCCAGCGCGTGGTCATCGCCATGGCCGTCGCCCTCCGCCCCCGGCTGCTGATCATGGACGAGCCGACCACCGCGCTCGACGTGGTCGTGCAGCAGGAGATCATGGCGCAGATCCGCGACCTCCAGCGGGAGCTGGGCTTCTCCATCCTCTTCATCACCCACGACATGTCCCTGATGGTCGAGCTGTCGGACCGCATGGGCGTGATGTACGGCGGACGGATCGTCGAACTCGCCGACGCCAAGGACTTGTTCGCCCATCCGCTGCACCCCTACACCGAGGCGCTGATGAACGCCTTCCCGCCGCTGACCGGCCCGCGCCAGGAACTCACCGGCCTCTTCGACGCCCCGCGCACCGCCGACAGTTGCGGCTTCCACGTCCGCTGTCCCGAGGACCGCTCGGACTGCTCCATGAACATCCCCGACCTGCGCGAGATCGCGCCCGGCCGCTGGGTGGCCCGCAGCCTCGAAGGAGCCCCCCGATGACCGAACCCCTGCTGTCCGTACGCGGTCTGACCAAGGACTTCCAGGTCGGCACCGTCTTCTCCCGGCGCCGCGTCCGTGCCGTCAACGACGTCTCCTTCGACCTGCCGGCCGGCCGGATCACCGCCCTGGTCGGCGAGTCCGGCAGCGGCAAGTCCACCATCGCCCGCTGTCTCGCCCGCCTCGAACAGCCCTCCGCCGGACAGGTGCTGCTCGACGGCGAGGACATCCTGCGCACCGAGCGACGCCGGGCGTCACGGGCCTACCGCCGCAAGGTCCAGATGGTGTTCCAGGACCCCTTCGGCTCGCTCAACCCCGTCCACCGTATCGAGCACTTCCTCACCCGGGCGCTCGTCCTGCACGGCCACTCCGCCACTCCCGAGGCGCTGCGCGAGCTCATAAAAACGGTCGGCCTGACCGAGGACATGCTCCAGTCCTACCCGCACGAACTCTCCGGCGGCCAGCGTCAGCGCGTCTCCATCGCTCGCGCGTTGGCGGTGGAACCGCGCATCGTCCTGGCCGACGAACCGACGTCGATGCTGGACGTCTCCGTGCGCGTCGGCGTGCTCAACCTGATGCGGCGCCTGCGCGACGAGCGGAACATCGCCATGCTCTACATCACCCACGACCTGGGCTCCGCCCGCTACCTCGCGGACACCACGATGGTCATGTTCGCCGGCGAACTCGTCGAGGGCGGCGACGCGCTGGCGGTGATGGACGCCCCCGCCCACCCCTACACCCGCCTCCTTCTGTCCGCCGTGCCCGATCCCGAACGGGCCGGCAGCTACGACCCCGTCGAGCGCGCCCGCCTGCGCGAGGCGATCCTCAACCCCACGTCCTGCCCCTACGACGACGACGGCACGTGCAGCCGCACCGAGTCCGTCCGCCACATCGTCGGCGAAGACGACGGACAGCCCCACTGGGTGCGCTGCCACCTGCGCGCACCCGCCTCCGACATCGCCCGCCGCGTCCTCAAGGCCACCGACCGGCCGGACGGCGAGGCCACGGACGACACCGACGCCACCGAGAAAGCGGAGACCACCGCCGCATGACCCACGACCTCACCCTCCCCTCCGGCAGTCCCACCGCCGAGGGGCTGGCCGAACGCGCCCTGCGCGACCCCCACCGCCCCCGCTTCCACTTCACCTCGCCCGGCGGCTGGCTCAACGACCCCAACGGGCTGAGCCACTGGAACGGCGTCTACCACCTCTTCTACCAGTACAACCCGCTCGCCGCCGCTCACCACCGCATCCACTGGGGCCACGCCACAAGCACCGATCTCGTCCACTGGACCGACGAACCGGTCGCCCTCGTCCCCGGCACCACTGGCCCAGACCGCGACGGCTGCTGGTCCGGTGTCCTCGTCGACGACGGGGGAGTGCCCACGCTCGTCTACTCGGGCAGGCACGACGAGCATGAACTCCCCTGCGTGGCCAGGGGATCGGCGGACCTGAGGTACTGGACCAAGGACCCGGTCAACCCCGTCATCACCGCCCCGCCGGAGGGCGTCGACATCACGGCCTTCCGCGACCACTGCGTCTGGCGGGAGGGCTCGGGCGAGAACACGGTGTGGCGTCAGCTGGTGGGGTCGGGAATCCGGGGCGCCGGCGGAACGGCCTTCCTGTACGAATCCGACGACCTGCGCAGCTGGCGCTACGTCGGCCCCCTGCTGACCGGCGACGCCTCGCAGAACCAGGGCGAGCTCGACTGGACCGGCACGATGTGGGAGTGCGTCGACCTCTTCCGGCTCGGCGAGGACGAGGAGGCCGGCAGCACCGACGCGCTGGTCTTCTCCGCCTGGGACGAGGGCACCACCCACCACCCCCTGTACTGGACCGGCCGCTACCAGGGCGACACCTTCACGCCGACCGCCCTCCACCGCCTCGACTACGGCGGCCGCTACTTCTACGCCCCCCAGTCCACCCGTGACGAGCACGGCCGCCGCGTCATGTTCGGCTGGCTCCAGGAGGGCCGGACGGACGAGGCGAACGCGCAGGCCGGCTGGTGCGGTGTGATGTCCCTGCCGAGGGTCGTCACGGTCGCCACGGACGGCGGCCTGCATCAGGCCCCGGTGCCGGAGCTGATCGAGCTGCGGCGGGAACGCGTAGAGGTGGCGGCGGGCCCGCTGGCCGACCCGTACACCTCGCTGCCCGCCGTGCGCGGGGACCAGCTGGACATCGAGACGACCCTGCGTCTCGCTCCCGGAGCGACCGCCCGGCTCGTGGTCCGGGAGACACCGGACGGCGTGGAACGCACGGTCGTGGAGGTGAGCCGGTCGCACGACGGAGCGAGCGGCACCCTCCGCCTGCACCGCGAGACCACCAGCCTCGACCCGACGGTCGACACCGAACCCCGGTACGGGCAGCTGCCGTTGGACCCCGACGGCCGGGTCGACCTGCGGGTCCTCGTCGACCACTCCGCACTGGAGATCTTCGCCAACGGGCGTGCCCTGACCGCCCGCATCTACCCCACCCGCCCGGACGAGGCCGTCGGTGTCGGTATCGGTGCCGACGGCGACGTGGCCCTGGAGCGGTTCGACGCCTGGCAGATGGCGTCGGCCTTCACCGACGGACCCCGGCCGCTGTGGCCGTGACGGTCTTACACACGGCCACGGCCCGCGGGGTGGACGTCCCCCCGGGCCGTGGCCCACCCCCTGTTCTCCCTCAGGAGCCGCCATGAGCGTGTCCCGCCGTTCCCTCCTGCTCGCCGGAGGAACCGCCGCCACCCTGCTGCCTCTCGGAACCATCCTCCCCGCAGCACAGGCCGCCGCCCCGAGCGCCGCCGGAGCGACCCCCGCCGCCACCCCGATTCCCGACCCCATCCCCGTCACCGGCACCTGGACCCGCACCTCCGACGGCGGCCAGAAGGCGACCGCCGACCGTCGCGGGCCCGCCCTCGCCCTGTCCGAGCAGCAACTCGCGACCAAGGGCACGTACGCGGCCCGCGTCACGCCCCAATCCTCCTCCTCCGTAGGCGCGTTGGTGATCCGGGCCGCCCTCGACGGCTCGACCGGATACGCGGTCGCCCTCGACCCCGGCCGCGCCCGCATACGGCTCTACGACCTGGCCGGCGGCGACACACTTGCCACCGCTCCGCTCCCGGGCGCGCAGGCCGGAAAGCCCTACGACCTCGAAGTGACGCTCGACGGACCCGAGCTGACGGTGCGTGTCGACGGCAAGCGGCTCCTCCACACCGAGGACCACCGCCACGACAGCGGCTCGTTGGGCCTGCTCGCTCAGGGCGGCAAGGTCACCTTCGGCCCGCCCTCCCTCTCCTCGGTCACCACCAACCTCACCGGCTGGACCACGAGCGGCGGCACCTGGACGGCGAGTCCGCTGGGCTGGCGCGCGGCACCGACCCAGGGAGCCACCGCCCGCGCCATCACCACGACCAAGACGTACGACACCACGCTCCAGGCCGACCTGCTCCTGCACGACGCCTCCGCCATCGCCTCACTGCTGGTGCGCACCGACGCCACGGCCACGCACGGCTACGGCGTCCAAGTCGACGCGGACCAGGGCAGGCTGAGGCTCTACCGCATCGACGGCGACGTCACCCTCGGCACCTGCGCGACCACCATCAAGGCCGACAAGGTCTACCGTCTGCGCGTCGAAGCCGAACACGACGAACTGCGCGTGCACTGGCAGACCGACTTCCTCTCTCCCGACGGCTACAGCCCCGTCATCACCGCCCAGGACTCCACCCACACGAAGGGCCGACTCGCCGTCACGGCTTCGGCCGGCGAGGTGTCCTTCGAGAACATCGCCGCGGCCGACCTCGCCACCGGCCTCCAGGGCTGGACGGCCCGCTCCGGCACCTGGACCCCCGACCTGCGCGGCATCCGCGGCGAGAACGGTCTGCGCACGGCCCCCTGCACCGACGGCGACCTGGTGGCGAGGGCCGACATCACACCCGGCGACCGCTCCTCCTCGGCCGGCCTCGTCCTGCGCGCGTCCGCGAACGGCTCCGGCGGCTACGAAGCCCGCCTGGAAGCCGGCCGCGACGCCGTCGTCCTGCTGGACCGCTCCTCCGGCACCCGCCTCGCATCCGCCTCCGGCCCGGTCCGGCGCATCGCGTCAGGCGGCACCTACCGCGTCGAGGCCCGCGCGACGGGCAGAACCATCGAGGTGTACGTGGACGGCGTACGGGCGCTGAAGACCCGCGTGTCCCGCACCAAGGGCGCCGCCTTCGGCACCGCGGCCGCGCACGGGACGTCGTACTTCCAGAACGTCGAAGTGCGCGGCACCGCCGACTACTTCACCGAGCCGTACCGCCCCACGTACCACTACTCCCAGCTCACCGGCCCCACCAGCGACCCCTGCGGCCTGCTGCACCACGACGGCGAGTACCACCTCTTCCACCAGGACGAGGGCCGCTGGGCGCACGCGGTCAGCACCGACCTCGTCCACTGGCAGCCCCTGCCGAGCGCCCTGCCCTGGAACGCCTACGGCCACTGCTG
Source organism: Streptomyces sp. NPDC031474 (assembly GCF_055581185.1). Lineage (NCBI taxonomy): Bacteria > Bacillati > Actinomycetota > Actinomycetes > Kitasatosporales > Streptomycetaceae > Streptomyces > Streptomyces sp. NPDC031474. The sequence continues at coordinate 82,566 of NZ_JBVIJX010000014.1, forward strand.
GACCGGCTGCGCGGTCGTGGACGCCGACGACACCTCCGGTCTCTTCGACGGCGGCTCGGGCCTGATCGCGTACTACACCAGCTACCACCCGGACAAGCCGGGCGGAAACGCCAGCGTGCGCATCGCCTACAGCAAGGACAAGGGCCGCTCGTGGCAGTGGCACGGCGAATCGACCCCGGCCGTGCAGAACCCGGGAGGCCCCGACGCCGGCTGGACCTTCCGCGACCCGAAGGTCATCCGCGACGAGGCTCACGACCAGTGGCTGATGGTCGTCTCCGGCGGCGACCACATCCGCTTCTTCACCTCCACCGACCTCCTCACCTGGAGCCAGGTCAGCTCCTTCGGCTACGGCGACTGGGCCACACCCGGCGTCTGGGAGTGCCCCGACTTCTTCCCGCTCCCCGTCGACGGCGACAAGGACAAGGTGAAGTGGGTCCTCACCCTGAGCACCGGTGCCGTACGCGCCACGAACGGCTCAGCCGCCCAGTACTTCACGGGTGAGTGGAACGGCACCGGTTTCACTCCCGACCAGAAGGCCGGCACGGTCCTGCGCGCCGACTCCGGCCGCGACTACTACGCCGCCATGTCCTTCTACGGCCTGCCCGACGACCGCCGCGTCTGGCTCGGCTGGATGAGCAACTGGGACTACCCCTTCAGCGGCCCGACCGGCGGCTGGAACGGCCAGCTGAGCACCCCCCGCGAACTGACCCTCACGGACACCGCCGACGGCGTACGCCTGGCGCAGCGCCCGGTCCGGGAGCTGACGGCCCTGCGCACGTCCACCACGACCCGCAAGGACCTCGCCGTCGACCCCACCTCCGCGAACCCGCTCGCGGGAGTCCGGGGGATCGCCTACGAGATCGAGGCCGAGGTCACCTTCGGCACCGCGACGGAGGTCGGCTTCCGGCTCCGGACCGACGACGACCAGCACACGACAGTCGGATACGACGCCGAGGCGCAGGAGCTGTTCGTGGACCGCTCGGCATCGGGCCTGAGCGACTTCACGCAGTACTTCACGGGCCGCACGACCGCACCGATGAAGACGACCGGCGGCCGCGTGACCCTGCGCGTGTACGTCGACTCGTCCTCGGTCGAGGCATTCGGCGCGGACGGACAGGCCGTCGTGACCAGCCTGATCTTCCCCGGCCCGGACGCCGACGGCATGGCCTTCTACGCCAAGGGCGGCACCGCACACATCGACTCGCTCAAGGTACACAGGCTCGACAGCACCTGCCGCTTGGTGGATCGGGTGAAGCCGCTGGTGGCCGCCCCGACCGGCGGTGAATTCCGCTCGGACGTCGGCAAGCTGACGATCACCCCCGCCGGCCGCTGGTCGACGGAGAGCGCGGGCCGCGCCGGAAGCTTCGACAAGGACTCCAACGCGATCTCGGCCCGCACGGCGACGGACCTGGACCTCACCACCCTGGTCCGGCTCGGCGGCCCCGACCCGGACACCGGCGGCGCCCTCTCCCTCCTATGGCGCGCCTCCTCCGACGGCACCGACGCCTACTGCCTCAACATCGACCCCGACCTGCGAGTGATCCGCCTGGTCGCCAAGGCCGACGGCTACTTCGACGACGCCAAAGCCCTCGCCCGCGTCCCAGCCCTGGTCCGCCGCGGCACGACGTACCCCGTCCGCGTCCTCACCGAGGGCGACCGCATCCAGGTGTTCCTCAACGGCACCCGGATCATCGACGTGACGGACACGACGTACACAAGCGGACACGTCGGCTTGAACGTGTTCGGGGGGAGGGCGGCGTACCAGGACACGTACGTGCGGGAGTAACCTGTGTGACCTGCAAAAACGTCATGAACGGACACTGATCGGCCAGGACCGCCCAAGATCCTCAAAGGACTCACAATCCGTCGGCCGTGGGTTCGAGTCCCACCCGCCCCACCTGTGCAGGCTTCTGACCTGCGGAAACGTGCATCTATGGGTGTCGGATCGTCAACTTTGCCTGAACGGACTGAAATCCGCTGCTCGCGACTTCGGAGCTGGGCGAGCCGGGTGATGGCCGCGCGGTAGGCGGTTGGGTCGGGGAGGACGGCGGGGCGGACGTTGAGGTCGACCGCGACCGCGTGCCCAGGGGTGTCGTGCACTCGGCGGCACGTCTCGACGACCCGGGTCGCCCCCGGCTCGACCACCCCTGCCAGCGAACCGGTGTGCAGCAGAGTCACGTCAGGGCCGAGGGCGAGGTCCTCGGGGTCCCAGCGGCCAGGAAGTCGTACGTGGCCGCCCCTGTGGCGGTGTCCACGTAGGCGAGGGCGACTGTGGTGCGGCGGGAGGCGCTGGGCAGGCGGTGGACCGGCACACCGGTGGTGGCGAGATGGGCGCCGATCAGGGCGCCGGGGGCGTCGTCGCCCCAGCAGCTCATCGAGGTCGCCGTCCTGCCCAGGCGGTGGAGGCCGACGGCAACGTTGGCCGGGCTTCCGCCGGGGTGCGGTGTGAGGTGGTCGGCGCCGGTGCGCCAGACCAAGTCGACGAGTACCTCACCTGTCACGGCGATGGTCAAGGCGGATGTCCTTTCTGATGGCTGCGGATCGTGCAAAGGGGGAGGGCGCGCCAGTAGCGGGGAGTTTGTTGACTGACGCGCCCGGTCTGTGTCCCGTCAGTCCTGCTGGAGCCAGACGGCGGTGTCCGCCGGCAGCAGGCCGCTGTCGAGCGGGCCTGACGCCAGCAGCACTGTGCAGGCTTCGGGAAGGGGGAGGGGCTGTTCGCTGAGGTTGACCGCGCAGGACACGCCGTCGCCTCGTTCGAAGAGCAGGGTGCCGTCCGGGCTGTCGAGCCAGCGGAAGTCCTCGCCCCGCAGGCCTGGGTGGGTGCGGCGCAGGCGCAGGGCGGAGCGGTAGAGCTGGAGCATGGAGGTGCGGTCGGCCTGGTTGGCCTCGGCGGTGTAGGACTTCCAGTTTTCGGGCTGGGGGAGCCAGGGGACGGCTTCGGCGGTGCTGAAGCCGAAGGGTGGGGTGTCGCCGGTCCAGGGGAGGGGGACGCGGCAGCCGTCGCGGCCTCGGACGGTGTGGCCGGAGCGTTCCCAGGTGGGGTCCTGGAGCGCCGACTCGGGGAGGTCTTCGACCTCGTAGAGGCCGAGTTCCTCGCCCTGGTAGATGTACGCGCTGCCGGGCAGGGCCAGCATGAGCAGGGCGGCTGCGCGGGCGCGGCGGGTACCGAGGGCCAGGTCGGAGGGGTGGTGCCGGTCGCGCAGCGGGGTCGTCACGCCGGTGTGGGCGCGGCCGTAGCGGGTGACGTGGCGTGTCTCGTCGTGGTTGGAGAGGACCCAGGTGGCGGGGGCACCGACCTTCGCCAGATCGGTGATCGTGCGGTCGATCACCTCCCTCAACTTGTCGGCCTCCAAGGCGCACTTGAGGAAGTCGAAGTTGAAGGCGGTGTGGAGTTCGTCGGGGCGCAGGTAGTGGGCGAGGCGGCCGGGGCGGACGTGGGCCTCGGCGACGAAGACGAGGGGGTCGGGGTAGCCGTCGGCGACGGCGCGCCAGCTGCGGAAGATGTCGTGGACGCCGTCGCGGTCCCAGTGCGGGTGGTTCTCCTGGTCCTCGCCTGCGATGACGGAGAACTCCGTCAGGCCGAGGTCCGGGAGGGCCGGGTCCTTGACCATGCCGTGGGCGACGTCGATGCGGAAGCCGTCCACGCCCAGGTCGAACCAGAAGCGCAGGATGGACTCGAACTCGGCTCGGACCTCGGGGTTGTCCCAGTTGAGGTCGGGTTGTTCGGGGGCGAAGAGGTGGAGGTACCACTGTCCGTCCGGCGTGCGGGTCCAGGTGGGGCCGCCGAAGGCCGCGTGCCAGTCGTTGGGGGGCTCGCTGCCGTTCTCCCCTCTCCCGTCACGGAAGATGAACCGGTCTCGTTCCGGGGAGCCGGGCGCTGCCGCCAACGCCTTCTGGAACCAGGCGTGTTGGTCGGAGGTGTGGTTGGGGACGATGTCCAGGATGACGCGCAGGCCCAGCTCGTGGGCTTCGGTGATCAGCTTCCGGGCTTCGTCGAGGGTGCCGTACGTGGGGTGGATGTCGCGGAAGTTTGAGACGTCGTAGCCGCCGTCGGCCAGCGGGGACGGATACCAGGGGTTGATCCAGATCGCGTCGACACCGAGGTAGGCCAGGTATTGCAGGCGGGAGCGTAGGCCGGCGATGTCGCCGGTTCCGTCACCGTCGCCGTCGGCGAAGCTGCGTATGTACACCTGGTAGATCACGGCGGAGCGCCACCAGGGGTCGTGTGCTGTGCTCACGTTGCCGGGTTCCTGACTGTGTTCGGTGTGCATGTGGGGGTTGGTGGGGTGCGTCGAGTCCCGGCGCGGCTCGTGTCAGCCTTTGACGGCTCCGCTGGTGAGGCCGCGGACGAAGTACCGCTGCAAGGTCAGGAAGACCAGGATGGGGACGAGTATGGAGAACAGGCCGCCTGCCGTGACGAGTTCCCAGCCGGCGCCCTGCTGTCCCAGCAGGCTGTTGGTCGCGACGGTGATGGGCTGCTTGTCGCCGGGGCCCACGAAGATGAGGGCGACCAGGAGGTCGTTCCAGACCCAGAGGAACTGGAAGATCGCGAAGGAGGCCAGTGCGGGGGTCGACATTGGCAGGATCAGTCGGTAGAAGGTTTGGAAGTGGCTGGCGCCGTCGATCTTGGCGGACTCGATGACGTCCTTGGGCAGGGTCGCCATGTAGCTGCGCAGGATGTAGACGGCCATCGACATGCCGAAGCCGATGTGCGCGAGCCAGGCGGCCGGGAAGGTGCCGTTGAGGTGCGCGGAGGCGTAGAGCTTGATGATCGGGACGAACGCGACGTAGTTCGGTACGACGAGCAGGCTCACGATGATGATGAAGAGGGTGTCGCGGCCTTTGAACGTCATGAAGGTGAAGGCGTAGGCGGCGAAGGCGGCGATGAGGATCGGCAGGAAGACTGCCGGGAGCGTGATGGCCACGCTGTTGAGGAAGGCCGAGCCGAGATCCGCCTGCTCGATGGCCTTGGAGTAGTTGCCGGTGGTCAGGTCGGTCAGTCCGCCGGGGTGGGCGAACAGCGTCCACCAGCCGCTGGAATTGGCGTCGTCGACGCTGCGGAAGGACGTGATGACCACCCCGAGGGTGGGCACGATCCACAGGGCGCAGACGAACAGCACGCTCAGCCGTACCGGGAGCCGGCCGCGCGTCGTGCTGCGCCTGCCGCTCTCTGCGGGGGCGGCCTGGGTGCGGTTGCGGTGCTGTGCCGTCGAGGCGGTCTTCTGGATGGTCATGCCGACTCCTCCGCCCTGAAGTGGCGAATCTGGTAGATCATGATCGGCACGATGGCGATGAGCAGCATGACGACGATCGCTGACGCGTGGCCATAGTCGTAGTTCGTGTACAGCTGGTTGAAGAACTCCAGGCCGACGACATTGGTGTTGAAGGACCCGTTGGTCATCACGTAGATCACGTCGAAGATCTTCATGACGGTGATGAGGACGGTGACGAAGACCGTGATGAGCGTTCCCCGGATCTGCGGGATGATGATCCGCCAGAAGATCCGCATCTCGCCCGCGCCGTCCAGGCGGGCCGCCTCGAGGGTGTCCGCGGGGACGCCCTTGATGGCCGCGGACAGCAGCACCATGGAGAAGCCGGCCTGGCCCCACAGCAGCATGACCATGAGCAGCATGCTGTTGGAGTGCAGGGTGCTTTGCTGGAGCCAGGGGACAGGGTCGTGGCCGAAGGCGGTGACGACGCCGTTGAGCAGGCCGGTCTGCGGGGTGCCGGCCGGTTGGGTGGCGTACATGAAGCGCCATACCGTGGCGGAGCCCACGGCGCTGATGGCCATGGGCATGAAGATGATGGTCTTGGCCGCCTTCTCGGCGTTGGGCGACAGGCGGTCGGCGAGCGCGGCGACGAGTAGGCCCACCACGATGCAGGCGGCGGGGACGATGGCGATCCACAGCAGCGAGTTGAGCAGGGTCTGCCGGAAGGCCGGTGTTCCGAGGAGCTCGCTGAAGTTGTCCAGTCCGACGAAGCCCGAGCCGTCGCTGTTCTTGAAGCTGTCGACGATGGTGACGATGGTCGGGTAGACCAGGTAGACCCCGATCGCCGCGATGGCCGGCGCGATGTAGAGATAGGGCTTGATCCGGGTTTCCCAGCGGCCCGGCAGGGCTTCGGCGAGCTTGTTGAGCACCCAGTAGACGGCCAGGGCGGCGGTAACACCCGCCAGCACCGTGAGCACCGTCGAGAGTACTTGGCTGACCACTGCGGTCACCTTCCTCGAACGCTAGTTGGTGTCGGGTCTGTTCGGCGGCTGCCGAGGGCGGACGGGGGCGCTGCGGTCGCCCGTCCTCGGCAGCCCTGCCGCGCGGTCAGTTGGCGGGCCAGCCGGCATCGATGTTCTTCAGGGCCGTGTCCAGCGACTCCTCACCCGCGATCCAGGCCGTCATGTCCTTCCAGAAAGTTCCGGTGCCGACCGCGGTCGGCATGGCGTCGGAGGCGTCGAAGGCGAAGCCGGTGGAGTCGTAGGCGACCTTGGCGATCGTCTGGGTGGTCTTCAGCGGGTAGTTGCTGAGGGGGAAGTCCTTGTGCGGGGAGATGAAGGAGGAGCCGTTGCCCGCCGCGGTGGTGCCGAGGTCGGTGGCCGCGAGCAGCTTCATGACCTTGCGGGCGGCCGGGCTGTCCTTGTAGATGGAGGCGGTGTCGCCTCCGCCCTCCACGGGGTTGTCGCCGCCCGCCGTGGCCGGGGGCAGGCCGAACACGCCGACCTCGGTGTCCAGGTTCTTCTGGACGCTCTTGGGGAAGAACCCGGTGATGAAGCTGCCCTGCTGGTACATGTAACAGCCGGGCTTGCTGTTGAACATCGCGTTGCCGGCGGTGCCGAAGGCGTTGCTGGCAATCGACTTGCGGCCGCCGAGCACGTTGCCGTCGGTGAAGGCGATCTTTTCGAACTGGGCGGCGGCCTGGCGGACCAACGGCGAATCGAACTTGATCTTGTGTGAGATCCACTCGTTGTACTTGTCGATGCCGCCGTACTTCAGGACCAGGTTCTCGAACCAGTCCGTGGCCGGCCAGCCGGTCGCCGTACTGGACTCGATGCCCAGACACCAGGGCGTCTTCCCGTCGGCCTTGATCTTCGCCGTGAGGGTGTTGAGCTCGTCGAGGGTCTTCGGCGCGGCGTAGCCGGCGGTCTCGAACGCCTTCTTCGGGTAAAACACCAGGCCCTTGACGTTCATGCTGACCATCAGGCCGTAGGTCTTGCCGTCGACCTTGGCGACGTCCAGCGTGCCCGCCGTCATGCTCTTCTGTAGCGCCGGGAGATCGAGGACGTCGTCCAGCGGGGTGACCTTGCCCTTGGATGCGAGGTCCTTGATGATGCCCGGCTGCGGCATGAGTGCGATGTCGGGTGCGTCGCCTGCCTGCACCTTCTGCACGAGCAGCTGGTTGATGTTGTCGACCTTGCGCCACTGGACGGTGATTCCCTCGGCCTTGGCCTGGGGGGCGAGCTTGGACTTGAGGCCGTCGATGATCGGCTGGTCCATGCCCGTCCAGATCGTGACGGTCTTCGTGCCGCCACCCGCGCTGCTGTCGGAGCCGGATGAGCAGCCGGTGGCGAGCAGCGTGAGCGCGCTGACGGCGCTCACCCCGAGAACCAGCTTCCGTGTGGGCATGTGTTCCTCCTTGGTCGGTGAGCCGGCGACGCAGGGGCCGACGTCTCGCACCTGAGGTGATCTCGCTGCTGGGGCGGGGGCTTGCGCCGGGTCACCTCAGCCGTTACTAATTCGGGTTAGTTGCCGAAAGCTAGTCCTCACCTGTTTGTCGCGTCAATAAGCTGTTACGAGGGAGTTATCCGTGGATGTACGGGTGCGGCGGACCCGGCCCGGCTCAGCCCCTGGCGGGCCGCGCCGGGGCCGCAGTGGAGCCGCGTATCACGAGCGGGCAGTGCAGCAAGGTCCGTCCGGTCTGCACGGCGGGCCCGCCGGCGGCGAGTTGTTCGGCGGCCAGGCGGCCCATTGCCTCGTACGGCAGCCGTACGGTGCTCAGTGCCGGGTGTATCTCCGCGGCGAGCTGGAACTGGTCGTCGTAGCCCATCACCGACACGTCCTCGGGCACGCGGAGTCCCGCCTCCAGCAGGGCCAGGAGCACGCCGACGGCCATCCGGTCGTTGCCGCACATGATCGCCGTGGGCCTGGCGTCGCGCCGCAGCAGCCTGCGGGCCAGCTCGTAACCGGAGTCGGCATGGTAGTTGCCGGACAGCACGGTGTGATCCCGCGGATCGAGTCCGGCGCCGCGCAGTGCCTCGCGGAAGCCCCGCAGGCGGGCCTTGGTGGCCCAGGCGCTGGCCGTGCCGGTGAGGTAGGCGATGTCCCGGTGGCCGAGATCGAGCAGCGCCTGGGCGGCCTCCCGGCCGCCGCGCACCTCGTCGGGAAGGATCGACGGGGTGGAGTCGTCCGGGACGAAGCAGTTCACGAGGATCGTCGGGACCCGCCCGGCGCTCTCCGGGATCACCACCGACCTGGTGCCGGCCGCGGCGAAGATCAGGGCGTCGGTCTGCCGGTCGAGCAGTTCGCCGACCAGCTGAGCTGCCTGGCGGTTCGAACCGCCGGTGTTGACCAGGAGCAGCAGATTGCCCTGGCGTACCGACGCCTCGTGGGCCCCCTTGATCGCGGAGGCCGCGAACACGCCGAAGTCGGCGTCGTGGCTGACGAAGCCGATGGTGGCGCTGCGCCCCTGGCGGAGCCCCTGCGCGGCCCGGTTGGGGCGGTAGCCGAGTTCGGCGACCGCTTGCAGGACCCGCTGCCGGGTCTCGTCACTGATCGTCTGGCCGGCCGTCTTGTTGAGCACGAAGGAGACGGTCGCGGGGGAGACGCCCGCCAGGCGCGCGACATCGGTCCGGCGCGGTCTGCCCGCCCTCGGTCGGTGATCTTCATGGGTTGACACGCCGCCAGAGTACGAGACCACCCCGCACCTGAGAACCGGCTGTCACGCCGACCGGCCCTCGTGCGCTTCATCACATTTCGCCTGCAATGAGAGGAACCTTCGACATGCCCGCATGGCTCCACTACGCCCCCGCGAAGGGCTGGATGAACGACCCCAACGGGCTGATCCACTGGAAGGGGCGGCACCACCTCTTCTACCAGTACAACCCGGAGGGCACCGACTTCACCAACCAGCACTGGGGCCATGCCAGTTCCCCGGACCTGCTCACCTGGACCGAGCACGAGGTGGCGCTCCTCCCCGGCCCGCGGGAGACCGCGCCCTACGACGCGACCGCCTGCTTCTCGGGCTGCGCGGTCGAGCACGACGGCGGGGTCTCGATCCTCTACACCGGTGTCCTCGGCGACGCCCAGCTCCCGTGCCTGGCACGCGCCGCCGACGACGGGCTGTCGGGCTTCGTCAAGGACCCGGCCAACCCCCTCGTCCCTGCTCCACCCGCGGACGACATCACCGAATTCCGCGACCACAGCGTGTGGCGAGAGGACGGGCTGTGGCGGCAACTGGTCGCGGGCGCCCGCCGCGACCACGGGGGCTCGGTGTTCGCTCTGTCCTCGCCCGACCTGCGGACGTGGGACTACGACGGAGTCTTCGTCGACCGGGCCGGCTCGAAGGTGCCGGGCGCGGTCTGGGAGTGCCCGGACTACTTCGCCGTGGAGGGCACAGGAGCACTGCTGATCTCCGTCATCCACGAGGACGGCGAGGAGGGGCCCGCGGTGTGGTGGATGACCGGCACCACCTCGGGGGCCGACTTCGAGGTACGCAAGACCGGCGTCGCGGATGTGGGCGACCGCTTCTACGCCCCGCAGTCGTACTGGACGTCGGACGGCCGCAGGATCCAGTTCGGCTGGATACGCACCCACCAGGACCCAACCGGCCTCGGCGGCAAGGCGGTCGGCGCCATGACCCTGCCACGCGAACTCTCGGTACGGCACGGCCGCCTGCACTGCGAGCCGGCGGCCGAACTGACGCGGCTTCGGCTCGCCTCGACACCCATACCGGTGACCGGTACGGCTGACCTCGACGGCAGGAGGACCGCCGGTGAGCTGGTGCTCCACGCCACGGCGGCGGATGGCGTGCGGGCAGTCGCCCTGCGCTCCCTGGACGGAGCCGAGATGGCCGTCGACCTGGCGGCTTTCGCCGGACTCGACGGACCGCTGCGGCTGTTCTGGGACGCGGGCATCGTCGAGGTCTTCCGCGGCGGCGTGGCCGGGACATGGTCCGACCTTCGCATCACCGAGGTCGCCCAACTGCGGCTGGACGGTGACACGGATGCGGCGGGCGGGCGGGCCGAGGTCTGGGAACTTGCCCGACCGAAGCGCCTGACCGGCCCGGCGGCCGGGCACCACGCCATATGCCGGTGCGTCTGACCTGGCCGGCCCCCGGCCCCACATCGATATGGCCTCCAGGGCTCACCGACCGACCACGAACCCGCGCCAAGAGCTCGCTGCCTCCAGGGGCGGTGATCAGAACGGATGTCTCTCGTCCGGCCCCGTGGCATCCCCGAGGAGATCCAGACGTGCACCGGGGCTTGATGCTCGGAGCGCCCGCCCGGTGACCTGCCTCATCCCTCGTGGCCCCCGACTTCGGGCCGCCACTCAGTGCGCGAAGCCCGAGGCGTCGCGGCGCCGAACGGATCGGGCCGCCACCGCACATCGCCCGAGAGGACAGGCGCCGTCGGAACAGGCCGGTGCTCCGCGGCCGGGGCCTCCCCGAGTGGAGGTGACAGGTGCCCGAACGGAAGGCCGAGGAGCAGGAACCCGCAGCCGGTGAGGTCGACCAGCAGGGCCAGCATCGGTGGCGGGTGGTGCAGGCGCAGGGTCCCGCCCGTCTCGGTGGTCTGCTGGGAGGCGTGGAGGAAGGCGTTGAGGCCGCTGCAGTCGCAGAAGGTGACAGGCGTGAGGTCGACATCGATGGTGCGGATACCGTCGCCAAGACACCGCTCCAGTGCCGTGCGCACCAGTGGGGTCGATTCCAGGTCGATTTCACCGGTCAGGGTGAGCAGCGCCCTCTTCCTTCGGTCACGGCGGTAGACGGTGAGCTGTGGGAGGGGCATGATGCCTCGGTTCTCACGACCATCCGGCAGCGCACGCGGTGACGCAGGGATTCCCTGTCCCTTGGCCCGCTCCCGGCAGGGGCGTACGTTCGGCGGAGGTGGAGCAACGGCCGGTCCGACAGGACATGAGGACCCACCCGGTTCCCTCCAGGGATGCGCCGGGTGACGAACGAAAAGGTCCGCTTCCCCGCACCATCTGTATCGAGCAACGACAAGCCGCCGGGGTCTGGGACGTCAGTACGGAGCATAGCCCTCTACCCGGTCCGACGGACGGCCGGAAGCCGCCCATTCCCCGCGACGCGGTCGGCGCGGTGGCGGACTTCCCGGAGTCGGACCGTCGACGGGAGACGGTCCAGGCCGGCCGAGTCCCGCGCGTGCGCGAGCGTTTTCCCAGGCGGCGGAGCTGCCTGTCCGGAATCGGAGGGAAGGTCGCTGTCACCGGTCGGCTGCCGCCGGGTGTTCGCGCTCATCTCACCCTCTCCTGGCCCGTGTGCCGCGCATGTACCGAGTGGAGCCTCTCGACCGACACCGCGAGGTCGGACACCTCCATGCACGCCCATGTCCTGAGCCGTTCGGTAACCTCCCGGCGCACTGCGGCGCACTGCGCCCCGATGTCGGACGGGTAGCCGAGCTCGACTGTGATGCGCAGCCGTGCCTCGCCGAGCACCGCCTGCCGTGTCGCGGGAGACTCGGCGTCTCGTCCTGCGGTGTTCCGCTCCGGTGCCCGCCGCACGGATGTGGTCACGCGTGGCGTCCGGCGGCCGGGTGGCACGTGGCCGGCCGACTCGGTGAACCGGCTCAGCGCATCGCGCGCCACGTGGGAAGCGATCCTCGCGACGACCCGGTCGGCAACAGTGGTCGCACCCCGCTCCCCGCGGGGAATGCCGGGACGCCGATCGTCTTCACCAGTCACTGCCGCCAGTCTCCCCGAGCCCGTCGCCGGTCATCGCGGAACCGCTCCTGCCGGTCTCGGCGGCGGACGAAGTCGCCCGGTTCGACATCACCTTCCGTGAACCGCCCGATCAAGAGACCGACGACACCCAGCCCCAGCACCAGCAGGAAAGCCCAGAAGTCACCGAAATACGCGGCGAAACCCAGCGCCATTCCGGCCATCAAGCCCACCACGGCCCTGCTCATGACGCGCTCCTTCACTCAAGCGGGCTGCTCCGCCCCGGCTACTGGATACGCTGCCGATCTTCGCTTTCGTCCTCGTCCTCGGGCAGCTTCACGTCGCTGACCGTGATGTTGACTTCCACGACTTCCCGACCCGCCATCCGCTCCACTGCGGAGATCACGTTCTCCCGCACCGCACCGGCCACGTCCGTGATCGAGACGCCGTACTCGACGACGATCTCCAGATCGATGGCCGCCTGTAGCTCTCCGACCTCGACACTGACCCCTCGGGTGGCGGATTTGCCACTACCGGCGCCGGGCATCCGCTCCCGCATGGACCCCATCGAGCGGGCGAATCCACTGCCGAGGGCATAGACGCCGAGCACGTCCCGTGCCGCCATTCCGGCGATCTTCTCCACCACCACATCGGCGACGGTCGTCCGGCCTCGAGAACCGGGCGCACCACCGTGCCTTACGCCGGTGTTCTCAGTCATCGGGATATTCCTTCCTTGAGGGGACCACCTGCGCACTCACCGTTCAGATCGTAGTCTTTTTAGTGAGTTATGACCGAATTGCGGACCGTGGGTGGGGGGTGACCGGCCGAGTGGCTCCTGTTCCGAAGACTGCCTGGCCTTGGGTCGACACCGCCCAGTACGAACTGACCCGGCGAGGCCGGCATCGCGCGGCAGGAGGGACCGACCTGTCGGTGTGTGCGACCGCGGTCCACCACGGACACCGTCCTCCACGTGGACAACGACTTCGCGACGGTGGCCAGAGTGCTCAAGGAGGTTCAGCAGCGAGACCGCGCGGCGCGCGACCCCGCCGTCGGAGGTCGCGCGGCCGCCCCGGCTGCCGGCTGGGACCACGGGCGCTGCCCACGGGGGGTCCGGGCCCGCGGACCTGGTCGGTCCGCGTGCCCGTCGGCATGCGGTACTTGCGGGGTCCGGAGGGGAGTACGGTTGCGGCACCGAGCGCACCTCGCACGCCGTCATCGGTTTCGGCGTCGCCCTCGGGGAACGGCACAGGCCGGCCCACATCGGATCCGGCCGGAAATGAGCCGCCTCATGCCTCCAGGCTCGTACTCTCCCGCCGTCTTCCGTATCCGGACCCGCGCAGAGCGGTAGCGGATCACCGGCTTCCGGGATGCCCCCCGGGGCATTCCGGCATCTCGCCGACGGCCCTGGACCCATCAGCACGTCCGAACCGGTCAGCACGTCCGAACCGCTCAAGAGGATGCGAGACGCATGTATTCACAGGATTCGATCTCCGGCCGCCGGCGTGGCCGTCCCGAACCGAGCGCGGAGGTGCTCTCAGGACTGGCCTGCCTCATCTGCGGCACCGACTACCGGAACGCAGCCGACCCCCAGGCGGTGGTGGTCTCCCACCGCGACGACAAGCAGCTCCTCGCCTGCCACGGGACGTGCGCACGCATGGCGAGCGGGTCGGCCGACGGCCTGGACGAGACGCCGCTCCCGCTGGCCGAGCGCGTCCGCAGGCACCGGGCCGAGAGCTCCTGAGCCTGATGCCGGGCAGCCGCGACGAGCACGCCGAGAACGAAGCCAACGAAATACTGGGGAAGCCATGAGCCTGATGAGTCTCGGAGTACTTGCCTCCTCCCGCAAGGAGAACGAGTTCCGCCTGCCGTTGCACCCCGCCCACCTCGGCCGGATCGCCCCGGACGTACGCGAGAAGATCTTCCTCGAACAGGGATACGGCGAACGCTTCGGCGTCGCCGACGACGCGCTGCGACCCCTCGTGGCCGGACTGCGCCCGCGCGAGCGGATCCTCGCCGAGTGCGACATCGTGCTGCTGCCCAAACCGATGCACGACGACATCGCCGAGCTCCGCGAGGGCCAGGTGCTGTGGGGGTGGCCGCACTGTGTGCAGGACGAGAAGATGACCCAGATCGGCATCGATCGACGGCTGACCCTGATCGCCTGGGAAGCCATGAACCACTGGACCTCCACGGGCGCCTTCAGCGTCCATGTGTTCCACAAGAACAACGAGCTCGCCGGATACTGCTCGGTGCTGCACGCCCTCCAGCTCGGCGGGCTGACCGGCAGCTACGGGCGCCGCCTGCGCGCGGTGGTCATCAGCTTCGGCGCCACGGCGCGTGGAGCCGTCACGGGCCTCGGCGCCATGGGGGTCTCCGACGTCACCGTGCTCACCCAGCGTGCCGCAGCGGCGGTGGCCTCGCCGATGCCCTCGGTCGTGATGGGCCACTTCGAGGAGCAGGCGGACGATCCGTCGCGGCTACAGGCGGTCACCGCGGCCGGTGCCGTGCCGCTGGCGGAGTACCTGGCCGGGTTCGACATCATCGTCAACTGCGTCCTGCAAGACACCGACGCGCCGCTCATGTTCGTCACCGACGAGGAACTCGCCCTGTTCCGGCCGGGGACCTTCTTCGTCGACGTCGCCTGCGACGAGGGGATGGGCTTCGCATGGGCCCGTCCGACCACCTTCGGTGAGCCCATGCCCGCGGTGGGAGCGGGGTGCCACTACTACGCGGTGGATCACAGCCCGTCCCACCTGTGGAACTCCGCCAGCTGGGAGATCAGCGAGGCGCTCCTTCCCTACCTGCGCAAGGTCATGAGCGGTCCCGGGGCATGGGACACCGACGTCACGGTGAGGAAGGCCATCGAGATCCGCGACGGCGTCGTCCAGAACCCGAAGATCCTCTCCTTCCAGCACCGGTCAGCCGCCTACCCCCACCCGCCGGAGGCCCCGGCGTCCGCTCCCACCCCGCTGCTGCACCCCGCCGCGCAGCCGGCCTGACACATCCCGGACCGGGCGTGTCACTTCCTCTGCGGGGTGTCACGCGACGGCCGGGCCGGTGGCGTCGCACCGTCAGTTGCCGCCGGCCGCCTTGAACATGTAGTTCTCGGACTTTTCGCGGCTGACGTTCCAGTACGAGACCAGGGGGTTGTCGTCGATGTTGAGGAAGTCGGCCTCGTCAGGCAGCGGGACCTCGATCGGCCCGCTGTCCGCATCGGCGTTGGAGACGCGGCCCTGGAGGCTGACGGTCATCGTCTCCACGGCCTCGGTCGGCGCGCCGACCCGGAAGAGGAGCATGCCCGCGTACGCCTTCTCGCCCGGCCCGATCGTGGCTCCCTTCATCTCGGACTCCATCGGGCCGACCTGCTCCTCCCGCCCGTCGCCGAAGCGGACGATCGGGTAGCGGTACAGGGCGCATTTCTTGCCGCCGGTGTTGGTGGCCGTGAGGAGGAGGTGGCGGACCGAGTCATGTGCGTAGAGCGTGGTGGCGATCGAGATGTTCGCGTCGGTGCAGGCGGCGGTCGCCGTTTTACCGCCACCGGCGTTCCCCGACCCACCGGCCGAGTCCTGCGAGCCGGCGCCCGAGTCCTGCGAGCCGGCGCCCTTGCCGCCGGACTGAGTGGAGATGGTCGCGCTCGGGGTGGCGGACGGGGTGGTGCCTGTGCCGTTGTTCGTGCCGTCCGGCTCACAGGCCGTGGCGGAGAGGAGGGCGGTGAGGGCCGCGGCTCCCAGGGCGTAGTTCTTCCAGCTCTTGTGTGCAGTACACATGTGATCCCCCGTGTGCAGCCATGTGGTGCGAATTTCGACCAACCAGGTTGAATGACGCAGCGAGGAGATCGCTGAACTCCCGTTCCCGCGTAACCGTGAGGGAACGCAGGTATGGAGGTCGTACTTCCCTTTCGCCGCTTCAGGGACTGCCCTGAGATTTCTTCGGCCGGACGGTGGCGGGCGGGTAGCGCCGATGACCGGAGTCAGCCCCGTGTGCGGGCCCTACCCGTACCTTCCGGCTTACCAGGATTGCGGCCCGCAGCCGCCTCACCCTCACGTCATGCCGGCAGCAGCGAACGAACGGCGATCGGCCACCTCGACCGCCGGCTCGCACAGGCCAGAGGGGACTCGGCCGAGCTCCCCCGTGATGTTCAGATTTGGACCCGGTTCCCGTTTGCGATACCGCCCCCGCTTCGAGTCTCCTGGATGTACCACTCGTAGATCGATTCGTTCTGGGTCCAGGAAAGGCCGCCGAAGGTCTTGTACGTACCGCACGTAGTGGTCGTGTGCCAGGCGCCGTACTGATAACCGGTGGTGACCGCATGGGTGACAAGGCGGATACGCGCGGAGGTCACTCCGATACCGCAGGGGAATCGCACCGACATGGCGCCGGTGAGGTTTTTTCTGGAGGCGGAGAGGGTGAACGTTCCGCTTCCACACACGTAGCTGTCGCAGAAATCGCTGCGCCCGGCTGCCGCGACAGCGCCGGCCCGCGCGCTGTCCGGCGCCGCCGGGGCTGCGGAAGCCGGAGCGGCTGTGGCAATACCGATCAGGGCGATCGCGCAGCCGGCTGCCGCGGCCGCAGTTCGAATCTTCGATATGGGCACTGTGAGTTTCCTTCCGTCGATGTTGCGGACCTCGTGACCGATCGCCGTCCACCACATGGCGGCGAACAGCGCCGTCGTGGCCGTCGGGACACAGGGGAGTCCGGTCTCCTCGAAACCAGGACGGAGTACACGACAGGGCGGGGGCCCAAGGGCCCTGTCGCCTGCCGAAGAACTTTCCCGGGCGTTGCTGCCCGGGTGTATGGAAGCTAGTTGGAGGGGCCGATGCTTCTCGACCAACCGTGGGTTGAACTGTGCTTGCAACCAGGGTGGTTGCTGGTCTACCCCCAGGGTTGTAGCTGTGGTGGAAAACTGGCTGTAGCGGTCGCCTGGGGCCTACGCTCGGACGATGTTCGCGCAGCGCATATGGAGCGGGGCGGCTCGCCGGGCCTTCCCACAGGTGGCGGACATCGTCTATGCGGTTGTGTCGGTCTGGATCTCGAGCACCGCGCTGCGCAACCTGCCCGACCCGCACGGCTACTGGCGGCACACCGATGTATGGGCCTACGTGCTGATCGCCCTGGTCTATCTTCCGCTGGCCGTGCGCCGCCGGGCTCCCCTGACCGTGCTCATCTGCACGGCGGCCCTCGTGTTCTTCTACTTCACCCTGGCCTACTACCACGTGGTCGTGGTCAGCGGCCTGGGCTTGGCCCTCTACACCGTCGCGGCGCAGTGCCCGCGCAGGGTTGCTGCGAAGTGCGCCGCCGCATCGCTGCTCGTGCTGCTCTGGGGCGCGCGGCTCGCCGAGCCCGGGAGCGGCCCGTTCAGTGTGGCCTTCGTGACCGTGATGGTCGCCGTCACGTGGGTGACCGGCGACCGGTCCCGCCGGCTCGCGGAGCGCGGCGAGCGTCTCGCGGTGCTCACCGAGCAACTGCGCCTGGAGCAGGAGGAGAAGGCGCAGCGGGCCGTCATGGCCGAGCGCATGAAGATAGCCCGTGAACTGCACGACGTCATCGCCCATCACGTGTCGGTGATCTCCGTGCAGACGGGCCTGGCCGGATACGTCTTCACCTCCGATCCGGGGACGGCTCGCGAGGCGCTGGAGACCATCGCGGACAGCGCCCACGAGGCCATGGCGGAGATGCGCCGCATGCTGGTCGTGCTCAGGGAAGGGACCGCGCGCGCCCAGGACGCGGCGCGCGACCACACCGCGACCCCCGGGCTCGGACGGCTGGACCAACTGGCCCGGCGCGTCGAAGCCGCGGGTGTCCCCGTCGACGTCCGGATCACGGGTGCCCCGTTCGCCCTGCCGCCGGGCGCCGACCTGTGTGTCTTCCGGGTCATCCAGGAAGCTCTCACCAACGTCATGAAGCACGCGCCGACAGCGAACGCGAGCGTCACGGTGCACTACGACGAGGCCGCGGTCCGCGTCCGGGTGACCGACGACGGACAGGAGGCGGTCATGGCCGGCACCACCGAGGGGGCCGCCGGCCATGGTTTGATCGGCATGCGTGAGCGGGCCGGTATCTACGGTGGGACGGTGACCGCTGGTCCCGGCCCGCAGGGCGGGTTCGAAGTCGCACTGACCGTCCCCGTGCCACGCGACAGGTGAACGGGCGTCTCTGCGGTGGAAAGCCGGGTGGAGCGGTCGCTGGGGGCCTACGCTCGGACGATGTTCGCGCAGCGCACGTGGGGTGGGACGGTTCGCCGGGCCTTCCCGCAGGCGGCAGACATCGTCTACGCGGTGGTGTCGCTCGGCATCATGGGCACCATGCTGCGCAACTGGCCGAACTCGCAGGGCTACTGGCGGCAAACCGATGTATGGGCCTACGTGCTGATCGCCCTGGTCTACCTTCCGCTGGCCGTGCGCCGCCGGGCTCCCCTGACCGTGCTTGTCAGCACGGCGGCCTGCACGCTGTGCTATGTCACCCTGGGCTATTACCACGTGGTCGTCGTCTGCGGACTGGGCCTGGCGCTCTACACCGTCGCGGCGCAGTGCCCGCGCAAGGTCGCCGCGAAGTGCGCCGTGGGATCGCTGCTCGTGTTGCTGTGGGGCGCGCGGCTCGCCGAGCCCGGGATCGGCCTGCTCAGTGTGGTCTTCGTGACCGTGACGGTCGCCGTCCTGTGGGTGACCGGCGACCGGTCCCGCCGGCTCGCGGAGCGCGGCGAGCGGCTCGCGGTGCTCGGCGAGCAACTGCGCCTGGAGCAGGAGGAGAAGGCGCAGCGGGCCGTCATGGCCGAGCGCATGAGCATAGCCCGTGAACTGCACGATGTGGTCGCCCATCACGTGTCTGCGATCTCCGTGCAGACCGGCCTGGCCGGATACGTCTTCACCTCCGATCCGAGGACGGCCCGCGCGGCGCTGGAGACCATCGGGGGCAGCGCCCACGAGGCGATGGCGGAAATGCGCCGCATGCTGGTCGTGCTCAGGGAAGGGACCGAGTGCGCCCAGGAAGGGACGGCCGACCCCACCGCGAGCCCCGGACTCGGGCGGCTGGACCAGTTGGCCCGGCGTGTCACCGCCGCGGGCGTCCCCGTCGACGTCCGGATCACGGGTGCCCCGTTCGCGCTGCCGCCGGGCGTCGACCTGTGCGTCTATCGGGTCATCCAGGAAGCTCTCACCAACGTCATGAAGCACGCGCCGACGGCGAACGCGAGCGTCACGGTGCACTACGACGAGGCCGCGGTCCGCGTCCGGGTGGCCGACGACGGACAGAAACCAGTTCTGGCAGGCACCACCGCGGGGCACGCCGGCCATGGTTTGATCGGTATGCGTGAGCGGGCCGGTGTCTACGGTGGGACGGTGACCGCCGGCCCCGGTCCGCAGGGCGGGTTCGTAGTCGCACTGACCGTCCCCGTGTCCCGCGGCAGATGAACAAGCGTCCCGGCTCCCGGCCGGGCAGCCAGGAGGAAGGCGACATCACGCATGCCCACAATGCTCGTTGTGGACGACCAGTTCCTCATCCGCTCGGGACTTGTCGCACTCCTGCGGGCCGCCCCGGGAATCGAGGTCATCGGCGAGGCGCAGGATGGCGAGGAGGCCATCGAGATCGCCGCGCGGACCAGACCCGACGTCATCCTGATGGACATTCGGATGCCTGGCATCAGCGGGATCACCGCCACCGAGCGCATCCTTGCCCAGGCTGCGCCCCCGCCCCCCAAGATCCTCGTGCTGACGACCTTCGACCTCGACGAGTACGTCTACGGCGCGCTGAAGGTCGGTGCCTGTGGCTTCCTCCTGAAAGACACCCCACCGGACCGGTTGCTCGCCGCCATCGACACCGTGCACGCCGGCGACATGCTGTTCAGCGCCTCAGTGATCAAGAAGCTCATCGAGACCTACACCCCTCGCCCGGCCGGCCCGGAGCCGCACTCCGCGCTTGAGACACTGACTCCCAGGGAGTTGGAAGTCCTCGGGCTGGTCGGGGCGGGCATGTCCAACTCCGACATCGCCCAGCGACTCGTGCTCAGCACGGCGACCATCAAGACACACGTCCACCGCTGCATGCGCAAGCTCATGCTGAACAGCCGGGCCCAGGCGGTCGTCTTCGCATACGAGACCGGACTGACCTCTCGCAGCCCCGCAACCTGGGGAACGGACATCACCTGAGGTTTTTGGCACCGCCGTGCCTCAACCGCTGCGGCGCGCTCGGCGGGCGCCGTGTGCCGAGAGGGCGGGACGTGCCGGCGCTGAGTTCGCCGCCTGGCCGGGTTGCCGCCCCGCAAGTTCGGTTACGCGGCCGCCGGGTTGGGAGTGGCGCTGGCGCCCTCGCCGGCCGCACGGGCGGTCCCGGACGAACTCGTCCTGCGCCGCCTCACCGACTCGGCCCTGCGCCGAACCGTCCATGGGGCGTTGCCTGTTGCCCCGCTACCGGCGGCACTGAAACTGCGGGATCTGCTGCGCGACGCCGTCGACTGAACCGGCGAGGCGGATACGCGGACCTGACGCCAGACCGGCGAACCTCACCGGATCTCCCGCTCGCCGCAGCGGGCCAGGGCTTCCGCGGCCTCGCGGGTACGCGGGTGGCCGCTGCCCTGGACACGGATCATGTCGGCCAGCAGCGAGGTGAGCAGGGTGGCAGCCCCGCCCCTGTCGCCCGAGCGTTCCAGGAGCTCGGCGCGTTGCTGGCGGGTCCGCAGCGCACGTGGGTGGTCGGAGCCGAGCACGCTGTCGACCCTGGGCTGCAGTTCGGCCAGCTCTGCGAGCGCCGTGGCCGGCTCACCGGCGAGGCCGCGCCAGAAGCTCAGGTTGACGCGGTAGGTGAGAGTGGTCGGATGGTCGGCGCCGAGCGCGCGCTCGGCGTCCTCGGCCGCGGCGGTGAACTCCTCGACCGCGCGCTCGTGTTGGCCCGCCAGTCCTCGCCAGTACGCGAGGTTGTGCCGGGCGATGAGGGTGTCCCGGTGAAGGCGGCCGACGGCGGACTCGCACCGTGCCACCGCCCGCAGGTGGATGTCGACCGCCGCATGCGTGTCGCCCGCCTCTCCGGCCCACCTGCCCAGACTGGTGAGGGCGCTCAGCGTGAGCAGATGGCCGGGGCCGTGCCGCTGCTCCAGCATCTCGACGAGGGCGGCGCAGGCGTCCCGCGCGCCGACGGCGTCACCGGCCAGGCCACGGCAGAGCGCAACGTGG
The DNA here is from genome assembly GCF_055581185.1 of Streptomyces sp. NPDC031474. NCBI lineage: Bacteria > Bacillati > Actinomycetota > Actinomycetes > Kitasatosporales > Streptomycetaceae > Streptomyces > Streptomyces sp. NPDC031474. The sequence goes on from NZ_JBVIJX010000014.1 coordinate 103,612, forward strand.
CTTCGCGCGTCGAGTACCAGGGGATGGCCCGTGCCAAGGGCTTCGGCTGCCTGGTCGGCGAGTTCGGTGAAGTCGTTCAGGGCGGCGGCCACCGCGCCCTCTTCCATCCGGAAGCGGGCCTCGTGCAGCCGTACCGTCAGGGTGTCCGGGTCCCTCGGGCCCAGGATCCGCTCGGCGTCCCGCCGGATGTTCTCCAGCGAAGCGCGGGTCGACGCCGCGTCCCCCAGCTCGCCGGCGGCCAGGGCGATCCGGCAGCGCAGGTACAGGACATCGCGGTGCTCGTCCCCGAGGCGGGGCCGCGCCAGGTCCAGCAGCTCCTGGCAGACGTCCCGCGCCGCCGCGTCGCGGCCGAGTCCGGCCAGATAGGGGCCTATACGGCGCAGGACAGGGTGCATGCGGCCGTCCCACAGCCGGTCGCCGCCCGTCGTCCGGCGCAGGACTTCGACGCTGCGGTACAGGGCCGCCTCCGTCTCGGGCTCGTGTGCGCTCTCCGCCGCGGACGACCAGAGTTCCTCGATGGCGTCGGCGGCCGCCACGGCGAGGCGCGGCAGGACCTGCTCCGGGACGCTCTCGCGGGCGGCGCGCTGGACGAGGGCGTGCACCTCGACCGACGCGGGCGTGCGGGACGGGTCGTGCGTCACCAGGCTGAGCCGGTGCAGAGCGCGCAGCGAGAGGAGCACGGCCCGTTCGCCGGGCTGTGCCGGTCCGCGGCCTGTGTCGCTGTGGGCGTCCGCTCCTTGGACGATCCACCGGCGGGCCGCCGTCGTGTGCAACACCGCCTCCGTGATGCCGTCCGGTGCGAGCATCGACAGAAGTTCCAGGGTGGCCTTGGCGCTTCCGGCGGGCGCGAGAGTCTGCGCCCGGTCCAGGGCGAGCTGCCAGGCGGTGGCCACGGTTTCGCCGTGTTCGTCGGCCGGGGAGGTTGCCGGCAGCAGATCGGAGAGCGTCTGCCGTTGGTCCTCCAGGAGTTGACGGTACGTGGTCAGGGGCATGCCGGTGTCGATGAGGAACGCCGCCGCCTGGGACAGCGCGAGCGGGAAGTGGCCGAGTCTTTCCGCCAGCGCGTGCAGCTCCCCTTCGTCGTCCCCGCCTTCGCCGGCCGCGAGCCGTGAGCGGAGGTAGTCGACGGCCTCCTTGGGCGCGAAGGTCGCGACCTGCACGATCCGGGAGGACGAACGGATCACCGCCGCGTCCCGCCGACGGGTTGTCACCATGCTCTTGCCGTGTTCCCCAACCGGCCAAAGGCCCCGCAGGTCCACCGGTTCGTCGACATCGTCCAGTACGACAAGCCATGGCCGCGTCGTCGTACGCAGCCATGCGACGAAGAGGTCGGCCTGCGTCTCGTCGTCCCACCCGTTTCCGCCTTCCCCGCCCGAGACCACCCGCCACGCGCGCGCGTACGTCGTGAGCACGGACTGATGGGATGAGGCGGGCGCCCACACCCGGACCCCGCCGGGCTGCCTGGACCGGTGGAAGGCGGCTGCGGCGAGTTGCGACTTCCCCACTCCGCCCGCCCCCGTCAGGATGACCTCCCGGACTGCGTCGTCCCGCAGCGCCACGTCGATCGCACTCGACAGGGCCGCCCGCTCCTGCAACGAGGCGGCGTCGCTCGGCGGCCGCCCGACGACCACCTCGTCCGCGGCGCCTCCGGCCCGGTCGGCGGCGCTACGCGGCGCGGGCACCGCAGGGGCGCGGTCCTCGTACGCCGCGCGCCACAGCTGCTCCCAGCCGGCGATCGAGGACCGCGGATCGGCGGGGCCTGCCAGCGACTCCACGGCGCGCACGAGGGCGACCACGGCATGGAAGTCACGGGGCACCGCCCGCCCGCTCAGCCACTCACCGAGCCTGCGGGCGTTGACGCTGACGCGGCGTCCGGACGGCAGCGCCGTACGGCTTGCCCGCCGGGCCAGCACCTCGTCCGACAGATCCGGCAGTCGGTGCCGAAGTCGCGTCAGCGCAGCAGCGAACGCCGCTCTCGGTGACTCCTCCGACTCCGGGGACTCCGACTCTTCCATCTCAGCAACTCTAGGCGGAACGCCCGGATTACGGGACCGGTTCCGCCCCCCCGGTCCGGCCCGGTCCGGGGACTTCCCGTACCGCTCTCCCGCCCGGCCCGACCTGCCCTGATGCCACCTGGGGGGAGGTCTGCGCGCAGCGGGGCGGGTCGGTGGCGAAGTACGTTGCCGCTCCATCGGATCCAGCAACGCGGAGGAAGCGACATGACGCAGGAACAGACAGGCGGCAACCTCGCCGGATGGCGGGCACTGCTCCTCATCGGGGTCCTCGGCAACGCCGTCGGCCTCATCGGCGGGGCACCGGTCATCACCCTCGTCGCGGCCCCTCTCGCGATCGTCGGACTGATCGGTCTGATGTCGGCACGGCGCAAGCAGCGGTCGTAGCGAGCGACAGCCGTGGAAAGACTGCCGATGCTCACGCGGGGGCCGATTCCAGCCGTCCGGGCGGGGCCGCCGAACGACATCGCAGTCGATGACGTGTACGCAGGTGAGGGGCGGTTGGGCCTGAGCTGCGGGCCTTGTCCCACCGAGAACCGGCGGGGATCATGACCGTGTGCAGCGCCGAGAGAAGCTCCATGAACTACTCGCATGCGCCGGACTCACGGTCGTCGAGGACGTCAGCCCGGGCAGCCTGTTCCCGCCGGAGGCCGGCTGGCGGATCGCGCGGGGGATCGCGGCGCCGGACGGCGTGACCCTCGAAGCGTTCGATGCTGCGTGGTGGCACCGCCTCTGCGACGTCGAGGGCGAGTTCCTGGTGGCCGCGCTCAGACACCGGATCGGCGGCAACGACTCCTGGTGGACCCGGGTCCGGTACGCCGGGAGCGGCGTGCCGGAGCTGACTGGCGACCTGGGGCTCGTGGGGCTCGTGGCGCTCTCCCTCGACGGGCAGGTGCTGCTGGCGGAGGTGCCCGGCGCGGGCGGGCCTCGGGTGACGGCCCTCGACCGGCTGCCGGAGCGGCTGGAGGAGGCCGCCGTGGCCGCCGGGCGCGAGACGGAGGCCGAGCGCGCCGAGGTGTGGGCGGCGGTGCCCGGCCCCCGTGCGTGGCCTTTGCACTGGGCGGAGCGGATCGGGTTCAATCCGGCCGCGACGGACGACCTGCTGATCCGGCTGCTGGATGTGGAGGAGGGCTTCCTGCACGGATGTGACCGGCCCGCCGTCCTCGACGCCGCCGTGGCGCACCCCGATCCGCGGGTGCGGTCAAGGCCCGCCGACACCTTCCGGCCCAAGCTCACGTCCGATCAGTGGGTACGCCTGGTCCGCGCCGAGCCGTCGCCCGATCGACGCCTGCTCTGGGCGGAGCACGCCCGCATCTGGGGCGCCGAACTCCCCGAGGACCTCTACGACGACCTCCTCGCCGGCCCGTCTCGCGCGGGGGCCGCCGAACTTCCGGGGCTCCCCGCACGGCACCTGCCCGGCCTCGCGGCCGACGCCGATCCCCGGGTGCGGGCGGCGGCCTGTGCCCGGTGGGAGGACCTCGCTGCGCCGCTGCGGGAGCGGCTGCTGGCCGACACCGACCACGCGGTGCGGACGGCTGCGCTGCTCGCCCACCACACCGGTGTACCCATGCCTCGCGAGGTCTTCGCCGCCCTGCCCGACCCGCGCCGGGCGCTCGAACGATGCCGCCTCGCACCCGACCTGGAGGCGGAGCTGGTCCGGGACGGGGACACGGAGGTACGTCGGGCGCTGGCCGCCAACCCGGGCCTGGGCGTGTATGGCGTCGCCGTGCTGGCAAAGGACCCGCAGGACGACGTCCGCTCCGCGGTGGCGCTGCGCCCCGACCTCACGGAGGAGCAACGTGCGGCGGTGCGCCACGACTTCGACCCGACGTCGAGGTCGCACACTCTGCCCTGGGTCGCGGACCTGCACGGCGACGCCGACGCGATGCGCCGTCTCGCCGCCTCGTCCCACCCGCTGATCCGTCGCAGTGTGGCCCGAGCGCGGCACCTCCCGCCGGATGTCGTGGCGCGCCTGGCGCGGGACGGGGACCGGGTGGTCCGCCTGTTCCTGGCGGAATCGTGCGAGGACGCGCCGGCCGACCTGCTGCTGGAGGTCTGGCGCTGGTGGGACGGCAGCCTCAGCCACCCCGACCGGCCCCGCAGCCACCCCAACTTCCCCCGTGCGGGCCTGCTGCGCTACATCGGCGACCCCAGCGGGCGAATGCGCCGCCTGGCCCTGGACGATCCGGAGTCCACACCGGCCGACGTCGCGCGTCTCGCCCGCGATCCCGAAGCCGAGGTGCGCCGCCGCGCGGCTGAGGACCCCCGGCTGTCACCGGCCGACGCGGTGCGGCTGCTGAACGACCCGGCGGACTACGTCCGCGGCACCGCGATACGCAATCCGCAGCTGCCGGCCCGCGTCCTGGCCGGGCTGCTGCACGACCGTGCCACGGCATGCGAGGCGGTCACCAACCCGGCGATCCCGGTCCCCGTCCTGCACCGCATCCTCACCGCGGCTGCGGCAGCCCTGCGCTGAAAACCGACACCCCGCCGGGCAGACGGGACTTTGGAACGCGCCCTAGTCCTCCGGTTCCCAGGCGCGGAGCAGGTCGAGCAGCTCCGGATCCCCGTCGAGTTGCAGGGAGTCCGCCGAAATGCGGTCGTACAGGTAGAGGACCAGTTCACTGGCCGTGCCGCGAATGGAGACGCCTGCCGCGTCCGGGTCCTCGCCGGTAGCGGGCAGCCGGGTGGTCCGTGCACCGTCGCCGTCGGCCGTGAGGCGCCAGGAGCGGCCCTCGGTGGCGTGGAAGTCGAAGGCGGTGGGCTTGTGCGGCCAGGCGCTCGTCGTGAAGCAGGTGATGAACAGGGTCTCCTCGACACCGTCGAGCGCCAACTCGACAGGCAGTGAGGCCGGCTCGCCCACGGTGAGCTGGGCGTCGTAGGTGTGCACCGCGAGCTCCTGGACCTGGTGCCGGGCGACGCCACCGGCGGTGTGCGGCGTCTGCGTGTTACCCCAGCCGGTGAAGCAGCCCTGGTCCGGACCGGCCTCCCGCAGGGCCGCCAGCAACAGCTCGGTCGAGGCGGCCAGCCAGGCCTGCACGGCCTCGCGCTCCTGCGGCGCGACCGCGTCACCCTGGGCCGGGGTCCTGGACGTGGCGTCCGGCCCGGCCGCGACGGTGGCGGCCCAGCGGCGGCGGCCCTCGCCGATGTGCTGCACCAGGTCGGACAGCGTCCACCCGGGGCAGGTCGGCACGGGCAGGTCGAGGCTGGGCGCGGCGGCGATCGCGGCGCGGAAGGCGGTTGCCCGTTCGTCGATCAGCCGCAGCAGGTCGGGAAACTCCAGAGTCTTGTGCACGGCGGTACTTCTATCATCTTGATCCATTTGCCCGACAGTGGTTTTCCCAGCCGGTACGACGGGGAACCCCGGCCCCGGCATCTCCTTGGCCGGTCCGCTCCGCACCTTCGGGCTGCGGGCCGTTGACCAGTTTGTTTGCATCGATGATTCGGCTGGCCAATCAACTCTGCGGCTTTGACGATCGAGCCGTGACCAGGTCATCCGGCGTCGAGTACGGCGCCGGAGAACGAGGTCCACGTTCCGCCCGTCTCACAGAAGGAAAAGTGCCATGTCTCCCACAGCCAACGGGTCAGTCAAGGTGAAGCGAGCTTCCCGAACCAGGCGAGCGATGGCCGCCGGTCTCGCGTCGGCGGCACTGGGCGCGTGCCTGACCCTCGTCGGCGCCGGCACGTCCGTTGCCCAGGCGCCCCCGCCGCCCCCGGCGCCGGCCCCCGTGTCCGGCAGCACAGCGCACCCCCAGCAGCCGCCCACCTACATGGACGAGGGCATCCACCTGTGGGAGCAGCTCGGCTGGCCGAACTTCCACAACCTCGGCAACCGGGACTGGGTCACCGCCGGCTCGTTCGTGAACCCGAGCACCCGCCAGAGGGTGAACGAGATCGTCTTCACCGGCGGCTGGTACCAGGACCGAGACGGCTCGCTGCGCCGCTTCATGGACAGCGGGCACGCCGGGCCGTCCAGCGTGCACGCCGGGGGCGCGTTCCAGGAGTACAACACGACCGTGTACCACCAGCAGTTGAACGCCGCCATTCCCCGGCGTGACGCCAACCGGATCGTCCGCAATGTCCGGACCGGCGACGTGTTCTGGACGAACGATCACTACGGCAGCTTCCACTACATGGGCCGGCACTGACGGCAGCGGACGGGGAGGGCCGGGCCGTGCCCGGCCCTCCCCGTCCGCCTCGGCCAACCTGCGCAGTCGGTGCGGCCACGCACCGCGTGACTCCGGCATGCGACCGGGCTGCGGGCCCGTCCTCGATGTGCGGCCGGCCGGCGACAGGGCAGGGCTCCCCGTCCCTGCGGGGTGTTGAACCGGGGTGCGGGCCCAGAGGAGTTACTCGGAGTCTTCCCGTGGGACAGCGCGGCCGTTGATCGCGTCGGCGATGGCGTAGGCGGTGCGGATGAAGGCCTCTGCCTGCTGCGCCGACAGGTTCACCGCGGAGGTCTCCTCCAGGGCCCGCCACATGGCTGCCAGGGGCTCGCGCATGGCGCGGCCCTTGTCGGTGAGGTGGACGACCATGACGCGCCGGTCGTGTGCGGCCGGCTCGCGCACGAGCAGGCCGGCGTCCTGCATGCGGCGGAGGGACTTGGAGACGGTGGAGTGGTCCAGGCCGACGCTTTCGAGCAGTTCGGACTGGGTCTGGCCGTCCCGGTCGAGGAGTTGCATGAGCAGCAGTTCCTGTCCGGGATGCAGATCCATCTCGCGGAGTATGGCGGCGGCGCGGGCGCGGTGGGCGCGGGCGAGCTGGAAGATCGCGTAACTCATCGGCCCCTCGCCGGCCGTGGAGGGGGTGTGGTGGGTGGAGGCGGGCATGATGCGGTTCCTCAGACGGCCTCAGACGGTGTGGGTGGGGTAGTCGGTGTAGCCGGCCACTCCGCCGCCGTAGAAGGTCGCCGGGTCGGGGGTGTTCAGCGGCGCGTCAGAGCGTAGCCGCTCGACCAGGTCCGGGTTGGCGAGCGCGAGGGCGCCGACGGAGACAAGGTCGGCCGTGCCGTTGTCGACGTCCTTGGCGCGGGTGGGCAGGTCGGTGCCGGCCCGGTTGAGGATCAGCGTGGTCGGCCACAGCGCGCGCAGCGTGCCCAGCATCTCCTCGTCGCCCCCGTGCAGTACGTGGAGGTAGGCGAGGCCGAGCGGGCTCAGGGCGCGCAGGAGCGCCGGATACAGCTCGGCGGTGTCGGACTCGGCGATGTCGTTGTAGGGGTTGCCGGGGGAGATGCGCAGGCCGGTGCGGTCGGCGCCGATCTCGTCGGCCACGGCAGCGGCGACCTCGACGGCGAAGCGGATGCGGTTTTCGAGGGAGCCGCCGTAGCGGTCGGTGCGCTGGTTGGTGTTGTCGGCGAGGAACTGGTGCACCAGGTAGCCGTTGGCGCCGTGGATCTCCACGCCGTCGGCGCCTGCCGAGACGGCGGCCGCCGCGGCGCGGCGGAAGTCGTCGACGGTCGCCGCGACCTCCTGCGTCGACAGCGCACGGGGCACGGGCATCTCCTGCGGCCCGGACGCGGTGAACATCGCGCCCTGCGGCTGGATCGCCGAAGGGGCGACCGGCTGACGGCCGTGCGGGGTGTTGTCGGGGTGGGCGATACGTCCGGTGTGCATCACCTGGATGACGATCCGGCCGTCGGCCTCGTGCACGGCTTCGGTGACCTTGCGCCACCCGGCGATCTGCTCGTCATTGTGGATGCCGGGGGTGAGGAGGTAGCCCTGGCCGTCGGGGGAGGGCTGGGTGCCCTCGGTGATGATGAGCGCGTGCGAGGCCCGCTGGGCGTAGTACTCGGCGTTCAGCTCGGTCGGTACGCCTTCGGGTGTGGAGCGGTCGCGGGTCATGGGCGCCATGACCAGGCGGTGTGGGAGGGGGATGTCACCGACGGTGGTCGGTGTCCAGAGAGCGTTCAGCATGAGGGGTCCTTCGGTGCGGTGTTGGCCAGGTGATGATCGGGACAAGAGGGAAAGACGGGCGTGATCAGTCGACGGTGAGGACGAGCTTGCCCCGGACATGCCCGGCGTCGCTGACCTGCTGGGCCGTGGCGGCCTGGTCGAGCGGGTAGGCGGTGACGGTGGTGACGAGCTTGCCGGTCGCGGCGTCCTGCGCCAGCGCGGTCAGGCGGGCGGCCGAGCGTTCCCGGCCGCCGCTGGAGAAGGTGATGCCGAGCTGGTGTGCGCGGAAGTCGGCGATGGTGACGATGCGCCCGGTGCCGCCCCGCAGGGCGATGGAGTCCTCCAGGGCTCCCTTCCCGGCCAGGTCGAACACCGCGTCCACGCCGTCGGGGGCGAGTGCCCGGACCCGCTCGACCAGGCCCTCGCCGTAGAGGGTCGCGGTGGCGCCGAGCGAGGTGAGGTAGTCCTGGTTGGCGGGGCCGGCGGTGCCGATGACACGCGCTCCGCGGGCTGTGGCCAGCTGGACCGCCAGGGTGCCGACCGCTCCGGCCGCGCCGTGCATCAGCACGGTCTCCCCGGCGGTGACGCCGAGCAGGTCCAGGACCCGCTCGGCCGTCTCGGCGGCCACCGGCAGCGCGGCCGCGTGCTGCCAGTCGAGGCCGGCGGCCTTGGGGACGACGGTGGTGGCCAGCGCGTACTCGGCGTACGAGCCGGTGTCCGACCAGCCCAGCACCTCGTCGCCCACCTGCACGTCCTGCACGCCCTCACCCAGGGCGTCCACCACGCCGGCGAGCTCGCCACCGGGGACGGCGGGGAGCGGCGTGGGGAACGCGGCCTCCATGGCCCCGGAGCGGATCTTGCCGTCCAGCGCGTTCAGCCCGGCCGCCTTGACGCGGACGCGGATCTGCCCGGGGCCGGGCTGCGGGACCGCGATGTCCGCCTCGTGCAGTACTTCCGTGCCGCCGAAACGGTCGAACAGGATGGCTCTCATGACGACTCCTCTCGTGTCACCACCCATTTAGGTGGCTGGACACATAATCAACGTAACAGCAAACATGTGGCTAGCCAAGTATTGGCGTCCGGCGTGGGCGACCGCGGCGCGAAGCGCCACGGCGCGTCAGTGACCGGCACCCCGTACGTCCCACCCATGACGGGGCCGCCCAGGTGACTGCCGGGAGCCCGTTGGAGCTGTGGCCCGGCTCCGTGGCGCGTTCGCTCCTATCGTGAAGCCGCACAGTGACGGTCGGCGCCGAGGCGGTTCAGCACATGAGGAAAGCGCAGATCGATTACGCGGCGGTCTTCCACGCCCTGCCCGGCATGGTGGCACTGCTCACCCCCGAGCTGGTGTACGCCGACGCCAACGAGGACTTCCTCAGGTTGACCGGGCGAAGCCGCGAGCAGCTGCTGGGCCGCTACATCTTCGACGTCTTTCCCGAGAACCCCAATGAACCGGCCGCGGCCGGCATGCGCGAGACCCAGGCGTCGATGCTGCGCGTGGTGGCCACCGGCGAGCGCGACACCATGGCGCTGCTGCGCTACGACATCGAGGATCGCGAGCGGCCCGGCCACTGGGTGGAGCACTTCTGGAGCCCGGTCAACGCACCCGTCCTCGGCCCCGACGGGCACGTGGTGCTGATCGTGCACCGGGTGGAGGAGGTCACCGAACTCATCCGCGCCCGCGGCGGCCCCGGCAGCGACAGCAGCCAAGCCCGGGTGCTGGAGGCCGAGCTCTACACCCGTGCCCGCGAGCTGCAGGAGGTCAACGAACGCCTGCGCCGGGCTCATGCGCGTGACCGCGAGGTCGCCCTGGCCCTGCAGGAGGCAATGCTGCCCGCTCCCATGCCGGTCGGGCACCACCGGGCAGCCGTCCGCTACAAGCCCGCTGTCGGCACGTTGAACGTGTGCGGCGACTGGTACGACCTGGTCGACCTGCCCGGCGACCGCATCGCGGTCGCCGTCGGCGACGTCGTCGGCCACGGACTGAGCGCGGCATGCGTCATGGGACAACTGCGCAGCGCGCTGAGCGCCGCCGCCCGCGTCGCCGACGGCCCCGCCCAGGCCCTGGAGGCCCTCGGCCTGTACGCCCGCCATGTCGACGGAGCCGAGTCGACCACCGTGGTGAAGATCTTCATCGACTGGGACACCCACACCATCACCTACAGCAGCGCGGGCCATCCTCCACCCGCCCTGCTTCACCCCGACGGCACGGTGACCTTCCTCGACCAGGCCACCGATCCGCCTCTCGGCGCGCGCCCCGACCACGTCCCGCGGCCGGAGGTCCGTACGGCCTTCACCGAGGGCGCCACCCTGGTCCTGTACACCGATGGCCTGATCGAGCGCCGTTACGAGGACATCGACACCGGCTTGGCCCGCCTCGGCGACTCCCTCATCCGTCATGGGCGAGCCGGCCCCGAGGCCCTGGCCGACGCCCTCCTGGCCGATCTCCTCCCGTCCACCGGCAACACCGACGACACGGCCCTGGTCATCATCCGCCTGTGACCTGTGTCGTCCACCCTGCAGCCGGGCGGGTCGTAGCCCGACGGTGTGACGTGCCCGGCCGAAGTACGGCTGGGTTGCGCGCCGGTCCGTCCCACCCGCGGCGCGGGGTGCTTTCGTCTGGGGGCCGGGTGTGCGACGGCTCCTGTGTCTGTCCTGGCGAGCCGGCCGACGTCCAGACCCTCTGCTGTGCGTCGTCCGGATGGTGAGGGCGGCCGTCCGAAACGCAGAAGGAGAGATTGTGGTGGCAGGAAACGCCAACGAGAACCGCGGAGCGGTGTCCGCGCAGCTTCTCAGAGGTCAGAAGGCGCTGGTGACCGGTGCCAACTCGGGCATCGGCCTGGCGACCGCCGTTGCCCTGGGCCGGGCCGGAGCGGACGTCGTGGTGAACTACGTCGTCGGCGCGCACGAGGCAGAGAACGTCGTGAAGGAGATCGAGAGCTTCGGCGTCCGCGCCTACGCCCACGAGGCCGACGTGTCCGACGAGGACCAGGTGACCGCCATGGTCGCGCGGATGGTCGAGGAGTTCGGCACCATCGACATCATGGTGGCCAACGCCGGCCTCCAGCGGGACGCAGCCGTGACGGAGATGACGCTCGCCGAGTGGCAGAAGGTCATCGACGTCAACCTGACCGGCCAGTTCCTGTGCGCGCGGGAGGCCGCCAAGGAGTTCATCCGGCGCGGCGTGGTGGAGGAGGTCTCCCGTTCGGCGGGAAAGATCATCTGCATGAGCTCGGTCCACCAGATCGTCCCGTGGTCGGGCCATGTGAACTACGCCTCCTCCAAGGGCGGGGTGGGCATGCTGATGCAGACCCTCGCCCAGGAGCTGGCACCCAAGCGGATCAGGGTCAACGCCGTCGCGCCCGGCGCCATCCGCACGCCGATCAACCGCGACGCCTGGTCCACCCCCGAGGCCGAGGCCGACCTCCTGCGGCTGATCCCGTACCGCCGCGTGGGCGACCCGGACGACATCGCCAACGCCGTCGTCGCCATGGCGTCCGACCTGCTCGACTACGTCGTCGGCACCACCCTCTACGTCGACGGCGGAATGACGCTCTTCCCCGGCTTCGCCACCGGAGGCTGATCTCCGATGCAGGACCATGTCACGCCCCGCCGGGTGGTGATCCTCGGCGGGGGGTTCGCGGGGCTGTTCGCCGCCCGTGCGCTGCGGCGGTCACCGGTGGCGGTGACCGTGGTCGACCGCCGTGCCCACCACCTCTTCCAACCGCTGCTGTACCAGTGCGCGTCCGGGATCCTGTCCGAGGGGCAGATCGCGCAACCGCTGCGCGGGGTCCTTCGGCGCCACCACAACGTGAGGTGTGTGCTCGCCGAGGCCACCGACGTGGATGCCGGCGCCCGGCTGGTGCACGCCCGGCGCCCCGGGGGCGGAATCGTTCAGCTGCCCTACGACGATCTGATCGTCGCGGTGGGCATGCGCCAGTCCTACTTCGGGCACGACGAGTTCGCCGCGCACGCCCCCGGCATGAAGACCCTGGACGACGCGCTGGACATCCGCCGACGGATCTACCGGGCGTTCGAGATGGCCGAAACGGCGGCGAACGACCGGGAACGGCAGCAGTGGCTCACCTTCGCGCTCGTCGGCGGCGGGCCGACCGGTGTCGAACTCGCGGGACAGATTCGGGAGATCGCCGGACACACGCTCGACCGGGAGTTTCAGCAGATTGATTCCGCCAACGCCCGGGTGCTGCTTTTCGAGGGGTCCGACGCGGTGCTGGGTGCGTTCGGCCCTCGGCTGGCTCACCGTGCGGTCCGGACCCTGCGGCACCTCGGTGTCGAGCTCCACCTGGGCACGATGGTCACCGACATCGACGCGCACGGCCTGACGGTACAAGACCACGACGGCAGGACCACCCGGTTCGGCGCACGCACCGTGCTGTGGACGGCGGGCGTCGAGGCCCCGCCGATCGCCGGCGCGCTGGCCCGGGCAACCGGCGCCAAACAGGACCGGGCCGGTCGCATCCTCGTCGAACCCGACCTCACCGTCCCCGGCCACCCGGAGATCCGCGTCACCGGTGACGTGATGAGCCTGAACCGTCTGCCCGGCCTGGCCGAGGTCGCCATGCAGTCGGGTGCGTACGCGGGCCGGAGTGTGCGCCACGCCGTGGAAGGCAGGACGAAGGCGCCGAAGCCCTTCAAGTACGTGGATCTCGGCAGCGCCGCCTACATCGCCCGCGGCCGGGCCGTCGTCAAGGCCGGACCGCTGCATCTGTCGGGCTTGTCCGGCTGGCTGGCCTGGCTCTTCATCCACCTGGCCTTCCTCACCGGCTTCCGCAGCAGGCTGGGAGCGGTGCTCAGCTGGTCCGTCGCCTTCGCCACCAGCTCGCGCCGCGAACGCGCCTTCATCCTGTCCGACACAGCTGCTCCGGCCGGCCGGGAGCCCGCGCCGAAGGCGCCCCCGCCGCCTCCCTGAGGACGGGCCTCGGTCGGCCGCCCTTCCACGGGCGTCCCTCCGCATCCTGTCCCCGTCCGCATTCTGTCCCTCCTCAGCCCCGCCACCCCCGCGCGCAGGGCAGATTTTCGAGGCGCACATGCTCAGCACCGCTGCCCTTCTGGCGAACAGCACCCCCACCCAACTCCTGCCCGCGCGCGAGCTGATGGCCTTCACCCTGGCCTCGCACATCCTGCTGGTCCCGTTCGGCGTCGCACTGCCGTTCATCACGCTGCTCATGCACCACCGGGCGCTCCGCCGCGACGACCCCGTCGCCCTTCAGCTCGCCCGGCGCTGGTCGGCGGTGATGGCCGTCCAGTTCGCCATCGGCATCATCACCGGCACCGTGCTGTCCTTCGAGTTCGGCCTGCTGTGGCCCGGCATGATGGGCCGCTGGGGAGATGTCTTCGGCCTCGGGTTCGGCGTCGAGGCGTGGGCGTTCTTCCTTGAGGCCGTCCTGATCGCGATCTACCTCTATGGCTGGCGCCGGCTCAAGCCCTGGACCCACTTCTGGCTCGCCGTACCGCTGCCGCTGGCCGCCCTGATGGGAGCGTTCGGCATCATCGCGGTCAACTCGTGGATGAACACACCGCAGGGGTTCAGTCTGGACGCCCAGGGCAAACCCGGCGACGTCGACGTGCGACAGGCGATCTTCACACCGATGTTCGGCCCGCAGTACTGGCATTTCGTGGTCGCGATGCTCCTGACCGCCGGCTACGTGGTCGCCGGCGTGTACGCGGTCGGCTGGCTGCGCGGGCGCCGCGACCGCTACCACCGGCTGGGCTTCACCGTGCCGTTCACGGTTGCCGCGATCCTCACTCCGGTCCAGTTCATGCTCGGCGACTCCGCCGCCCGCGCCGTCTTCCACAAGCAGCAGGTCAAGTTCGCCGCCATGGAGATCGTCTGGAAGACCGACACCCACGTACCGGAGTACATGTTCGGACGGCTGAACAGTGACGGGACGATCTCGGGCGGACTGAAGATCCCCCAACTGGACTCGATCCTCGCCGGCTTCAAGCCCAGCACCCAGGTGACCGGGCTGACGTCGGTGCCGGCCTCCGACCGCCCCACCGTCGTCCAGGCCACGATCGCGCACTGGGCCTTCGACATCATGGTCACCATCGGCAGCGTGCTGATCCTGCTCGCGCTCTGGTACGCCTGGTCCTGGTGGCGGCATCGGGACAACCCCGCCAGCCGCTGGTTCTACCGCTGCGCCGCGCTCGCCGGAGTCGCGTGCCTGGTCACCGTCGAGTGCGGGTGGATCACCACGGAGGTCGGCCGCCAACCCTGGATCGTCTACCACCACATGACGGTCTCGGAGGCGGTGACCGGCACGCGCGCCGGATCGCTGTGGGCGATGCTCGGCATCGTCATGGCCGTGTACGTGGCCGTCTTCGGGGCGTTCCTCGCCGTCGTGCTGAAGATGCGCACCCGCTGGCGCATCGCCGACGAGGGCATGCTCACAGCGCGCCGCGATCTGCCCCCGGAGGCCGACACCCCCTACGGGCCCACGAGCGAGCCCGAGCCCGCAGCCACGGGGGCCGCGCCCCGTGGCGGGTCCGGCCACACCCCCGGAGGTGCGTCGTGATGGCCGACTTCATCGCCTGGGTGCTGGTGATCGCGATCGCCGCCTACGCCTGCGCCGGAGGGACCGACTACGGCGCGGGCTTCTGGGACCTGGTGGCCGGCGGTGCGGAGCGCGGCAAGCGGCCCCGCTGGCTGATCGACCAGGCCATGGCGCCGGTCTGGGAGGCCAACAACGTCTGGTTGATCTTCGTCCTGGTCGTCATGTGGACCGGTTTCCCGACGATGTTCCAGGCCGTCTTCTCCGCGATGTGGCTGCCGCTCGCCCTCGCTGCCGTCGGCCTGGTCCTCCGCGGCGCCGGGTTCGCCCTGCGCAAGCCGACCCGCCGCCTGGCCCAACGACGGATCTACGGCGCGGTGTTCGCCGTCTCGTCGCTGCTCACGCCGTTCTTCCTCGGGGCCGTGCTCGGCGGCATCGCCTCCGGGCGGGTCAAGGTCGGCACGACCGCCTCCGCGGACGCCTGGGCCAATGGAACCTCCGTCCTCGTGGGTCTGCTGGCCATCGCCGCCACCGCGTTCCTCGGGGCGGTCTTCCTCTGCTCCGACGCCCTGCGGTACGGCGCCGACGACCTCGCCGACTACTTCCGCCTGCGGGCGCTGAT
This sequence comes from Streptomyces sp. NPDC031474, assembly GCF_055581185.1. NCBI lineage: Bacteria > Bacillati > Actinomycetota > Actinomycetes > Kitasatosporales > Streptomycetaceae > Streptomyces > Streptomyces sp. NPDC031474. The sequence goes on from NZ_JBVIJX010000014.1 coordinate 118,646, forward strand.
CGCCTTCGCCGTGATCGTCGTCCTCGCACTCATCGCCCTGCCCGTCACCCACAACGACGCCCGGTACGTCTGGGACGGCCTCACCGGGGGCCTCGGCCTGCTGCTGATCATCCTGGCGGCAGTCTGCGGACTGGCCACGGTGCTGCTTCTGCTGCGCCGGTCCCACGGCTGGACCCGCTACACCTCGGTGGCGAGCGTCGCCCTGGTCGTCGGCGCCTGGGGCTGCGCGCAGCGGCCCTACGTGCTGCCCACCTCGCTGACGGTGGCCCAAGCGGCCGGTGCCGCTCACACCCTGCGCTGGCTGGTGATCGTCACGGCCATCGCGATCGTCCTGGTCGGCCCGGCACTGGTGCTGCTCTACCGGCTCGACACGATGGGTGAGTTGGAGGAGCTCACCGACGCCGACACGCGGGCTGCCAGAACGCCCGGCGACACCCTGTAGCGGCGTTCAGCCGTGGTGCGCGGCGACGGTGTCCCCGTCACCTCAGCCGGTCGGAGATGTGGTCGCCGACACGCAGGGCGTTGGCGATGGCGGTCAGTGACGGGTTCACGGCGCCGATGCTGGGGAAGAAGCTGGTGTCCACGACGTAGAGGTTGTCGAGGTCGTGCGCCTTGCAGTTGACGTCGAGGGCCGAACTCCGCGGGTCGTCGCCGAACCGCACGGTGCCGGCCTGGTGCGCGGTGGCGCCGATGGGCATGCCCTTGTGCAGGTAGATGCTGTGATCCAGCAGGTGGTGCTCGTGCATGCCCAGGTGCCCGAGCATCCCCTTCAGTTTGTGCTGGAGGCGCTTCAGCCCGGCGATGTTGTTCTTCTCGTCGAGGGTCAGGTGGATGGCGTCGTCCTTGTCGAGGGTGACCCGGCTCTCGGGCAGCGGAAGATCCTCCCCGCACAGCCAGAAGTCGACGGCGTGGTGCGCCAGTACCTCGAAGGGCATGTCGGGCATGGCGGCGCCGGCCCAGCGCGGCGCCTCGCCGTGGATCTGGTCGGAGTCCGACTTGCCGAGCATCTGGATGCCGCCGAGCGGATACTCCCAGTCGTCCGCGCCCAGGTACCAGTCGTTCAGTGCCAGGGTCTTCTGGAAGCTGGTGGGGTTGGGTTCCTTCGACACCGCCATCAGCGCCAGGTTGTTGTGACGCATGTAGTGGCGACCCACCACGTCCGAGCTGTTGGCCAGGCCCCCGGGGTGCTTGTCGTTGGCCGAACGCAGCAGCAGGACGGCGGAGTTGACCGCGCCGGCGGCGACCACCACGATGTCGGCGCTGAATCCCTCGGTTGCTCCGTTCCTGAGTTCGGCGACGACCCTGGTGACGGTGCGTCCGGTCGGGTCGGTCTCCAGGCGCCGCACATGGGCGTCGGTCACCATCGTGACGTTGTCGTAACGGAGCGCCGGGTCGACACAGATCACCTGTGCGTCGGACTTCGCGCCCACCAGGCAGGGGAAGCCGTCGACCCGGTCGCAGCGGATGCAGGCGCTGTCATGGGTGGCCCGGCCGTGCTCGTCCTGGGCGAGGTTCACGCCGATCGGCAGGTGGAAGGGATGCAGGCCGGCCTTCCCCAGATCGTCGCTGAGCTGCTGGATACGCGCCTCGTGCTCGACCGGCGGGTATGCGTACTGCGCGCTGGTCGGTCCTCCGGTGGGGTCCTCGCCGTGCCGGCCGTGCACCAGATAGAGGTGTTCGGCCTGGGTGTAGTACGGCTCCAGGTCCTCGTAGCGGATCGGCCAGGCCGGGGAGATGCCGCCGTGGTGGCGTAGTTCGCCGAAGTCCTCGGGCCGCAGCCGGAAGAGCGCGGCGCCGTAGAACTTGGTGTTCCCCCCGACGTAGTAGTTCACCTCCGGCGGGAACTGTCTGCCGTGCTTGTCGTACCAGAACTCCGGGGCACGGTATTTGCCCTTGACGAAGACGGCGGTGGAGTCCCAGTTGTCCCGCTCCCGTGGCAGGTAGCCGCCGCGTTCCAGGATCAGGACCCGCTTGCCGCTGGGGGCCAGTCGGTGGGCGAGCGTACCGCCGCCCGCACCCGTACCGATGATGATGACGTCGTAGTGCTGATCGTCGGCCATGAGAGGGTCCCGTTCTAGGAGTCGTCGGCTGTTCTGGCCGTAACGTCCGTCCGGGGGCCTCCGGGCTGTGCTGCTCCGGACAGACATTCAGACAAGCGGGGCATTCGGCGCCAATTGCCAAACTATCGGGTGGGTCGTGTGACGGCGACCCGATCAAGTCGAACAGGTGTGCAGTCACGTTGGGTCCCGGACGGCGCGCACCGCCCGGTCGACGATGGTCTGCGGGTCGGCCACCGCGTCGACGGTCAGGCCGGGTTCGTCCGACCGCAGCGGTTCGAGGGCGGCGTACTGGGAGTCCACCAGCCGGGCTGGCATGAAATGGTCCGAACGGCCTGCGACCCGTCGGCCGGCGGTCGCGCGGTCGAGTGCCAGGTACAGGAACCACACGCCCGCTCCCGCGCCACGGAACAGCTCCCGGTACGTGCGCCTGAGGGCCGAGCACGCCACCACCCCGCCCCGGCCGGTGTCGGTCGCCTCCCGGATCCATTCGGCGATGGCCAGTAGCCACGGTCGGCGGTCCTCCTCGTCGAGTGGGCGACCCGCCGCCATCTTGGCGCGGTTCGCGGCCGGGTGGACGTCGTCCGCTTCCAGGAACGGCACCATGAGCCGCTGCGCGAGCAGCAGTCCCACGGTGGACTTGCCCGACCCCGAGACGCCCATGACCACCACGACCGTGGGCGCCGGGGTCACAGGACGGCGATCGGGTTGACCGGCGAGCCGGTGGCGTCCGGCAGCCTCAGCGGAGCGATGACGCAGAGGAAGGACCAGCGTCCCTCCGCCTCACAGACCGGCGCCAGGTCCTCGAACTGCAGGTAGTCCAGCAGGTGAAGGCCCATCGCGTGGACCGCCAGGACATGCACGGGGAAGTCGACGCCCTCCGTGGAACTCGGGGCCGTGTCGTTGTTCCCGTCGCCGCCCAGCACGCAGACCCGCCGGTCGGCAAGGAACTCCAGCGCGGACGGGTGGAGCCCGGCGCGCTCACGTGCCGCCTGCCACGGTCCGAGTTCGGCGCGCCGTCGGCGGTGGCCGACGCGGACGAGGAGGAGGTCGCCCTCGCCCACGCGGAGGTGCTGGGCCGTCTCGGCCGCGGCGAGGTCGTCGGCGGTCACGTGATCACCCGGTTCGAGCCACGGCACGCCACGCAGCCGCGGGATGTCCAGCAGCACCCCGCGTCCGACGATCCCGTCGTGAGCCGCCTCGATGGAGAGCGTCGTGGCCCCGTCCGCCGTGACGCTGCTCGCGGACACGCCGCCGTGCAGGGTGCCTTCGTAGATCACGTGGCACAGGGCGTCGATGTGACTGTCGGCGTCACCGTGCACGTTCATCGTGAAGCTGTCCATCGCGAAGTGGAGCCCGCTGGAGGCGACTTCGCCCTGCTGCCCTTTCATCCGGTGCTTCGCGGGCTCCGGATTGTCCGGCCCGGCCCGCGTCTCCACCGGCGCGGCGAGCGTCACCGTCCGGCCGGTCCGCACCTCGCGGGCCGCGGCCAGCACCCGGGCGGGTGTGAGGGCGTCCAGAGCGCCCCGCTCACCCGCGGCCCAGGCGGAGCGCGCGTGCAGACGCCGGTACAGCACGCCGAACTCGTCCTCGGTCAGCCGTGGCGGTTCTGCCGGACGGGCGCGCGTGACCATGGGTCAGCGCCCGTTCTCCGCGTCGAGTGCCTGGTCGAGGGTGGTGGCCGCCATGATGAGTGACAGATGGGTGAACGCCTGCGGGAAGTTGCCCAGTTGCTCCCCGGTCGGACCGACCTCCTCGGCGAAGAGCCCGACATGGTTGGCGTAGGTCTGCATCTTCTCGAAGGTGTAGCGGGCCTGGGCCAGCCGTCCCGCCTGGGCCAGCGCGTCGACGTAGAGGAAGGTGCACAGACTGAAGGTGCCCTCCGAGCCGCGCAGCCCGTCCGGTGATGCCGCAGGGTCGTAGCGGTAGACGAGACTGTCGGAGACGAGCTTGCGGTCCATCGCGTCGAGCGTGGAGAGCCAGGCCGGGTCTTTGGGGGCGATGAACCGGACCCTCGGCATGAGCAGCAGGGAGGCGTCCAGGACGTCGCCGCCGTAGTGCTGGACGAAGGCGCCCTGCTGCTCGCTCCAGCCGCGTTCCATGACCTGTTCGAAGATGGCGTCCCTGGCGCCGCGCCACTTCGCCACGTCGGCGGGCCTGCGGTAGTCCTCGGCCAGGCTCAGCCCGTGGTCGAAGGCGACCCAGCACATCAAGCGGCTGTAGGTGAAGTCCTGGCGGCCGCCCCGGGTCTCCCAGATGCCCTCGTCCGGCCGGTCCCAGTGGTCGGCGAGCCAGTCCAGCAGCCTGGCCATCGTCTTCCAACCCCGGTACGTGTTCTGCTGCGCTATCTCGCGGCCCTGGGACACGGCGTAGAGGGCCTCGCCGTAGATGTCCAGCTGGAGCTGGTCGGCGGCTCCGTTGCCGATGCGGACAGGGGAGGAGCCGCGGTAGCCCTCGAAGTGGTCGAGTGTCTCCTCCGGCAGGTCGGCGTTGCCGTCGATCCGGTACATCGTCTGGAGCGGCTCTTCCTCCTTGCCCTCGCGCTCCTGCAGCCTGGCGACGAGCCAGTGGACGAAGGCGGTGGCCTCCTCGACGAAGCCGAGGTCCAGCATGGCCCGCACGGACAGCGCGCCGTCGCGTACCCAGGTGAACCGGTAGTCCCAGTTGCGCTCTCCGCCGACCTGCTCGGGCAGGCCCATGGTGGCCGCCGCGACGAGGGCGCCGGTGGGGGCGTAGGTGAGGAGCTTGAGGGTGATGACCGAACGGTGCACCAGCTCGGGCCAGCGGCCGCGATAGCGGGACTGGCGCAACCAGTTCTGCCAGAAGAGGCCGGTGTCATCGAGCTGTGCGGTGATTCCGTCGACCGTGAGGGGTGCGGGTGCCGCGCCGCCGGACGCGCAGACGGTGAACACGGCGCCGCCCGACTCGCCGGCCTTCAGCGTCACCCTGCCGCGGACGTCCTGGCCGTCCCGCTCCAGCGGGAAGGAGGTCTGCAGGTGCGCGTCCAGCCCCGGGGACCGGAACAGGCCGGTGTTCTCGCCGAGCTCCAGCTGGTGCTCGGCCCGGCCGTAGTCGAAGCGCGGCCGGCATTCGAGCGTGAAGTCGACGGTCCCCCGCACGGTGCGCACGACGCGTATCAGGGTGTGCCGGTCGGTGGCGGTGCGGGTCCGGTCCGGGGGCATGAAGTCGACCACCTCGCCCACCCCGTCCGGTGACATGAACCTGGTCACCAGAATGGCCGTGTCGGGGTAGTAGAGCTGCTTGCAGGTCGCGTCGGGGTGCTCGGGGGCCAGCCGCAGGTACCCGCCGCCGTCGTGGTCGAGCAGCGCGGCGAAGATGCTGGGCGAGTCGAACCGGGGAGCCGCGAACCAGTCCACGACCCCCTGTGACGAGACGAGCGCGGCGGTCTGCAGGTCGCCCACCAGGCCGTGTTCGGCGATGGGAGGGTAGCGGTCCATAGCTGCTCCGAAGCCTCGGGAAGTGGAAGATCCCCCTGCTTCCACTATCGGCCACTCGGGTGGCCCTTGCCCGTCGGAAGCCGTCGACGACGGCTCGCCTCGAGTACCGCACCCGGCTTGCCGACCCCAGCTCATCGGGAGTTACTGAACGGAGTCGGTCGGTCACAGGTGAGAGGGTCCGGCGCTCGGGCACCGTGGCGCCTGGGTGGGTCCGTCGGCCGAGCGATGGAGGTTGTGCATGGAGATGATCCACGTCCGGCTGGTGAGCCCCCCGGATCTCACCCCCCGGGCGATCGGGCTGCTGACCGACGACCGCTATGTCTTCAACCTGGTCGTCCTCGGCGAACTGGCGCACAACCCCGACGGCGACGCGATCGAGTGCGACATCCTGGCGGGTGCGGCCAACACCGTGCTGCGCGGTCTGCGCGAGCTGGAACTCGACCACCGCGGATCCATCGTCATCGAGCCGGTGGAGATGGCCTTTTCCGGCACCGCGGCCGAAGCCGAGCGCCAGCAACTCGGGGCGCTCGCGCACGCGCCGGTCTGGGAGGAGGTCGAAGCGCGCATTCGCGCCGAGGGCACCTACCTGCCGAGCTTCTACGTCTACCTGGCCATCGCAGGCGTCATCGGAGCGGTGGGCATCATCACCAACTCCCAGATCCTCATCGTCGCGGCGATGGTCGTCGGACCGGAGTACGGCGCCATCACCAGCGTCGCGCTGGGCATCGACCGCGGCAACGGCACCAGGATCCGGCAGGGAGTGTTCGCCCTGACCGTGGGATTCCTGCTGGCCGTCCTGGTGACCTTCCTGTTCTCGTGGGCGATCCGGGGTCTCGACCTTCAACCCAAGGCATTCGAGCTGGGCATCAGGCCGGTCTCCACGCTGATCGACGCCCCCAACTTCTTCTCCGTCGTCGTCGCGGTGCTGGCCGGCATCGTCGGGATCATGTCCCTGACCCAGGCCAGGACGAGCGCGCTGCTCGGCGTCTTCATCTCGGTCACCACCATCCCGGCCGCCGCCGACATCGGCGTCTCCTGCGCGTTCTCCAGCTGGAGCGAGGCGCGCGGATCCCTGGTCCAACTCCTGCTCAACATCGTGCTGTTGATCCTGGTGGGCGTACTGATGATCAGATTCCAACGGGCCGTCTGGCGGTACATCGGCAATCGCGGCGCGCGCTCGGACAGCGGGTGACGATGACGGTCGCCTGCTACTGCGACCCGGTCAAGCGCAACACGTTCCCGCCGGCGGAATCGCCGGGCAGGCGTCGGCGTCCGAGGACGCGGACGGGAGGTCTGAGGAGGCCACACATGCAGGAGAGCCGCACCGGACGGCAACTGACCCTCCGTCACGGCACGCACCGTGCCGTCATCGTCGAGCTGGGCGCGGCTCTACGGTCATACGTGGCCGGTGAGCGCACCGTGGTCGACGGATTCGCCGAACAGGACCGGATCACCGGCGGGCGTGGCCAGATCCTGGTGCCGTGGCCCAACCGGATCCGCGACGGCCGGTACCCGTGGGACGGACAGGATCTGCAGCTGCCGCTCACCGAACCGGCCGGCGGCAACGCCATCCACGGGCTGCTCCGGTGGGTCGCGTGGCGGGTCGTGGAGGCGAGCGACAGCCGCGCCGTCCTGGAGGTTCCGCTGTGGCCGCAGCCGGGCTACCCGTTCCACCTCCACGTCCGCGCCGAGTACGCGCTGAACGAGAGCGGGCTCCACGTCGCCGTCACCGCGCGCAACCTGGACGCGAGCGCCGCACCCTACGGCTTCGGCCAGCACCCCTACGTCACCGCGGGCACCGCGGTCGTCGACCAGGCGGTGCTGACCGTCCCCGCACGGACATGGCTGCGCACCGATGAGCGCGGCCTGCCGGTGGGAGCCGAGCCGGTCGCCGGGACCGAGTACGACCTGCGTACACCACAAGCTGTCGGTGCGCTCCGGCTGGACACCCCTTTCGGCGACCTCGACCGGGACGCGGACGGTCGCGCCGTTGTGCGCCTGGCCCACCCGTCGGGTGCGTTCGGCACGGACGTGTGGCTCGGTGAAGGCGCCGACTACGTACAGCTCTACACCGGCGACACCCTCCCGCCGGGAGAGCGCCGTCGCGCGGTCGCCATCGAGCCGATGACCTGCCCGCCGGACGCCTTCCGCAGCGGCACCGGGCTCGTCAGCCTCGGCCCCGGCGAGCAGCACACCGTCCGCTGGGGGATCACGCGGTGGGGAGAGTGACGGCGCCGCCACGGTCCCCGGCATTCCCGCGGCACTCAGCCAAGGTCCGACCCGCCCGGCCGCGCAGCCAACCGGCAGGAGCACCGACCCGTCCCGCCACCACCCGTCGAAACGGCCGCTCGTGACGACGAACCAGGTACTCATCGGCGTGGGCCTGATCGTGGTCCTGGCCGTCGGGTCGCAGATCCTGGCCAGTCGTCTGCGCATCCCCGCCCTCATCGTCCTGCTGCCGGTCGGCTTCGCCGCCGGCGCGCTGATCGACGACGTCGACCCCGAACGGCTGCTGGGGGCGGCGTTCTCCCCGCTGGTGTCGCTCGCCGTCGCCGTGATCCTCTACGACGCCGGCCTCGGACTGGACCTGGCGAGGCTGAAGGGACACACCCGCCGCGTCGTGGTCCGGCTGATCTGGATCGGTGTCCTGATCACCGGGCTGCTCGGCGCGCTTCTCGCCGCACCGCTGCTGGGCATGTCCGCACGGGCGGCGCTCATGACCGGCGCGATCCTCGTGGTCTCCGGGCCGACGGTGGTCGGACCGCTGCTCGGCTTCGTGCGGCCGAAGGACCGGCTCCAGCGCATCCTGATCTGGGAAGGCTCCCTCATCGACCCGGTCGGCGGTGTCCTGGGAGCACTGGTCTTCCACGCGGTCGCCGCGAGCTCGGGCCACCACCTCGGCGATGGGACGCTGGAGTTCCTGGCCAGCATGGGAATCGGAGCCGCCGGAGGAGCGGTCGGGGCGGCTCTGCTGTGGACGCTGTTCCGGGTGCTGCACCTCGGCGAGGTCCTCGGCACCACGGCGCAGCTTGCCGCGGTGATCGGTGTGGCGGCGCTGTGCGATGTCCTGCGCGACGACACGGGACTCATCGCCGCCGTGGTGATGGGCCTGGCCGTCGCCAACCTCTCCGGCATGGACGTACCCGCGCGTCGGCCGTTCTTCGAGACCCTGGTCAGCCTGATCCTCGGCCTGCTCTTCGTCTCGATCTCGGCCACCGTCACCCCGCAGTCGCTGCGCCATGTAGGGCTGCCCGCACTCGGGCTCGCCGCCCTTCTGGTGCTGGCCGTCCGGCCGCTGGTCGCCGTTGTGTCCACCCTCGGCACCGACCTGACACGCGGCGAGCGGGGCCTCATCGGCTGGATGGCGCCGCGCGGCATCGTCGCGGCCGCCACCGCTTCGACGTTCTCGGCCGGCCTGGTGGCCAAGGGGATCGGAGGCGCGTCGAAGATCCTTCCGGCCACGTTCGTGGTCATCGTCGCGACCGTGACGCTCTACGGTCTGACCGCTGCGCCCGTCGCCCGGCGCCTGGGCGTCGTGCGCCCCTCCTGCTCACGGCCCCTGCTGGTCGGCGGCGACCCCTGGGTGGTCGACCTGGGCGTGACCCTGAAGGCGGCAGGGCTGGAGGTGCTGATGTGGGCAGGGGAAGAGGAACAGCGCGAACGCATCCGGCGGGCCGGGATCGAGCTTGCGCCCGGTGAGCTGCTGGGCGCCGCCACGGGTGGGGCCGCCGAGCTGGAGGGCATCACGGCGGTGTACTTCCTCACCGCCGAGGACGACTTCAACGCACTGGCGGCGGTGATTCTGCGAGGCAGCGTGGAGGGCACGGTCCACCGCCTCACCGCACCGGCCGACAGCCACGGTGCGGTGGCGCCGTTCATCGGCGGCGAGGTGCTGTTCGGCCCGGATCTGACCTGGCCGACGTTCTCCCGCAGATACCAGGACGGGGCAGCCGTGGTGAGGCAGCCCGCCGGCGACGCCCCGCGGCCCGGCAGCGATCTGCTGTTCCTCGTGCGGAGGGACGGCCGCCTCGACCCGGTCACGGGAGGCAGCACGCCCTCTCCCCGGCCCGGGGACACGGCCGTCCTGCTGGCCCCGGGCCTGGAGGGGACCGAGAGTCCGACGGAGTAGACCGGGCCGTGCCTGGGACCGCGGCTCACACGGCCCGTACGAAGCTCCCCCCAACCCGACCGGCCGTTCCGGACTCAGCCGGTGCCCGTCGGCAGCGGTTCGTCCAGGAGGAACGCCCGCAGCAGCACGGTGTAGCGGCCGGGCTGTTCGCCCGAGATGGAGTGTCCGGCTCCCTTGACGGTCACCAACTCGGAGCCCGCGAGGGCGTGTTGGTACTCGGCGGTCACGGCGGGCTTGATGAAGTCGCACTCCCCTCGCATGATCAGAGAGGGGACGCGCAGGGTGCGCAGACGGGGCCGGGGGTCGGGAAGCTGCTCGAAGTCCCTGACGGTCATCTGGTTGCTGTAGAAGCCCTGAGGGTTGTCGTGCGCCGTGGTCGGCGGAGCGTCCTCGCACGAGGTGCTGTCTTTTCCCTGGAGGGCGACTTCGTGCATCCAGTGGTCGACCTCGCGGTCGCCGACCAGCGCGTGCGCGGCGCCGGGGTTGATCTGGAGGAGCAGGCTCGCCGCGATGATGCGGGGTGCGCTGTTCAGCCGGTCGAGCCGGGTCTTCTGTGCGGGGGAGAGGCGGTTCCAGGGTTCCCCGGCCTTGGAGCCGGGGTATTGACGGCCCCACAGCGCGCCCGGCGAGGTGAAGACCGCTTTGGCGACGTGCTCGCCATGGGCGGCCAGGTACTGGGCGGTGAGTGATCCGCCCCAGGACTGGCCGACCAGGATGATCCGGTCGGCGCCGAGGGTGCGCCGGATCGCTTCCAGGTCGGCGACCTGGCGGGCGACGGTGTATCCGGTGACGTCCCGCAGCCGGGTGGAGCGGCCGGCGCCGAGCTGGTCGTAGGAGTAGACGTCGAAGCCGTCCGCCGCGAGTTCACGGCCCCCGGTGGGGACGCCCTCGCCGGGGGTGCCGGGACCGCCGTGCAGGAAGATCACCGGGGTCGGTCTGGCCTTGCCCGCGGCGGGGGCGTGGACGTAGGCGATGCGTGAACCGGTCGGCAGATCCCAGAACCGCACGCCGGGCGGGGCGGGGGCGGCCGTCGTGGTGGGCATCGGACGGAGGACGGTGACGGCGGCGAGGACGGCGACGGCCGCGGTCAGGCCGACCGTGAGGAACGCGGACGCCCGCAGGGCCGGGCGGCGGTCGAGGCCGAACAGGGCGAACGCCGCCCGGCCCAGCAGCCCGCCGGCCAGGGCGCCGCAGACGAGACCGACGATGACCAGGACCGGCACGCTCGCGGTGACGAACGCCGCGGCGAGGAAACCGGCCACCGCCACGGCAGGGGTCAGCAAGAGCGCCAGGAACAGCAGGACCCCGCCGGCGACACGGTGGAGAAGTATGCGTGACATGCCTTCGAGGCTAGGAAGCCGGCGCGGGCGATCCGTCCAGCTCAGGGACGGTCCCGCCGCGTCCGAGGGCCGCCCTGCGGCGGGGGGTCACCCCCACCTCGCGGCGGGGTGCCACTCACCTCACGTCACCTCACGGCCCGCTGCCGGGCCGGATCAGCCCCGTCTCGTACGCGGCGATCGTCGCCTGCACCCGGTCGCGTACGCCGAGCTTGCCGAGGAGGACGGAGACGTGGTCCTTCACGGTGGGCGGACTCACCCCCAGCACCGCCGCGATCTCCGCGTTGGACAGCCCCCGCGCGACCTGCCGCAGCACCTCCGTCTCGCGCGGGGTGAGCAGGTCGAGCCGGGCCGTGTCGAGCGGACCGGGCCCGTCCGCGAACCGGTCGATCAGCCTGCGGGTCACCGCCGGATCGAGCAGCGCGGCGCCCCCGTGGACCACCCGTACCGCGTCGATCACCCGCTCCGGCTCGGCGTCCTTGAGCAGGAAACCGGCGGCCCCGGCGCGCAGCGCGGCGAACAGGTACTCGTCGAGACCGAAGGTGGTGAGCACCAGAACACGGGTCGCGGGGCTGCGTTCGGTGATCGCGGCGGTCGCCGCGAGCCCGCCGATCCCCGGCATGCGGACATCCATCAGCGCGACGTCCGGCCGCGCCGACAGGGCGAGTTCGACCGCCGTGTCGCCGTCCGCCGCCTGCCCGACGACGCACAGGTCTGCTTCCGCGTCGAGGATCGCCGCGATCCCGGCCCGTACGACGGCCTGGTCGTCCGCGACGGTCACTCTGATCGCCATGGGAACGCCTCCGGGAGCCACACGCGTACCGCACCGCGGTCGGTCGTCGAGAGGGTACCGCCGGCGGCGTCCGCGAGGGCGCGCAGCCGCCGCTCCACCGCGGGAACGGCGGGTGCCGGACCGCAGACCTCCACGCCGTCGGGGAGCGTGCGCACGGTGAGGGTGACGCCCACGGCCATGAGCGCGGAGGCGGTCCGGTACGCGAAGACCTCCACGGCGGCGGGCAGCGGACGGCGTGCTCCGACGTACCGGACGACGGCGCCGTGGCGCGCGGCCAGCGCGGTGATCCCGGAGACGGTGGGCGGAGGGGCGTCGTCGGCGGCGTCCTCCGCGCGCAGCCCGGACAGCAGGTCCCGCAGAGCGGTGAGTCCGGCGCGGGCCTCTTCCCGCACGGCCCGCAGGTCCCCCTCCTCCGCCGCGGCGACGACCGCCCGCGCGTGCCGGAGCGCCGTGTCCCGCAGCCCGGTGGCGAACAGCAGACGCTGCGCGGACACCGCCGCGTCGGCGTCCCCGTCGAGCAGGACCCGCCGCCGGGCGTCCGCGGCCCACCGCCGCTCATGCCGCCGGGCGGTCCGGCGCCCCCACGACCAGACGGCGAGGGCGGGGAGGGCCAGTACGCCCGCCAGTACGGCCCAGGCCGCCGTACGGCTGCCGGTGATGCCGCTGCCGCTGGCCAGCGCGAGCCCGCCCACGGCGGCCACGGCGAGCGGCGCGAACAGGCCTCGGCGCCACGGCAGACGCACTCCGACGCTGTGGACGAGCGTCAGCTCGACCCACCCGTACACCAGGAAGACGTCGCTCACCGGCGGCTGGGTCCAGCCCGTCCGGTCGCAGGCCCACCACAGCAGCAGCGCCGACAGCACCGCCGCGAGCGCGCGGCCGGGCGCCCGTGAGCGCCAGGCCAGCGGCACGGCGTGCAGGCCCGACAGCACGACGGTCACCAGCGCGGGCAGCAGGCCGCCGAACGGGGCCGGGACGTCGGCGGACAGCAGGCTCGCACCGAGCGACAGCGCGATCGCCAGGGCCACCAGCGCGTAGTCGAGCGCGGCCGTCCCACGCCACAGGGGCCACCGGCGGAGGGGGAGGACCGTCGCCGCGGGCAGCGAGGCCCGCACGCTCCAGCCCGCTCGACGGCCGTGCCCCACGGGTCCCGCGCGGAACGTCCCGCCCGTGGCGGTGACCGTGGCCGCCAGCCCCGCGAGACCGCGCCCGGTCCCGAGGCCCGGCTCGACGGCCGTACCGCCGTCGTCGGTGACGGTGACGACGAACAGGTGATCGCCGCCGGCCCGTACGGGCTTGTCCCGGTCGTCCGTCGGCTCGATCCGGACGCGCACGGTCGCGCCCTCGGCGTAGCGGGCCGCGTTGGTCAACGCCTCCCGGACGACCCGGTACGTCGCTTCCGCACTGCCCGCCGGTGCCTGGTCTACCGTGCGCCGGTAGTCCACCGCGTGCGCGGCGGCCAGCGCGTCGACCTCGGTGAAGCCGGCCGCGGTCGCGTCCAGCTCGGTGAGGCGCTCCAGTTCGCGGACGGCCTCCCGGCCCGCCTCGTCGGCGTGGCGCAGCGCGTCACCGGTCCGTTCCCGGTCGACGAGCCTGAGCGCGGCGCCCGCGGCCACCACGATCCCGGTCAGCCGATGCGCGGCCACGTCGTGCAGCTCCGCCGCCAGCCGGTCCCGTTCCGCCAGCGCCGCGAACAGCGGGACCGCCGCCGTGCCGGCCTCGTAGTCCGCCAGCGCGGACCGGCGGGCCGACCGCTGCCGGCGGGAGCGGCCCGTCGCCCAGACGACCGCCAGCACCCCACCGGCCGTCAGCGCGACCCCCGCCACGTAGTGCGGCGGTTCACCGCGTACGGCGGGGAACGCGGCGACGGCCAGCGTGAGCACGACGGCTCCCGTGAGGGAGGAACCGGCGGTCCTGCGTACGGCCAGCAGATGGACCGTGATCAGCGCGCAGACCGCCGCGACGAGGGAGAGGGCCCACACGTGCCCCGCGAAGCCGTTCACTGCCCCACGCCGACGGCGGGCGACCGCTCGACGGTCTCCATTCCGGCAGACTAACCCGGCTCTTTCGGTTGGCAGCCCTATGGGCTCCCGTCGGCGAGGCCGGTGCGGTGGGCGAGGACCACCAACTGCACACGGTCGCGGGCCCCGAGTTTGGTCAGGAGGTGTCCCACGTGGGTCTTGGCGGTTCCGTGCGTGATGTGCAGGCGCCGGGCGATCTCGGAGTTGGACAGGCCCTCGGCGACCAGGACAAGGACTTCGCGTTCGCGTTTGGTGATGCCTGTCGGCAGCGTGGGTGCGGGGGCGGACCGGGCGGCGAACTCCTTGATCAGCCGCCTGGTGATGCCTGGGGCGAGCAGTGCGTCCCCGGCGGCGACCACCCGGATGGCGGCGAGCAGATCCGCCGGCGGGGCGTCCTTGAGCAGGAAGCCGCTGGCTCCGGCGCGCAGCGCACCGTAGACGTATTCGTCCAGGTCGAAGGTGGTGAGCATGAGTACCCGTACGGTGCCGGCGGCGGTGATGAGCCGACTGGCCTCGATGCCGTCCATGTCGGGCATCCGGACGTCCATGAGGACGACGTCGGGGTGCGTGTCGAGGCCGAGGGCGAGGGCGACGGCTTCGGTGCCGGTGGCCGCCTCGCCGACCACGGCCAGGTCCGGTGCGGTGCCGATGATGCCGCACAGGCCGGCGCGTACCAGGGCCTGGTCGTCCGCCACGACGACGCGGACCGTCATGCGCGGCTTCCGGTGAAGTCCCGCGCGGTGAGCGGCAGTTGGACGCGGACCTGGAAACCGCCCCCGGGCACCGGCCCGGCCCGGAAGTCGCCCCCGCACATGGCGGCCCGTTCCCGCATGCCGATGAGGCCATGTCCTGGTCCCATGTGGCCCGGGCGGCCCCGCCCCTGGTCGGTGATCTCGATGAGCAGTTCGTCCGGCCCGTAGCCGATACGGGCGCCGGCGCGGGAGGTTTCGGCGTGCCTCACCACGTTGGTGAGGGCCTCCTGGACGATTCGGTACGCCGCTGTGTCGATCACGACGGGCAGGGCGCGCGGGTTGCCGGTGATCGCCAGCTCGACCTGTACGCCCGCTTCGGCCGTCGATGCCAGCAACCGGTCCAGGTCGGCCAGCCCGGGGGCCGGGACGAGCGCGGGGGCGGTGTCCTCCGTACGCAGAACGCCGAGCAGCCGCCGCATCTCGGTGGTCGTCTCGCGGCTCGTGGTCTCGATGACGTCGAGCGCGGCGCGGGCTCGGTCGGGCCGGTCGTCGATCACCAGGTGGCCGTAGCCCGCCTGGACGGTGATCACGCTCATGCCGTGGGCCACCACGTCGTGCAGCTCCCGGGCGATCCGCAACCGTTCCTGGGCGATGGTCTGCGCGAGCAGTTCCCGCGCATACCCGCGCCGTTGCCGAACCGCGTAGCCGGTCGTCCAGGCGGTGACGAAAACCAGCCCGAAGGGGACGATCCCGCCGCGGTGCGCGAAGTCCGGCAGTGCGGTGGCCACCGCACCGGAGAGGGAGAGCACGAGCACGACCGCCGCCGTACGGATGCGGCAGTCGGCGGCCACGAGGTACAGAGCCCATGCCATCGGCCCCAACGCCAGGAATCCGAGCGTCCCGCCCGGCGGGACTTCGGCCAGCGGCGTCAGCCAGAAGGCCGTCAAGGCCGCGCCGAAGGCGGCGAGCGGACAGTGCCGGCCGACTGCCCAGGCCGCGGTGAGCAGTAAGGCTGCGGCGGCCGCCGCCACGAGCCGAAGGCCGGTGCCGTGGACCGGCAGACCCCAGGCCGACAGGCCGTACGCGATGGAACCCGCGAGCTCCAGCGCGAGCCGGTGCCTCGGCCGTAGCCGTGCCGGCAGCGGGGGCCTCGGATCAGGACGCATGGCTTGAGCGTAGGCGCGCGGGGAGGGCGGGGCATCGGCCCTGCGGCGTATGCCTCCAGGCAGATGCGCCGGGCGCCGGCCGCCCGTCACCTTGAGAGCCCCTGACGACTGGAGAACCCTGGTGACCGACGATTCCCTCACAGCAGCAGCGTCCGCTGTCGGCCTCAGCAAGGTCTACGGCGAGGGCGGGACCCACGTCACTGCCCTGGACAACCTCGGTGTCGAGTTCCTGCGGGGGCAGTTCACCGCCATCATGGGCCCGTCCGGCTCCGGCAAGTCCACACTGATGCACTGCATGGCCGGCCTGGAACCGGTCACCGCGGGCTCTGCCCGGATCGGCGACACCGAACTCGGTGGCCTCGACGACAAGCGGCTCACCACGCTGCGCCGGGACCGGATCGGGTTCGTCTTCCAGTCGTTCAACCTGCTGGCGACGCTCACCGCGCTGGAGAACATCACTCTCCCCCTGGCCATCGCCGGACGAAAGCCCGACCAGGCGTGGCTGGACCGGGTGGTGGCGGCCGTCGGCCTGGCCGACCGCCTCGGCCATCGACCGTCCCAGCTCTCGGGCGGCCAGCAGCAGCGGGTGGCCTGCGCCCGTGCCCTGGCCTCCAAACCGGAGATCGTTTTCGCTGACGAGCCCACCGGCAACCTGGACTCGCGTTCCGGCGCGCAGATCCTCGCCTTCCTCCGCGACTGCGTGCGCGACCTCGGACAGACCGTGGTGATGGTCACCCACGACCCGATCGCCGCCTCGTACGCGGACCGCGTGGTGTTCCTCGCGGACGGCCGCATCGTCGACGACCTGCCGGCCCCGACCGCGGACAGCGTCCTGGACCGCATGCGTCGTCTTGACGCCGTGGCCCGCACCATCTGAAGAGGAGCCGACCACCATGTATCGCACCGCGCTTCGCAATGTGCGGGCCCACAAAGGCCGTCTGCTGATGACGATGCTGGCTGTGCTCCTGGGCACCGCCTTCGTCGCCGGAACCCTGATCTTCTCCGACTCCATCGGACAGTCCGTCAAGGACAGCGTCTCCGACAGCTACTCACGGATCTCGGCCCAGGTCACCGACACCGCCGTGAGCACGGACCCGGACTCGGACTCGGCGGCCGGACAGCACACCGGCGCCCGGAGCCCGCTGACCGAGTCCACGGTGCGCAGGATCGCCGCCCTGCCGGGAACGCGCTCGGCCCGCGGCACCGTCACCGGCTTCGCCGGGCTCTCCGACCCGCACGGCAACCTCATCGGCAGCCGCGGCAACACCCGGGGCGCCAACTGGGTTCCCTCCGCCGACGGACAGGACCCCGAGTACCCGATGGCACAGGGCGCCGGACCGACCTCGGCAGGCATGATCGCCATCGATCGCAGGACCGCGAGCGACAACGACTTCAAGGTCGGCGACACCGTGCGGGCGGCCGTCAACGGGCCCGTGCTGGAGATGACCGTCACCGGCATCTTCACCACCGACGACCCGCAGGTCAGGGCAGGCGGCTCGCTCGTCCTGTTCGACACCGCCACCGCGCAGCGCCTCTACCTCGAACCGGGCCAGTACGACAGCATCCAGGTCGTCGCGACGCCCGGCACCAGCCAGAACGAGCTGCGCGGTGAAATCCTGCCGGTCGTCCCGCACAGCGGGAACATCACGGTGAAGACCGGCGCCCGGCTCAACGCGGACATGGCCGCAAAGACGCGCAGCGACCTGTCCGGGATGAGGAACATACTGCTGGCCTTCGCCGGGATCGCCCTGTTCGTCGGCGTCTTCCTCATCGTCAACACCTTCACCATGCTGATCGCACAGCGCACCCGCGAGCTGGCCCTGCTGCGGGCCATCGGCGCCAGTCGCCGCCAGATCACCGACTCGGTGCTGCTGGAAGCCCTGCTCGTGGGTGTCAGCGCCTCGGTGGCCGGCCTGGTCACGGGCATCGGGATCGGTGCCGCACTCCAGGCCCTGATGGGCTCCATGGGCGGCCATGTCTCCACCAGCACGCTGGTCGTCTCGCCCACCACCGTTCTCGTCACCCTGCTCACCGGGACCGTGGTCACCGCCCTCGCGGCTCTGCTGCCCGGTCTGCGTGCCTCCCGAGTGGCCCCGGTCGCCGCGATGCGCAGCGGCGACACCCCGGCCAGCCACAAAAGCCTCGTCGTGCGCAACAGCATCGGCGTCGCCCTGGCCGGAGTCGGCCTGGCACTGGTCCTCTGGGGGGCCGTCAGGGGTGGCTCGGCCGGCAACCTGCTGGTCGCGGGTGGTGCGGTGAGCACGCTGGTCGGAGTGTTCGTTCTCACCCCCGCGCTGTCCCGGCCGGCGATCGCGCTGGTCGGCCCGCTCTGCACCTGGCTGTTCGGGATCTCCGGCACACTGGCCCGGCAGAACGCGGTGCGCAACCCGCGACGTACCGCCGCGACCGCCTCGGCACTCACCGTCGGTATCACCTTGATCAGCGCGTTGACGGTCCTCGGCGCATCCGTCACCCACGCCGTCGACCAGCAGGTCACCCAGAACATGAAGGCCGACTACGCGGTCAGCGCGCTGCTCAGTCTGCCGGTCGCTCCGACGCTGCTGCCCGCGATCGCCAGGACCCCGGGCGTGGCCGCGTACAGCGCACTGGACGACCAGCGCCTCCGTGCGGGCGGCAAGGACCTTCCCGTCACCGGCGTCGACGCGAAGAGCTTCGACCGGTTGCTCGTCCCGAACATGGTCAGCGGCTCCACCATGGCCCTCCGGCGGGGCCGGATCCTGGTCGACCGGGACCACGCCGTCAACGACGGGTGGACCGTCGGCAGTACGGTCCCGGTGACCTATCCGGACGGCAGCAGCGGCCGGTTGACGGTCGGCGGGGTCTACCGCAACAGCGAGGTACTCGGATCCGTGCTGATGAGCCGGTCGGTGCTGAGCCCGCACACCACCGCCCCGTTCTACAGCACGGTCCTGGTCAAAGGGGTCACCGGGGCCACAGCGTCACTGCAGCAGGCGCTCAAGGACGCCACCGGCGACAACCCGCTCATCAACGTCCGCACCAAACAGCAGATGCGGGACCACTTCAGTTCGCAGATCAACCTGCTACTGGACGCCATGTACGCACTGCTCGCCCTGTCCCTGATCATTGCGACCCTGGGCGTGGTCAACACCCTCGCCATGGCCGTACTGGAGCGGAAGCGCGAGATAGGCATGCTCAGGGCGGTCGGACTGCCCCGCAGTGCGGTGAGACGGATGGTCCGCCTGGAGTCGGTCCTGATCGCGTCGTTCGGCGCGGCACTGGGCATCGCCATCGGCAGCTTCCTGGCCTGGGCCGGCGTCCGGCTGCTGAGCGGTGCGATGACCGGACTCACGACCGTCATCCCGTACGCGCAACTCGCCGCGTACGTCGCCGGTGCGGCCCTGGTGGGTCTGCTGGCGGCGCTGTGGCCGGCCCGCCGGGCCGCGAGGCTGGACGTGCTGGACAGCATCAGAACGGACTGACGCACGAGGGCGGCCCGGAGCGATGCCTTCGCGGTGGCTCGTAGGGCCGATATCCCGTCCCCAGTGTTCGGGGCAACGTCCCGCCGGCTGATCGGACGAGCCAGTGGGCGTCAGGGACGCTGCTTCACCCCGGTCCCAGGGGTGGAGCATCGGCGCTTTGACGGGGGACGCCGGCCGGGGCCGCGGTCCCCGCACCGCCCCCAACAGCACGGGATGCGGGGCGGGCGGGAAGTCTGTGAGGAGTCAGGTATTGCCCTGCCCGTGCTTGCCGTGGGAGCGGAGCCCGATATTGCAGTCCGACACCCGGGAGTGGTCGCCGTCGGACGCTGCCGCGGCCCGCCGCTGGTTCAGGTCTGCGCAGATGCAGCAGCCGGGTGAGGGCTGTGGCGGGCGGGGCGGGAACAGGCGGTCGACGGGGCTGCTGGTCTTCGTCATCGTGTGCTCCCGTGGCAGGTGCAGCGGCAGCGCGGTACGAGCACGATGCCGGTGGAGTGGGGCAAAGGGATGTCGCGGGTCTGGCGGCACTGGTCGTGCAGGTCCCTGTAGCCCGGGGTACGGGCGACCGTGCATTCGGCAGACAGGGTGTCGGTCACGGCTGGTCCGCGATCGGCGCCAGGTCGTAGATGTCGCGGCAGGACTGACAGGCGAACAGCCGCGCCCCGCTCGTGTCCCGGACCGGGCGCGCTGTGTTGCTGTATGCCCCATGCCAGGCGCACCAGGCCACGTTGTCCTTGCGGGGCATGGGCGAATTCGTCGTCGGCTTGCGGCTTGGCATGGTCGGCTCCATGTACAGACAATGTGGGTACCGTCACATCGTGCCGACCAAGCAAGGGGCTGGCGTTGACAGGTTGGCAACACCCAACCCCTTGACCTGCGTTGGTTCGGGCGCTACACGCCGCACCAGTTCGCGAACTCCAGCAGATCCCCCGGCGCCCGCGTCCGCGCCCGCAGCAGCGTCGCCACTGTCTCATGCACGCCCGGGTGATACCGGGTCTGCTGCGGTGCCGCCTTCCGTGCCTGCCCAAGCGACTTGAACGCGTCCTCGTGCCGGGCCGTCCACGTCTCCGCTCGGGCCCGGTCAACCCAGTAGTGCCCTGCCCGTGCCTCGGGGTAGTCGTCCGGCAGGCGCACCTTGCGGGCCTTCTCCAACGCCCGCGCATGCTTGTCGCGGTCGCTGGACGCGGACATGGCATGAATGACGACGTTGACGGGCCCGAACACGAGCCCGTAGTCGCGGGTCTCGCCGGTCTCTTCGGCGATCTCCCCGGCCGCCGTCAGCCACTCGTCCGCGCCGGCGGTGTCTCCGCGGCGGCTGGAGAGGATCGCGGCTTTCAGGTGCAGCGCGCCGCGGACCGCTTTCGTCGTCTGCTGCCCGTCGTCGTCGAGATCCTTCAGCGCCTGCTGTACGAGGAGGATCCCCCGGTCGTGGCGTGCGGCGTCAGCCATCAGCTGTGCCCGATCCCACCGTTCGATGGCCACCTGCCGTGGGTCGCCGGACTGCGGGGCTGCGACGCCCATGCGGGAGAGCGCAAGGCGGGCCAGGTCCATGAACCCGATCTGACGGCCGACCACGTACACGGTGCGGCACAGTTCGGCTTGCAGCCATGCCGCCTGTTCGAGGGTGTGGCCGGGGCTCTGGGTGAGGACGTGGGCGTTGACCTCGGCGAGGAGAGAGGGAAGTTCGTGGGCGATTCCGATGTACTCGGCCTTGGCGCGCTTGCGTTCCAGCTCGGTCACGGCGGCCCGCAGGTCGTCCAGGGGTCGGGGCGGAGGGTCGCCCTCTCCGAGGGGGATGTCCCAGTCGTCCAAGGCCATGCTGATCGGTGTTATCAGCCGGTCGAGCTGGTCGGCCTGGAGCTGGTGAATGTAGGGCTGGCCGTGCAGGACCGAGATGCTCACCGACAGGGCGCGGGCGACGGCGGAGACGATGGAGGGGCTGGCCTGGCGCTGGCCGTTGATGATGCGGGAGAGCATGGCGGGGGAGACGTTGGCGCGGCGGCCGAGTTCCCTGAGTGAGTAGCCGCGCAGGGCGGCGACTTTTTGGATTCGGGTCCCGATTCCGCCGGTGCTGGCGCGCGTTGGGTGCGGCATGCTGGCTCCGTTCTGACCTCGACAATCAGAACGCTACTCCCGGTCGGTTCCGGGAACATACGGCCTCCGTGAAGCTACACGCGGAGGCCGTAGAACGTTCGCCCCTGGACGCACGAAAGCGGCCCCGCATCATCACGCCCAGGCACATCGCCACCAGCGGCAGCGTTTCCCTGCGCCGTACAGCCGACTTCTTCGCCGACATGCTCGACCTGGCCCCCACCCAGCTCGGCCACTCCCGCTGACGCCGCACATCCGCAGAGTTCGTCGTCCCCAGCGACGCCTCGGTCCGTCAACTCCGCGAAGACCAGCACCTCGTGGCCGGTGTCCCAGAGCAGGGGCAGCAGGGCGCGCACCGATGCCGCCACCACCGGCCTCACGGTCACCGAGATCGTCGCCCTCGGCCGCACACCCCACCACGGCCTGACGGGCCGCGACGGCGCCGAGGACCGCGAGGCCGTGGCCGAGGCCGTCGCCCGCTGCGGAGTCACCCCCTTCGCCCACCGCGACCACGCCACCCTCTCCGGCCGCGAACGCCGGCGCCTCCTCCTCGCCCGCACCCTCGCCCAGCGCCCCCGACTCCTCGTCCTCGACTCCTCGTCCTCAACGAACTCACCAACCACTGGACATCCGCGCCCGCTTCGAACTCCTGGAACTGATCCGCAGCACTGACATCACCATCCTGGCCGTCCTGCACGAGGGAGCGGTGTTGGCGGCGGGGCCTGTCCTGGAGGTCCTCACGCCCGACGTCCTCCGAGGCGTCTTCGGCGTACGGGGCGAGGCGGAGCGGCATGCCGACGGCGTCGTCCGCATCACCTGCGCAGCCCAGCCCCTCGCCGACGCGCGGGAGCCCGAGCCGGCGGACCGGTGACCTCACCGCCAGACGGACTTCAGCTGCCACGCCTGCATGTGGTCGAGGGTGGTGGTGCCGCCTTCGGCGAAGGCGTCGACGCCGGTGCTGGAGGGGTCGGGGAAGATCTGGTCGGTGAGGGTCACCTGTTCGCCGCGCGCGTTCTGGGCGTAGACCTCGACGGACGAGGCGTCGACGAGGACGTGCAGGCTCAGCCGCCCGCCGTGCAGCGCGAGGGGCGCGCGCTGGACGCCGGAGAAGGCGGGGTCGAAGTCGGTCGCGCCGGAGGCGGTGCGGTCGATGTAGACCTCGCCGGTGGCGGTGTCGTAGCCGATGCGGGTGCGCTGCCCGCCGCCGGTGCGGACGTCCAGGCCGAAGCGGTCGGCGGTGCCGGGGGTGACGTCGGCCTGGAGCTCCAGGCTGCTGCCGTGCACCGCGAGCGGGGCGGTGGTGTTCGCGAGGCGCGTGCTGGGCACCCGGGTGCCGGCGCCGCGCAGGCCGGTCAGTTCGCGGACCGGCTGCTGGATCAACCGGACCTCGCCGTTCACGGTCTGCAGGGAGAGCCGGCGGGGGAAGGAGTCGGCGCTGCGCCAGGGGCTGGTGGGGATGGCCTGCCCGTAGTTCCAGTTGTTCATCCAGGCGATCATGACGCGGCGGCCGCCGGGCGCGTCGGTCCACGTGTTGGCGGCGTAGAAGTCCGCGCCGTAGTCGAGCCAGTGGGCGCGCCGGGTGGTGTTCAGGGCCGGCTTGTCGGCGGTGGTGAACTGGTCGGCGAGGACATGTCCCCAGCCGCCGGAGTTGGCGTCCACGATCTGGATCCGGGCCGTTTTGCCCTTGTAGGCCATGGTGTTGAAGGAGGCCCAGTCGAGGTTCTCGGAGTCGTCTCCGGTGGCACTGCGGACGACCTTGCCGTCGACCAGCAGGTTGACGGCGGTCTCGGTGGAGGAGGGCTTCGCCTGGGTGTCGGAGAGGACGACCTGGTCGAGGTTGAGGTGGCCCCAGCCGCCCGTGTTGTCGTCCACGACCTTGATCCGGGCCTGCTTGCCCTGTAGGTCGGACAGGTCCCACGACGCCCAATTCAGGGCTTCGCCGTTGGACCCGGTGGCGGAGCGCACCACCTTGCCGTCCACGACGAGCTGCACCGCGGTGGGGGCGTCGGAGCTCGCGGGGTGGTAGCCGCCGCCGATGAGGAAGTCCAGATACTTCCTGTCGATGGTGAAGGCGGGGGAGGTGAGGGTTCCGATGGAGGCGTCGCCGTTCAGGAAGCTGTTGACCAGGCCGTTGCCGAGGTAGCCGGAGACCTGGCCCTGGTCGGGGAGGGTGCCCTGGGCCGGTCCGGCGCCGAAGGCGTCGCCGGTGGTGGTCCAGTCGCCGATGGGGCTGGTGTAGGTCCTGCCCTCGAAGTCTGCGAGGGTTTCACCGGTGGGCGCCGGCTGGTCGCCCAGGACGGAGCCGGGCCGGTGGGGGTGGTTGCCGCCGCCGACCTTGAAGTTGAGGTAGTCGCCGGTCACCGTGAACGCGGGCGAGGTCAGCGTGCCGGTGGGGGCGTCGCCGCCGTGGAAGCTGTTGGCGAAGGCCTGGCCCTCGAAGCCGGTGACGGTCTGCTGGCCGTCCACGGGCCCGGCCGCCGGCGCGCTGCCGAACGCGGTTCCGGTGGCCGTCCAGTCGCCGAACGAGCCGGACTCGAAACCCTGCATCACGGTCCCGCTCGGCGGGGTGTACGTGGCGCCGGAGTCGTCGGAGGTGAACTTCTCGCCGTCGAAGTCGCCGACGAAGTACTGGGCGCCGGAACCGCCCGCGATGCCGCCCGGGTTGAGGTTGACGGCCAGCACCCACTTCGTCTTCTTCGGATCGCCGTCGACCGGGAGCGGGAAGAGGTCCGGGCACTCCCACACCCCGCCGGTCGCGCCGGCCGGGCCGAAGTCGCTCTGGTGGGTCCAGTGCTTGAGGTCGGCCGAGCTGTAGAAGGAGATCTTGTGCTGGTCGGCGAGGGAGACCGCCATCAGCCAGCGTCGGGTGGGGGCGTACCAGAAGACCTTGGGGTCGCGGAAGTTGTTCGAGCCGATGTCGAGCACCGGGTTGTCGTGGTACTTGGTCCAGGTGGTGCCGCCGTCGGTGCTGTAGGCAAGGGCCTGCTGCTGCCTGCCGGAGGCCTTTTGCGCGCTGGTGTAGACGGCGACGAGCGGAGGGTTCTTCCTGGTCCCGAAGCCGGTGGTGTTGTCCCTGTCCAGCACCACGGCGCCGGAGAAGATCATCTCCTGGTCGTCCTGCGGGATGGCCACCGGGAGTTGCTTCCAGTGCACGAGGTCGGTGCTGACCGCGTGGCCCCAGGACATGTTGCCCCAGCTGTTGCCGGACGGGTTGTACTGGAAGAACAGGTGGTACTCGCCCTTGTAGAAGATGAGACCGTTGGGGTCGTTCATCCAGTTCTGGGCCGGGGTGAAGTGGAACTGGGGCCGATAGGTCTCGGAGTACGGAGGGGTGTCGGCGGCGACGGCCCGAGGGGCGAGCGGGGTCGCGGACAGGGCGCAGACGGTCGCCACCGCGGCGATCATCCGGGTGCGGGCATGCCGGGACACGCGTACAGAGCTCATGAGGCCTCCTGTGCTGCGGCCGTCCACGCGGCGGAGCGTGCGGTCCCGGCGCGGACGGACCGAAAGGTGACGTACTGGTCGGTGTCGTCGTCCACGCCACCGACCAGCGGTGTCATCGTTGACTTGTGTCATCGTTGACATCGAGTGGCCCGATGATGGGCGCAACCCGGCCGACGCGTCAACGGTTCGGGCGCGATTGGCATCTGCTGAAACTGCCGGGCGGGGAACCTCAGTTGACGAGTGCTTTCACCGGCCACGCCCGGGGGTGTTTCAGGACTTGTTCCGGCCGAGCCAGGTCCTGACCTTGGCGGGGTTCGCCTCGACCCACTTCTTCGCCGCTGCCTCCGGCGACATCTTGTCCAACGCGATGTACTTCGCCACCGTGTTCTGGTCGTCGTTGGTCCACTCGAAGTTCTTCACCAGGTCGTAGGCCGGACTGCCGGACTTCGCGAACCGGGTGCTGACGATCTTGTCCAGGTCGAACACCGGGTAGTCGCAGGCGACCTTCGCCGGATCGGCGTCACAGCCCGGCGTGTGCGGGGGCAGGGCGATCTTGACCAGCGGTACCTCCGAGAGGAACCACTGCGGCTCGTAGAAGTAGCCGATCACCCACTTCTTGTTCCGCTCGGCGTCCCGGAAGGCCTGGATGAGCGCGGTCTCGCTGCCCGCGTACACCACCTTGAAGTCCAGCTTCAGGTTCTTCACCAGCGCCTCGTCGTTGGTCTGGTACGACGGGTCGCCGTCGAGGAGCTGGCCCTTGCCGCCCGACTCGGAGGTCTTGAAACGGGACGCGTACGTGTTGAGGTTCTTCCAGTCCGTGATGTCCGGGTACTTCTTCACGATCCACGGCGGGAGGTACCAGCCGATGATTCCCCTGTTGCCGGTCTGACCGAGATCGACGGCGGTCTTCTGCTCGCTGATGTACTTCTTCCGCAGATCGTCGTGGCCCCAGTTCTCCAGGATGGCGTCGACCTCGCCCGTCTCGAATCCCTGCCAGCCGATCTCCGCCTTCAGGTCCTTCTTCTCCACTGTGCAGCCGAGTTCGTGCTCCGCGACGTAGCCGACGACCGCCGCGTCCGCCTCGTAGCCCACCCAGGGGTTGACCGCGAGGTTGAAGGTGCCGCACTGTCCGGAGCTGTTGTCCGCCGCGGCGGAGCCGCTGCCCACCTTCGCTCCGCCGCAGGCGGTCAGGGTGAGACCGAGTACGGCCATGCCCGCCGCACCGACGCGCCACCGGCTTGCCTGATTCGCCATGGTTGTGCTCCTTGTGGGTCGACGCGTCGCGCCGTTGCCTGAGTGATCGGATCGGGATCAAGCCATGTCGACAGCGCAGCGGAATCCCACGTTGCCGGTTGCCGAGTCCGGGACCAGGCCCTGCCTGGCGGCGACCCGGTAGCGGCGGCAGTAGGAGGCGTGGCACAGGTACGAGCCGCCCTTGGTGACCCGCCGCTGCTCGTCGCGCGACGGCGAGAACCGGTCCTCGCACCATTCCCAGACGTTGCCCGTGGCGTTGTACAGGCCGAAGCCGCCCGGCTCGTAGGCGTCGACGGGACAGGTGCCGTACCAGCCGTCGGCGGTCGGGTGCCGGTTCGGGAAGTCGCCCTGCCACACGTTCATCCGGGGGCGACCGCCCGGTTCGCGCTCGTCGCCCCAGGGGAACACCTTGCCGTGCAGTCCCCCTCGGGCGGCGCGCTCCCATTCGGCCTCGGTGGGCAGGCGCTTGCCGGCCCAGGCGCAGTAGGCGCGGGCGTCGTCGAAGTCGACATGGACGACCGGATGATCCGCCCGGTCCTGCCAGGTGGAGTGCGGTCCCTCGGGGCGGCGCCAGTCGGCGCCCTCGACCTGACGCCACCACGGAGCGCCCACCACCCCCCGGGTCGGCGGGAAGTCGTCCGGGAGCAGACCGGCGAAGACGAACGACCAGCCGGCCCGCTCGGCGGTCGAGCGATACCCGGTTTCGGCGGCGAAGCGCGCGAACTGCGCGTTGGAGACCGTGCAGGCGTCCATCCAGAAGCCGTCGACGTACACCGTTCGCACCGGGCCTTCCCGGTCGGCGGGGTAGGCGAGCGCGTCCTCGCTGCCCATGAGGAACTCGCCCGCGGGAACGGCCACCATGCCCTCGGTGGACGCCGGGCGGACACCGGCCCGCGGGGACGGCGGCCGGTCCGCCGCCCGGCCGCCAGACGGCGTGCAGCAGCTCACTGGGCCCCCATGACGCGCCGGTGCAGCCCGCCGTCGAACGCGGACGGTTCGGCGGCCGACGTGTCCAGGTCGATGCGCACGGTACGGACGGTTCCCGTGAACTCGTTGTCGAGGACGGGGTAGTCGTCGGTCACCGGCGTGCTCAGGTCCACTCCGACGTCGAGCGTCTCGTCGAACGAGAAGTAGTACGGGATGGTCTGCTCGACCCGTCCGGTGGCCTGCCGTTCGCCGTCCACCAGGAGCACGGCGGTCCCGCCCTTGCCGAGCCCTCCGCCGTCGTAGTCGAACTCCAGCCGCACCTCGTGCCGTCCCGGTGTCAGGGGCCGGTCGCCGCGCACGGTGTACAGGCTCATCCCGAAGTAGTTGTAGACGTAGGCCGGTCTTCCGTCGGTGACGTACAGGGACCAGCCGCCGAACCGGCCCCCCTGCGCGATGAGCACGCCCTGCGCGGTCGTCCGCGGCACGTCGATGTCGGCGGTGATGCTGTGCGAGCGGTTCTTGATGTTGGGCGTGGTCTCCTCCGTGAAGCGCCGCATTCCGCCGCCGTAGGTCACGGACGTCCGGTCGCCGAGCAGATCGATGCGTCCGGCCACGGCGGGGTTCTCCCGTTCGGTGACACGGTCGTCCAGCGG
This sequence comes from Streptomyces sp. NPDC031474, assembly GCF_055581185.1. Lineage (NCBI taxonomy): Bacteria > Bacillati > Actinomycetota > Actinomycetes > Kitasatosporales > Streptomycetaceae > Streptomyces > Streptomyces sp. NPDC031474. Next base: position 146,126 of record NZ_JBVIJX010000014.1, read on the forward strand.
GAAGACCTGGTACTTGGCCGCTTCGATCAGGAACAGATCCTGCAGCCGGCGCAGTCTGTCGGGGTGTTCGGCGGCCAGGTCGTGGGCCTGACTCCAGTCCTTGTCCAAGTCGTAGAGCTCCCAGACGTCGTCGGCGAACGGCCGGTTCCCGTCCGGCACCATCTCCCACGGGATGCCGTGCCGGGTGACCGCCATCCACCCCTCGTGGTAGATGCCCCGGTTGCCGCACATCTCGAAGTACTGCGTGCGGTGGAACTCGGGCGCCCGGGGATCGGCCAGCGTGCGCCACATGCTCGTCCCCTCCAGGGGCTGCTGCGTCACCCCGTCGACGCTGAACGGCGCCGGGATCCCCGCACAGTCCAGGATCGTCGGCAGTACGTCGATCACATGCGAGAACTGGTGGCGCAGTCCGCCGCGTTCGAAGACCCCCCGCGGCCAGTGCAGGATCATGCCGTCCCGGGTGCCGCCGAAGTGCGAGGCGACCTGCTTGGTCCACTGGTAGGGGGTGTTGAGCGCCAGCGCCCATCCCGCCGGGGCGATCGGATAGCTGTACGGGCCGCCGATCTCGTCGAGGTGCTCGATCATCTCGTCCGGGTCGTCCACCACGCCGTGTCCGAGCCGGTGCTCGACGATCGTCCCTTCGATGCCGCCCTCGCCCGACGCGCCGTTGTCGCCGAGGATGTAGAGGATCAGGGTGTCGTCCAGCTCGCCGAGTTCGTCGAGCGCGTCGATGAACCTGCCGACCTGCGCGTCGGCGTGTTCGGTGAACCCGGCGAACGTCTCCATGAACCTGGCCGACAGCAGGCGCTGGTTGGCGGTGAGCTCGTCCCAGTGCGGAACGCCCTCCGCCCAGCTCGCGAGTTCCGCGTCCCGGGGCACGACGCCGAGTTCCTTCTGCCGCTCCAGGGTCAGTTCGCGCTGACGGTCCCAGCCGTGGTCGAAGCGGCCGCGGTACTTGTCCCTCCACTCCCGGCCCACGTGCAGGGGCGCGTGCGCGGCGCCGAGCGCGAGGTAGGTGAAGAACGGACGGCCCGGGGTCAGCGTGCGCTGGGTGCGGACCCAGTCGATGGCGTGGTCGACGAGGTCCTCGGAGAGGTGGTAGCCGTCCTCGGGCCGGCGATCCGGTTCGACCGGGGTCGTGCCCTGGTACAGCAACGGATACCAGTGGTTCATCTCGGCGCCCATGAACCCGTAGAACGTGTCGAACCCTTCCCCGGTCGGCCAGCGGTCGAACGGCCCCACCGCGCTGATCTCCCGCGGCGGGGTCTGGTGCCATTTGCCGAAGGCGGCCGTGCTGTAGCCGTTGCCTTGCAGGATCTGGGCCATGGTCGCCGCGCTGCGCGGCCGGAATCCGTTGTAGCCGGGGGCCGCGGTGGTCATCTCGGTGGTACCGCCCATGCCCACCGAGTGATGGTTGCGGCCGGTCAGCAGGGCCTGCCGGGTCGGCGAGCACAGGGCCGTCACATGGAAGCGGGTGTAGCGCAGCCCGTTCTCGGCGAGCCGCTGCGCGGTCGGCATCTCGCACGGGCCGCCGAACGAACTGGACGTACCGAACCCGAGGTCGTCGACCAGCAGGATCACCACGTTCGGGGCGCCCTCGGGGGGAGGGACCGGGCCGATGGGGGTGAAGGGGCTCTGCTGGTCGTGGACGTCCATCGCCGTGGTCGGCGGCCGGCTCGTGTCCGGCCGCGGGAGTATGTGTCGTCCGGCGTCGAACTCAGTCATGTATTTCTCCGATACGGTGCCCGTCCCACGGTGGCCGGCGGGGAAATGTCACACGTTCTTGGCAAGGCCGAATTGCCGGCGTAATGCGGCTGCACTTCAGCGGTCCGGGAAACCCCGTGCCTGCGGTGCGGTAAAGGTGTCAGTCACCGCTGACGCCGGTCAACAAGGCGCCTTGAATCCCCCGGAACCGGTTTTGAATGAAGGCGGTAGAAATTTTCTATGCCCGCTGGGGGTGCCGGTCTCCGGCGTGCCCGGCGTCCCGGCGTCAGTCCAGGGCGGGTGCGGCCGTGAGGTCCACGAACGCCTGGGCGGCGGGGGACAGCGGGCCCGACCGCCACACCAGCCGGCCGTGGCGCAGCAGCCGCGGACGGTTGGACAGCATGCGGGCCCCGCGCAGCGCGGCGTCCCGGGCCATGGAGGCGGGCAGCAGTGAGGCGCCCACGCCGGACAGGATCAGCGGCACGATCATCGCGCGGTGCGCGGTCTCCACCACGATCCGCGGCGCGACGCCCAGCGCGGTGCACACGTCGTCCACCGCCGCCCGGGTTTCGGTGCCCGGCGGGGTCACGATCAGGTCCAGTGCGGCCAGTTCGCGCGAGGTGATGGTGTCGCCCGGCGGATACGGGTGGTCCGGGGGCAGCACGATGTGCATCTCCTGCTCCGGCAGGTCGATACCGTGGAGCTCCGCCGTGGGCACCGAGGCGTCCACCAGGCCGAGTTCACACTGACCGGCCGCCACCATGTGCGCCACCGCAGGGCCCTGCTCCGGGTCGACCACGCGCACGGAGACCTTCGGATGCGCGCGATGGAAACGCCCCAGCAGGCCGGCGAGCGGATCGACCGAAAGGGTCGTCTGGGACACGATGTCGAGCCGGCCGCCGCTCAGCCCGAGGACTTCACAGACCAGGGAACGGGCCGTGGACAGGTCGCGCAGGACCTGCCGCGCCGGCTGGACCAGCGCCTCGCCCGCCGCGGTGAGTACGACGCCGTGCGGCAGGCGGTGAAACAGTTTTCCGCCGAATTCCCGCTCCAGGGTGCGGATCGCATGGGACAGCGAGGGCTGGGCGACATGAAGCGCAATGGCCGCGGCTGTGAATCCGCCGTGCTCGACCACGGCGATGAAGTATTCCAGCTGACGTCGTTCCATCGGGTCTCCGTAAAACTCGGCACACGCTGTCACCGGCCGATCGGAGAGCCGCGCGGCGCCGATTCGACCCGACGGACCGCACACACCTGCTCCGCCCGGTGGAAAGGCAAACCTTCCCGCGGCCGACATCCACAGCCCGAGTGAATCATCCGGCTTTCCGCTCGGCGGCGGTGGTGAGTCTCGTACGGTCGGCGTCATGCTGAGGTTGGGGAAGGCGCCGGACCTGCTCGGAGTCCGGACGAGTGGCTGCCGTTGGACCAGGGCCGCCCAGGGTGGTGGGCGGGCGAGCGCCGGGCGGTGCGGATGATGTCGATCGGACCGTCCGTCGGCTGCTGGGTGCTGACGGTCTCCCTGCTGATCCGGGTCGGGGGCGCGTGCGGACGGGTACGGACACGGCTGCTGCTGTTGGCGGGTTCCGCGGCCGCCGGCGGGGTCTACCGGGGCGCGATCGCCGTCCTGTCGGATCGACCGGCACCGGGGCTGGACTCACGAAGCCTGGTCGGTCTGGCGGTGGTCACCGGAGTGACGGTCGCCGTCGGGTTGGGGATGGCCGGTCTGGTGGTCGCGGCCGATGCCGGCACCGGTAGGCACGCGTGGCTGCGGCGCCTGCTGGACGGGACCGTCACGACCGGGGCCGTGTTCCTTTCGGGATGGGTGCTCCTGGGGAGGGCCGGTGACGGCTGGCGGCCCGAGACGGGGATGGTGGGCGTCCTGTGGACTGCGGAAGTCGTGTTCCTCAGTTTTCTGCTCGCCCTGCGCCGCCTCGTACGGAGCGACCAGCAGGCCACGGTGTGGGTGACGATCGTCGGACTGTCCCTCATGCTGATCGGCGACACCGTGCGACTGTGGATGGTCGGACCGCACGGCCCCGAGGGGACGTCCCTGCTGGCAGACGGCTGCGACACCGCAGGACTGCTGATCGTCGCAGTCGCCGCCTGGGTGCCCGGCGGGGCGAGCGTCCTGGGCGCCGGCCGGCCGGCGCTGCGGTCCGGGATGGAAGGCGCCGCGGCGTTCATTCCCCTGACCGTGTGCACGGTGACGGCGCTGGGATACGCGTTGGCGCCTCTTGCCAGCGACCCCGTGCCGCTGTGGGTCGGCGGGACGGCGCTGCTCGGCCTCTGGGCACGCCAGACGTTCCTGCCGAGCAGGAACGCCGGAGAGGACGAGTGAGACAACCGGCCGGACCGGCAGGCCGGCGGCGTGGACGTGACCCGGACGTACGGTCACTCCATCGTCAGGCCGCCGTGGATGTCGCGGACCTGCACCACGTTCGGTCCGCCACGTTGTCCGGGCGCTTAGGGCCTGTCCGGCGGATCAAGTCGCAGGAGGGCGTGCCATCCCCCGCGTCTGCGGCATGATCCGCCGGACAGGCCCTAGCCCGCCGACGAGCAGCCGGCTGTACACGCTGTCCAGGCCGAGCGGGCCCCCGCCGTGGTGCGGCTTCTCCGTCATGTCGGCTTCCCCTTCACCGGGTTGGCGAGCGCGACGCCGGCCAGGACCGTGTTGGTGGCCGAGATCAGCGTGGTCAGCGCCGCGGTACGCGGCGCGACCCGGCCGCTCAGACCCAGCGTGGCCGCCGTCGCGGTGTCACTGCCGTGGATCAGGACGCCGTCGCGCAGGCTCTCCCGCAACCGCTCGTCGCGGTGGGTCAGCAGATCGAGGCCGAGCAGGATCGTACGGATCCCGAGCCGGAACGCGTACACGGCCGCCGGACTGGGCGGCTCACGGTCGGGGTCGAGGCGCCGGATGAGCAGTTCGGGTGCGAGCAGTCCGGCGGCCCCGTTGACGATGCGGATGCCGGCGAACGCGTACACCGGGACAGCCCGAGCGACGGCTTTACCGGGAGTCTTGCAGAAAGCCCCGGCGTGAACGACTCCGTTGGGGAATGTGCCATCGACAAGACGAACGACACGGCACTGCTCGAATCACGCCTTTCCCAACGGAGTCGTTCACGCCGGGGATGAATGCATCTCAAGGCTGCTCTGACGTGCACCTTAGTGGTCGGCTCCGGAAGTCCTTCGGGGGTTGACGGGAGGTTCGTCAGGCGCGCACCCGGGATGGTGGTAGGGATTGCCCCAGGGCGGATGCACCTGCTGACCGGGCTGTAGGCGGGTGCGGTCGTACGTAGCGTCGGCGACATGAATTCCCCATACCCAGAACGCAGTTCACGTTCCGCGTTTCGTTGGCTGAGCACCGGGATGGTCCTGGCCGGCCTGGCCGCTACGACGGTGACGGCCGGAGCCGCCTCGGCGGGGGCGGTGCCCCGAAGCGATCGCGGAGGGTTGGTATCCGCTCAGCGGGTGAGCACGCCGGCAGACACCGCACCGGCCACGGCCACCGCACACACGCGGTCCTTCCAAGGCACGCTCCCCGCGCCGATCGGCCCCTACGCCGCCGGCGAGGACGTCATCCACCTCACCGACGCGAGCCGTCCCGACCCGTGGGTGCCGTCATCCGGCCCCCGCCAACTGACCGTCACGATGGTCTACCCGGCCGTCCCCGGGACCGGGACTCCGGCCCCTTATATGACCCTCGCCGAGGCAGCCGGATCCCTCCAGCGCCGGAAGTTGCCGGCGAGCTCCGGCGTCACCCCGCAGAACCTTTCCAGCGTCACCACTCACGCCTTCGACGGCGCGCGGCCGCAGAGGGGCAAGTATCCGCTGGCGGTCCTCTCACCCGCGTACGAGGACCCGCGCATGGTGCTCACCTCACTCGCGACCGACCTGGCCAGTCACGGCTACGTCGTCGCGCTCGTCGGCCACACCTACGAGGACAGCGGCGAGACGCTGGCGAACGGCCAGACGCCGCCGTGCGCGATCTGCGATGACCCGGCGCTCGACTTCGACTCCGTCGCCGCCAGCCGCGCACTGGACGTGTCCTTCGTGATCGACCAGTTGACGCATGGCAATACCGCGTGGCGCCTGGCACACCTCATCGACAAGCACGAGATCGGCATGGCCGGACACTCCCTCGGCGGAGCGGCGGCGGCCGCCACGATGATCGCCGACCCGCGAGTACGGGCCGGAGTGAACATGGACGGCGCCTTCCACCCGGCCCCGATGCCCGGCCAGATCAACCGGCCGTTCCTCATGCTGGGTGCGGCCGACAACCACCCGGTCGGCGGCCACGACACCACGTGGGGGCAGACCTGGGCCGCCCTCGGCGGCTACAAGAAGTGGCTGACGGTCGCCGGCGCCGACCACTTCAGCTTCAGCGACCTGGACCTGCTTCTGGAGGAGGCCGGGTTCCCGACGCCGCCCCTCTCCCCGGAACGCGGGGTGATGATCACCCGCGAGTACGTGACAGCGTTCTTCGACCAGACGCTGAAGAGGATCCACAGTCCGCTGCTGGACGGCCCCTCGCCGAACAATCCGGAAGTACTCTTCCAGAACTAGTGTGGTGCGCCGAAATCAGCGGGAGCTGTCGCGCAAGGCCAAGGGATCGAAGAACCGGGCCAAGGCCCGTATCAAGGTCGCACGCCAGCACGCCAAGGTGACGGACCGGCGCCGGGACTTCCACCACAAGGCATCCACACAGATCATTCGCGACAACCAAGCGGTGTACGTGGAAAGCCTCGCGGTGTCCGGTCTCGGGCGTACCCGGCTCGCCAAGTCCGTGCACGATGCGGGATGGTCCGCGTTCGTCGGCATGCTGGAGTACAAGGCGGCTCTGCACGGCCGCACCTTCGCCAAGGTGGACCGCGCCTTCCCGTCCTCTCAGGTCTGCTCGGCCTGCGGATTCAGGGACGGCCCCAAGCCCCTGCACGTCCGGGAATGGACGTGCAGCGTATGCGGCACCGTGCACGACCGCGACCACAACGCAGCACGCAACGTCCTCTTCGAAGGACGCCGAATCGTCGCCACCGGACGGGTGGAGACGCCAAACGCCTGTGGAGCGCCGGTAAGACGGGCACACGTGCCCGCACAGCGCGTTGAAGCAGGAAGCCCCCGGAAGGGACAGACGACTCAGGCCGGAATCCCTGGACTTTAGGCCAGGGAGCACGTCAAGGGAGGCCATCACGTCTCCTGACGGTGCGGTGATTCATGCGGTGACGGGTGACTGTCGCCACACCCCCCGCCGGGGGAGACAAACACCCCGGAAAAACTGCGATTAACACACTATGGAAACCAGGGTTCTCCTGCACCTCGAGCCCCGGGACTTCACCGCGAGCCCCGGAGCCCGCGTGGACCGCCGCCCCCTGCGCCGCTCAGGTCAGCGCCTCCTGAAGCGCCTCCTGCGGCGCGGGGACGGGAAGCTCGCCCGAGCCTCGGACGATCAGACGGGTGGGGACGGTGAGGGTACGGGCGCGGGAGCGGTCGCCGTCGAGCCGGGTCAGCGCGGTCGTCGCGGCGGCCCTGCCGAGTGCCTCCGCGTCCTGGGCGACGACCGTCAGAGCCGGCTCGAGCGCCTCGGCGAGCGACACGTCGTCGAAGGAGACGAGCGCCACGTGCTTGCGCCTGCTGCGGGCCAGTTCGGCGACTATGCCCAGCGCCATGATGTTGTTCCCGGCGAACAGGGCGGTCGGCGGATCGGCCAGGCCGAGGAGTTGGGCGGTCGCGGTCTCGGCGCCCTGCTGGTCGTGGGCGTTGGTGACGAGCGAGCGGTCGTAGGGGATGTCGGCCTCCTGGAGCGCCGAGCGGTAGCCGGCCAGCCGCTCCCGGCGGGTGTACAGCTTCGGGGGCAGATCACCGACGAAGCCGATGCGCCGGTGTCCGTGCGCGACGAGATGGGCGACGCCGTCGTGGGCTCCGGCACGGTTGGAGCTGACGATGCTGTCCGTGACGAGACCGACCCCGGGTCGGTCGAGGAAGATCACGGGAAGTCCCGCCGTACGGTGGGGCTTCAGGTGGGAGTGGTCGGCGCCGACGGACGGGACGACCATCAGCATGCTGACGCGGCGGGCGAGGAACTTGTCCGTCAGGGCGCGTTCACGTGCCGGGTCGTCCGCCGAGGAGCCCATCAGCAGGGTCAGTCCGCGTTCGCGGACGGTGTCCTCGATGGCGCGGGCCACGGCCCCGAAGAAGGGGTTGGCGAGGTCGGGAATGACCAGGCCGATGGTGGTGTCCGGGCCGCCGACGCGGATGTTGCGGGCCATGAGGTTCGGCTGGAAGCCGAGCTTGGCCACTGCGGCCAGCACCTGTTCCCTCGTCTGCGCGGAGGCGGGTCCGTCCTCGTTGAGGACTCGGGACACCGTCTTGGCGCTGACGCCGACTTCGCGGGCGACGTCGGCCAGGGTAGGGCGGCGGTTCGCTGCCATGGAGGAAACCGTCTCCTGAGGGCTCTCGGTTCCGGCCGCGGCCTCGGCCGGAAACTGCGAGAGTCGGGTTGTGCTGTCAGGTGGCCTGGACTCCGGCGGCCTTCGCGGCCTCCGAATCCGCTACGACAGTATCTCCGGCCTCGTCGATGCTGAGCGCCCCGGTCATGATGGCGACCACCTCGGCCATGGAGTAGTCGGACGGCTTGATCAGGGCGGCGCGCCGGCCCAGCCGGTGGACGTGGATCCGGTCGGCGATCTCGAAGACATGGGGCATGTTGTGGCTGATCAGCACGACCGGCATGCCCTGGTCGCGGACGCGGCGGATGAGGTCCAGCACCTGGCCGGACTCCTTCACGCCGAGGGCGGCGGTCGGTTCGTCCATGACGACGACGCTGCGGGCCCATGCGACGGAGCGGGCGACCGCGACGGCCTGGCGCTGTCCGCCGGAGAGCGTCTCCACCGACTGCGTCAGCGAGCGCAGCCCGATCTTCAGGTCGGCCATGTGCTCGGCGGCCTCCTGACGCATGCGCTTCTTGTCCAGCATGCGGAAGACACTGCCGAGGACGCCCGGCCGGCGCAGCTCGCGCCCGAGGAACACGTTGGAGGCGATGTCCATGGAGGCGGCCACGGCGAGGTCCTGATACACCGTCTCGATGCCGTGGGCGCGGGCGCTCTGCGGACCGGAGAAGGTGATGGGCTCGCCGTTGAGCCGGATCTCGCCGGCGTCCGGGACCACCGCGCCGGTGAGCGCCTTGATCAGGCTGGTCTTGCCGGCGCCGTTGTCGCCGATGACGGCGAGGACCTCGCCGGGCAGCAGGTCGAAGTCGGCGCCGTCGATGGCGGTGACGTGACCGTAGCGCTTGACCAGACCGCGGGCCTGCAGCACGGGCGTGGGGGAGGAGGTGGCGGTCATCGGGCCTTCTTCCGGGAGATCTGGTCGACGGTCACCGCGAGGATCACCAGGACGCCGGTGATCAGGGTCTGGTAGATGGAGGCGACGCCCATCAACTGCAGGCCGTTGCGGAACACGCCGACGATGAGGACGCCGATGAAGGTGCCCAGGACCGAGCCGCGGCCGCCGAAGAGGCTGGTGCCGCCGAGGACCACCGCGGTGATGCTGTCGAGGTTGTCGGTCTGCCCGGCCTGCGGGTCGCCGACTCCGGTGCGGGAGATGAGCAGCAGGGCGGCGATGCCGTACAGCAGTCCGGCCACGGTGTAGATGCCGATGGTGAGGCGGGAGGTGCGGATGCCGTTGAGGCGGGCGGCCTCGGCGCTGTTGCCCAGGGCGTAGACGTGCCGGCCCCAGCCGGTGCTGCTGAGGGTGTAGGCGAGGAGGAGGAACAGGGCGATGGTGACCAGGGAGCCGTAGGTGATGTCCGTGTGGCCCAGCGGGAAGGTCTCCCCGAGGGCCGTCAGCGGGCCGGGCAGGCTGGTGACCGTCTGCTCCGCGGAGTAGATGTGGGTCAGCGCGAACGCCACGTTGAGCATGCCGAGGGTGACGATGAACGGCGGCAGCGGGATCTTCTGCACCAGCAGCCCGTTGAGCAGTCCGAAGCCGCCGCAGACGGCGATGCCCAGGGCGATGGCGAGCAGCGGGGGCAGGGAGCCCTCGGCGGCCATCTTGGCGATCACGATGCTGCCGAAGGCCATCACGGCGCCGCACGACAGGTCGATGCCCGCGGTGAGGATGATCAGGGTCTGTCCGATGGCGAGGGTGCCCACGACCATGACCTGCTGCACGATCAGCGAGAAGTTCCCGCCGGTCAGGAACTGGTCGGAGGAGAAGGAGAAGAAGGCGCAGGCCAGGAGGAGGGCGACCAGGGGGCCGGTGGTCGGCGCGGTCAGCAGTCTGCGGGCCGTGGACGGCGCTTTGAGCTCGGCATAGGGCGAGGACGTGCTCGGGGGCGTGGTCGTGGCTGTCATGCGAAGTCCTTGTCGGAAGACAAGGGGGCGGCCGGCCCCGGGTCGGGGAGAAGTCGGGGCGGCCGCCCCGCTGAGAGGGAGAGACGTTTCGTACGGTCCTTGGGGGCGTCCAAGGCGGTCGGGCGGCGGTTCGGCAGCGCCCTGTAGGGGTGCGGGGCTGTGCCGAACATGCGGCTCCGCCGCGCGGGCGCGACCGGCCACGACGGCGCCGCGGAAGAACGACGGCATGTCGCGGCACATCCCGCCGAGCGCCCGGGGCGAAACACGCCCTGGGCCTGTCCGGCGGATCAGGTCGCAGGAAACGGGCGGTGCCTCATCGACGCTGGCGAGTGGGGCTTGGTGCGTGCAGCTGCAAGGCGGAGGAGGGCGTCGACGCGGAGCGTCGGCAACCGACGACAACGCCGCAGATGTGCGTGCCAAGCCCCACGTCTGCGGCATGATCCGCCGGACAGGCCCTAGCCCCAGCAGTTCTCCAGGCCGAAGGCGGTGTCCTTCGACGTGACCCCGGCCTGCGCCTTGTCGGTGATCAGCGTGACGCCGGTGTCGGTGTAACCGGACGCCTTTTTGCCGCTCTTGGCGTACGTCACGACGGCGTTGACGCCCTCGGCGGCCATCTTCAGGGGATACTGCTGCGAGGTCGCCGCGATCTTGCCGTCCTTGACGGCCTGGGTGCCGGTGCAGCCGCCGTCGACGGAGACGATCAGCACGTCCTTCTCCCGGCCCTTGGCCTTCAGCGCGGTGTACGCGCCCAGCGCGGCCGGCTCGTTGATGGTGTAGACGACGTTGATGTCGGGCGACTTCTGAAGACAGTTCTCCATCGCGGTCTGACCCTTGGCCTGGTCACCGCCGGTGTCCTGGGCGCAGACGACGTCCTTGTCGGTGGCGCCGAAGCCCTTCAGGAAACCGTCGTGCCGCTGGACGCCCACGGAGACGCCCGGCGCCAGGTCGAGAGCGGCTATCTTCGCCGTCTTGCCCTTCATGGCGGCCTTGGCGTACTCGCCGATCAGCTCGCCGGCCTTGAGGTTGTCGGTGGCGAAGAGGGCGTCGACCGCGCTCTGCGGCTCGGTCGGCGTGTCCAGGGCGATGACCAGGACACCCTTGGCCTTCGCCTTCTCGATCGCGGGCACGATCGCCTTGGAGTCGCTGGGGGTGATCAGGATGCCCTTCACCCCGGCGGCGACCATGTTCTCGATGGCGGTGACCTGCCCGGCGTTGTCGCCGTCGAACTTGCCTGCCGCGGTGGAGAGTTGGACGCCGTTCTCCTTGGCGGCCTTCTCCGCGCCCTCCTTCATCTTCACGAAGAACGGGTTGGTGTCGGTCTTGGTGATCAGACCGACCTTGACCTCGCCCGAGCCGGTGCTCGAGGAGCCCGAACCGGAGCCGGACCCGCAGGCCGTCAGGGTGAGTGCCGCGACGCCCGTGACCGCTGCGGCTCTGAGGAGGGAGGAGGACAGGCGAGTGGTGCGAGACATGATCGACTCCTGTGGGATAGCGGGCGGCACGGGGTTGGGATCAGAGCGTTGCCGCCCCGGGGTGTCATCGTTGACTTATGTCATCGTTGACACTGCCTGGCGAGGATGATGGACTCCGGATCCCGGCAACGTCAATGCCTTCCACTCGTCACAAATCGGCAACGTCCGTAGCCACCGACTCCGCGCGGCCGGTCACCGCCGGTGTCGCCGCGCCGCCCTGTTGTCCGGCCCATCCGGTCCATCCGTCCATCCGGTGCACCCGGTCCGTTCCGAGCCTTCCGAGCCCTTCCGAGAGGGAGCAGCACATGAGCCCGCGTCAGATCACCGTCCTGGGAGAGTGCGTCGCGGACGCCTTCACCGAACCGGCGGACGCCTCCAATGAACTCGCCCTGAGGGTGCTGCCGGGCGGCGGACCTGCGAACACGGCGGTGTCCCTGGCCCGGCTCGGCACGCCGGCCCGCTTCCTCGCGCGCCTGTCCGGCGACGTCTTCGGCCGCCTGTTCCGGGCCCACCTGGACGCGTCCGGCGTCGACCTGTCGTACGCCGTCGCCGCCGCCGAGCCCAGCACACTGGCCGTGGCGGAGCTGGACGCCGACGGGCAGGCCCAGTTCTCGTTCCACGCGCAGAACACGGCCGACTGGCAGTGGACGGCCGAGGAACTGGCGCGGGTGGATCTGTCCGAATCGGCCTGTGTGCACACCGGTTCCCTGGCGCTGGTCCGCGAGCCCGGCGGGCCGGTGGTGGAGGAGTTCCTGGCGGCAGCGGCTCCGGGGGCCACCGTCAGCATCGATCCCAACGTCCGGCCGCTGCTGGTGCGCCCCGAGGTCTACCGCGCCCGGCTGGCGCGCTGGTGCGCTCTCGCCGACATCCTGCGGCTGAGCGAGGACGACCTGGCGCTGCTGCTGCCGGGCGTCTCGCCCGAGGAGGCGTGCGACAGCTGGCACGCGGCCGGGGCGCGGCTCGTCGTGATCACGCGGGGCGCCGACGGCGCCCTGGCCTCGCTCGACGGCGAACGGGTGCAGGTGCCCGCGGTGGCCACCCGGGTCGTCGACACGGTCGGCGCGGGCGACTCCTTCACCGCCGGACTGCTGCACCGCCTCGGCGCCCGCGGACTCCTCGGCGGGCGGCTGACGGAAGTGCGCCTCGACGACGTCGCGGAAGCCTGCCGGTTCGGCGCCCGGGTCGCGGCCCTGACCTGCTCCGTCGCCGGCCCCAACCCGCCGTGGCGCGACCAGCTGGAGGAGCTCACGATCGCCGGCGGCGTCTGACGGGGCGGGCGGTTCGTGCCGGGCGGTTCGTGCCGGGCGGTTCGAGCCGGGCGGTCCCGCCCGAACCGTTGACGCGTCGGCCGGGTTGCGTCCATCATCGGGCGACTCGATGTCATCGATGACACAAGTCAACGATGACATCGACCTGGCTCGTCACGACCGAGAAGGACACGAGACCGTGAAGAAGACCCTGCTCGCCGAGTTCACCGCCCGTGAGGGAGCACAGGACGAGGTCGCCCGCATGATCGGCGACTACGCCCTGAAGGTGCGCGAGGAAGAGGGCAACATCGCCTTCGACGTCTACACCAAGGCGGCCCACCCGCGCGCCTTCTGGATCTTCGAGGTGTACCGGGACGAGGACGCCTTCCAGGCGCACCTGAACGCCCCGTACGGCGGCCCGTTCAACGCCGCCCTCGTCCCGCTGATCGAGGAGGACGCCTCCGTACTGACGTTCCTCGACCCGCTGGCATGACCCGTCAGACCGTCCGCCAGTCCGGCCCGTCAGCTCGTCTTCACCGCTTTCATCGTGAAGTGCGAGGTGATGTTCTTGATCCGCGGGATGGTCATGACGCGCCGGCTGAGGAAGGTCTCGTAGGGTCGATGAGCACCTCGAACGAGCGGCCCACGGCCACGGGGTCGACATCGGCGGCCCCGTGGGGCACGCGCAGCAGATCCTCACCGTCCGCCCGCTGCCCGGCCGCTGATCCGGCGCGCCGGACTCGGACGGCCGGACGCGGGTCCTCCACGGTGGATCAGGACACGCGGGCGGCGCCCAGCTGGGCGCCGACGGGGCGTCAGAAGGTGATGGATCGGCCCTCGCGCTGGGCCTGTTGTGCGGTGTAGGAGACGCCGTGGACCTTGAGGCCGTCGGGGCTGAGGAGGGTGATGGTGCCGCCGCGGTTGCCGAGGTGGAATCCGTTGCCGGCCGGGACGGTGAGGGTGGCGCCGGGCGGGAGCGGGCCGGTGGGCAGCGGGAGGGTCTGCTGGTTCTGGTCGGCGAGGAGCCACCCGCGGAGGTCGACCGGGGCGGGGGAGGCGTTGAGGACGGTGATGGTCTCGGCCTCCGGCTCGGGGCCGACGGGATTGACCAGCGCGGCCATGATCCGCACCGGCTCCTCGTGGTGGCCGGGGCGGTGCGGCGCGGTGACGATGGGGTGTCCGGTGGTGTCGTCGGTGTGCCAGGCCTGGGACTGGAAGGCCAGGAAGACGGCGACCCAGCGGTTTTCGGCGGGCAGACGCAGCAGCAGGGCTCCGTCCTGAAAGACTCCGTTGTCGGAGCGGAAGCGCCCGCTGCTGCCCTGGTTCATATGGATGTCGTGGACGCCGTTGCCGGTCCGGAACCCGAACACCTTGTCGTCCGCGCCCTCCTCGGGCCCCCACCGTTGCCCGAAGGCGTAGACGGCGGCGGTGGGGTCGGCGATGGCCCGCTGCACATAGTGGTCGAGCAGGTCGGCCAGGTCGTTGTCGGCGCCCACGAGATCGGGCGGGAGGGTCCGCATCGAGGCGGGGTCGAAGAGGTTGCCACGGATGAAGTCCAGGCTGGCGGTGCCCGGCTGCGACGGCAGGTCGGTCCATCCGCTCCCCGCGGGTGGCAGCAGCTCCGTCAGCGGGTGTCGGAAGTCGTCGTCGGCCACGTAGAGCAGCTCCGAGGGAGCCTGCTGGGACTCGACGTTGACCGCGGCCCGGTAGTGGGTGCCGGCCTCGTCGGTGAGGTGGATCTGGTAGTGCGGGGTGTCACTGGACCCCTCCCGGCGCCGGTCCACGGCGCGGGCGGCCAGCACCCCGTATCTGTTCAACGGCATGACTCATCCTCCGGATCGGGGTGCCGGCGGCCCTTGCCGACCGCCGCTCCCTCCTGGTGTTATCCCCGGCCCTGCCCGGTGGGACGGCGCAGCGCCCGATGTTCACCCGCCCGGACCGCTTCCCGGGCAAGGGGCCCCTCGCCGACGGTGACGCCGGCCAGGGGCCCCTTGAAAAGGTCACGCCATGTCAGCCGTCGGAGTCCGGCGACGGGAGGTAGGCGCCCGGCACGTCGGCCGGTGCGTAGACCTTCTTGTCACCGGGGTACGGCTTGGTCCAGTCGTGCGTCTGGTACCAGGTGTAGCGGTTCATCTGCGTGGGGTTGGCGTAGTCGGGCACGGCCTTCGGACCGGTCAGCCGCTGCTGCTTCGCCCAGGCCTTCCACTGCGCCGCGAGCTGCTGCTGCGCCTGCGGCACCGCGGCGGACGTCGGCGCGGCCGCGGCCTTGCTGTCCTGGGGCGCCGGGGTGTCCGAGCCGCAGGTGGGCTGGGGGCTGACACCGAGGGTCAGGGAGGTCCGGTTGGGCACCGCGGTGAACGGGGTCGTGTTCGCCTTCGGGGTGAACGCGCCGTACATCGGGGTGGCCGCGCTGTCGAGCTGGTTCATCGGGTGCATCCCGAGGATCTGCTCGATGGTGCGGACCATGGTGATCTGCGAGTAGTAGCGGTTGTCGACGGCGCCGTGCTTGGCGTACGGGCTGATGACCTGGACCGGGGCACGGTGGCCGTCGACGTGGTCGAGGCCGTTCTGGGAGTCGTCCTCGACGACGAAGATCGCCGAGTCCTTCCAGTACTTGCTGTGGGAGATCTGGTCGACCATCCGGCCGACCGCGAGGTCGTTGTCCGCGACCTCGGCGGACGCGTTCGCCGGGCCGCCGGTGTGGTCGTTGGAGAACCAGAACATGTTCAGGTTCGCCGGACCGTTCTTCTCGAAGTCCTGCTGCCAGATCTGTTCCTTGTAGATGTCCGGGACGTCGAGGTCGAACAGCGGGAAGCCCTGCACCGACACCTTGTTCAGCGACGGGATCGCCGAACCGGTCTTGATGGGGTACTGGGTCTGCGCCCCGGTCGCGGCCATGTTCTTGCTGTCGCAGTACAGGTTCTGCCAGGTCGCGCCGGCCGGCTTGGTCTCCAGCGACTGGAACTCGCCGAAGTCCTTGACGGACTTGCCGGCCGCCTGCGCACCGGTCCAGATGAAGCCGGACTTCTGGTGGCCGAGGGCGTCGTTCTCGGTGTCGTAACTGCGCTGGTACTCGCCCGCCGAGGACTCCGTGTACTCCGGGTTGTCCGACTGCATCAGCCAGTTGTGGCCCTCGGCGGAATTCGTGCCGACGTCGTAGAAGTTGTCGTAGAGACCGAACTGCTCCGCCAGCGCGTGCTGGTTGGGCGTCACGTTCTCGCCGAACGTCGTGAGCGAGGAGTCGCCGTTGCCCTGCGGCATGTCGCCGAAGACCTGGTCGTAGGTCCGGTTCTCCTTGACGAGCAGGAAGACGTGCTTGATCGTCGAGGGGTCGCCGAGGCGCACCGGGACCGGCAGCGCCCTGGCGTGACTCCTGCCCTTGGCGGTCAGGACCGAGCCGTGCGTCCAGCCGTTCTGCCTGAAGACCTTCGCCGTCTGGGACCTGATGACGCTGTCGGCGGGCAGCGTGAACTGCGTCAGGCTCGACGTCGTGTCGTGGGTGCCGTGCCCGGCGCTGGTGGTGGGACGGCGGGCGTCGATGCCGCGGGTGTTGGAGACGACCACCTTCTTGCCGACGGTGGTGATCTCCGAGGGGAAGTAGTCGGTGGGGAGCAGCCCGACGTAGCGGGCGGGCTGCTGCGGGGAGGTGTAGCGGTAGACGGCGACCGCGTTGGCGCGGCCCAGCGTCACCAGCAGACGGCCGTCGCCGGTGAGCGTCACCGCGTTGGGCTCGTAGCCGACCGACGCCTCGGGCCACGGCTGGGTGGCGATGGTCTGTACGACCTTGCCCTTGGCGGTGTCGATGACCGACACGCTGTTGTCGGCGGTGTTGGTGACGAACACCGCGCCCTTGCTCGCGTACACCGCGGTCGGGTGCAGACCGACGTCGATGCTCGCGACGGCGGCGGCCGGGGCGGCCACGTCGATGACGCTGACCGTGCCGGTGGTGGTGGCGCCGGTGTCCGGGTTCGCCGGGACGTCGGTGCCGTAGGAGTTGATCGTGGTGTCGCCGGCCTTGGCCGGACGCCCGCCCTCGTTGCTGACGTACAGCTTGCCGCCGACCAGGGCGAGGCCACGCGGGGCGTTGCCGACGGCCCAGCTCTGCTTGACGGTTCCGGTCGCCGCGTCGATGGCGACCACCCGGTTCTGGCCGTTGACCGCGCTGTACACGGTGGAGCCGTCGGCCGAGAACACCGCGGCGCCCACGAGCGCGTGCTTGGCACCGTCGGCCGGGATGGAGACGGTCACCGGAGTGGACAGGGTGCCGTCCGCGCCCACGGTGAACTTGGTGTAGCCGTCGGTCTGGCCCAGCCACAGCTGCTTGCCGTCGGGCGAGTACGTCGGGCCCTCCTGGCCGACGGAGCCGTTCTTGATGCGCAGGCCGTCGGCCGCGTTGGTGCCGACCTTCTGCATCACCTGCCCCGTCGCGAGGTCCATGACGACCAGCGAGGCGTCACCGTCGGCGACCGCGGCCGCGAGGTGGGCGCCGTCCGGGCTGACCGCCGACGACATGATCTTGCCGTCGTTGACGACGGTGCGGCTGCCGTACGGCTTGATGTACTGGTCGCTGGAGATGACCTGGCCGTCGGCGGTGGTCTGGGCGACCTGCTGGGTGCCGAACCGGTACGTCGAGGCGACCGCGGTGCCCGTGACACCGAGGGCGACCGCTATGCCCGCCGTCACCAGCACGGTGCGGCGGCCGACACGTCTGCCGAGGAGGTTGAGCTGCTCCTTCTGGCCCACCCGGCGCTGCCGTGTTACCTGCATGGACTATCCCTTCGAGGTGGTGTCAAGCAGCTCGACGTTGCCGTCGAACTGCCAAAGCGGGTTCGGTGCGTCCCCTGTCGAAGTCCGCACCAGGAAGTAGCCGTTCACTTCCTTCGGTCCGTCGCCGTCGGCCACGAACCGCCCGTCCGAGGTGATGTCGAGCTGGTAGACGGCGGACCCCGTGACCGACACCCCGGGGAGATGCCAGGTCACGACGCAACGCCAGTCGTTGCCCGCCCCCTCCTGGGCGGCCCGGCCGTCGCTCTTGGTACACGCCGCCGTGGCCCGCAGCTCCGCCTCCGTGACGGCCGGGCGGTGGAGCTGCTCGGTCTGCATGCGGTAGAGGTGCGCGAAGGCCGTGGCGACCGACCGCTGCACCTTGCTCTGCCGGATCCCGGAACCCGAGGACGGGGTCGCCACGGCGACGACCGCGACCGTGAGCGCGACCAGTGCGGCCGCCGGCAGCAGCCCGGCGGTGACCGCGCGGCGCCCGGAACCGTCGTAGGTCAGGTCGGTGAAGTCCCGCCGCAGGAACAGCAGACAGGCCAGCGCGGTCGCGAGGACCGCCCACGCCAGGCCGACCGCGACGCCGATCAGCAGCGGGCCGAGCTGGGTGGGGCTGGTGAACAGGCCGTTCCAGGCGATGAAGGCGTAGCTGGGCAGGGCGAGGCGTACGGCGACGGGCAGCGGCAGCATCTGGGCGAGCTGCATCGCCAGCGCGACGAGCGCGGGCAGCAGCAGGCCCATCGGGGACCGTCCCAGCAACACCGACCCGAGCAGCCCGATCGCGGCGAGGGCCAGGGTCGGGGCGAGCACACAGAGCCA
The DNA here is from genome assembly GCF_055581185.1 of Streptomyces sp. NPDC031474. Lineage (NCBI taxonomy): Bacteria > Bacillati > Actinomycetota > Actinomycetes > Kitasatosporales > Streptomycetaceae > Streptomyces > Streptomyces sp. NPDC031474. The sequence continues at coordinate 164,489 of NZ_JBVIJX010000014.1, forward strand.
GGCGAGGAGGACCTTCCCGGCGGCGTCCCCCGGCGCCAGCAGGTGGCCGTCGAGGCCGACCAGCGGCTGGTTGCCGACCGCCACGACCCCGCCGACCGCGCTGGACGCGGCAAGCCCCGCCACGAGCAGCAGGATGACAGTGAGGCCGGCCAGCGCCTTCGCCGCGAAGATCCGCCGCGGCGAGCGGACCGCCACCAGCAGATGGCGCCAGGTGCCGAGCCGGTCCTCGGCGGCGAACACGTCACCGGCGACCACCGAGGTCAGCAGCGGAAGCGCCCAGGTGCCCGCGAAACCGAGCATCACCAGCGGTCCGGCCCACCCCGTGGCGTGCATCCAGCGACCGAAGAGGGTGTCGGTGGGAAGCGTGCTCTGCCGGCTCACCGCGGCGACGAAGAGCGCCGGTGCGATCCAGCAGGCGAGGACCAGCAGACGGATCCGCCACTGGGAGACCAGCTTGACCAACTCGAAGCGGTAGACGCGCGGCACGGAGACGCGCACCGCCCGGCCCGCAGCGGCAGCACGGTCGTCGACGCGCTCGTCCACGCGCTCGTCGGCTGTGGTCGCGGTCATCTGCCGGCCTCCTGCTGATCGGTGAGGGCGAGGAACGCGGCCTCCAGCGGTGAGACCACGGGGGTCAGCTCACGCACCGCGATGCCCGCGCGGACGAGCCGTACGACGAGGTCGTCGAGGGCGGGCACCAGCGCGCGCACGACGAGCCCCTCGACGCCGCGCCGGGCCCCGGCGTCGTCCACGACGTGGATCCCGGCCGTGTCGACGGCCTCCCGGTGGGCGGCCCGGGCGTCGGAGGTCACCAACCGGTAGTCGAGTTCACGGCTTTCGGCGGCCAGCTTGCCGAGCGGGCCCGAGAAGACGACCCGTCCGGTCGCGAGGATGGTGACCTCGGAGCACAGTGCCTCCAGGTCGTCCATGCGGTGGCTGGAGAGCACCACGCCGGTGCCGTCCGCCGCGAGCCGGGTGAGGACACCGTGCACGTGTCGTTTCCCGGCCGGGTCGAGGCCGTTGGCGGGTTCGTCGAGCACGAGCAGCCGGGGCCTGGTGAGCAGGGCGGCGGCGAGCCCGAGCCGCTGGCGCATGCCGAGGGAGAAACCGCGGGTCCGGTCGTCGGCGACATCGGTGAGCCCGACCTCGTCGAGCACGTCGTCGATGCCCGCCGTGCGCGCGTCGCCGCCGCGCAGCGCGGCCAGCGCGGCGAGGTTCTGCCGGGCGGTCAGCGAGGGGTAGAGGCCGGGCCCGTCCACGAAGCCGGCGACGCCGTCGGGAGCGTCGAGGCCCCGCCCGACGGGCGTGCCCAGGATCTCCAGCCGGCCGCCGTCGGCGACGGCCAGGCCCAGCAGGAGGCCGAGCAGCGTCGTCTTGCCGGCGCCGTTCGGCCCGACCAGACCGTGTATCTGACCCTGCGCCACATCCAGATCGATGCCGTCGAGCGCGACGACGTCTCCGAAGCATTTGGTGATCCCGCGAGCCCGGACGGAACGGAGGGTGTCCATGGGTCCCCTTTTTCGAAGGAAGGCGATCGCGCCTTCAGGGACCCTAGGGAATTCACAAAACGCAAGCAGCAACGATGGACTGAATGTTGCCGGAACGGCAGTCCATGGATTGCCCAGCGGCGACCCAGCATTGAGCAAAGCCGGACGTGTCCGGGGGCCCGTCCCCGGAGCCTGCCGACCGGCTGCACGCGGTACCGAACGGCGGTTCCTCCAGGCGGACGGCGAATCGGGGAGGCGGTACGGCAACGAGCCGCCGCGTCGGCCCCGACGGCGGCGAGGAGGTCTCCCTCACGCCGCCCGCGCCGCCCGCCAACGCCCCGCCCCACCGGTACGTGCAGGGCCGCCCGCGTCACGGACCGTCCCCCGTGACCCCCAGCGCGGCCGACCTCCACAACCTGACGGCATACCCTGGTTCCGGAGTCGAGCCCCGCCACCCGGCGTACCGACAGTCGGCTCCGATCGGGCCGTGATTCACGTGGTCACGCGCCGGATGGCCTGTGGCATTCGTTCGACTGTCGGGCCCGCTGAAAGGCGAGAGCGCATTGAACTGGCGTGTGTACCCGGCCGGCGTCCCCGTCGCGGAGTTGATCGAGCGGGCGGAAGAGGCTCGTGCCCGGGGCGACTCGGTGGGTGCGGGGAACTGGTATTTCCACGCGAAACGCCGTGGAGCCACGGGTGCGGCGGACCGGATCGCGGCCCTCGTCCCCGAGTTGGAGTCGGCTGTCGCCCACGGCGACGCTGATGCGAAGGCGCTGCTTGCCGCCGTTCTCCTTGACCGAGGGAGCGACCTGGGCCGGGCCGCGCGTCTCTTCGGTGAGGCAGCCGACGCGGGTGTGGTGGAGGCCATGCGTGAATGGGGATTCATGCTGACCAACGGCGTCGGTGTGGCACGCGATCCGGTGCGGGCCAATGCCCTGTTCCGGAAAGCGGCCGAGGCCGGGGACGGTTACGCCGCTTTCAATCTCTCCGTCAATTGCTATCAGGGCGTCGGCGGCATGCGGAACTTCCGGGAGTTCTCCCGCTGGCTGCGGGTCGCCGCCGAGCTGGGAATCCCGGAGGCCTGCGCCGTGCTCGGCGACCAACTGGCCAGAAAGGGCAGCGACGCAGAGAGCCTCGCCTGGTACGTCAAGGCTGCCGAGTCGGGACATGCGCCCGCGATGTTCGCCGCGGCCGGCAGATACCGGGACGGCATCGGATGCGCGGCGGATCCCGTACAGGCCGTCAGATGGTTCCTCACCATGCTCGACCGGAACAACGGCGACGGAGTCCACCAGGCGATCAAACTGGCCCGGTCCATGACGCCCGACCAGATCCGCGAGGCCGGGCGGCTGTCCGGCCTCCGCATCCGAGGCGGAATCGCTGACGCGGTCCTCGTGAGCCGTGCACTCTCCCTCACTCGGTCCACGTGCCGAGGGCACTGTCACCGAACAGCGGGGCGAGCTGCCGCAGGGTGAGGTTCGTCCGCCGGTACGCGGCCACCATCTGATGTGACATCAGAACACTGCGGTTACAGGCCTGTTGAGATTTCACTCATACTGTGGTGATCAACACCGCGCTCGTCAGCGCACCTTATGCAACGGAGAAACACCACGATGCGTCTGCTCCACTCTGCCACCGCACTCGCCGCCACGTCAGCGCTCGCCCTGACGCTCACCGCCTGCGGAAACGGCAGTGGCAACGACACCTCGGGCGGGCAGCCGTCCGCATCCACGTCCGCGTCCTCGGCCACTGCCGCCGGCAGCAACACGGCCGAGAACGCGGGTGCCACCAAGGACGCGGACAGCAGCACCGGTAGTGGCAACAGCACCGGTAGTGGCAGCAGTGCCGCGGGCAGCAGCACCGGCGGCGGTACGGGCGCCAGCGGTGACGGCACCGGCGCGGACCGCTGCCACACCGCCGGGCTGGGCTTCTCGTTCGGCTCCGGCGACGGCAAGGTCAGCAGCTCGGATGACCAGCAGCAACTGCCTGTGGTGCTGAAGAACAAGACGTCCGCCGCGTGCACCATCCAGGGCTTCCCCGGGGTCGACCTGAAGTCCTCCGGGGGAAGCTGGTCACTGACCCGCAGCAGTGCGACGTCCAAGAAGATCACCCTGGCCGCCGGCGGCAGCGCGACGTTCACCATCACCTTCCTGCCGTGGACCCAGGGCAGCGGCACCGAGTTCAAGGCCACCTCCGTCGTCATCACCCCGCCGAACGAGACCACCTCGACCACCCTGGCCTGGCCCGGCGGCAGCGTCCTGCTCCAGGATGGCGCCACGCATCCCGGCACCTACACCGGCCCCGTCGGCAGCTGAAGACCTGGCGGCTGCCGTGCGGTCGCCGACCGACGCCGCCCAGGCCCTCGCCGCCCGGGCGGCCCGCCTCCGCCTGGGCTGAGCGGGGCGGCCGGCCGGGCTCGGCTCGCTTCAGGTCAGCTTCGCGTGTTCCAGAACGCAGTGAAAAACGGGCGGGCCGCACGCCATCCGGAAAAGGTGCGCGGCACCGAATGGGAGATGTGGCGGATCTTCTACCACGTGTGGATCGACGAGGCCCACCCCTGGTCCGGTATTCAGTGGTTCATGCGCGGCACGGACATCACGGAACAGATGAAGGACTACACCCCATGACGGGATTTCCCGACGCAGCGTTCGGCGCCGAACTGGTCGCGGCGCTGAACGCCGAACTCGGCGCGGATTCCGCGTACCTGTTCACCACATCCCGGGAACGTCCGGAACGTGGCCCCGTCTCCGTCACCGACGGCCGGTCACGGGTGCCAGTGCTCACCGCCAACGAGACCTACATCCTCACGTTCGTCCGGGGCGACCGGGGGTGGGCGCACGGAGCGACCCGGGACAAGGGCGCGGTGGCCCGGGCCGCCCAGGCCTGGATCGCCGGTACCGGGCTTGAGGAGATGGCTGCCCGCTGGCCGTTCGTGGAGTTCTCGGAACTGCAACTGGCCTACGAGCGGGGCGACGCCTTGGCGACGCAATGGCGGATCGTCCGCAGTCACCCCTCGGAGCTGTACCGGGAGGTCGTCGAACTGGCCTCGGGCGACCCGACGGTCAGCAGGTTCTTCCCGGGGCTGGGGCACAACTTCCTCTTCATGCCGAACGCGTTCGACTCCAGGATCCTCGCGTCGGTGGCGTTTCAGGCACCGGGGCGGTTTCGGCTCTGGACACCTGATGCCGCCGAGCCCCTCTGTGAGGGGGACCCCGCCACCGTGATCGCCGCGCTCGCGGACCTGCTGAACGGCCTGGAGGGCTGACGTCATGTCGTATCTGATCGTGGGTTTCATCGGAGTGCTCGCCGGAATCCGGGCGCTCGGCCTACGCCGTCGGCAGTTGAGCGCGGCCGCCACGGCCTCCTCCGTGCTGATCCTGCGGCCGGCCGTCCTCGCGGTGCTCGCCGGGGTCGCCCTCGTGGGCGGGCTGTTCCTGCTGGTGGGGGGAGTCGTCGTCCTGGTCCAGGGGTGAGGCGCAGGGGGACCGGGGCCGTGCTGCCAGCTTTTCCCGCGCCGGCGCTCACCTCAGCGTCGCGTAGACGATGAGGTTGTTCACCGGGTGGCCTTGGGCGTCGAAGTCGCCGTCACAGGTGATCAGCCGTAGAGCGCGGTCCTGGGTGGGGCCGTAGACCTTCTCGGTGGGGAAGGAGGTCTTGCTGACGCTCTCGGTGCCCGTGACCGTGAAGTGCGCCGACTTTCCCCGCACATCGGTGACGGTGATCTCCGCGCCCTTGGCGATCTTGTGCAGGTCGTGGAAGACGGCCTTGCCGAAGCGGGTGTCGTTGTGGCCGATGATGACGGCCGCACCGGGTTCACCGGGCACGGAACCGCCGGTGTACCAGCCGGCGGTCATGCCCTTCTCGGCGGGCGGGACCTCGACGGCGCCGTCCGTGGCGAGGCCGAGCTTCATCAGCGAACTGGTGATGCCGAGCGAGGGGACGGCCACCTCGGCGGGGGCCGCGGGCTGCTCGGCCGGCGCGGTGCCGCCGGCGGGCACGGGGGCCCCGGCGGCGGACGGGGCGGCGGCGGAGGCGACCGGCACGGCGGGCTTCTCGGAGGCGGACGAGCAGCCGGTGAGCACGGCGAGGGCCACGGGCGCCACGAGGGCGAGGCGGGCACGGGCCGGCAGCGTGCCGAAGCGCCGTACCGGAGAGTGTGCAGGGGACACGACGGACTCCAGAGCAGGGGTGGGTGCAACAGGCGATGGCGCCGCCCGACGAGGGACGGCGCCACAGATGTGTCCGGTCGGACGGCGGGCCGGATCAGCCCTCGCGGCGTCCGGCGGCACGGCGACGGATCACGAAGGTGCCCGCACCCGCGAGCAGCAGGGCGCCGGCGGCCGAACCGGCAAGAGCGGTGGTGCTGGTGCCGCCGTCCTTGACCACGGCCTCTCCGGCGTTGACGCCGCCACGCGGCATCCGCTTCTCGGCCGCGCCCTTGCGGGCCTCCGCCACCGCGGCCTCCTTGCGCTTCTGCGCCGCGTCCTCCTTCACCTTCCTGGCGAGGTCCTCCTTCTCCTTCGCCGCGTCCGAGTCGGTTCCCGCGACGGCGCTCGCCGACGGGGTCGGGCCGTCGGCGAGCGCCGCGCCGGCCGGGGCGAGCAGGGCGCCGGCCGCGACGGCGGTCAGGACGGCGAAACGCAGGGTGAGACGGCGGGGCATGCGGGACATGTAGGACTCCAGTTCTGGCCCGGCCTCGGTGGCCGCGGGCATGACCGAAGACTCGCGACCACTTGTGAGGAACCTGTCAGAGCGCCGTGGTCATCGCATCAGGGTGGTTTCGGGGTCGGGCAGGGCCGGCAGCCTCAAGGTGAAGACCGAGCCCAGTCCCTCGGTGCTCACCACGTCCACCGTGCCGCCGTGCGCCTCGGCGAGCTTGAGGACGATCGCCAGGCCGAGCCCGCTGCCGCCGGTGCTGCGGTTGCGGGACTTCTCCGCCCGCCAGAAGCGGTCGAACACATGCGGGAGGTCGCCCGCCGGAATGCCGCTGCCGGTGTCGGCCACCTCCACCGCCACCTCGTCCCCGGCCTTGTTCACATACGCGCGCAGCGTCACCCGGCCACCGGGCGGGGTGTGGCGCACGGCGTTGGAGAGCAGGTTGCTGACGGCCTGCCGCAGCCGCACCGGATCGGCCTCGATCAGCGGCGGAGCCGACGGCGCGGGGGAGTCGGGCGGCGCGGGGGAGTCGGGCGGCGCGGGGGAGTCGGGCGGCGCGGAGTGCCGCAGGGTGACGCCCGCGGTCTCGGCCGGCGCCTGGTGCGCCGCGGCGACCTGGCCGAGCAGCTCGTCCACGCGCACCGGCTCCAGGTGCAGCCGCAGCGCGCCCGCTTCGGCCGCCCCCAGGTCCTGCAGATCGTTGATGAGGTGCTGGAGCTGCACCGCCTCGTCGAGGAGAGAGGAGACGAACGCCGGGTCCGGCTCGGCCAGCCCGTCGTGCGCGGCCTCCAGCCAGCCGCGGATGTTGCTCAGCGGGGTACGCAGCTCGTGCGCGACGTCGCTGACCATCGCCTTGCGCTGTTCCTCCAGCCGGGTCCGGTGCGCGGCCATGTCGTTGAACGCCGCAGCCAGCCGTCCGATCTCGTTGTCCGCGCCGACCGGCACGGGCGCCCAGTCCAGCCCGTCCCGCATCCGCTGGGCGGCGCCGGTGAGCGCGTGCAGCGGGCGTACGAGCCGGGCTCCGGCGAGCATCGACGCGCCGACGGTGAGGGCGAGGACGAGGGCCGTGACACCGGCGATGCGGGCGGTGCTGGCCGGGGAGAGGTCGAAACCGGGCACGCTGACGGCGCCGGGCCCGTCGATGAACAGCAGTGCGGGCGCGGCGACATACGCCGTGAGCTGCTCGCGGCGGGCGCTGCCGACGCAGGCGGCCACGGCCCGGTCGTACCCGCTGTCGCGCACCTTCCTCGGGTTGTCCGTCACGCCGTCCCTCGTGCCGTCCGTCGCGTCGGCACTGCGCTCTTCGCCCCGGCCGGCGGCCGCGGCGGCCTTCCGGTCCTCGGCGACCTTCCGCTGGAGCACCTCCTCGTCGGTCAGGCCCTCGGCGATGGCGGTGTCCGGGACGGGGACCGGCGCCGACGCGCCGATGTCCGTGCCGTCCTGCCCGTATCCCCGCTCCCAGGACAGGCCCAGGTTCAGCTTCACGCCCGTGCGGCCCTGCCGCTTCAGACAGGCGCCGGCGAGCAGTTCGAGCGCGCGCAGGGCCTTCTCCTCGGTCGGGGTGGCCTCGGCGGCCCCGCTGATCGCCAGACACTTCAGCTCCACGGAGCGGTCGGTGGCGTCGCTCACGAACTGGACCCGGGGCCGCCCGCTCGGGCTCTGGACGACGTCCGCGGCGATGCCCGCCTCGGCGAGGCATCCCACGCTGCGGGCGGTGGCGCTGCGCAGGACCGCACGCTCCTTCGCGGGCAGCAGGAACGGCCCCACGGCCCGTGGGTCGACGCGGTCCGCGCCGACCGGAACGGCGTCGGGCACCAGCACGGTGTCGACCGACAGCGGGTCGACGACCGCCGAGGCCTGCGACGGCAGCGAGGCGGTGGACGCGGAGGACGGGGCGGACGAGTCGCCGCCCGTGTGGGCGGAGTCGAGGAGCGGGCGCCGGTCCTCGGTGGTCAGCACGATGCGGCGTCCGGACTGCTGGGCCAGTTTCCGGACGGTGGCGTCGGCGCCGGCCCAGTCGGGATGGCCGGCCGCGTAACCCAGCAGCGTGTTGTAGATCTTCGCGTCGGCGCTGAGGTTCTGCCCCTGCTCCTGGCGGATCGCGACGGTGGTCGTCTGCACGGCGAGCCAGGCGGTGGCGGCGACCGAGCAGAAGGCCACCAGCGCCGAAACGGTCAGCAGCCGCCCGAGCAGGCTCCTGCGAAGCGGCAGCCGCGCCCGCCCGGCCCGGCGGTCCCGCTCGGCACGCTCGTCACGCTTGTCACGCTCATCACGCTTGTCGAACTTGTCACGACGACGCACGGCGTATGCCCTTCGCCGGGTCGGTCAGCTTGTAGCCGACGCCGAAGACCGTGAGCAGCCGGTCCGGCCGCCGCGGGGTCCGCTCGATCTTCTTGCGCAGATTCATGACGTGCACATCGACGGTGCGGCCGCTGATGAACTTGTCGAAGCCGTGCAGCTCCGCCAGCAGTTGCTGCCGGGAGAACACCCGGTCGGGCTCCGCAGCCATCGCCGCGAGGATGCGGAACTCCCCGGGCGTGCACACGACCGGCGTCCCGCCGACCGACACCTCGTGCCGCACCGGATCGACCCTGAGCGTGCCCACCGACAACGCGTCGTCGTCCGCCACGGGAGCCGGTGTGGCCTCGGGGGCGGACGCGCGCTTGTTGCGGCGCAGCAGCGTGCGGATCCGGGCCACCAGCTCACGCGGGCTGAACGGCTTGGTCATGTAGTCGTCGGCGCCGAGATCCAGCCCGAGCAGCAGATCGTCCTCGGTGCTGCGGGCCGTCAGCATCAGCACCGGCACCTCCCGGGACTCGGCGCGCAGGATCCGTACGACGTCGAGACCGTCGGCCCGGGGCATCATCACATCGAGCACCACCAGGTCGGGTTCCCGGTGCCGCACCTCCTCGAGAGCCGCACGGCCGTCCTCGACGACCGTGACCGCGTGTCCCTCGTGCTCCAGGTAACGGCGCACCAGCTCTGCCTGCTTCGTGTCGTCTTCGGCGACCAGGATGTTTGCGCACACGCCGAGGATCGTAAGCGAGCACCCCAGCCGGAAGGCGGCGGTAAGTGGCTTTGTCCCGAAGGGAGTTCCGCGGGTGAAACGACCGAACTCCGCGAGTGGTCAGGAGGTCGGGGCGGCCGGGGCGGCCGGGATGGGGGAGTCCCAGTCCAGCTGGCGGACGAGTTCGTCGTCGGCCCGCCGGGGTGCGGGAGTCGCGCCGGCGGGGCGGGACGGCGTGTGGACTCCCCGGGAGATGTTTCCGCTGACGGTGGTGTTGTGCTCCACGCGCGGCCGGCGCAGCGCCTCGTAGCGCACGAGCGCGGAGTCGACGTCCTGCGCGTCGCGCACGCACTTGGCGAGGACCACCGCGTCCTCCAGGGCCAGGGAGGCGCCCTGTCCGGTCGCGGGGGAGGCCGCGTGGGCCGCGTCCCCGATGAGCAGGGTCCGCCCGGAGCGCCACGGGGAGCCGTTGGGCATCTCGGTGGCGTTGGTGACCAGGACGGGCGCCGTGGTCGCCGCGACGATGTCCGCGGCGGGGGTGGGGTCCTCGCGCAGCAGCCGGACCAGCAGGTCGCGCCATCGGTCGGGGGCGGCGCCCGCCGTCTCCTCGGCGGTCAGGGGAGCGTCGGCGGCGACGCGGGCGAACCAGTACGTCTCGCCGTCGGGTGACGTCGCGTGGCCGAAGGCGGCCGTGCTGCCGCGCACCATCGTGATGCACGCGGCCCGGTCCTCGGCGGCCTTCGGGGCGGCGTCGGTGTAGCCGTAGAAGACGTGCTGTCCCGCGTAACGGGGCCGGACGGTGGGGGCGATGGCGCGGCGGGCGGTGGAGTTGAGGCCGTCGGCGCCGATGAGCAGGTCGCCCGACGCGGAGCTGCCGTCGGCGAAGTGCGCGGTGACGCCGTCGGGCCCGTCCCGGACGGCGGTGAGCCGGGCGCCGTGGACGAGGGTGATGCCGCGCCGTACGGCCTCGGCCTGTAGGGCGGCGTTGAGCTCGCCGCGCCGCAGGCACCGGTACCGCAGCCGGGGGTCGTCGGCCTCGCCGAGCGGGACGTACGCCACCTCGGCGCCCGTGTGGTCCATCACGCGCATCGAGGTCAGCGGGAACCCGAGCGCGGTGACCGCGGGGGAGGCGTCGAGCTGCGCGAGGGCCCGCAGGCCGTTGCTCGCCAGGGTGAGGAACGCGCCGATGTCCTCGGCGGAGTCGGGGTGCGCCTCGTACACGGTGACCTCCCGGCCCGCCTTGTTCAGCGCCAGAGCCGTCGCCGCACCGGCCGTGCCGCCGCCGATGACCAGGAAACGCGCCATGTCCACCCACTCCTCGCGTACTTCGCCGTCCAGAGCCTCGTGCCCGCGCCCGCCCGCGGTGGAACGTCCGGGCGGCGGCCCGGGGTTGTGGTCCGCGGCACGGGCAGGAGCGAGCGGCCGCGTGTCAGTCGGCGGCCGGCCCTGCGCGAAGGGCGTCCACTACGGCTTCCAGCTGAGGCAGCGGTTCGGCGCCGACGATGCGCAGGACGACCGTGTCCGCTCCGGACGCCGCCAGGGCGCGGATGTCGCCGACGGCCTGCGCGGGCGTCCCGGAGACGGTGAACACCTCCTCCTGCGGGCGGCCCAGCCAGGCGCCGTGGCCCTCGGTGTGGGGGTGCAGGGTCCGGGCGACCTCGTCGGGGTCGTCACCCACGCACGTGAAGGAGAACACGGTGTGGGTGTGGTCGCTCCCGGCGCCGCCCTTCGCCGTCAGCTCGCGGATGTTCTCCAGGTCGCTCGGGCCGTGGCCCTCGGCGATCAGGGTGCCGTCCGCGACCCGGCCGGACAGTTCGAGGGACCGCGGCCGGACCACCCCGGCCACCACCGGCGGCACCTGCACCGGCGGATGCACCAACTGGACGCCGTCCAGCCGGACTTCCCGCCCGTCCACCTCGACCCGCTCGCCGCGCAGCAGCGCACGCACGGAGGTGATCGTCTCCTCCAGCAGGGCCAGCGGCGACCGGGGCGCGACGCCGACCGAGACCATCCACTCCCGCACCCCGTGCCCGACGCCCGCCACGAGCCGCCCCGGGAACACCCGGGCCAGCGTGGCCAGTTCCATCGCCAGCAGCGCCGGACTGCGCAACGGGGCGGGGGCGATGCCGATGCCGACGCGCAGCCGCTCGGTCGCCCCCAGCGCGACGGCCGCCGCCGACAGACCGCCGTTCCATCCGAGGTCCTCGACCACCCACAGATCGTCCACGCCGAGCGCCTCGACCTGCCGGGCGAACCCGGGGAGCCCTTCCGGCGCCCAGTCGCGGTCGAACATCACACCGATCCGTAGGTTCGTCATGTCCAGGAACCTACGGGGTGGGCGACGGTTGATCAACGGCGAAAACCCGGTGACGGCAGCCGCCCGGCGGCCGGACGCCCGATCCTCTTCCCCGCCAACCGGGCGGGGCTTGCGGGCAGGTCCGGCATGGCGTCATGGCGAGGCGCGTCCTGCCCGGATGCTGAGGTCCTGCCTCCGACCGTGCGGGAGAGAGACCATGGACGACCGCCCCAGCCTTCGGCAAGCCCCGCCCCCGACGTCCACCGGTGCGGGCCGCGGCCGTGACCCGTCCGGGCAGGCCGGAGTCATCGGCATCGCGCTCGCCGCCGTGCTGACGGCCGCACTCGCGCAGGGCTCGTGGCAGTGGTTCTCCACCTACATCGGGGTGACGCTGCTCGCGGTGATCTTCTCCTTCTACCGGCTGCCGGCCCGGACGCCCGGCCCCGGCTCCCCCTACCTGCGGAATCTGACCGCGTTCTCCCTGGTCGTGGGCCTGTGCGTGGCGATCGCGCTGGCCCCTGCGCTGCAACGCTCGGCGTGGCTGTTCCCGATGCCGGGCACACGACGCGGGTGCCCTGAGCTGGGGGCGTACGAGGGCATCCAGGCGGAGGCCGCGCTGGCGAACCTGGCCGGTCGCGACCGCACCGCGTTGGCGCGGGCGCGGGAGGCCAGGATCCACGAGGCGGTCGCCGACTGCCTGTCGGCCACCACGACCCTGTGGCTGCCGGTGTATGCGCTCGGGGTGGCCGCACTGGTGGGTCTGGGCCTGTGGTGCATCGACCGCAGAAGCAGAACACGAACGTCGGCCCCCATGACCGCATCGGGTCGTGGAGGCCGACGTCAACGGTCGACGGACCTCAGCCCTTGACCGGCTTCCCCCGGCCCCAGCCCCACGCGAGGCGGTCCGCGCCGGACTGGTTGGTGGTGGCCAGCCAGGGGCGGGAGGCGGGGCCGGTGAGCTTCTGCAGGGAGTACGTGTCGTCGGTGCGCAGGCCCGGCCAGTACACGGAGCCCATCTTCAGCTCGCGGAAGGTGTCCGTGACGGCCTGGAGGTAGTTGATGAAGTTGTTGTCCGGGGTCTTCACGTCGTAGTTCAGGCCGGTCGTCATCGGGGAGCCGAACTCGTCCGCGACGGTCCGGTTCGCGCAGTCGCCGATGCGCACCTTCAGGTCGGCCACCCACTGGTCGTAGGTCGCGTAGTCCTTCCAGAACCCGTAGTGGTGCAGGGAGAGGTAGGTGCCCTTGAGGCGCGGGTCCGCGCAGACCGTGGTCACGTGGTCGTTGTAGCCGGCGCCGCTGACGAACACCCGGTTCCGCGGGACCTTCGAGTACGTCGACAGCCACTTCGCCGCGATGTCGGCCCACGCGGTGTCCGTGTAGCCGTGCGGCTCGTTCATCGGCTCGAAGTAGACGCGGCTGTCGTTCTTGTACGCCTTGACGACGGTGTCCCACATCGGCCAGTACGTGGCCTCGTCGTCGATGAAGCCGTCCTTGCGGTCACCCGTGCCCTCCCAGTAGGAGACGATGACCTTGAAGCCCTGGTCGGAGGCCGCGTCGATGACTCCGCGGTAGGACTTCCAGTACGCGCCGTTGACCGTGTAGGGGTTGATCGGCAGCCGGACCGTGTTGGCGCCGAGGTTCGCGCGGAACGCCGCGATGATCCGGGTCGCCTTGGCGTAGGTCTGCTTGTAGGTGTCGGTCGTCGACAGACCGGACAGCTGAAGCAGGTCGTCGGCGAAGTTGTCGCGCGGGTCGGCCCAGTTCACACCCTTGAACTGGGTGGTGTCGGTGGCCGGGCGGGCGGAGGCGGGTGCGGCGGTGGCGGAGGCGGGAGTGGCGGCGAGGGTGCTGCCGCTGACCGCGGCCACGGCGACCGCGACGAGAGCGGCGCGCAGGCGGGGGGAGAGGGAGGCTCTGGCGGGGGACTGGCGCATGGACGTGCCCTTTCGGCTCTGATGTTTGCGTAAACATCGGAGCCCGGCAATGGCTGATGTTTACGTAAACATGGCGGCGCCGGAATCGTGGCACCCGGCCGGGTGATCGTCAAGGTTTCACGCGAGTAACGTCTGCTGCCGCCTGTGGCGAGCGTTGCCCCCTGTTACCGCCCCTGCGCTCAGGCAGAGGCGATCGGCTCCAGCGTCAGGGGCTCGATCCTGCCCTCCAGCATCGCGCCCAGACCCTGCGCGGCGCAGATGTCGGGCCGTTCCGCGATGTGCACCGGCATGCCGGTGGCCTGACGCAGCATCTGGTCGAAGCCCGGCAGCAGCGCGGAGCCGCCGACCATCATGATCCCGCGGTCGGCGAGGTCGGCCACCAGGTCGGGCGGGCACTCCCGCAGCACCCGGCCGATGCCGTCGAGCACGGCGGTCAGCGGCGTCTCGATGGCATCCCGTACGGCGGCGGTGTCGACCCGCACGGAACGCGCGAGGCCGGTGGCGACGTCCCGCCCGTGGATCTCGGTGGACGTCGGCCCGTGCGGGGTGAGGCCGTTGCCGGACAGGGCCAGTTGCAGGGGCCGTACGGATTGGCTGGGCAGCATCAACTCATGCTCGTGGCGCAGGTGTTGGACGATCGCGTGGTCCACCGCCTCGCCGCCGACCGGGATGCGTTCGGCGGTCACGATCGAGCCGAGGGAGAGCACGGCGACCTGCGTCGCGGCCGCCCCGCACACCATGATCATGGTGGCCTCGGGGCGCTCGACGGGAAGCCCGCAGCCGACGGCGGCGGCGATCAGCGTGTCGACGAGTTCCACGCGCCGCGCGCCGAGCCCGACCAGCGTCTCGATCGCGGCGCGCTGGGCGAGCGGGTCGGCGTCGTGCGGGGTGCAGGCCGCGGCGCGCAGGAACGGCTTGCGACGCAGCTGCCGGCGGATCTTGTCACCGAGGAGGTGACGCAGCATGCGCTGCGCCATCTCGATGTCGACGACCGTGCCGCCGGAGACCGGCCGCACCACGCGGATGTAGTGCGGCGTGCGCCCCGTCATCTTCTCGGCGAACTCACCGACCGCGATCAGCGCGCCGGTGCGGGTGTTCACGGCGGCGGCGGACGGCTGGTCGACGACGAGCCCGGCCCCCTTCACGTACACCCGCGTCCGCGCCGCTCCCAGGTCGACGGCGAAGTGGCAGCGGCGCAGCTGCTCCAGGCTGGCGGTCATGACGGGTCCTCCCGAGAGCACAGACCGTTCGGGCCGCCGGTCGGTCGGCCTCCTTCGCATCGTGCGGGCGGGCGGACGGGGCCGCCTTCTCAGGTGGGCCGGGCGGGGCGCGACCGAACGGGTCACATGCGTGTCGCGTCCCCCTGCGCCGGGCGTGTCGCGTCCCTCTACAGGGTGCGTGCCGCCTCCAGGACGGGGGTGAGGGAGGAGACCGTCGCGTCGCAGCCCGCCTCGACCAGGGCCTGCTCGGCGGTGGGGTTGCGGGCGAGACCGATGAAGCGCAGGCCCACGGTCTTGGCGGCGGCGAGCTCGGCGAGCGAGGAGCCGATCAGGACGCCGGTGGCGGCGGGCGTGCCGAGCGGGCGCAGGGCGCGCAGCAGACAGTGCGGGTCCGGCATGAGGCGCCGCAGGTCGTCGTCGCGGCCGTGCACGCCGGCGAGGGGCAGCCGGTAGGCCTCCAGGGAGCGGTGCACGGCCTGCTCGCACACGTCCGTGACCACCCCGACCCGGCGGCCGGTGCCGTGCAGGGTGCGGACGAGGACGACGGAGTGGTGCGTCGTCGGCGCGTCCGGAACGGCCCTCAGCTCCAGCTCGTCGAGACGGTCGCGCAGAAGCGGGCCGAGGCGGTCGCGGGCGAAGGTGCGCAGCACGTCCAGCGGGTGCGCGAACAGCTCGCGCCCCGCCACGTCCGGGTCGCCCGGCGGACGACCCGCCAGGGCGTCCTCGGGGTCGCGGTGCTCGGCGACGAGGGAGAGCAGGTCCAGGGCGGCCGCGCGGGCGCTGGGGGCCGTGAACAGGCGGGTCAGCGGGCCGTCGAAGCCGAACAGGACGGTCTCGGCGTCGGCGAGCAGCTCCGCCGGCGGGCGCGCGGCGGGTGCGGCGGAGTTACGCACCTGCGGGGGCGGCGCGTAGTCCGGCGCCAGCGTCACCGCACATGTCACCGCCAGCCCCGGCACCGGCCACCGGCCGAGCTGGGCGTTGACCGCCCGCTGTGCGCCGGCCGCCCGGCGGACGGAGTGGTGACGGGTGATCCGCGACCCCGACTCCAGCAGATGCGCCAGCAGCCGCCCGGACACACCGGTGGCCTCCGCCCGCACGAACGCCACCGGGTCCGCCACCCGCCAGGACAGCTCCACGGCCGCCCTGAACTCGCCCTTGCCGGAGCTGGGCAGCAGGACCCGGTGGACGGCGTGCTGCGGACCGAGGTCGACCTCGTAGTACGTCGTCGGACCCGGCGGGCGTCCGCCGTAGGGGTCGACGGGGTTGAGGAGGGTGAAGGGGCCGTCGGGACGCGTGTGCACGATCGCGGTGCGACCGGGGGCGGGTATCCCCAACTGCCGCAGATCTTGCGTGAGCAGCGGCCCCCGCACCAGATCCCGCTCCTCGTCCTCGGCGCGCGGCGCGGGCAGCGGGCAGTACCAGGCGAGCGGCGGCCCGTCCGGGGCATCGCCGTACAGCGGCCGAAAACGATGGGGCCCAAAGGCGGCGGAACTGTGCGCGAAGTCGTCGTAGAGGTCGGGGTGGACGGTGAGGAGGACGAGCGCGCCGGCCTCCGGGGGCGCGGGGGCCGGCGGGCCGTTCTGGAACGTCACGCGCAGGCGCGGCGGTTCGGCCAGGTCGGTGAGGGGGCCGGGGAGCCAGCGCAGGGCGGCGGCGAGGACGGGGAGCAGGTAGGCGTCGGGATGGACCTGGACGACGTAGCCGTCCCCGCGGACGTGGATCTCGTACTGCTGGGGGGTGAGATCGCCGCGGGCGAGGACCTCGTGGACGGCCAGTTCGAGGGTGATGCGGGTTTCGGGGTGGGCGGTGAGGTCGGCGTCGGTCTCGAAGCGGATCGAGGGCTGGGCGGGCTCGTCCACGGCGCCGCCCAGTCGGCGTACCGTCTCCTCGCTCACCGTTGCGAACGCCGGGCCGGTGTCGGTGCCGTCGGTCTCGACGGCGGCCGCCTCCGCGTGGAACTCGCCCGTCGTGCGGCCCGCGCGTTCGTCGATCAGGCCGCCGATGCGGTCCAGGAGTGCGCGGGTGCGGCCGCGGGTCGTGCGGGGCAGGGTGCGCAGGAGGAGGTCGCGTACGCCCGGGCGGAAGTCGTAGGAGCCGGGCGGGCCGGGGACGGTCGTGAGCATGCCGCTGAGGATGACCTCGGCCAGCTGCGCCGGGCGCGGGTCGCGGTTCACGGCGCGTTGGACCAGGCGCATCACCGGCACGGAGGGCACCGCGAGGGCCAGATGGCCGGCCAGCCGGAAGGCCTCCGGGGAGGCGGTGGCGCGGAAGCGCAGGACCAGGTCCTGGGCGGGGAGTCGGGCCGGGTCGGGGGTCTGCGGGCCGGCGGAGAGGGCCGGGGCCGGGGCCGGTGGGAGCCAGGCCGCCGCGCCCGGGGTGTGGGCGCCGCCGGGGCCCGCCACCAGCGCCGCCCAGTTGGCCAGCCAGGGTGCGCCCGGTTCCAGGACGGGCAGGGGGAGGGACGCGGGCGGCGGCGGCTCGGCCTCGGGGTCGTAGGAGGTGAACGTGACGGCGGAGAGCGGGGCCGCCGCGGTGGGGGAGGCGAGCAGCCCCGGCTCGGCCGGCAGCGCCGTCGTCGGCCACAGGCGCTCGGGGAGCGGCTGGACGACGGCCAGCGGCATCCGCGTCGCCCAGTGCCGCAGGGTGCCGTACCAGAGTTCGCCCGCCGGGCCGGGGCGCCACTGCGGGCCCATGCAGTCGCTGACGACGAGCGTGACCGTACGGCCGTCCGCCGGGTCGGGGACGTGCCGGGCCCGGCCGTCGGGGGTGGCCGGATGCAGGGTGACCGTGCGGAAGACGCCCGACTGGGCCAGGACGGTGTGCAGTTCACGGATGAGGGGCCGCCAGACCGGCATCGTCGGGCCCGTGTCGTGGACGAGGCTGAGGCGCAGCCAGCGGTCGCGCGCGGGCCGCAGGACGGGCAGCCAGACGTCGGGGTGGGCGCCCAGCCGGGCGATGCGGTCGGCCGTCGCCCGCTCGTCGAGGAGCCGGGCGCGCGCCGAGGGCACCGTCCGCTTCAGCGGGCGCAGGGCCCGCTGGAGGGCGAGGGGGTGGGGGAGCATCGGCGGCGCGGGCGCGAGGACGGGTCTGCCGGCGGAGGTGGTGGGGTGCGCGGGGTCCTTGTGCGGTTGCGGGGTGGGCAGGTGCAGGGGGACGCGGTCGGCGGGCGACGAGGGCTGGGACGCGGGGAGGGGCGGAGAAGCTGCCGGGCGGTTCCCGCGGTCGGCGGGCGTGGGGCCGGCGGCCGGGGGCGCCGACGGCGGCGTGGCCCCGACGCCGCTCGGGTCCCCGCAGGGCTCTGCCTCCGGATTGCCCGACTCCCGGGCCAGCCACAGCAGTTCGGCCAGCTCGCGGGGTGTGGGCGCCGTGCCCGACGCGGCCGTCAGCAGTGCGCTCAGCCGTTCCAGGGCGGACTGGTCACTCCTCGCCGGGTCCTCCCTCGGCGTGTCTCTCCTAGGCGGGTCCTCAGAAGCCATCGCCGTCCGCCGTCGTGGTCAGGTAGGGCATCAGCTGTTCCGCCAGGGCGTCGCGGGAGTCCGCGTCGAGGCCGGCGACGCCGGTGAGGTAGAGGGCGTTCAGGAGCTGGTCGGTGGCGAGTTCGCCGTCGGCCGCCCGGGTCAGGAAGCGGTTGATGAGGTGTTCCGCCTCGCCGGGCGGGGTGTCGAGGTGGGCCCGGACGATCTCGGTGAGCTGTGCGCGGTCGGGCCGGCGCAGCTTCAGCCGGACGCAGCGGCGCAGGAAGGCGGGCGGGAACTCGCGCTCGCCGTTGCTGGTCAGGACGACGAAGGGGAAGGCGCGGCAGCGGACCCGGCCGCGCGTGACGGTGACCGGCGCGTCCGAGCCGTCGGCCAGGACCTCGGCGGTGCCGGTGCCGTCCTCGACCAGGTGGCGGGCCGCGCGCAGGAGTTCGGGGATCTCGTACTGGCCCTCCTCCAGGACGTTCAGCAGGTCGTTGGGCAGATCGAGGTCGCTCTTGTCGATCTCGTCGACCAGGAGGGCGCGGGGACGGTCGTAGGGGAGCAGGGCGGTGCCGAGGGGGCCGAGGCGCAGATGGTCCTCGACGCCCTCGGCGCCGGAGAGCTCGGCCGGCTCCTCGGCGCCGGAACGGCCGGTCCGTTGGCGCCAGGCCGCCTGTCGGGCCGCGTACAGCCGGGACAGCGGGTCGTACTGGTAGAGGCCGTCGGCCAGGGTGGAGCGGCTGGTGATGTTCCAGCGCAGCACCGGGCCGAGCCCCAGCTCACGCGCCACCGCGTACGCCAGCGAGGACTTGCCGGTGCCGGGCGGGCCGGTGACCAGCAGGGGGCGGCGCAGCACCAGGGCCGCGTTGACGAGCTGAACGCTCTCCGGCGTGGCGACGTAGGAGCGGGCGCGGTGGACGCGGTCGGGGGAGACGGCCGCCTCGTCGTCGGCGTCCCGGGGCGGCGGTACGACGGGCTCGCCGTCGAACGCGCGCCAGGGCGGCGGCGCGGGCAGCCGGTCGATGCCGTCGTGGGGCTCGCTGTTCCCGGTGTAGACGGACCAGTGCGGCATGGTTCTCCGAAACTTGGTGTGACTTGGTGTGACCCGGTGTGACTCAGTGGGGGCGGTGGGGCGGTTGGGGCGGTAGGTGGTGCTGGGTGGGGGCGGTGGGGACGGTGGGCGGCGCTGGTGGCGGGGTGGTTCAGGCCACGGGGGAGTGGGCGTGGGCGGGTGCTTCGCCGTGCGGGTCGGTGAAGACGCGCGGGTCGTCCCACAGCAGTTGGATGTCGTGCGCCCAGTGGCCGTCCTCGGCGTCGGCCTCCTCCCGCAACGCCAGGACGCGGCGCGGGAGTTCGGCGGGCGGGACGCCGGACAGGCAGGTGTCGAGCTCGTCCAGGAACACCTTGCCCGCGCAGCCGTCCCCGCCGGCGCAGGGCTCGTCCGGCCCGGTGGCGCAGCCCTCGCGGGACCAGACGACGATCGGGGCGGGCGCGTTGAGCGAGGATTCGAAGTGGGGGCGGGTGCGGGGCGCGGCCGGGGCGGTGGAGAAGCCGGCGAGACAGGCGTCGTCCTGACGCAGTCGCAGGCGCAGCCGGCGCGGTTCCTCGGTGCTGCCGCACTCGATGCGGTGCACGCGCGCGCCGGGCACGGTGTCGAGCCGGTTCCACACCCGGGTCAGTTGGTGCCGGACGCCCGGCCGGCGGCGGGCCTGGTCGGTGACGACCAGCGGGTACACGCAGCCGAGCGGGGTGTCGTCGTCGGGGGTGGACGCCCAGCGGTCGACGGGCAGGTCGATCCAGTCGCGGGGCAGCGCGAACGTGATCAACTCGTCGCAGCCGGGGGTCAGATAGCGGAAGGCGGCCTCGATGCGGTCCTGTACATAGGCGCGCAGCCCGGCCTGCGGGACGGTGTCGGAGCCGACCGGATGCCGACGGCCCCCGCTGTACGCGGACACCTCGACGCGGACGTGTCCGTCGCCCGCGCCGCTGTGCTGGAGGTCGACGAGGATGGGCGACCAGTCCGGTGCGGCGGCCGGCTCGGCGGGGGTCTCGGCGGGGGTCTCGGCAGGTTGCTTGACCGGGGTCCGGTAGACGGAGGCCACGTGGGCGGTGAAGCGGGCGACGGTGGTGGCCGCGTCGTCGCCGTCGACCTCGCACAGCACGAACAGGGCCGCCGACCACAGGGAGTCGAAGCCCTCCTCGGGCGCGTCCGGGTCCAGCGGGCCGCGGGAGGCCTCGTACAGCTGCACGCGCCGCCCGGCGTCGTCGTCCAGGCCGGCGCGGACGGCGCGCTCGACGAGTTCGCGCAGCCGGGCGCGGTCGGCGGTGCGGTGGTCGGAGGTGGGGACCAGACCCCTCAGGGCCGGCCAGTAGCGGGCCATGACCTCGGTGGGCATCATCCGCCCGTTGTGCACGCCCCGGTCGCCGGCGGCCGCGGTGACCATGCCGACGACCTCGCCGGTGTCGACGAGGGTGACGGCGGCGCCGCTGAACCCGGGGGCGAGCGGCTGCCCGCCGGGCTGCCAGGCCTCCAGCTGGATCCACTCGCGGTTGAGCAACTGGGCGGCGGTGATGCGGTATTCGGCGAGGGTGCCCTCGTCGAAACCGACAGGGAAGCCGTAGACGAGGAGTTTGCGGGGCCGGTCGGGCCACTGTCCGTGGGCCGCGTCCACCGGCGCGAGCGCGGCGGGCGCGATCGGCACGTCGTGGGCCAGCTCCAGGACGGCCAGGTCGCCGAGGTCGGTCGAGCCGCCGCCCCAGCCGCCGTCGGCGATCACCCGGGCCGGTACGGCTGCGGAGCCGGGGCGCTCGGTGAAGGTCACCGTCAACGCGTCAGCGGCGGCTTCGTGCACGACGTGGGCACAGGTCAGCACCCTGCGCGGGGTGATGAGGAAGCCCGCGCCCACCACCTCGCCGGCGCTCTCGATCCGGGCGTGCCACTCGGCGCTGTCCATGAGGGGGCCGTTCAGGAAAGGGCTGTTCGTGCGGGGGTCGGTCGTGCGGGGGTCGGTCGGGTGGGAGCCGGTCGTGCGGGGGCCGTTCATGAGGGGGTGGAGGGCGACCAGGTCAGTCGTACGACGAGGTGGCCCTCCGCCGTGCCCTTGGCGATGATCGCGCCCGTCTCCGCCGACAGCTTCACCCCGAACTCGATCTCCACGCCGTCCGGCCGCAACGCCCCGTCCCGGAAGACCCGCAGCGCGGACTCGGCGGCGGCGCGCACGCCGTCCAACGCGCCCTCGAAGGTGCGGGCCGCCTGGACCGTACCGTCGCCCCGGGCCACCAGGCGGGAACCGGGCCGCCTCTCCGTGGCCGCTTCGACGGCGATCACGGCGCCGTCGTCGGTCTTGAACTCCACCAGTCCGTCCACGGTGTCCCCGTTGTCCTTT
This sequence comes from Streptomyces sp. NPDC031474, assembly GCF_055581185.1. Lineage (NCBI taxonomy): Bacteria > Bacillati > Actinomycetota > Actinomycetes > Kitasatosporales > Streptomycetaceae > Streptomyces > Streptomyces sp. NPDC031474. Next base: position 185,933 of record NZ_JBVIJX010000014.1, read on the forward strand.
CCGTTCAACTGCGGCTCTGTGCACATCCATTGTCACGGACGGTACTTGAGCTTGTCCCGCGTTCACCGCGCCTTCGTGAACCGCCCGGAAAGCGTCCCGTGCCGCCGTACGTCAAGACGGCAGCGCCCGCTTCAAGATCTTCCCCATGTCGTTGCGGGGCAGCGCGTCGAGGTAGCGCACCGTGCGGGGCCGCTTGTGCGGGGCGAGCCGACGGGCCACGTGGTCGGCCAACTCGTCCTCCGCCGGGGGCGATCCGGGATCCACCGGCACGACCCACGCCACGATCCGCTCCCCGAGGTCCGGGTCCGGCTCCCCGGTGACGGCGGCCTCACGCACCCCCGGATGCTCAAGGAGCGCGTTCTCGATCTCCCCGGCCCCGATCTTGTAACCCCCGCTCTTGATCAGGTCGGTGGCCTTGCGCCCCACGATCCGGACGTACCCGTCGGGATCGCGCACCGCGACATCGCCGGTCCGGAACCAGCCGTCGGCGGTGAAGGCGGCGGCGGTGGCGTCGGGCCGGTTGAGGTACTCGGTGAACAGGTTCGGCCCGCGCACCTGGATCTCCCCGACGCTCTCCCCGTCGCAGGCCTCGACGGCCGACCCGTCGTCCTGGACGAGCCGCAGTTCCACGCCGGGCAGCGGCACCCCGACCGTTCCCGCCCGCGCCTCCCCGTCCGCTCGGACGCTGGTGTTCATCAGCGTCTCCGTCATGCCGTAGCGCTCGATCACCCGCCGTCCGGTCGCGGCCGCGATGCGCTCGTGGTCGTGCACGGGCAGCGCGGCCGAACCGGACACCAGCAGCCGTGCCCCCGAGAGCGCCTTGACCAGCTCCGGATCGTCGGGGAGCGCTTCGGCGATGCGGTGGTACATCGTCGGCACCCCGAACAACATGCTCGCGCCGCTGTTCAACTCCCGGGCGACGCCTTCCGTGTCGAACCGTCCGAGGTGCCGCAGGGACCCGCCCCGGCGCAGCGGTCCGAGGACCCCCAGCACCAGCCCGTGCACATGGAACAGCGGCAACCCGTGCACGAGGACGTCCTGTCCGGTCCACTGCCAGGCGTCGGCGAGCGCGTCGAGCGTCGTGGCGATCGCCCGCCTCGGGATGACCGCCCCCTTGGGCGGCCCGGTGGTGCCGGAGGTGTAGACGACGAAGGCGGCCTCCTCATCCCCCACGGCCTCACCCCCCACGGCCTCCTCCTGCACCGCTGCGACCCCGCGCACATCGACGTCGATCCGCTCCAACCCCCGCAGCGCGGCAGGCAGTTCATCGCCCGGAGCCGCCAGCACGGCCCCCGGCGCACTGTCGGACAGGATGTGTCCGAGCTCCTTGTCGCCCGACTTCGGGTTCAGCGGCACGGCGGCCGCCCCGGCGAGCAGCACGCCCACCACCCCGACGGCCGTCTCCAGCGACGGAGTGGCCCACACGGCGACCCTCCCCCTCGCACCCCGCACCCGTTCCCCGACGGCGCCGGCCGCCCCGGCGAGTTCCGCATACGTCAGGGAGCGCCGGCCGAACCGCAGCGCGGGGCGGCCCGACGGGGCGTCCGTCAGGGCCGGGAAGAGAGAGGACGAGGACACGGGACGGACTCCTTGGCGGCTGCGGGAACAATCAAGCCGGTTCCTACCCCGTTGCCAGGGCCCCCACCACCGGCTACCGAGGGTGATGTCCGGGCCGGTGGTGTGATCGCGAACCCTTGTTAGCCTTCGGGTTATCGGACTTTCGTACGAAGGGTGAAATCCGTCGTGGCTCGTATCGCACTCGTCACCTACGACCCCCGGCCGGAGCCGAGCAGGGACCGTGATCTGCCCGTGCTGCGGGCGGCGCTGGAGCGGGCCGGGGCCGAGGCGGACGGCGTCTTCTGGGACGATCCCGACGTCGACTGGGCCTCCTACGATCTTGTCGTCATCCGTTCGACCTGGGACTACAGCTGGCGCGCGGACGAGTTCACGGCCTGGGCGCAGAAGGTCGCCGAGGTCACCCGGCTGGCCAACCCGGCCGCCGTCGTGCGCTGGAACGCCGACAAGCGGTATCTGGGGGAGCTCGCGGCGGCCGGAGTGCCGACCGTCCCGACGCGCTACCTCGCGCCCGACGACCCGGCCGACCTGCCTGCCGACCACGAGTACGTCGTCAAGCCCACCTCCGGGGCCGGCGCCCGCTATGCCGCCCGCTACACGCCCGACCAGCACGAGACGGCCGTACGGCAGCTCGCGCGGATGCACGACGAGGGGCTGACCGCGATGGTGCAGCCCTATGTGCGGGGCATAGACGCCGGCGGTGAACGGGCCCTGCAGTTCTTCGGCGGCCGGCTGCTGCACGCCAGCCGCAAGCGGGCGGTCCTGGCCCCCGGCACCGCCTACGACGCGCAGAAGATCGCCCACCCCGGCCTGGAGCCCTGGGTCCCGACGCCGGCCGAGATCGCCGTCGCCGAGCGCGCCCTGGCCGCCGTACCGGACGCGTCCGGGCTGCTCTACGCCCGGGTCGACCTCGTGGACGGCGACGACGGGCAGCCGTGCGTGATGGAGCTGGAACTGGTCGAGCCGAACCTCTTCCTGTTCCTGCACCCGGAGTCGGTGCCGGCCGTCGCGGCGGCGATCATGGCGGCGGCCGGCACGCGCTGACGACCGCCACCGCCTGCGGACGGGGCTACTCCCTGATCGTCGTCCGTTGCAGCAGCCCCCAGGTGAACTCGGCGACGACCTCATGCGGCGTCCCCAGCGCGTCGGGCGCCCTGAAGGCCAGGCCACAGCGGGTCGGGGCGGTGCCCTCCAGGGGGCGGGCGGGGGCGAAGGCGGCCGCGACCTCGTCGACGGTGCAGGACCACGAGGTGAGGTCGTCGAGGGTGTTCAGGGGCGGTGGCTCGGCGCCCGGGGCGCGCACCAGCCGCTCGTTCCAGACGCTGCCGTTCGGCGCGAGCAGCAGTTCGAAGCGCAGGTCGGGCCAGAGGGACACCGGCCACACCCAGACTTCGCAGTCGGCGTCGCCGACGCGGCGGGGTGCGCGGGACTCGGGTTCGCCGAGGGCGGCGCGGTAACGGGAGAGTGCGCCCCGTGCGTGCGGGGAGTGGGCCATCGCCTGCCAACGCTTGTTGGCCTCTCGCATCTGGGACAGGGAGACGCCCAGTCCATGACGGGCGTTCTCCACCAGGTCCTGGTTGTGGTCGGCCATACGGCGCAGCAGGACCAACTGGAAGTCGAGAGGCGTGAAGGAGCCGGCGAGGCGTTTCTGAGTCGGCATGCGCCCCATCCTGGCGCACCCGCACCTTTCACGACCATTGCCCAGCGCAAAGGCTTATGACAGCCTGTGTTCGTCATGCCGATCGCCTGTTGAAATCTCGAACACAGGCACTGAGAACGACTACTAAGGGAGGGGGCCGGTCGTGGGACGCCTCGTACCTGCCGTGACCCGAGCTCTCGACATTCTCGAGCTCTTCCTCGACGGGGACGGTTCGCTCTCCGCCCCCGACATAGTGCGCAAGCTCCAGCTTCCGCGCACCACCGTGCACGAACTCGTGACCACGCTCTCCGCGCGGTCCTACATCGTCCCCGTGCCCGGACAGCCCGGACGGTACCGTCTCGGCGTCCGCCCGTACCAGCTCGGCAGCCGCTACGCCGAGCAGCTCGACCTCGCCGCCGAGGGTCAGCAGGTCGCGCGGTCCGTCGCTGAAACGTGTGACGAGACGGTCCACGTCGCGATCCTCGAGGGCGCAGACGTCATCTACATCGCCAAGGTCGACTCCACCCACGCGGTCCGGATGGTCTCGGCCGCGGGCCGCCGCCTCCCCGCCCACTGCACCTCCGTCGGCAAGATGCTGCTGGCCTCGCTCCCCGAGCCGGAGCTCAGCGCGCGCATCCCCGACGACGCCGACCTCATCCGGATGACCCCCAACAGCATCACCGAGCCCGGCGCCCTGCGAGCGGCGCTGGCGGAGATCCGGGAGCGGGGCGTCGCGGTCGAGAGCCGCGAGTCCAACCCGGACGTCAGCTGTGTCGCCGCACCGGTCCGCGACCGCACCGGGCAGGTCGTCGCCGCCCTCTCCATCTCCGTCCCCATGATCCGCTGGAGCGACGACCGCCGGGTCGAGCTGGAGCAGCTCGCCGCGAAGGGCGCCGCCGAACTGTCCGAACACCTCGGCTACCGGAGCGTGGCATGACGACGTCGTACGAAGTGGCCGTGCGGGCCGAGGCGACCCTCGGCGAGGGCCCGACCTGGGACCCGGCCACCGGCCGCCTGCTCTGGCTCGACATCCTGGGCGCCCGACTGCACACCTACGACCCCGTGACGGGCGGCCGCACGGTCCGGGTGACCGACCAGCACGTGGGCGCGGCCAAGCCCCGCGCGGGCGGCGGCCTGGTCCTGAACCTGCGGGACGGCGTGGGCCTCCTCGACCCCGACGACAGCTTCCGCTGGCTGCACCACGAGCCGGTCGCGGGCCGCCGCGCCAACGACGCCGCCGTCGCCCCCGACGGCTCCCTGTGGGCCGGCACCATGCGCTACGACGAGGCGCCCGGCGGCGGCACCCTGTCCCGCCTCACCGGCGACGGCACGGCCGACGTCGTCCTCGACGACGTGGCGGTGAGCAACGGGACCGGCTGGAGCCCGGACGGCACGCTGATGTACTACGTCGACTCACCGACGCGCCGGGTCGACGTCTTCGCGTACGCGGCGGACGGGCGGCTCTCCGAGCGCCGTCCGCTCGTCGAGATAGAGGAGGGCGCCGGCTTCCCCGACGGCCTCACCGTCGACGCCGACGGCTGTGTGTGGGTGGCGCTGTGGGACGGGGCAGCGGTACGCCGCTACACCCCGGCGGGCGAACTGGACCGCGTGATCACCCTGCCCACCCCGAGGATCACGGCCTGCGCGTTCGGCGGCGCCGACCTGACCGACCTGTACATCACCACCGCCCGCGTGGGCCTGGACGCCCCGCATCCGGTGGCCGGGTCGCTGCTGGTGGTACCGGGCGCGGGGAAGGGGCTCGCCCAGCCGGCGTTCGCGGGCTGACACGGCTGCGGGCCGCGGTGGCCGCGGTGGCCGGGGGAGTGGTCGCCGCGGAGTCGTCGCGTCCCGGCCCCCGAGCCCCGCCCCGGCCCCCGAGCCCCGCCCCGGCCCCCGAGCCCCGGCGACTGCGGGCCGGGGGGCCAGGGGGCCGGGGGGCCGGGGGCGGTGGGCGACTACCGCAGCCCGGCCCGCTTCAACTCGTCGCCCGTCAACGGCGGCCCGGTCAACGCCGGCTTCAACGGCCCCACCACGGCCGCCGCCAGCACCGACGGACTCAACAGCACCTGAGGCCCGCGCTCCAGCGAGGTCACGTCGGTCACCCGGCGGGCGATGCGGCCGTTGCCGGTGGCGGTGTGCATCAGCCGGCCGACGTACGCCGCCACGAGCCGGTCGCGGAGCGTGGGCCCGTCCTCCGTCGCACCGGGATAGAACACGTCCTGGCCGACGGCGAGGTCCCAGGCGGCGCCGGCGGGCCGGGCCACCGCCTTCTGGATACGACGGGACAGCCCCGGCGCGCCCCAGCCGTGCCGCCGGACGACGTCCCGAAGGATCACCGCGCTCTGGGCGGCGACGGCGAGGCCGTGACCGTAGAGCGGGTTGAACGCGGCGAGGGCGTCGCCGACGACGGCGAAGTGCTCCGGCCAGGCCGGCATCCGCTCGTAGAAGTGCCGGCGGTTGACGGTCGCCCGGGTGTACGCCACGTCGGACAGCGGCTCGGCCTGTTCGAGCAGTTCCCCGATGACCGGGTGGCGCAGTTCCTCACGGGCGAAGCGGACGAAGTCGTCGTTCCCGGTGGAGGGCTCGGCGCCCCGGGTGCCGTTGAGCGTGACGATCCAGCGGCCGTCCTCGATGGGTAGCAGAAACCCCGCCCGCCCCGGCGCGCCGTCCCGTGGATCGGGCTGCACGTTGACGATCGGAAACCCGGAACGCGCCTGCTCGGGCGCGAGATACAGCCGACTCGCATACGCCAGCCCGGAATCCACCTCCCGCCGTTCCACCTCGGCCAGCCCCAACCCCGCCAGCCACCCCCCGGCCCGGGACCCCCGCCCCGTGGCATCGACGACCAACCCGGCCGAAATCACCCACTCATCACCCACGCCGACCGCCGCCCCGGCCCCGGCGCCCGCCTCCCCACCCGTGCCCGTGCCCGTGGCCGTCGCCCTCGTCCGCCGTGTTCTCACGCGTACGCCCGTGACTGCTTTCGCGTCTCCGACCAGGCCCAGTACCTCGGTGTCGGGGAGGAGTTCGATCCTGGGGTCGGTCAGGACCTGGGTGCGGATCGTGGCGTCCAGGAGGTCGCGGCCGGCCAGGATCACGTGGTGGGACTCGGGCCAGCGGCGGAACCAGCCCCGCGGGCCGAGGACGACCATGTCCGTCGTCACCGGGGCCCGGCGCGCGCCGGCGTCGTGGAGCGCGTCGGTGACGCCCGGCAGCAGGTCCGCCACCGCCCGCACTCCGCCGGACCACAGCATGTGGGCGTGACGGGCCTGGGGCAGGCCCTTGCGGGGGGCGGGTCCGTCGGGCAGCGCGTCGCGCTCGATGACGACGACCCGGTCGGCGAGGCCGGCCAGGGCGCGTGCCACGAGCATGCCCGCATGGGATCCCCCCAGGACTACGGCGGTTCTGGCGGGGTTGGAGGGTTCACTCATGCGTGGACATGCTCTCTGCCGGGGCGGCCGCGCGGGCGCGGACCGCCTGGAGGTCTACGGGGTGACGAAGGGCCTGGGACACGGCCTGGATCTCCCGCAGGAGGTAGGTGGTGTCCGGGCCGGAGGGGCCAGAGGCACCGGGGGTGCCGGAGGCAGCGGGGGCGCCGGGGGCGGCAGCCTCTGCCGGCGGGCGTTCGGTGTCCGTGGCCGGGTGCTGTCGCCGCCGCTGCCTCGCCTCGACGGCGTCCAGCAGGGTCACGGCGGCGGCCAACGCCTGGGCGCGGCCGCGTTCGAAACCGACGGCGACGGCGGCGTCGTAGGAGCGGGTGCGCAGGTCGTCGTCGAGGTGCCGGGACAGTTGGAGGAGCGCGTCGCGGATGAACGTCTCACGGCGGATCAGCCGCAACTCCGGCGTGGCGCGCAGGTCGAAGGGCTCGCGGCCGCCCGTGACGGTCCGCATCAGCCGGGACAGCGGCCGCAGGCTCCGATGCCGGCGCCGGACGCGCCACCGCTCCTGAAGGTACTGGCCGGCGTGCGGCACGATGAAGCCGACCGCGACCAGAGTGGCGGCGATACAGGCCGCCGACGGGGCGATGTTGGTGTTCAGCCAGTCCAGGTCGTGCCCGGTCCAACGGGCCACGACGGCCGTCAGCTTGGCCGCGCTGAACAGCAGGTTCGTCACGTAGCCGGCGCCCAGGAAGCGCAGTCCCCAGCGCAGCCAGGCGTCCAGGCCCTCGGTGCGGCTCCAGTTCCAGACCAGCAGGGCCGTGATCGAGCAGGCCACCGTGTGCGCGAGCAGGTAGAGCAGGATCTCCTCGCGCATGAACGGCGTGTTGGCGTAGTAGGTGTCCAGGTCCCGGATCCGCTCCACGGGGACGTCGGCGAGGGCGAAGAGCACCCACAGCGCGACCACCACCCCCGCGTACACGGACACCACCCACCGGGTCGCGCGCCGCGTCTGCGCTCCGCGCTCGGTGAGGTTGTTGCGCCAGGCGATGACCAGCAGCAGCCAGGACGCGGACAGCGCCGTGATCAGGGAGTACACCCAGGGCGCCGCGATGTTCGGCACGCCGGTGACCCGGTTGGTCCAGGCGATGGTCTTCGGCGCCGCGAACACGAACACCGCGCAGGCGAAGACCAGCAGCCCGCCGACGGCCCGCAGCAGCGGGTCCCGCCAGAGCTTGAGGATGCTGGGCAGCTTGATGGCGAGGGCGGTGCCCAGGACCGCGGTGGGCAGCCAGAACGAGATGTACAGCCCGTGGCTCACCGCGCCGAACCCCTCCGTCCGCGATAGCCCAGGGTCCGCTGGACCGCGGCCGTCTCCGCGGCCGCCCCGGAGTCGGTCAGATAGCGTCGGAAGCGGGCCGCGAGCCGGTGACCGAAGTCGTCGGCCTCGGCCTCGTCGTCGGCCCGGGAGCCGCTGCGGGCGGCGACGGCCAGTGCGACGGAGTCCCAGTCGGACCGCTCCGACCTCTCGTTCACCTCGTCCGACTGCCCCGACTGCCCCGACCGCCCCGTCGGCTCCGACGGGCCTGACCGTCTGGCCAGGGCGTCCGCCGCCGCCGTGCCGACGCCATGGTGGTGGTGTCGGTGGCCGGCGTGCAGATGCCACAACTCATGGCCGAGAATGACGAGTTGCTGCACCGCCTCGGCCCGTTCCTCGACGATGACCAGGTCGAAGTCATGGAACTCCACCCACAGTCCGGTCACCTCGATCTCGTCGGGAAACCGCTCGAACCGCACCTCGACGGGCCGCCCGCCGCGCCGCGCGGACATCTCCTCGCACAGCGCCCGGCACACGTTCCGCACCCCGGACGGCCGGCAGGGGCGCGCCCGCACCGCGGCGGAGAGCTCGGCGGTCAGCTCGCGCATCGCCGGTCCGGTCCGCACGCGCCGCAGCGCCGAGGCGATCCGGGCCGCACCGCCGCGCGCGCCCGCGATGTCCATCCGCTCCCCCTTCTCGACCGCCCTGCGGCAGCCTGTTCGAGCCTACGCGGCTGGTTGTGTCCGCGTCACGAGAAGTCCGTGAGGGTCACGGATAGAAAGCGCTATCAGAAGTCCTGTCGAAACCATTGACGCGCAAGCGCTTCGATCTTACGGTCCCGTTCGAAGTTACGAGCATGATTCGAAATGTCGAACCACGCGAACGACAGGGGCACGGTATGGGACAACCTGGCCTGAATCGCAGGCAACTTCTCGCCGCAGCAGGCGGTTTGGCAGTGGCGGGCAGCCTCGGCTTCGCCGCCCTCGGCACCGGCGCCGACGCGCTCGCCTCCGACGCTCACACCCGGGTGCGGTACTGGAACCTCTTCAGCGGCGGCGACGGCGCCAACATGATCGCGATGCTGGACGCCTTCCGCGGCGAACACCCCGACATCGAGGTGAAGGACTCCACCCTCCAGTGGGGCAACCCCTTCTACACCAAGCTCGCCATGGCCGCCGCGGGCGACCGCGCACCGGAGCTCGGCGTCATGCACATGGGCCGGGTCGCGGGATTCTCGCCGGGACGGCTCCTGGACCCGTGGGACGAGACCCTCCTCGCCAAGTACGGCATACGCAAGGAGGACTACAACCCGGCGCTGTGGAACCGCGGTGTCATCGACGGCAAGCTCTACGCCCTGCCGCTCGACATCCACGTACAGCTCTGCTTCTACCGCAAGGACGTCCTGAAGAAGGCGGACCTGCTGGGCGACGACGGCCGGATGATCCCGGTCACTTCCACCGACGAGTGGTTCGACGTCCTCAAGAAGGCCAAGCAGGTCCAGAAGAAGGGCCTGCAGACCATCGGACTGTGGACCAACGACCAGAACTTCCAGTGGTGGTTCTTCGTCGCCTTCTACACCCAGCTCGGCGGCCGGTGGTTCAGCGACGACAACACCGAGGTCCTCTTCGACGCCGACAAGGCCACCCAGGTCCTGGAGTTCCTCCGCAGGCACGTCACCGACGGATACGTCATCCCGGGCGCGCCGACCGGCGAGCAGTTCATCAACGGCGCCCCCTTCACCTGGGAGGGCAACTGGTCGGTCCCGGTCTTCTCCGGCGCGAAGCTGGACTACGGCGCGACCCCGCTCCCGCCCGTCTTCGGCAAGCAGGCGACCCACGCCGAGTCGCACGCCTTCGTCCTGCCGCACCAGGCGGGCCGTGGCGGCGCCACCGACGAGGCCGCGCACGAGCTGGCCGCATACGTCGTCACGCACGCCCTGCAGTGGGCGGCCGGCGGCCACATCCCCGCGTACACGCCGACGCTGTCCACGGCCGCCTACAAGAAGCTCACCCCGCAGAACGAGTACGTCTCCGCCATGAACCACCAGGCCACCGAGCCGAAGGTGTGGTTCGCGGGCTCCACCGGCGTCCTCGCCCAGGACCTCGGCCCCGTCGTCGTCTCCTCGACCATGGGCTCCGCGAAGCCGGCCACCGTCGGCCGGCGGATGAAGTCCCATCTCACCAAGCTCCTCGCCTCGACGAACCCGATGGACGGCAAGACCGCCGCGCAGGGAGGTGCGGTCGCATGACGACCAGTGCCCAGACCGTCGTCGCACCGGCGCGGGCGAAGACCGCCGCCGCCACCGCGACCCCGCGCCGCAAGCAGGGCTTCCAGCACGGGGGCTGGTTCGTCGCCCCGTTCCTGCTGCTGTTCGCGCTGTTCGTGATCTGGCCGCTGCTGCGCGGCGTCTACCTCAGCTTCACCGACGCCAACATCTCCGGCGACGGCGCGAGCTTCGTCGGCCTCGACAACTACCGCGACGCCCTGCACGACCAGGCGATGTGGGACGCGCTCGGCCACAGCGCCTACTTCACGCTGCTCGTCGTGCCGTGCATCACGGTCCTGGCCTTCCTGCTCGCGATGCTCGCCCACCACATCGAGCGCGGCAAGTGGCTGTGGCGGCTGTGCTTCTTCGCACCGTTCCTGCTGCCGTCGACGGTCGCCGCCAACATGTGGCAGTGGCTGTTCACCCAGGGGATCGGCCTGTTCAACGAGACCTTCGGGCTCACCACGCCCTGGCTGACCGACAAGTCGTACGCGATGCTCGCCATCGTCATCCAGACACTGTGGTGGACGGTCGGCTTCAGCTTCCTGCTGTACCTCGCCGCGCTCCAGGGCATCCCCGACCACCTCTACGAGGCCGCCAAGCTGGACGGCGCGAACGCCTGGCACCGGATGGTGCACATCACCCTGCCGATGCTGCGCCACATCACCGGCCTGGTGATCGCGCTCCAGGTCCTCGCCTCGCTCCAGCTCTTCGACCAGGCCGTCGTGATGATGGACTTCAGCCCCGGACCCGAGCTCAGCACCCGCTCCTTCGTCCAGTACACCCTCGAACAGGGCTTCACCAGCTACCGCGTGGGCTACGCCTCCGCGATGTCCATCATCTTCTTCGTGATCATCGCGGCCGTCGCCCTCGTGCGGATGGCGCTGCTGCGCAACCGTGAGGAGGGCGGCCGATGACCACCGCCGCGACCACCCCGAAGGTCAAGTCCCGCAAGCCCTGGACGCCCAGCCAGATCGTCCTCACGCTGCTCGGCGTCGCCGTCTCCGCCGTCTTCGTGGCGCCGATCGCCGCCGCCCTGTTCACCTCGCTCAAGTCCGAGACCGAGGCGGCCGAGATCCCGCCGCACTGGCTGCCGAAGGTGTGGACGGTCCAGGCCTGGAAAGCCCTCTGGGAGACCGGCAACATCACGAACTGGTTCGTCAACTCCCTCGTGGTGTCGATCCTGGTGACGGCCATCGTGGTCACCGTCGCCGCCCTCGCCGGATACGGCTTCGCCCGCACCGAGTTCAGGGGCAAGTCCGTCCTGATGGGCGTCATGATGACGGGCCTGATGATCTCCCCGGCCGTCCTCGGCGTGCCCCTCTTCAGCACCGTCCAGCAGATGGGGATGGTCGACACCTACTGGGGCATGATCCTTCCGCAGTGCGCGCCCGCCGCGATGGTCTACATCCTCTACAAGTTCTTCCAGGGCATCCCGCGAGAACTGGAGGAGGCGGCGTTCATCGACGGCGCCGGCCGCTGGCGGGTCTTCTTCACCATCGTGCTCCCCCTCTCCCGCCCCTCCCTCGCCGCGGTCGGCATCTTCACCTTCATCGCCTCGTGGAACAACTTCCTGTGGCCGTACATGGTGACCAACAACCCCGACCTGATGACCATGCCGAACGGCATCGCGACCGTCATGAACTCCTACGGCATCCAGTGGGCGCAGCTCATGGCAGGCGGTCTCATGGCGGGCCTGCCGCTGATCGTCGTCTTCGTCTTCTTCCAGCGGCAGATCGTGGCGGGCGTCGCCCACACGGGATTGGCGGGACAGTGAGAGCGGGCAGAGCGGGCAGAGCGGGCAGAGCGGTGACGGCGGTGATGGCGGCGCTCCTTTTGGCGTTCCTCCCCAACACGGCGCAGGCGGCGCAGAGTTACCCCGATCCGCTTCCGATCACCGGCCAGCAGATCATCCACGACCCGACCGTCATCCGTCTCAAGTCCGGCGGCTACGTGGCCTATTCGACCGGCGGCATCATCGGAGCCCGCCTCTCGAAGGACCTCAGGCACTGGGACGACGCCGGCAACGCCTTCGCGACGCCGCCGAGTTGGTGGTACGAGTACAACGACACCGGCGACCCCTGGGCGCCGGACATCTCCTACCGCGCGGGCAGATACTGGCTGTACTACGCCGTGTCGTCGTGGGGCACCAACCACAGCGCGATCGGCGTGGCCACGTCCCCGACCGGCCTGCCCGGCACCTGGACGGACCACGGCAAGGTCTTCACCTCCGAGACGACCGACACCTGGAACGCCATCGACCCGGCGATCATCCGGACGGGCGGCAGGCTGTGGATGTCGTTCGGCTCGTACTGGACGGGCATCCGCATGGTCGAACTGAACCCGGGGACGGGCAAGGCGCTCCCCGGCGCGACGGTCGCCCACCTGGCCACCCGCCCGGACGCCCCGTACGCGGTCGAGGGCCCGTACATCGTCGAACACGGCGGCTACTACTACCTCTTCGCGTCCTACGACGCCTGTTGCGCGGGCGTGAACTCGACATACAAGATCAAGGTCGGCCGCTCGACGAAGGTGACGGGCCCGTATGTCGACAGCACGGGCAAGCCCCTGCTGGAGGGCGGCGGCGACCTGTTGCTGGAGGGCCATGGCCGTTTCATCGGCACGGGCGGCGAATCGATCTTCAAGGACAGGGGCAGAGATGTCCTGGCGTACCACTACTACGACGCACAGGACAACGGCACCCCGAAGCTGGGCCTCAACAGGCTGGACTGGCAAAGAAACGGCTGGCCAAGGGTCTTTTAGGGGCGCGGGGCTGTGTCCCTGTGCGGCTCCGCCGCGTGGGCGCGACCAGCCACGAAGCACCCGCACCCGCCAACGAAACACGCACCCCCCTTTGGAAAGGCGAACATGCACACCGCCCGCTTCACTCTCGACCCCGCCTTCACCATCGGCGAAGTGAACCCCCGAATCTTCGGCAGCTTCGTCGAACACCTGGGCCGCTGCGTCTACACCGGCATCTTCGAACCGGACCACCCCACCGCGGACACGGCAGGCCTCCGCCAGGACGTCCTGGACCTGGTCCGCGAACTCGGCGTCACCGCCATCCGCTACCCCGGCGGCAACTTCGTCTCCGGGTACAAGTGGGAAGACTCGGTGGGCCCCGCCGAATCGCGCCCCCGCCGCCTCGACCTCGCCTGGCACTCGACGGAGACGAACCGCTTCGGACTCTCCGAGTACATCGACTTCCTCCGCAAGATAGGACCCCAGGCGGAGCCGATGATGGCCGTCAACCTGGGCACGAGGGGTGTCGCCGAGGCCCTGGAACTCCAGGAGTACGCCAACCACGCCGAGGGCACCGCACTCTCCGACCGGCGCATCGCCCACGGCGACAAGGACCCCTTCGGCATCGGACTGTGGTGCCTCGGCAACGAGATGGACGGCCCCTGGCAGACCGGCCACAAGACGGCCGAGGAGTACGGCCGGGTCGCCGCCGAGACGGCCCGCGCGATGCGCCAGATCGACCCGAAGGTCGAACTCGTCGTCTGCGGCTCCTCCAGCCAGTCCATGCCGACCTTCGCCGAATGGGAGGCCACGGTCCTGAAGGAGACGTACGACCTGGTCGACTACGTCTCCCTGCACGCCTACTACTGGCCCGAGAACGGCGACATCGACTCCTTCCTCGCCTCAGCCGTCGACATGGAGTCGTTCATCGACAACGTCGTCGCGACCGCCGACCATGTGGGCGCACGGCTGAAGTCGAAGAAGAAGATCAACCTGTCCTTCGACGAGTGGAACGTCTGGTACCTGCCCGAGTGGGAGGAGCACGCGAAGACGCTGACCGACTGGCCCGAGGCCCCCCGCCTGCTGGAGGACAACTACAGCGTCACCGACGCCGTCGTCTTCGGTTCCCTCCTCATCGGGCTGCTCCGGCACGCCGACCGCGTCACCGTCGCCTGTCTCGCCCAGCTCGTCAACGTCATCGCGCCGATCATGACCGAGCCGGGCGGCCCGGCGTGGCGGCAGACGACGTTCTTCCCGTTCGCGCAGGCCTCGCGGTACGGCCGGGGCACGGTCCTCGACGTCCGGGTGGACTCGCCGACGTACGAGACGCGGAAGTACGGCGAGACGGATCTGCTGCACGCGACGGCTGTCCGCGCCGGGGACGGCACGGTCACCGTCTTCGCCGTCAACCGCAGCCGGACCGACGCGCTGCCCCTCGAAGTCGCCCTGAACGGCCTCGACCTGACGAACGTCGTCGAGCACAGCGTGCTCGCGGACGCCGACCCGGACGCCCGCAACACCCTCGCCGACCCCGAGCGGGTCGCCCCGCACGCGGCCGAGGGCACGGCGCTGACGGACGACGGCACGCTGACGGCGACACTGGAACCGCTGTCCTGGAACGTGATCAGACTGGCGTAGGGCTTGCGCGACGCGTGTGCAGTCACTTCCGATCAGAGCTCGGTTGGCTGCACACTTGCGTCATGAACCGTCCGGGCCTGGCGGCGCGGTGGGCGGGCAGGCTCCTGTGCTGGACCTTGGCCGCAGCCATGGCGTTCGCCGCCGTCGAAGCCGTCGTCAAGCCGAGCGCCGGCTGGTGGCGCACGGCCTGGCCCCTGCCCTGGTACCTGGTCCCCTTCTGGGCCCTGCTGTGGGCGGCGCTGCGGGCACGGGAGAAACGAACGACCGGCGCGGGCCGCCCCGGCGCCGACGAGAACGTGCCGACGGACTACGACGAGATCGCCTGACGTCTCACAGGTGTCGTCGACCCCACAATGGGGCCATGAGGATCTCGGCGCGGGCGGACTACGCGGTACGGGCGGTACTGGAGCTTGCCGTACGGCAGGGCGGCGGGGACCCGGTGAAGGCGGAGTCGATCGCCGTCGAGCAGGACATTCCGCACAAGTTCCTGGAGGGGATCCTCGGCGACCTGCGGCGCGGCGGGATCGTCGACAGCCGGCGCGGGGGAGGCGGCGGCTACCGGCTGGCCCGCGACCCGGCGGCGATCACGGTCGCGGACGTGATCAGGGCGGTGGACGGCCCGATCGTCTCCGTGCGCGGCGAACGTCCGACAGGACTGACCTACACGGGCTCCGCGCAGCCCCTGCTTCCGCTGTGGATCGCGCTGCGGGCGAACGTGCGGCGGATCCTGGAGGGCGTCACGATCGCCGACATCGCGGCGGACGCGCTGCCGACTCCGGTGCAGGAACTGGCGGCGGAACCGGCGGCGTGGGAGAACCCGTAGCCCGCAGTGGGCCTGGTGGCCCGGTGGCCGAGTGGCCCGGTGGCCGGGTGGTGTGAACGGGACGGGGTGAATGGCCGGAGTTCGACCTGGGCGCGCCCCGAGGGCCTCCCTACGATGCGAGCGCCCCCCCCCAGTTCTTCACAGGAACTCCACAGGTGTTCCGTTGAACCAAGGAGAATCACCATGGCAAGTGGGCTGCTCCTGGGCGGCGCGGTCGCCGCGCTCCTCACCGCGGCGATACCCGCGCACAACTCGTCCCCCGTCTTCGACAACCCGCCCCCGGACAAGATCGTCATCGACGTCGCCACGGTGAACGGCTCAGGCTGTCCCGCCGGTACCGCGGCCGTCGCCGTCTCCGAGGACAACACCGCCTTCACCGTGACCTACAGCGACTACCTCGCCCAGGTCGGCGGGAGCTCCAACCCCACGGCGTTCCGCAAGAACTGCCAGCTCAACCTGATCGTGCACGTGCCCTCGGGCTTCACGTACGCCATCGCCAAGGCGGACTACCGCGGTTACGCCTCACTGCAGTCCGGCGCGAGCGCCGTGCAGCGGGCCTCGTACTACTTCCAGGGCTCGTCGCAGACGGTGTTCAAGAACCACAACTTCAACGGCTCCTACAGCGACAACTGGCAGGCCACCGACACCACGGACTGGGCCCAACTGGTCTGGGCGCCCTGTGGAGTTCAGCGCAACTTCAACATCAACACCGAGCTCCGGGTCAACGCGGGCACCTCGCCGTCGAGCAAGGTCAGCTTCATGACGATGGACTCGACCGACGGCGACCTCAGCACCATCTACCACATGGCCTGGAAGGAGTGCCCGGGCAAGTAGGCGGAGCGCCGCACCCCGCCGCGCGCCACGAAGCCGGCCCACGCGGCGGGGGAGCCGGGCCGGTTCACGCGACCGCCGTGGCCGGGTCGTGCCGGTCGCCGCAGTGGCGGCAGACGCCGGCCGCGGCGGCCGAGGAGCGTGCGTCGGCCGTGAGCCGGTCGTGGGTGGGACCCAGCGGCCCCGTCCTGGGGGTGGGGCGTCCCGCGCGGTTGTTGTGGCGCCCGGTGAGGGTGTGCCATTCGAGGTTTCCCCGCATCCAGTGCCGCAGGCCGGTGAGGTAGCGGGCGAGTTCGGGCGAGGCGTCGCGCCTGACCTCGGGTTCCAGGCGCAGATAGTCGCGCATGAGGTCGTCGTGGAGCTCGCCGGTCGCGCACATGCTGCGTTCGATGGACCAGCCGTGGCGTGCGGCGAGCACGGTGGGCAGGCTGTGACTGCCGATGTCGGCGCTCTCCTTGGCGACCGAGTACAGGTCGTTGACCAGCATGATCATGAGTGAGGCGGCGAGGGACAGGTCGCGGACGCCGGGCGTCTCCCAGTCCCGGACGGACAGTTCGTAGCCGCCGACGACGTCGATGAGGACCAGACAGGCCATGCCCCCGTTGTACTTCCGATGAGCCAGGTACTCCGCGGGTTCGGGTACGTGCCCGGCGATACGCCAGGAGTTTTCGGCCGCCATCGCGAGGAAGGTGGCGATCGTCTCGTGGCGTAGTCGGCCCACTTGCGCCGGTGCGCCGAGGCGGGTGACGTGTTCCGCGGTCTCGCGGAGCGCACGGGTCACCGGGTCGCCGGCGACGAAGGCCTCGACCGAGGGGCAGTCGGGCAGCCGGGGGCCGTTCTCCAGCGCGGTGAGCGCACCCGCGAGCCGTGAGGCGCTCATGGCGAGGTGGACGCCTTCGATGCCCTCGTCGCAGTAGTGGTCGTCCGCGGCGAACAGGGCGGTCATGTTGCGGGCCGCGAGCATCAGGTGATCGTGGTCGACCGCGTCAGGGTGCGTCAGCGCGGCGAACGTGCCGAACCGGTAGCCGTCCAGCTCGTTCCGCTGCCCCGGGAAGAGATCGAGGCTGAGCGCCCAGGCAACGATGTCGTCGTCCGCCTTGCGAGCCGCCGACTCGTCGTACGTGACCGGAAACGGGCACAACACACTCGGCACTGACAGTTCCCGTGTGGATGTGTCGCTATTCATGCATCTTATGGTGCGGTGTGAGGGCACTTCGGGGAATGGCTGGTTCTGGCCACAACATCGGTACCTCGCCAGCCATTTCGCCTCACAGCAGCATCGGCCGTTCCTGTCACAGGGGAGTTCATACCCCATCGGGCCGGGTGGCCGGGCCGGTTTGAGGGCACGTTTCGGCAATGCGGCGGGGCCTGGTAACGGCGCGCCCGACAAGGCCACTTCGCCGACCGGGGCGATCGTCGGCCACCTCGGCGGTGTCGTAAAACCCATCTGTCCGAAACTGGTTGGCCGAACGCCGACTGGACGCCACCAAAGAAGAGGTGACGTCCGGTCAGCTGGGGCAGCGGGGCCACGTGGTACGGCCGATGGTGCTGATGAGGGGTGGCCGACCGTCGCGGTCGGCCACCCCTCTTTTCCCTACCGGGCGGCTGTCAGGACAGCAGCTTGATCGCCTGCCAGCCCGTCGTGCCGACCGCCACCGGAGTGCCCACGAGCCCGCTCGCCCGGCCCGGCACGAACTCCAGGCCCGCCGACGTGTTGGCCGTCGTGGTCCACAGGTCGGAGACCCCGTCGCCGTTGGTGTCGCCCGAGGCGGTGATCAGCGGCCGGGCCGCCGTCGTCCAACCGGTCGCATACGCCGTCCGGTTGGCGCCCGCGCCCAGCGACGCCGGGTCGGTGCCGCCGTCGGAGACCCCGTCGCCGTCCGCGTCGCCCGGACTGCGCCCGTGGTACAGCCACACCTCGCCGTTGGCCGTGTTGCGGCCGATCAGGTCGGTGAAGCCGTCGCCGTCCACATCGCCCGGGGAAGCGAGCTGCATGCCGCTCCAGCCCGAGTTCCCGATCAGATAACCGGAGTCGACCGTGCCGCTCGCCTGGCCGGGCAGGAACCACAACTGGTCGCCGATCACCGCGACGAAGTCGGGATTCTGGAGCTCGCTGTCGGGCGTGATGTCGCCGACCGAGACGATCTGCTTGATGGCCGCCGTGTCGGTCGCCACCTCCGTCTCCGGGTCCGGGAAGACGTACACCTCCTGCTTGGTGTCCTCGGTGAACTCGCCCTGTCCGTTGTTGGGGTAGAGCCACAGCTTGCCGTCGGAGCGCCGGGCCACCAGATCCTCGTAGAAGTCCAGCGACCAGTCGCCCCGGTGCGTCAGCAGCGCCCCGTTCCAGCCGCCGCCGGAGGACAGCGGGATCATCGTGTCCACCTTGCCGCTGCCCGTCCCGCCGTACAGCCGCAGGTTGTTCGAGCCGTCCACGGCGAACAGGTCCGGCATGCCGTCCCCGTTGACGTCACCGGGCTTGTCCGTCACACCCGGGCTCTTGACGTAGAAGCGGTACGGGTAGATCGGGCCGGGATTCTTCGCCGCGTCCACGGAACGGACGTACAGCGTGTGCGGTCCCGGCGTGAGCGGGGTGATCCTCGCCTGCGCCGGGCCGCCCTTCGTCGTCGGCTTCGCCGAACTGCTCGGCGGGGTGCGGTCCAGGCCGTACAGGTACTCGGCGGTGTCCGACACGCCGTTGGCGCCGAACTCGAACACGCCCTCGGTGCGCGCCAGCGCGCCCTCGACCGGCTCGATGTCGGGCGTCGTCTCGGGGTACAGGTCGTCCTTGGAGTCGACGGTCGGCATCACCGTCGGCGCGGTCGGGTCGAAGCCGAAGCGGCAGCCGGGCGCGCCCGCCGTCGGCGTCCAGTCGGAGGCGAAGGCCGCGTCCGAGGTGTCCTCGGCCTGCGCCTTCCACGAGAACTGCCCGCCGCTCGCGCCCTTGTGCTGGTCGAGCAGCGCCTTCGGCACGACGACCCGCGCCTGCGCGCCCTTGGAGTCGGTCGACTTGACGGTGACCTTCACCCGCTTGTCGAAGATGATCCCGGGCGACACATCGTGCTTGCCGGTGGCCCACAGGTGGAACTGGACGTTCACCGCCCCGCCGTCCGGGTCCCAGGCCTGCGCGGTGAGCGTGACGTCCGTGTTGCCGACCGTCACGTACGAGGAGCCGTTGCCGCACTCGGTGGCGCTCACCTTGGTGCTGGGGATGGTGTCCAGGGCCCACGGGGCCTTCGGCAGCCGGTTGAACTCGACGATCAGCTTGGCGTCCGGCTTGAACTTCTTCCAGCTGTACTCGTCCTTGTTGTCCTCCGCGCTCTGCGGGGCCCGCAGACCGAAGGTGATGCTCGACCACTTGCTCGCCGCGGCTTTGACGGCCGCGTCCTTCGCGTTGAAGTCGACCGCCGCGTTGGGGCAGCCGAACGTCTCGTTGCCGTGCGCGACGCTGCGGCTGTCCTGGCGCGTCGACCAGGAGGGCTGCTTGTTCCAGGTGGTCGACGAGCTGATCGACCCCGTCAGATACAGCTCTACCGGCTTGGGCGTGCAGGACCAGGAGTGCGTCTCGGTGATCTGGAACTGCGCGTCGATCACCTTCACGCCCGCCAGGAACTTGGAGCCCACGCGGAAGAAGGAGCGGGCCGTGCCGCCCGTGGACGACTCGTAGCCGACGCGCGCCTCGCTCGTCGTACCGCCGTCCCAGCCCGTGCCGTTCCAGTAACTGCTCGTCGGATGCGGCTTGTAGGCGATCGTCCAGGCCTCGCGGGTGCCGGTCATCCGTGGGTCGATGTAGACCGGGAACTCGGTGTCCGGGGCGTCGAGCAGCTTCTGATCGGGCGTCAGAAAAATACGGTCGTCGGCCACTTCCACGCCGACCTCGCTGCTCTTGGTGCCCGGGGTGAGCGGGGAGGGGTCGGAGACGGGGCCGGTCGCGGTGGTGGTTTCCGCTCTGGCCGAGGAGGCGGCCGAACGCAGGCTCTTGACCGCCGGCGCCTGTTCCGCCGTCCCCGACGAGTCCCACATCCTGGCCGTGGAGGAGGCGAAGACGGTCTGCCCGGCCGCGTTGACCGCGCTGAGCGTGCCCGTCTCCGCGTCCTCACGCAGATCCAGGCCCTCCGTGCGCAGACCGAAGCCGATCTGCGCGAGCTCCGGGCGGTCGGCCGCCTCGGGGGTCTTCACGATCAGCGCCTGACTGAAACCGTCCACGCTCGCCTTCACGGCCAGATCGACGCCCGGGAAGACCTCCCGATAGGTCGCCGTGGGGCCGTCGAGCACCGGCTCGGGAAGGTCCTTCGGCCAGGTCAGGGCCAGTTCGCCGCCGCGGTCGGAGAGGGTGACGAGGCGGTTGTCGCCGCCCGCCGAGAACGTGACCCGGCCGGGTGCCGCCTTGGGCTGGATCCGGCCGGCCGTCTCGGCGAGCGTGGTGTCCACCGCCGTCCAGGCACCCTCGCGTTTCACGCGGACGGGCAGGGTGTGCTGGGTGTGGCGGAGGTTGCCGTTGGGTAGTGCGTGAGTCTCGCTGGTCTCGGTGCGCTCGGACACCAGCTCCACGGGCTCACCGGTCTCGGCGGCCTGCCGGAGGGCGTCCTGTTCGGCGTCCGCGGCCACCGTCGCCGCGTCGGCGGCCGAGCCGGCGGTGTCGGTCGCGACCGCGGTGAGCGGCGTCAGCCCGAGCGTCCCGCCGGCGAGCGCCGCGACGAGCGCGAGGCGCGCCGAGCGCCCGTTCCGGCGCGTCCGGCGCTGTCTTCGGGATGTGTCTGGCATGGGCGAATCCCCCCGGAGTCCGTTGCCGTGCGAGCCCCCTCCCGGGGGCCGCCGCGAGCCCTTTCACCTGGGCCGCGTCGCCGAACAGTACACGCGGCATGGCCAGTTCTTTGCCAAGGTATGGCGAAAGTGGGGATTGTCGCATTGCCTGCGCATTACTTGTCAGGGTGATCGACAGCGCTTACTGTCTGACCGTTCAACACTCGGTCACACAGAGTGAGGGGGAGGTCCTTTTGTGGGCCACTTGATAAGACAATTGCGCTATTTCGGTCACTGGACCAGATCCACGTCCCTGTTCGTGGGGCTCGTGCTGTTCATCGGGCTGATACCCGACGACGCGAGCGCCGCCTCGGGGAGCACCCGGATCTCCGACGTCAAGCGCGATCCGTCCGTCCCGGGCCGGGACTTCAGCAAAAAGCGGCCCGCCACGCGCGACGAGGCCACGGGCGCCTTCAAGCCCGCCGCGGGGACCGTCCCCGCCCGTACCTTCACGACCCTGGTCACCGACCGGCGCGACAAGCTGCCGAAGCGGGCGCCGCTGACCGCCGGCGCCGAACCGGGTACGACGCCGGGCGCAACTCCCGTACAGACCGGCCCCGTGAAGGTCCGTCAGCCCGCAGCCAAGGCCGCCCAGGCGGCCCGTGCTGCCGCCGCCGACCCCGGCAGCGCCGTCCAGGTCCAGGTCAAGGACGCGACCGCCGCCCGCAAGGCCGGGGTGCGGGGACTGCTGTTCACGGCGGCCCCCGCGAAGAACGGCCTCGGTCCCGCCGCGTCCGGCACGGTCGAACTGGAGCTGGACTACGCCTCGTTCAAGGACACCTACGGCGGCGACTGGGGTTCCCGGCTCCGCCTCTACCGGCTTCCGGCCTGCGCGCTGACCACGCCCGAGCTGGAGCGCTGCCGTACCCGCAGCGCGCTGCCCGGCGCCAACGACGCGTCCGCGCACACCGTTTCGGGCAGCGCCGACCTGGCCGCCGCGCCCGCCGCGCCCGCCGTGTTCGCCGCCGCCGCCGAGGCCTCCGGCCCCGGCGGCAGTCATACGGCGACCTCGCTGTCGCCGTCCGGTTCCTGGATGGCGGGCTCCTCCTCCGGCGGCTTCTCGTGGAGCTACCCCATCGAGGCGCCCGAGGTCCCCGGCGGCCCGCAGCCCGAGGTCGAACTCTCCTACTCCTCTCAGGCCGTGGACGGCCGCACCGCCTCCACCAACGCCCAGTCCTCCTGGATCGCCGAGGGCTGGGACTACGAGCCCGGCTACATCGAGCGCCGCTTCCGCTCCTGCTCGGACGACAAGGATCCGGTCAAGGACGACAAGGGCGTCGAGCAGAAGCCCAACAACTCCGGTGACAGCGGCGACCTGTGCTGGGGCTCCGACCACGTCGTGATGTCCCTGGGCGGCAACACCACCGAACTCGTCAAGAAGGACGGCACCGACGACTGGCGCCCCGCCGACGACGACGGCTCCCGCCTCCAGCGCAAGACCGGCGCGGCCAACGGCGCCAAGGACGGCGAGCACTGGGTCCTGACCACCACCGACGGCACCCAGTACCACTTCGGCCTGAACAAGCTGCCGAACGCCCCCGACGGCACCGCCACCAACTCGGCGCTCACCGTCCCGGTGTTCGGCAACCACCCGGGCGAACCCTGCCACGCCACCGCCTTCATCGACTCCGACTGCGCCCAGGCCTACCGCTGGAACCTGGACTACGTGGTCGACCCGCTCGGTGACGCCATGACCCTGTGGTGGACCAAGGAGACCAACTTCTACGGCCAGAACATGAAGGCCGACCAGCAGATCTCCTACACCCGCTCCGCGCAGCTCGCCCGCATCGACTACGGCCTGCGCTCCGACAAGCTGTTCGGCGTCCAGCCGGCCGGCCGGGTCGCCTTCACCACCGCCGAACGCTGCATCCCCACCGCGACGTTCGACTGCGCCGAGGCCAAGCGCACCGCCGCCAACGCCAAGAACTGGCCGGACGTGCCGCTGGACCAGGAGTGCGCGTCGGGCGCCAAGTGCACCGACAAGTACTCCCCGACGTTCTGGACGACCAAGCGCCTGACGAAGATCACCACCAGTGTGCTCTCCGGCAGCGCCCTGAAGACCGTCGACTCCTGGGCGCTGGAGCAGTCCTACCCGGCCACCGGCGACGGCACCTCCCCGGCCCTGTGGCTGGACGCCATCGCCCGCACCGGCCACGGCGCCGGCGCGACGGCCGCGATGCCGAAGGTCACCTTCGCCGGCATCCAGCTCGACAACCGCGTCGACAAGGTGGAGGGCCTGCCGCCCTTCTCCCGCTACCGGGTGCACGCCATCGACACCGAGACCGGCGGCCGCATCGGCGTCACCTACTCGGCGCGCGACTGCCAGGCCCTGGAGCCCAGGCGGATGCCGGCGTCCCCCGAGTCCAACACCATGCGCTGCTTCCCGCAGTACTGGACGCCCAAGGGCGCCCTCAACCCGGTGAAGGACTGGTTCCACAAGTACGTCGTCACCGAGGTCCGCGAGGAGGACCTGGTCACCGACAGCCCCGCCAAGGTGACCAGCTACGAGTTCCTCGGCGGCGCCGGATGGGCCTACGACGACAGCGAGTTCACCGAGAACAAGCACCGCACCTGGTCGCAGTACCGCGGCTACGAACGCGTCCGCACCCGCCAGGGCGCCGGCGACGACGTCAAGCAGCTCACCGAGCACCGCTACTACCGCGGCCTGCACGGCGACAAACTGCCCTCAGGGACCCGCAGTTCGGACGTCACAGA
Source organism: Streptomyces sp. NPDC031474 (assembly GCF_055581185.1). Lineage (NCBI taxonomy): Bacteria > Bacillati > Actinomycetota > Actinomycetes > Kitasatosporales > Streptomycetaceae > Streptomyces > Streptomyces sp. NPDC031474. The sequence goes on from NZ_JBVIJX010000014.1 coordinate 209,657, forward strand.
CAGCGAGGGCAAGGCGTACGCCGATCTCCCGCAGTACCAGGGCCAGTTGCTGGAGCAGATCGCCTACGACTCCGACGGCGGCCCCGTCGACTCGGCGACCGTCACCACCCCCTGGGCGGTGAAGACGGCCACCCGCACCCGCGCCGGAACCACGCCCCTGGAAGCGTGGATGACCCGCCCGGAGAGCGTCCGCACCCGCGAACGCGTCAAGGGCGACACCTGGCGCACCTCCACCGAGACCACCAAGTACGACAGCTACGGCCTGCCGTACGAGGTCGAGGAGAAGACCCCGGGCGGCAAGGTCCGCTGCTCCACCGTCGGTTACGCCCGCAACACCACCGCGTATCTGATCGAGCCGGAGTCCCGCGAGAAGACCGTGCTCGGCGCGTGCGGCACCACCGGCGGCGAAGTCGTCGAGGACACCCGCACGTTCTACGACGGCCTGGCCTTCGGCGCCGCCCCCACCAAGGGGCTGCCCACCGAGGTCCAGGAACTGAACGGCAAGGGCGACGGCTACGTCACCATCGACCGCACCGAATACGACATCCACGGCCGCGAGACCGCGACCTGGGACGCGGACAACCGCAAGACATGGGTCGAGTACACGCCCGCGACCGTGGCCCGTCCCACCAAGCAGGTCTCCACCGACCCGCTGCTGCACACCGAGACCACGGTCTTCGACGACGTGCGCGGCCTGCCGCTCACCGAGACGGACGCCAACGGCCGGACGGCCACCATGGAGTACGAGCCGCTGGGCCGGCTCCTGAAGGTCTGGGAGATCGACCGCGACCCGGCGACCCAGACCCCGACGGCCACGTACGACTACACCGTCCGCCGGGACGGGCCGACGATCACCACCGCGCGCACCCTGAAGGACAACGGCGAGTACGCGGTCTCCTACGAGATCCTCGACGGTCTGATGCGCGAGCGGCAGACGCAGGACGAGGCCGTCGGCACGGGCCGCATCGTCAACGACACCTTCTACGACAGCGCCGGCCGCCAGTGGAAGGAGAACGAGGGGTACTACAACACCGCCGAGCCCGAGGCGAAACTCCTCCAGGTCGGCGACAACGAGGTCCCGTCCCAGAACCGCACCCTCTTCGACGGCCTGGGCCAGCCCACCGCCGACATCACCTACTACCACGGCACGGAGAAGCTGCGCACCACGACGGAACGCGACGGTGACGTCTCCACGACGATCCCGCCGGGCGGCGACACCGTCACAGCCGTCTTCGAGGACGCCGAGGGCCGCGTCGAGAAACTGCGCGAGTACACCGACAGCGCACGCACGAAGTGGCGGGACACCCTCTACCAGTACGACGCCCTCGACAACCTGGAGAAGGTGACCGCCCCCGGCGGCGCCACCACCTCCTTCGAGTACGACAAACGGGGCCGCCAGACCGCGGTCGTCGACCCCGACGGCGGACGCACCGAGATGCGGTACGACAACGCGGACAACGTGATCGCGACCGTCGACCCGTTCCAGCGGACCCTGGTCACCACGTACGACGACGGCGGCCGTCCGACCACCCTGCGCGAGGGCAGCGACACCGGCCCCAAGCGCCTGGAGTGGACGTACGACAGCCTCGCCAAGGGCCTCCCGACGGCGGCCGTCCGCTACGAGAACGGCCGTGAGTACCGGGAGGAGGTCACCGCCTACGACAACGCCTACCGGGTGAAGTCGTCCAGGACGGTGATCCCGACGGAGGAGACCGGCCTCGCCGGCGCCTACGAGTACACCTACTCCTACACCCCGACCGGCAACCTCGCCTGGGTGGAGGTTCCGGGCCTCGGCGGCCTGACGACCGAGCGGGTCGTCTTCCGCTACAACTCCGACGACCTGCCCATCTCCATCGCCGGCGCCTCGGCCTACCTGGCGGGCGTCGACTACTCGGCGTTCGGCGAGGTCCTGCGCACCGACGCCGGACCGGCGGGCAGGAAGGTCTACGGCTCCTACGTCTACGACGAGTTCACCCGCCGTCTGCAGTCGGCGACCTTCGACCGCTCGCTCGCCCCGGGCCGCATCAGCGAGACCCGGTTCGGCTACGACCAGGCCGGCAACGTCACCAGGATCACCGACGTGCCCGGCAGCGCCTCCCCGGACTCGGGCAAGACGGACACCCAGTGCTTCGTCTACGACCAGCTGCGCCAGATGACCTCGGCGTGGACGGCGAAGACGCAGGAGTGCGCGGCGACCCCGACCAAGGAAACGGTCGGCGGCCCCGAGGCCTACTGGCAGTCGTACCAGTACGACGAGGCGGGCAACCGCAAGACGCTCGTCGAGCACGACACGACGGGCGACACCACGCAGGACGTCACCCGCTCGTACGTGTACGGCAAGGCGGGCGTCGGCGGCCCCAACGCGCTGGCGGAGATCAGGTCGGTCGGCCCGCAGGGCGAGCGCCTCAACACCTTCGCCTACGACAAGGCCGGCAACACCGTCGGACGCCAGAACGGCGGCACCGAGCAGACCCTCGAATACGACGTCGAGGGCCAGCTGCGCAAGGTGACCGCGCCGGTCGAGGGCGGCGGCGCCAAGACCACGTCGTATCTGTACGGCGCGAACGGCGAACGCCTCATCCGCACCGGCGCGGACGGCAGCCGCACGCTGTACCTGGCGGACGCGGAGCTGACGGTCGACGCGGCCAACTCCAGCGCGAAGGCGGAGCGGTTCTACGGGCATCCGGACGGCTCGGTGACGGTCCGCGCGACCGGCGGCGTCCGTCAGCTGATGCTGGCCGACCACCACGGCACGTCCCACACGGTCGTGGACATGGTCGACCCGGCGATGGGAGTCACCCGCCGCAAGTCGATGCCGTTCGGTGAGGAGCGTGGGCAGCAGCCCGGCACCTGGCCCGGACAGCGCGGCTTCGTCGGCGGCACGGTCGACAAGGACACGGGCCTGACCCGCCTCGGAGCCCGTGACTACGACCCGGCGACGGGCCGGTTCATCCAGGTCGACCCCATGGTCGACTACGGCCAGCCGGCCACGATGAACCCGTACGCCTACAGCAACAACGCCCCGGCCACGTTCTCCGACCCGTCGGGCGAGTTCTTCCCGGTCGTGGTCCTGGCCGGTATCGCGGCCCGCATCGCCATCCAGGCGGCGATCCGTGCGGCAGCCCGCCGCGCGGCGATCATCGCGGCCCGCAAGGCGGCCCAGGCGGCGGCTCGTCGGGCGGCGGCGCTGGCCCGCAAGCGTGCCCTGGAGGCCGCGAAGCGTGCGGCGGCGAAGGCGAAGCGGGAGGCGGCCCGCAAGGCGGCCGCGGCGAAGCGAGCCGCGGCGAGGAAGGCGGCGGCCCGCGCGGCGGCCAAGCGGGCGGCGGCCCGCAAGGCGGCAGCCCAGGCCCGCGCTCGCGCGGCGCGTGCGGCGGCGAAGAAGGCGGCGGCCCGCCGGGCCGCGGCCCGCAAGGCGGCGGCCCGTCCGAAGCCGCGCGCCAAGCCCCGCTCGCAGCCGAAGCCGCGTCCCAAGCCGTCGCAGGTCAAGCGGGCGGTGAAGAAGGTCGCGAAGGAGGTCAGGGAGGAGGCCAAGGAGACCGTCAAGGAAGAGGTCCAGGCCCAGGCCTGCGAGGTCAACAGCTTCGTCCCCGGCACGAAGGTCCTGATGGCCGACGGCTCGGCGAAGCCGATCGAGAAGGTCAAGGCCGGCGAGAAGGTCGTCGCCACGGACCCGAGGACGGGGAAGACCACCGTCCGGACGGCCACGGCGACGATCGTCGGCAAGGGCAGCAAGGACCTGGTCCGCATCACCCTGACGGTCCACGACGGCTCGACCGCCGACGCCGAGGCGACGACGGTCACCGCGACGGCCGGCCACCCGTTCTGGGTGCCGTCCCTGCGGGAATGGGTCGACGCCGGTGAGCTGAAGCCGGGCCAGTGGCTCCAGACGTCCTCGGGCGCCTGGATCCAGATCGGCGCGGTCGAGGCATGGACGGCGAAGAAGGCGACGGTCCACAACCTGACCGTCACGGACGTCCACACGTACTACGTGCTCGTGGGGGCGGCGCCGGTCCTGGCGCACAACTGCGGGGACGCGGGGTATGCGGACGTGTACCTGGATATGGCGCAGGGGCACGCCTCCATCTCGGTGACGCACAACGGTGAGACGCTGCACACCGAGGCGGGTTCCCGGCCCGGACAGGACTCCATCGTCGGCAGGCGGGACCGGCCGCATGCTCCCGGCACCGACGTCATCCGGATCCCTCTGCCGAACGCCCGGAACGCCATGAGGGCACAGAGGTACTTCCTGGATGACAACAACCGGGGCCCGCACAACAATGACACGAACAACTGCGTGACGTACTGCGCGGCCATCCTCAGGGCCGGGGGATACACCGTTCCGGAAAGCAGATCGCAGCGCATCGCGGGTTGGCTCCTGGAAACCATGTTCGAGCGAAGGAAGCTGTGACGGTGTCGGACGAGTACGAATGGCTGAGGAATCTGCCGCAGGGCTGGGACGCGCCCGAACACCTGCTCACCCCGACCGCGTCACCGCCTCTCAACCTTGGGGTGCAGGTGATCGGCAGCAACATCGTCGGTAACGACGTGGTCGAACTCGCCGCGCTGTTCATGGCCGAGCACGCCAGGTTCGAACTGTGGATGGGCGGTCACGAGCCGCCCCTCGGCTTCCGGCAGCAGTTCGAGCGGGGCGTCGCCCCGAACGAGGGGCTGCGCCTCGCCTACGAGGCATGGGTGGAATTCGAGACGGCCTATCAGGCCTCGGGCCGCAAGTTCGATCAGGTGCGGGACGAGCGGGACAGGCTGAAGGCGGCTCTACGTGAGGCCACCGACGCTCTCGTGCGTGCCCGGAGCGAATAGCGAAGGACCGAGGTCCCGGCCGACAGCCTGTCGGCCGGGACCTCGCCTCGACCGCCGAGGCGACGACGGTCACCGCGACGGCCGGCCACCCGTTCTGGGTGCCGTCCCTGCGGGAATGGGTCGACGCCGGTGAGCTGAAGCCGGGCCAGTGGCTCCAGACGTCCTCGGGCGCCTGGATCCAGATCGGCGCGGTCGAGGCCTGGACGGCGAAGAAGGCGACGGTCCACAACCTGACCGTCACGGACGTCCACACGTACTACGTGCTCGTGGGGGCGGCGCCGGTCCTGGCGCACAACTGCATCGATCCCCGGCCCGACTTCAACTCGGATCTCTCTGCCAACGGCCACTACTCCAAGCACGTGAAGGGCGTCGACTTCCGCATCAAGAAGGGGCGCGTGCGTGAACCGCAGGCGTGGGATGCGAGCCTGCCGGAATTCGACAGGCTCGGTGGTCGGAAGGCGTATCGAGAGGCGGCCAGGGACTTCATGCACGGCGATGGACCGGACGGCTCCATCACAGTGCGGACGCCCAGCGGTGCCGTGCACCGGTTCGACCCCAGCACGGGCTACTACGGTTACCTGAACAGTGGAGGCACGATCTCCACCTTCTTCCGTCCGGCCGAAGGGTTGTCGTACTTCCGGCGCTCAGCGATGAGCGCTCGATAGGCAGGTGGCAAGCGGCATGGGCAGTGCCTTCGTCGACAGGTTCGGATACCTGGCCGTGCGGGCGGGACGCCGTCAGGCGAGTACTCCCTTCCGTGTGCTGGAAATCTGGGAGTCATTCGTCGACGATGCCTGCGACGGCTACGCGGGGACGTTGTTCGAATACTGGGACGAGCTCTCGGTGAGACGGTTCCTGCAGGGAGTACTGGACGATCCCGTCATCCGGGAGACCGCGGAGATCGACTGGTTCGCCGCGGAAGTGGCCCGGATCGACGGGAAGTTCAGGGAACTCCTCAACGCCGGGTTCGCGGTGCCGGGCGGTGGCCCCGAGTGGTGGGCTCGCAGGATTCCTCGGGTGGCCGACGAGGAGATGGCCCAGAACGTGAAGGACCACTTCGGCATCGAGCTGGAGATCGGCTGACGCCAGGCGGCACCGAACGAAAGCGAACGAGGCCCCGGGCCGACAGCCAGTCGGCCGGGGGCCTCGTCGTCCGGCGGCCGTTTTCACGGGCCGGGGAACGGCTGGGACGGGACTCCGCGCAAGTACCTCAGGTGGGTGGGCGCGACGGTCTACGCGGCACGGGCCGCCTACACGGGACGTTCGGGTTCGGTGAGAGGGAATCCTGAGATGACCAGTCGAAGGGCAGGAACGAGCGAATGGACGGCGGGCCTGGCGAAGGCCGGGCTCGTGGTCCGGGACGGCTGCGGTGACCCGGAGGGGTTCATCCCCTCGCTGGTGACCGGCCAGCTGATGAGCGTCCCCCGGGAGGAGCGCCGCGGTGAGGCCTGGGCGGACATCGACGACCCGGAACTGCATCGGAAGGCGAACGCCGACTGGTACCGGCTGGCGGTCGAGGAGGGGCTCTTCCGGTCGGAGGACGCCCGGTTCTTCCTCGCCGCCGGCTCGTCCTGGGTCTGTGTGGAGTTGAGGCCCGAGTGGGACGTCATGGGCGAGGGCGCCGCCGGCCCGCTCGGCAGTGCCCACTGCCGTCCCGAGTTCACCATGCTCTCGCTGGACGGGAGCGTCCTGCTGGGCGCGACCACGAGTCAGTTCTCGATCGGCACGGTAGTGGTGAAGGAACCACACCGGTCGCAGGTGCTGCGGAAGTTCGCCGGGTGGGTGGTGCAGTCGGATTCCTCCCTCTGCGGCCCGCAGGCCAAGGCGGCGGCCCGCCGCTGGCTGGACGACCATCCAGCCTCCGGCGTGTGACCTGAATCAGGTATGAGCCGAGGCTGAACGGACGTTCCGCGCAGTCACGGACGTGGCGCTGGTGCACATACACCTGCGCTTTCGGGCAGGGCGCCCCGTCCTTCAGGGCCGGGGTGCATGCCCCCTCCCGCGGAGCGGGGCATGGATGGCCGGATCGCAGTCAGGGCGATCCGGCGTCGTCGTCCGGGATGCCGGGGGTGGCCGCGGACGGGTGGTGGTGACGTGGAGTCGAGGGTCCTGGGGCTGGTGGCCGGGGGTTGGCGGTGGGCGGGGTCGTCACTCGGGCGGGTGATGGTGATCCATGGTGTGCGCGGACGGGGAACGTGTGGTCTAGGTTCACGGCATGGCGCGGTTTCGGATGTACCCGACGGGTGGGCAGGAGCGGCAGATGCTGCTGCACTGCGCGCACGCGAGGTACGTCTGGAACCTCGCCGTCGAGCAGCACGCGCACTGGACGCCGGGCCGCAGGTCGGCGCCTTCCTTCGCCGAGCAGTGCCGTCAGCTCACCGAGGCCCGGCGGGACAACGGGTGGCTGGGCACCGGGAACGCGGACGTGCAGCAGCAGGCCCTCAAGGACTTTGCCAAGGCCAAGAACGCGCGCTTCACGTCGGGGTTCGGTGAGCCGACCTGGCGCAGGAAGCACCGGCACGAGGGTTTCCGTGTCATCGGCACTGACCGCGTGCCCGAGTACGACGCAGACGGCTCGGTGAAGCTGAACGCGAAGACCGGTAGGCAGGTCATGGGCCGGTCCGTGGTGTTACGGAAGCTGAACCGTCGTTGGGCGCAGGTGAAGGTGCCCGGTTGTGGCTGGGTGCGCTTTCGTCTCAGTGCCCAGGGCAAGGGGGCGAAGCTGCCCAGCGCGAAGACGTTCCGGGTCACGTTCCGCAACGGGCAGTGGCATGTGGCGTTCGCCGTCGTTCCCCAGCCGATGCCCGCGCCTGGCACGGGCGAGGTCATCGGCATCGACCGGGGTGTCACCATCACCGCGGCTCTTTCCGACGGGCGGAAACTGAACTGCCCGCAGCTCACGGTCAGGGAACGCGCCCAGATCCGCGAGCACCAGCGGCGCGCGGCCCGTGCGCCCAAGGGCAGCGAAGCCAAGGCTGCCGCGTACGCGAAGGCCGCGAAGCTCAAGGCCCGCGAGGTGAACCGCCGCAAGGACTGGTGCGAGAAGACCAGCACCCTGCTCGCCAAGTCCTACGACCTGATCCGCTTCGAGAAGCTGAACATCAAGAGCATGACCCGCTCCGCGAAGGGCACCGTGGAGCAGCCTGGGAGGAACGTGGCGCAGAAAGCGGGGCTGAACCGGGGCATTCTTGCCCAGGGCTGGGGCCTGCTCAGGCAGCGCACTGAACACAAAGCGCCGGGCCGGGTCGAGGACGTTCCCGCCCCGTACACATCTCTGCGGTGCAGTGCCTGCGGGTGGATCGAGAAGAAGTCGCGCAAGAGCCAAGCCGACTTCGAGTGCGTGTCCTGCGGCTTCACCTGCAACGCGGATACCAACGCAGCAGCCAACGTCGCGGCAGGACAGGGCGGTATCCCCCGTCCCCGGCGGACAGCCGGTGCCGGAGGGGTGACAATGGCCACCGGCTGTTCGAGTACCCGTGAACCTCAACCCACCTGGGTTGGAATCCCCCTCTTTTAAGAGGGGGAGGATGTCAATGAAGGAGCGTCCGCATGAGCCGCACCTCACGCACGCCCCGCACGCCCCGCACCTCACGCAGGGCCGCCCTGCTGGCCGTTCCGGCCGCGGTCCTGCTCGCCCTGACCCCCACCAGCGCCTCCGCCTATCCCAACCCCGGCACGGTCACCGGCTCCACGGTCGTGCACGACCCGACCATGATCCGCACCTCCGGCGGCCGCTACCTCCTCTACGCCACCGGCGGCGGTCTCGCCTACCGCACCTCCACCGACCGCACCGCGTTCAGCGCGGGCGGCGACGCCTTCGCCACGAAGCCGGGCTGGTGGTCGTCGTACGGCGCGACGGAGGCCTGGGCACCCGACATCTCGTACCAGGGCGGCAAGTACCTGATGTACTACGCCGTTTCGACCTTCGGCTCCAACAAGTCCGCGATCGGACTGGCCGGTTCGTCGACGGGCCTGCCCGGCTCCTGGACCGACTACGGCGCCGTCTACACCTCCACCACCTCCAGCGACTACAACGCCATCGACCCGAACCTCTTCGTCGACGACGACGGCAAGTGGTGGCTGTCCTTCGGGAGTTGGTGGACGGGCATCAAAATGATCCGCATCGACCCGGCGACCGGCAAACAGCTCGCCTCCGACACCGCCCGGCGCTCGATCGCCGCCCGCCCCACCGGGACCAAGGCCGTCGAGGCACCGTACATCGTGAAGCGCAACGGCTACTACTACCTCTTCGCGTCCTACGACACCTGCTGCGCCGGCACCAGCTCCACCTACAAGGTCAAGGTCGGCCGCGCCACCAGCGTCACCGGGCCGTACTACGACAAGAGCGGCGTCGCCATGACCAACAACGGCGGCACCCCGGTGCTGGAGTCGCACGGACGCTACATCGGCCCCGGCGGCCAGTCGATCATGCACGACACCGACGGCGACCTGATCGTCTACCACTACTACGACGGCAACGACAACGGCACGCCCAAGCTGGGCATCAACCTGCTGAACTGGAGCACCGGCTGGCCCGTCGCCTACTGACCCGACCCCGGTCCGCCACTCAGCCGGCCTGTCCCATGCCCGCCGCGTTCGGCCAGCTCTGGGCGTTGGGCCAGCCGGTGGCCGCTGCGGGGGTCAGGCCGTTGGTGCCGCGGACCTGGGCGGCGGTGAGGCCGCCGCGGGCCGGAACGCCGGTGGGGGTGGGCCCCATCGGCGGGGCGGCGGGTGCCATCGCGGGTGACATGGCCGCCGGCGCCATCGCGGGTGACATGGCGGCGGGCGCCATCGCGGGTGACATGGCGGCAGGCGTCATGGCGGCAGGCGTCATGGCGGCGGGGGCCATGGGCGGGGCCATGGCCGCGGGTGCCATCGCGGGGGCCATGGCAGCAGGCGACATCGCCGCCGCCGGAGCCATCGGCGGAGCCGCCGCCGGCACGGGGGCCGGGACAGGGGCAGGGGCCGGTGCGGGTACCGGCTGGGGGAAGATCTGCGCGGCGGCCGGCATCGGCATGCCCGCCCCGTCGGACGGAGACGGCTGCGCCGCCGGAGCGGGCATCGCCGGGGCAGCCGCGGCCGTGGCCGCGACCAGCCCCGGCGCCGGCATGCCCATGGCCTGAGCGGCAAGGCCCTGCATGCCCGCCCCGTTGGTGACCAGCCGGTCCACTGCCGCCGTGCCCGAGCTGTAGCCGGCGCCGGCGCTCAGCTCGGGCACGGGGGCTCCCCTCCTGGTCCCGTAGAGCACCTGTTCCAGGCCGGACACCAGGCGACGCACGTCCACCTGGGGGCGCACCACGAGCCTCAGGAAGCGGCTGGAGGAGCCGATCTTGTTTCCGCACTCGCGGACCAGGATGCGGTGCTCGGCGAGCAGCCGGTCGCGGACCACGGTGCCCTCGGCGCCGACGGGAAGGCGCACGAAGAGGAAGTTCCCCTGGGAGGGGTAGACGGTCAGGCCCGGCAGCGCGCTGAGCTGGCTCGCCATGTCGAGGCGGTCGCGGCGGACCTGCATCAGGCTCTGCGCGTACTCGGCGCCGTGGTGCTTGAGGATGAACACCACGTGTTCCGCGAAGGAGTTGAGGTTCCACTTCGGGAGCATCGAGCGGACCTTGCCCGCGAGCGCCGGGTTGGCGACCAGGTAGCCGAAGCGGATGCCGTGCAGGCCGAAGTTCTTGCCCAGGCTGCGCAGCACGATCACGTTCGGCCGGAGCATGGCCTCCTGGACGACGCTCGGCTCGGCCTCCGCGTCCGCGAACTCCAGGAACGACTCGTCGATGACGATCAGGTCCAGGTCGGCCATCGCGTCCATGAACTGCACGATGGCGTGCTTGTGCAGAAAGCCGCCGTCGGGGTTGTTCGGGTTGCAGATCACGGCGACACGGGTGCCGCGGGCGCGGATGAACTCGGCGTACTGGGCCAGGTCCAGGGCGAAGCCGCTGGACTCCTGGAGCGGGAACATGTCGACCCGCTTGCCGGTCTCCATGGGCTGGTCGGTCCAGCGGCCGAAGGTGGGGACGGGGATGGCGAGGGACTCACGGACCAGCAGATGGTCGATCCAGGTGATGAGCTCGGTCGAGCCGTTGCCCATCGCCACGGCCTGCGGCGGAAGCTGGAGCAGACTGCACAGCTCGGCGGTGATCGTGTCGGCGCTGCTCGGGTAGTAGGTGATGATGTCGCGCAGCCGGGCGGCCATCTCGTCGAACATGGCCGGCGTCGGGAAGTACGGGTTGCACGGGATGCAGAAGTCCACCGGGCCGACACCCTCGCCGCCCTCGCGCGTCAGCGCCGCCATCGACGGGCTGTGCGCCGCGGTGTTGCGGAACAACGAGGAGACGTTGTCGGCCATGGAACCTCCGTATGGGGCGGGCCCGGCGGGGACGACCGGGCCCGTCGTCATTGGGTGGCCCGCGCGGGGGAGCGCGGGCCACCCGTAGATACGGAGACGGGGGTGACACCGTTCAACGGTTGGGAAATCGGTAAGAACTTGTGAGCCGTCTGTGAAGGCGGATCAGGTTTCAAACGTGTGGATCGTGGTCGTCCGGTATGTCTGCCCGGGGCGCAGCACCGTCGAGGGGAACGACGGCTGGTTCGGCGAGTCCGGGAAGTGCTGGGTTTCCAGACAGAGGGCGTCGCCCTGACGGTAGGCGCGGCCGCCGGTGCCGGTGAGGGTGCCGTCGAGGAAGTTGCCCGAGTAGAACTGCAGCCCCGGCTGGTCGGTGGCGATCTTCAGGGTGCGGCCGGAGCGCGGGTCGCGCAGGGTGGCCACGTGCACCGGCTCGGCGGTCACGCCCTTGTCCAGGACCCAGTTGTGGTCGTAGCCCTTGGCCCGGAGCTGCTGGACGTGGCCGGCCCGCAGGTCGCGGCCGATCGTCTTCGGCTCGCGGAAGTCGAAGGGGGTGCCCGCGACCTCGGCGAGTTCTCCCGTGGGGATCAGGCCCGCGTCGGTGGGGGTGTAGCGGGAGGCGGCGATCGTCAGCTCGTGGTCCTCGATCGTGCCGCTGCCCTCGCCGGCCAGGTTCCAGTAGACGTGGTTGGTGAGGTTGACGACGGTGGCCCTGTCCGTGGTGGCCTCGTAGTCGATGCGCCACTCGCCGCGCGCGGTGAGGGTGTACGTCACCTTCGCGTCAAGCGTGCCCGGGTAGCCCATCTCGCCGTCGGCGCTGGTGCGGTGCAGACACACGCCGACGTCGGAGCCCTCGGTGAACGGCTCCACGTCCCACACATGCCGGTCGTAGCCCTGGGCGCCGCCGTGCAGGCTGTTGGCGCCGTCGTTGACGTCGACCCGGTGGGCCTCGCCGTCCAGGGTGAACCCGCCCTCGCGGATCCGGTTGCCGTAGCGGCCGATCAGCGCGCCGAAGTACGGGGAGTTCGCGACGTACTCCTCGACGGTGTCGAAGCCGAGCGAGATGTTCGCGGGCCGGCCGCCCGCGTCGGGGACCTCCAGGGACTGCACGATCCCGCCGTAGGAGAGGACCTTCAGCCGGGTCCCGCCGTTCTCCAGTGCCCAGCTGTGGATCTCCGTGCCGTCGGCGAGCTTGCCGAAGAGCGTCTTCACGGGTTTCCGCCTCCCTCATGCTCATGCTCATGCGAAGGGCCCCGCCTTCCGGCGGGGCCCGATCCGGATCTACGAAACCTACGAGCCGGACTTGCGCTTGTTCCACACGTCGAAGCCGACGGCCGCGAGCAGGGCCAGGCCCTTGATGACCTGCTGCCAGTCGGTGCCGACGCTGAGGAGGTTCATGCCGTTGTTCAGCACACCGAGGACGAGACCACCGATGATCGCGCCGAGGACGGTGCCCACACCGCCGCTCATGGACGCGCCGCCGATGAACGACGAGGCGATCGCCTCGAGTTCGAAGCTGAGGCCCGCCTTCGGCGAGGCCGCGTTCAGACGGGCGGCGACCACGAGACCCGCCAGGGCCGCGAGCACGCCCATGTTCAGGAAGACGAGGAAGGTGACCTTCTTGTCCTTGACGCCCGACAGCTTCGCCGCCGGGAGGTTGCCGCCGATCGCGTAGATGTGCCGGCCGAAGACGGCGTTGCGCATGACGTAGCCGTAGCCGACGACCAGCGCGCCGAGGATGATCAGGATGATCGGCGCGCCCTTGTAGCTGGCGAGCAGCATCGTGACGGCGAGGACCGCGGCGGAGATGGCGACGAGCTTCAGCAGGAAGAGGTTCGTGGGCGCCACGTCCAGGGAGAACTCCTGCTGACGCTTGCGGTCGCGGACCTCCTGGAGGATCACGAACGCGAGCAGGACGAAGCCCAGCAGCAGCGTGAGGTTGTGGTAGTTGGTGTCCGGGCCGACCTCCGGCAGGAAGCCGTTGCCCATCTTCTGCAGACCGTCCGGGAACGGGCCGAGCGTCTGGCCCTTCAGGAACATCTCCGTCAGACCGCGGAAGATCAGCATGCCCGCGAGGGTGACGATGAAGGAGGGTATGCCGAGGTAGGCGATCAGGAAGCCCTGTGCGGCGCCGGCGGCCGCGCCGATCGCCAGGCACAGCACCAGCGCGAGCGGCCACGCCACACCGTGCTGCACGGTCAGTACGGCCGCGAAGGCGCCCGTGAACGCCGTCACCGAACCGACCGACAGGTCGATGTGGCCGGCGATGATCACCAGCATCATGCCGATCGCGAGGATCAGGATGTAGCTGTTCTGCAGGACCAGGTTGGAGACGTTGCGCGGCAGCAGCAGGTCGCCGCCGGTCCACACCTGGAACAGGATCACGAGCAGGCCGAGCGCGATCAGCATGCCGTACTGGCGCATGTTGCTGCGCAGGCCGTTCAGCACCAGCTGCAGCAGCCCGCCGCCGGAGGCGGAGCCTCCGCTCTTCTCCGGCGGCGCGGCCGCCGGGGTCTTGGTCACGTCCGTGCTCATCGCGTTACCTCTTTGTCCTTCGTCATCTGACGCATCAGCACTTCCTGCGTGGCCTCGGCCCGCGGGAACTCGCCCGTGAGCCGTCCGGCGGCCATGGTGTAGATGCGGTCGCACATGCCGAGCAGTTCGGGCAGCTCGGAGGAGATGAAGACGACCGCCTTGCCCTGGGCGGCCAGCTGGTCGATCACCGTGTAGATCTCGAACTTGGCGCCGACGTCGATACCGCGCGTCGGCTCGTCCAGGATCAGCACGTCGGGACCGGCGAAGATCCACTTGCTGAGGACGACCTTTTGCTGGTTGCCGCCGGACAGCTTGCCCACCGGCTCGAAGACGGTCGGCGCCTTGATGTTCATGGACTTGCGGTAGCCCTCGGCGACCTGCCGCTCCTCCTGCTCGTCGACCACGCCCCGCTTGGCGACCTTTTTCAGGGCGGTCAGCGAGATGTTGCGGTTGATCGTGTCGATGAGGTTCAGGCCGTAGTGCTTGCGGTCCTCGGTGACGTACGCGATCCCGTGGCCGATCGCCTCGGCGACCGTCTTCGTGCGGATCTCCTTGCCGTCCTTGAGGACCGTCCCGCCCGCGTGCCGGCCGTAGGTGCGCCCGAAGACGCTCATGGCGAGCTCGGTGCGGCCGGCGCCCATGAGGCCGGCGATGCCGACGATCTCCCCGCGGCGCACCTGGATCGACACGTCGTCGACCACCTTGCGCTGCTGGTCGATCGGGTGGTGCACGGTCCAGTCGCGGATCTCCAGGGCCGGGGCCGCGTCCTTCTCCGCCTCGTGCGGGGTGCGCTCGGGGAAGCGGTGGTCGAGGTCGCGGCCGACCATGCCGCTGATGATCCGGTCCTCGGTCGTCTCCGCCGACTTCACGTCGAGCGTCTCGATGGTGTGCCCGTCGCGGATGATCGTCACCGAGTCCGCGACCTTGCGGATCTCGTTGAGCTTGTGGGAGATGATGATCGAGGTGATGCCCTGCTTCTTCAACTCCAGGATGAGGTCCAGGAGTTTGCCGCTGTCCTCGTCGTTCAGGGCCGCCGTCGGCTCATCCAGGATGAGCAGCTTCACCTTCTTCGACAGGGCCTTGGCGATCTCCACGAGCTGCTGCTTGCCCACGCCGATGTCGGCGACGCGGGTCTCCGGGTGGTCGCTGAGACCGACCCGGCGCAGCAGCTCCGTGGCGTGCCGCAGGGTCTCCCGCCAGTCGATGAACCCGCCCTTGGCGTGCTCGTTGCCGAGGAAGATGTTCTCCGCCAGGGAGAGATACGGCGACAGCGCCAGCTCCTGGTGGATGATAACGATGCCGCGCTGCTCGCTCGCCCGGATGTCCTTGAACTGGACGACCTCTCCCTCGAAGAGGATGTCGCCTTCATAGGTTCCGTGCGGATGGACGCCGGAGAGCACCTTCATCAAGGTGGACTTCCCGGCGCCGTTCTCACCGCAGATGGCGTGGACCTCGCCCTGACGGACGGTCAGTGTGACGTCCGACAGCGCTTTGACGCCGGGAAAGGTCTTGACGATCGAGCGCATTTCCAGGACGGGTCCCGCCATGGTCGTGCCTTCCAATCCTTAAGGGTCGACTTACTTGAGCTGGTCCGCCGTGTAGTAGCCGCCCTGGATGAGTTCCTTCTCGTAGTTGGTCTTGTCGACGCCGACCGGCTGCAGCAGGAAGGCGGGGACGACCTTGGTGCCGTTGTCGTACGACTTGGTGTCGTTGATCTCGGGCTTCTTGCCGTTGAGGGAGGCGTCGACCATGTCCGTGGCGACCTGGGCGAGCTTGCGCAGGTCCTTGTAGACGGTCATCGACTGCTGGCCCGCGATGATCGACTTCACCGAGGCGAGCTCGGCGTCCTGGCCGGTGATGACCGGCAGCGGCTTGGCCGCGGTGCCGTAGCCGTCCGACTTCAGGGCGGCGATGATGCCGATGGAGATGCCGTCGTAGGGCGAGAGCACCGCGTCGACCCGGCCCTTGGTGTACGCCGAGGTGAGGTTGTCCTCCATGCGCTTCTGGGCGGTGGCGCCGTCCCAGCGCAGGGTGGTGACCTGGGTGAGCTTGGTCTGGCCGGACTTGACCACCAGCTTCTTGCTGTCGATGTACGGCTGGAGCACGCTCATCGCACCGTTGAAGAAGTACTTGGTGTTGTTGTCGTCGTTGGAGCCGGCGAAGAGCTCGATGTTGAACGGACCCTTGCCGCTCGCCAGGCCCAGCTTGTCGACGATGTACTGGCCCTGGAGCTTGCCGACCTTCTCGTTGTCGAAGGACGCGTAGTAGTCGACGTTCTTCGTGCCGAGGATCAGACGGTCGTAGGAGATGACCGGGATCTTGGCGTCGGCGGCCTGCTGGAGGACGTTGTTCAGGGACTTGTTGTCGATGGCGGCGACGATCAGCGCCTTGACGCCCTGGGTGATCAGGTTCTCGATCTGGGAGACCTGCTGGTCGGGGTCGTCCTCGCCGAAGACCAGCTTGGTCTTGTAGCCCTTGGCCTTCAGGTCCTTCTCGACGTTGGCGCCGTCGGTGATCCAGCGCTCGGAGGACTTGGTCGGCATCGAGATGCCGATGGTCCCGCCCTTGGTGTCGGCCGGCTTCTCGTCGCTGCCGCCCTCACCGGACTGCCCGCAGGCGGTCAGGGTCAGGGCGAGGGAGGCGGCTCCGGCTATGGCGGCGAGTGCGGCTCTGCGGTTACGCATGATCATCATCCTTGATGTGTGTGCAGGGGATCGGTCTCGCGGTGCCAAGGGCGCTCCCGGCGGTGACGCCGGGAAGACCGAGAAGAAGATGTGTGGGATTCTGGGTGCCTGTGGTGGCTTCTGTGAAGCGAGGTTTCCGGAACGTTATGACCGGGCGTCGAACCTGTTCAGTTCGCCCGGCAGACGAGAGCCGAGAGGCGCCATGTCGCCGTCCGCTCCGTGGCGCGCGAGCAGGTCGAGGGCGAGCCGTCCGCGCCGCACCCGTTCCCGGGCGGTGGAGAGCGTCAGATCCCGCATGTGGTGGCCGTACGGGTAGATCCCCGGGGCCTTGGACAGGCCGAACTTCAGGTAGATCGGTGCGCCGCGCCGGATCAGCTCGGCGACCTCGTACATCCGGATGTAACCGCCGAGATCGTCGGGGGCCTCGATGTACATGTCCATGGGGGCGGCCGACACCCGGCGGATCTCGGTGAGGTGATCCAGCGTGAGATCGCTGGGCACGTTGATCGAGTCGCCGCCGAGCCCCTCGTACACCGCGTACGAGGCCGGGTTGACGGGGCCGATGAGCGCCGACACCTTCAGTGTGGTGTCGGCCGGGATGATGCCGGCCTGGCGGGCGCGGTGCAGCGTCCACAGCACGCCCTCGTCGGCGACGAGAAGGCACTTGACGCCCAGCTCCGTGGCCCGGACGGCGTCTTCGACACACCCGGCGACGGCGTCGTGCCCGCGGGCTCTGAGGCCCCCGCCGCGCGAGTCGGTCCGGGTGGAGCCGCCGATGTCCCAGGTGCCGCGCGGCCCGGTGAACAGGCAGAGCTCGATGTCGCGCTCGCCGGTGGCCTCGACCATCTCGGTGATCTCGGCGTCGGAGAGCATCCACACGCCGCTGCCCTGGCTGATCCGGTGGATCGGCACGTCGAGGCGGGAGGCTTCCTTGAGGATGACGGCCAGCGCTTCGGGACCCTCGCACGAGGGAACCTCGGTGCGCCAGCGGCCGCCGCCCGGGAAACTGTGGGCGGAGGCGTCGGCGGGGTCGGGCGCGGGCGTGCCCAGGCCGAGCGTGGTGAGCGCCTGCTCACCGGGTCGACGGGGGGCCGTGGCGGAGGCGTCGGTCGTCACAAGCTGTCCTTCGTGTTCGATATTTCGGACGAGGTTCGCGGCTCAAGGCGTGCGGGGTGCGGGGTTGGGATGTACGCCGGTACGGGGGCCGTCAGGTCGCCCCCGTACCGGCGTACGGCTAGGGGTGACCTAAGGCCGGAGCAGCACCTTGCCCACCTTCGGATCGCCGGATCCCACCAGCTCGATGGCCTCGGAGAACGCGGCGAGCGGCAGCTCGTGGGTGACCAACGGAAGCGGATCCAGCAGACCGGCCCCGAACACCCGCACGGTGTGCGACCAGGCGTCGGGCGGCGCCCCGAAGACGGTGTGCACCTCCAGCTGCCGTACCACCAGGTCCGTCGGGTCGAGCCCGTCGGCGCCCGGCGCCGGGATCCCCGTGAGGACCAGACGTCCGCCGCGCCGCAGCAGCGAGGCGGCCGTGCGGGCGGCGGAGGCCGAACCCGCGGTCTCGATGACGACGTCGAAGTCGTCGGGGAGCTCCTCGTCCCGGGTGCGGAAGTCGGTCGCCCCGAACTGCCGGGAAAGCGTCTCCCGGTCCCTTCGGGTGCCCACCACCAGCAGCTCGGCCGGCGAGCCCGCCTTCAGGAACTGGACGGCGAACATGCCCAGGGTGCCGGTGCCGACCACGGCCACCTTCTCGCCGGGCAGCGCGCGCGCCTTGATCGCGGCGGCCGCGATGCAGGCGGCGGGCTCCAGGAGCGCGGCGGCCGTGAGGTCGGCGTCCTCGGGGAGCACATGCAGCAGCCGGGCCGGCAGGGTGAGGGTGGCTGCCATCGCCCCGGGCTGGGTGAAGCCCGTCTCCTCGTAGCCGTCCGTGCACAGCGTCGTCTCGCCCGCGTGGCAGCGGTCGCAGACCTGGCAGTTGCGGAAGCCCTCGCCCACCACCTTGCGGCCGACGAGCGACGCCGGGACCCCGGCGCCGACCGCCTCGACCGTCCCGGACCACTCGTGGCCGGGCGTCAGCGGGTAGCGGACGTACCCCTCGGGCCGGTTGCCCTGGTACACCTCGCGGTCGCTGCCGCAGATGCCGGTGGCGTGCACCCGCACCAGCGCCTCGCCGGGCTCCGGCTGCCGGGGCTCGTGCGGGACGAGCCGATGCTCGCCCGGCGCCTCGACGACGACGGCGGTGCTCACTTGCCTGCCTTGGGCTTGCGCTGCTCCCAGCCCTCGGCCCACAGGTCGAAGCGGGCCTGCTGCTGGGGGAACTCGGCGGCGGCGTCCACGTCCAGCTCGACGCCGAGGCCGGGCTTGTCGGAGAGGTGGAAGTAGCCGTCGATCACCTCGGGCGCGCCCTTGACGACCTTCTTGATCTCCGCGTCCGCGAAGTCGTTGAAGTGCTCGAGGATCTTGAAGTTCGGGGCGGTGAACCCGACCTGGAGGGAGGCCGCGGTCAGGACCGGGCCGCCGACGTTGTGCGGGGCGACGAGCATGTAGTGCGTCTCGGCGGTCGCCGCGAGCTTGCGCGTCTCCCAGATGCCGCCGATGTGGCCGACGTCCGGCTGGATGATGTCCACGGCCTGGCTCTCGAAGAGCTCGCGGAACTCGATGCGGTCGTGGATGCGCTCACCGGTGGCGACGGGGATGTCGACCTTGGCGGCGACCTTCTCCAGGGCCTTCAGGTTCTCCGGCGGGCAGGGCTCCTCCAGCCAGGCGGGCTTGAACGGCGCGAGCTCGTTCGCGAGCCGGACGGCGGTCGAGGGGGAGAAGCGGCCGTGCATCTCCAGCATCAGCTCGGCGTCCGGCCCGATGGCGTCGCGCACGGCCTCGATGAGGGAGACGGCGTACAGGGTCTGCGCGTGGTCCAGCTCGAAGTGGCCGGTGCCGAAGGGGTCGATCTTCAGCGCCTTGTAACCGCGCTCCATGACCCCCTGCGCGGCCTTGTGGTACGCCTCCGGCGTCCGCTCGGTGGTGTACCAGCCGTTGGCGTACGCCTTGACCTTGTCGGTGACCTTGCCGCCGAGCAGCTGCCAGACCGGCACTCCGAGGGCCTTGCCCTTGATGTCCCAGCAGGCCATCTCGACGACGGCGATGCCGGACATCACGATCTCGCCGGCGCGCCCGTAGTCGCCGTACTTCATCCGGCGGGTGAGGTCCTCGACAGCGAACGGGTCGGAGCCGAGAATGTGGTTGGCCTCGGCCTCCTTCAGGTAGCCGATCAGCGCGTCGGTGTGGCCCAGCATGCGGGTCTCGCCGACACCCGTGATGCCCTCGTCGGTGTGCACCAGGACGTAGGTCAGGTTGCGCCAGGGCGTCCCTACCACGTGAGTGCTGATTCCGGTGATGCGCACGGAAGTTACCCTTCGGCTGTTCGAGATTTCGTCACATGTTCGAAATGCTGGGCAGACAGTAAGTTTTGCGCGACGGGGGTGTCAATGGGTCGAACGTGTAACGGTTTCGACACTTTCGAGGGTCCTTGCGAAAGTCGAAGGGTCGGCTGTGTGTGACAGGTCACTCAAGTCGCCGCGCCGGTATGGCCGGTTTCCCACACAACTTTCACAGCCGGGCCTGGGAACGTGACCTTCCGGGAACTTAGTCTTCCCGCGTCATGGACTACTGCCACCCGTGCCGAAGGCACCTCAACGGCGCCCTCGCCTGCCCGGGGTGCGGCGCACCCGCTCAGCAGCTACGCGCGTATCCGCCCACCGCGTACGAGCCCGAGCCCGAGCCGTATGCGCCGGAACCGTACACGCAGGAGCCCGAGCCGTACCCGCGGGACGCGTCGGCGCACGAGGCGCCCGGCGGCCCGGACGGTCGCGGCGATCATGCCGACCACGACGACGGCGAGCGCGACGAGCGCGACGATCATGACGATCATGCAGTCGACGGCGCCGAGCCCCAGGGGCGCGCCGCGCGCCGCCGTGGGCAGGGCCGGGGCGCCCGGCGGAGCCCCGAAGGCACGGCTGCCGCATCGGACGCGAGCCGTCGCGACCGCAAGGCCTCGGCCCACCGTCGGCGCCGCAAGCGCGTGGTGCTGATCACCGCCGGCTTCGTCCTGGCGGCGGGCGGCCTGAGCCTGGCCGAACTCGGCGTGGACGCACCGGGGTTCTCCTCGCCCCACAACCCCGAGGTGGCCGGGGGAGAGTCGTCCGAGGTCGACGGGGAGGCGGGGAAGGTGCCGGAGCCGAGCACGTCCGCGCAGCCGCTGGACGACAGGACGGCCCCGGGCGCGGCCACGGCCTCCTCGTCCCCGAGCTCCTCCGCCTCCCCGTCGGCGTCGGAGTCCGCGAAGGACGGCAAAGCCACCCGGTCCCCGGACAAGGAAGCCCAGTCGGCCACCCTCCCGGCCTCCTCCGGATCGACGCCCCCGTCGGACCCGGACCCCGGCTCGAACCCCACACCGACCGCCGCCCCGACCAAGACCCCCCAACCATCGCCGACCGAAACATGCACCCGCTTCCTGTGGTGGTGCTCTTAACCCCCCACCCCGCATCGACCCCCACAGGGCCGCCACCCCACGTGGACTCCCCTCCCGGCCACCCCACCCCACGTCGGCCCCCACAGGGGTGCCGCCCCGCGTGGGCTCCCCCACCCCGGCCGCCCCGCCCCGCGTCGGCTCGCGCAGGGGTGCCGCTCCGCGTGGGCTCCGGTCGGCCGGCCCGCCCCGTGTCGGCTCCCCACCCCGGCCGCCCTCGCGTCGGCTCGCGCAGGGGTGCCGCTCCGCGTGGGCTCCGGTCGGCCGGCCCGCCCCGTGTCGGCTCCCCACCCCGGCCGCCCTCGCGTCGGCTCGCGCAGGGGTGCCGCTCCGCGTGGGCTCCGGTCGGCCGGCCCGCCTCGCGTCGGCTCCCCACCCCGGCCGCCCTCGCGTCGGCTCGCGCAGGGGTGCCGCTCCGCGTGGGCTCCGGTCGGCCGGCCCGCCCCGCGTCGGCTACGGTCCGGGCGGTCCGCTCCGCGTCGGCTCCCGCCACCCGCCCCGCGTCAGCTCCCCACCCCGGCCGCCCCCGCGTCGGCTCCCCCAGGGGTGCCGCCCCGCGTGGGCTCCGGTCGGGCGGTCTGCTCCGCGTGGGCTCCGGTCGGGCGGACCGCTTCGCGTCCGCTCCCGCCGGCCGACTCGCCCCGCGTCGGCTCCCGGCGGGCGGTCCGCTCCCCATCGGCCCCGATCGGGCGGGCCGCTCCGCGTCCGCTTGCGCTTCCGTCGGCCGGTCGGCTCTTGCCGGGCGGACCGCCCTGCGTCCGCTTCCGCAGGCCGGGCCGGCCCCCGCCGGACGGCCCGCTTCGCGTCCGCTCCCGCCCGGGGTGCCGTTTCCGCGTCGGCTCCCGGCGGGCGGTCCGCTCCCCGTCGGCTCCTGCCGGGCGGGCCGCCTCGCGCCCGCCCCCGTCGGGCGTCCTCAGGCGGGGCGTCGGGTGGACGCCGGCCCGGCTGGACGGCCGTCCAGGGCGGTGTGGGTGGTGTCCAGGGCGGTGTGGGGGATGTTCTGGCGGTGCGCACATTGTTCGGTGTGGACTGTTGTCGCGCGCGTTCCCGCTGGGCGGGGCGTCGTTGGGCCGTTGTTCGGGGTGGGTGGGCCGATCGGGCCTTCAGGGCTCTGACCAGGTAAGACGCACCATAGTTGTCATGCACGTTATGGAACCGTGACGACCTTCCGGTGCAGCCCTCTTGACCGCCATGAATTGTTAGCGCTCACAATGACCTCCGCTTCACCAGTCAGCGTCCGACGCGAACACGGGAGTTACGAGCGGTGTGCCCCTAGTGTCCCAACTCGCCTTCATTCCCCGTGCCGTTGGACTCACCGGAACCCCGGCGTGACGTCGGCGGCGCGGGATCATCCAGCCCCATCACAGGACTTACAGGCAGACCGGCGCCAAGGAGGTGCGGCCGTGACACACACTCAGCTTCGGCCGCCCACCATGGCCGACGTGGCACGCCAGGCCGGTGTGTCCCACCAGACCGTGTCCCGCGTGCTGGGGGACCACCCCAATGTGCGGGACGAGACGCGGGCCCGGGTGCTGCGTGCGATCGAGGAGATGGGCTATCGCCGCAACTCCTCCGCACGGGCCCTGGCGACCCGGCGTACCCGGACGTTGGGCGTGGTCGCCTCCGACACCACCCTCTACGGGCCGGCCAGCACCCTGTTCGCGCTCGAGGAAGCGGCCCGCGCCGAGGGCTATCTCGTCTCGACGGTCAGTCTGCGCAAACTGACCATGGAGAGCCTGTCCGAGGCGCTCGACCACCTCAGCGAGGGCGGGGTGGAAGGCGTGGTCGCCATCGCCCCGCAGCGGTCGGCGGTGGACGCCCTGGCCGAACTCCGCCACCCGTTCCCCGTGGTGATCGTGGGCAGCGGGCCGGGAGTGGACATCCCCGGCGTCAGCGTGGACCAGCACCTCGGCGGCCGGCTGGCCACCGGCCACCTGCTGGCCGCGGGCCACCGCACGGTCTGGCACCTCGCCGGGCCCGAGGACTGGCAGGAGGCGGCCGACCGGGCCGCCGGCTGGCGGGCGACCCTCGAAGCGGAGGGCGTCGAGCCGCCCATGCTGCTGCGGGGGGACTGGAGTCCGCTGTCGGGCTACCGGGCGGGCCAGGAACTGGCCGGCTGGGTGGGCCGGGGGCTGACCGCCGTCTTCGTCGCCAACGACCAGATGGCACTGGGGGTGTTGAGGGCCCTGCGGGAGGCGGGGGTCCGAACCCCCCAGGACGTCGCGGTGGTCGGCTTCGACGACATCCCGGAGTCGGAGTTCTTCGCCCCTCCGCTCACCACCGTCCGGCAGGACTTCGCGACGGTGGGCAAGCAAGGCATCGCACTGCTCCTGGAGCTGATCGAGGGCCGCCCGCCCGCCACCCCTTCCCGGATCGCGATCGAACCCCAACTCGTGGTGCGCGCCAGTACGTTCCCGTACGCCGCCCAGTCGGAGCGCGCACCCCTTTGACCCCATCGGTCGGACGCACCTGCCCAGCGGTGTGGCCGACATATCGAACGATGATCGACAGGCTGGACGCAGTATGGCCGGTCCCATCGAGTACCAGCAGGTCCGTCCCCGGGCCGGCTCTTCAAAGGAGAAGAACATGCTCAGCAGAAGAAACTTCCTCACCACGGCGGTCGGCGTGGCGGCCGCGGGCGGTCTGACGGCCTGCGCGAAGAAGGACGACAGCTCCACCGGCTCCACCTCCGCGGACGGCAGCAAGGCGATCACGCTCGGCTTCTCCCAGGTCGGTTCCGAGAGCGGCTGGCGCAGCGCCAACACCACCTCGGTGAAGGACGCGGCCAAGGCGGCGGGCTACAACCTCAAGTTCTCCGACGCCCAGCAGAAGCAGGAGAACCAGATCTCCGCGATCCGCAACTACATCGCGCAGAAGGTGGACGTGATCGCCTTCTCGCCGGTGGTCGTCACCGGCTGGGACGCGGTGCTCAAGGAGGCCAAGGCCGCGAAGATCCCGGTGGTCCTCACCGACCGCTCCGTGGAGACCTCCGACCAGTCCCTGTACGTCACGCTGGTCGGCTCCGACTTCACCGACGAGGGCCGTCGCGCCGCCAGGATCCTGGAGAAGGTCATCGCGAAGGCCGGGCTCAAGGCCCCGGTGAAGATCGCCCAGTTGGAGGGCACCACCGGTGCCGCCCCGGCGATCGAGCGCGCCAAGGGCTTCAAGGAGATCATGGACGCGGAGCACAAGGCCGACTGGAAGATCGTCGTCAGCCAGACCGGTGACTTCACCCGCGCCGGCGGCAAGCAGGTCATGGCGGCCTTCCTGCAGTCCAACCCGGACATCAACGTGCTCTTCGCGCACAACGACGACATGGCCATCGGCGCCATCCAGTCCATCGAGGCGGCCGGCAAGAAGCCCGGCAAGGACATCCTGATCGTCTCGATCGACGGCGTGAAGGACGGCTTCGTGGCCATGTCCGAGGGCAAGATCAACGCCATCGTCGAGTGCAACCCGCTCCTCGGCCCCCAGCTGATGGACACCGTGAAGAAGGTCAAGGACGGCCAGACGGTCGAGCGCTGGATCAAGACCAAGGAGGGCGACTTCATGCAGGACCAGGCCAAGGCCGCGCTCCCGAGCCGCAAGTACTGACCGACGCACCCACCGGCAGGGAGCCTCCGGCCGACCGAGTGCCCTCGGTCCCGGGGCTCCCTGCGGGCCTGAACCAATCTCAAGGAGCACTGCCATGGCAGAGCCGCGGCCCGTCCTGGAAATGGCGGGCATAGTCAAAGAATTTCCGGGGGTACGGGCTCTGTCGGACGTCGACTTCCGGCTCTTCCCCGGCGAGATCCACGCCCTGATGGGCGAGAACGGGGCGGGCAAGTCCACGCTCATCAAGGTGCTCACCGGCGTCTACTCCCTGGACGGCGGCACGATCACACTGGACGGCCGGTCCGTACGGATCGCCAGCCCGCTGCAGGCGCAGCAGGCCGGTATCAGCACCGTCTACCAGGAGGTCAACCTCTGTCCGAACCTGTCGGTGGCGGAGAACATCTTCATCGGGCGTGAACCCACCCGCATGGGCCGCATCCAGTGGAAGCAGCTGCGCCAACAGGCGGCGGAGCTGGTGGACCGCCTCGGACTCGACATCGACGTCAGCCTCCCGCTGTCCTCCTACCCGCTGGCCGTGCAGCAACTGGTCGCGATCGTCAGGTCGTTGGGCACCGGCGGCGCAGACGGCGACGGCGAGGGCCCGGCCACCAAGGTGCTGATCCTCGACGAGCCGACCTCCAGCCTCGACCGCGACGAGGTCCTCCAACTGTTCGCCCTGATGCGGCGGTTGAAGGACGAGGGCGTCGCGATCCTGTTCGTCTCGCACTTCCTCGACCAGATCTACGAGGTCTGCGACCGGATGACCGTCCTGCGCAACGGCACCCTCGTCGGCGAGCACATGGTGGCCGACCTCGACCAGGTCGGACTCGTCCAGCTCATGCTCGGCAAGGCCATGGGCCAGCTGGACGAGCTCCACGAACACCAGCTGCGTTCCGACGCGGGCGACACCCTGGTCCAGGCGGACGGCCTCGGCAGGACCGGCGGCATCGCCCCGTTCGACCTGGAGATCAGGAAGGGCGAGGTGATCGGGCTGGCCGGCCTCCTCGGCTCGGGCCGCACCGAACTCGCCCGGCTGCTCTTCGGCGCCGACCAGCCGGACAGCGGCAAGGTGACCATCGGCGGCAAGCAGGTCTCGATGAGCGCCCCGAACGACGCGATCGGCGCCGGCGTCGCGTTCTGCTCCGAGAACCGCAAGAGCGAGGGCCTGGTGCCCGATCTGACGGTGCGGGAGAACATCATCCTGGCCCTGCAGGCCTCGCGCGGCTGGACCCGGCCCATCCCGCTCGCCCAGCGCGACGAACTCGTCGCCAAGTACATCAAGGCGCTGGACATCCGCCCCGCCAACCCCGAGGCCAGGGTCGGCCAGCTCAGCGGCGGCAACCAGCAGAAGGTGCTGCTGGCCCGCTGGCTGATCACGAGTCCGAAGCTGCTGATCCTGGACGAGCCGACGCGCGGCATCGACATCGGCGCGAAGGCGGAGATCCAGAAGCTCGTCGTCTCCCTCTCCGAGGACGGCATGTCCGTCCTGTACATCGCGGCCGAGCTGGAGGAGGTACTCCGGCTCAGTCACACCATCGGAGTGCTGCGCGACCGCCGGCTGGTGGCGCAGATCGCCAACGGGCCGGAGATCACCACCAGCCGGATCCTGGAGACCATCGCGAGCGGAGAGCACCAGTGACCACGTCGTCGACCCCCTCTTCCCGATGGCGGGCGCTGACCCGCCACCACCTGTTCTGGCCGGTAGCGGTCCTCGTCCTCCTGCTGCTCGTCAACGTTCCCTTTACGCCCGACTTCTTCTCGATCAAGATGGCGGACGGCCACCTCTACGGCAGCCTCGTCTCGATCGTGCTGTTCGGCTCGCCCCTCATCCTGGTGGCGGTCGGCATGACCCTGGTGATCGCCACCGGCGGCATCGACCTCTCCGTGGGCGCCGTGGTCGCCATCACCGGAGCACTGGCCTGCTCGTACATCAGCGACCAGTCCGACCAGGGCGCCCTGTCCGGGGTGCTGCTCGCGATGGGCCTCGGGCTGCTGGCCGCGGTCGTCTGCGGCCTGTGGAACGGCTTCCTGGTGGCCCGGATGGGCATCCAGCCGATCATCGCCACCCTGATCATCATGGTCGCCGGCCGCGGTGTCGCCCAGCTGATCACCGACGGCCAGATCATCACCATCAACAGCGAGCCGTACAAGCTGATCGGCGGCGGCTACTGGCTGACGCTGCCGTTCTCGATCTTCGTGGTGGCCGCGGTCGTGGCCGTCACCGTGGCGCTGACCCGCCGCACGGCGCTCGGCCTGCTGGTCGAGGCGGTCGGCGGCAACGCCGAGGCCAGCCGGCTGGTCGGCATCAGGTCCCGGCGCATCAAGATCATGGTCTATATGTTCTGCGCCCTGTGCGCGGGCATCGCGGGCCTGATGATCAGCTCCAACACCTCGGCCGCCGACGGCAACAACGCCGGCCTGTGGATCGAACTCGACGCGATCCTCGCCGTGGTGATCGGCGGCACCTCACTTCTGGGCGGCCGGTTCTCCGTCGGCGGAACGGTGGTCGGCGCCCTCGTCATCCAGACCCTGACCACCACGATCTACACCATCGGCGTGCCGACCCAGACCAACCTGGTCTTCAAGGCCGCCGTCGTCATCGTGGTCTGTCTGCTGCAGTCCCCGAAGTTCCGCGACAAGGTCTTCGGCGCCAAGTTCGCCGCCAGGTTCGGCGCGAAGGCGGGCGCCAAGCCGGCCGAGGCCAAGGCGGACACCGCCGCGGCGACCGAGGCCGCCCCCAAGATGGAGGTGTCGTGATGACCACGACCACCCAGAGCCCCCCGGCCGCCCCGGACAGCCGTACCCCGTCCAAGGCCGCGCGGCTGCTCGGCGACCGGCGGCTGCCCGTCGCGGTGACGGCCCTGCTCTTCCTGCTGATGTACGTCGGCGGCCTGGCCCGGTACCAGTACTACGGTTTCGGCGAACCGCAGGTCTTCCTGAACCTGTTCATCGACAACGGCTATCTGCTGGTCGCCGCGGTCGGCGTCACCTTCGTCATCCTGTCCGGCGGCATCGACCTGTCCGTCGGCTCGATGATCGGCTTCACGACGATGTTCACGGCCTGGCTGGTGGAACGTCAGGGACTGCCGCTCGTGCTGGTCGTCCCGATGGCGCTGGCCGTGGGAGCCTTCGGCGGCTTCCTCATGGGCTATGTGATCCACAACTTCGAGATCCAGCCGTTCATCGTGACCCTCGCCGGCCTGTTCCTGTTCCGCGGCCTGTGCCTGGTCATCAGCAAGGAGTCGATCTCCATCAGCGACTCCACGGTGAGCAGCATGGCGACGGCGCAGGTGTCGCTGGGGATGGGATTCCTGTCGATCGGCGCGATCGTCTCGCTGGTGGTCCTCGCCGTGGCGTTCTACGTCCTGCACTACACCCGCTTCGGGCGCCGGGTGTACGCCATCGGCGGCAACGAGCAGTCGGCCATGCTGATGGGTCTCCCGCAGGGCGGCACGAAGATCGCCGTGTACACGGTGAGCGGGTTCTGCTCGGCGCTGGCCGGACTGCTCTTCACGCTGTACATCCAGTCCGGTGACCCGTTGCACGCGACCGGCATGGAGCTCGACGCGATCGCCGCGGTCGTCATCGGCGGCACGCTGCTGACGGGCGGCTCCGGCTATGTCCTGGGCACCCTGTTCGGCGTTCTCGTCCTGGGCCTGATCAAGAGCATCATCCAATTCGAGGGCACGCTCAGCTCCTGGTGGACGAAGATCGCCACCGGTGTGCTGCTGTGCGCGTTCATCCTGGTCCAGCGCTTCATGACGACCCGAAAGAAGACCTGAGCCGGAACCGACGCGCCCGGCCCGCGGCCTCTGCCACCGTCGACGCCCCGCGTCGGCTGCCCGGCGGACCGCGGGCCGGGCGCCGTCGTGCTCCCGGGACGTGCCGGGTCGCGGCGTGCGGGGGCAGGAGATGCGGGGTCCGGAGGTGCCGGGTCCGGAGGTGCCGGGTCCGGAGGTGCGGGGGCAGGAGGTGCCGGGTCCGCACGTTCAGGGTCGGGACGTTCCGGATCGGCCGTCCGACTTGAAGGCGACCCACACGGTCTTGCCGATGGCGTGCTCGGTGACACCCAGGTCGTCCGCCAGTTCGCGGACCAGGTGCAGACCGCGGCCCGAGCAGGCGTCCGGGTTCGGCGGGGGCGAGGGCGCGGGATGGTCTCCGGTGTCACGCACCGACAGGCGGATCAGCGGGCCGTCGAGGGTGAGGGTCACGCAGTACTGCCGACCCGGAGGGACGCCGTGCAGCAGGGCGTTCGTGGCGAGTTCCGACGCGCACAGCTTTATGTCGTCCAGCCGGTCGACGCGGCCCCAGTCGGTGAGGACCTGGTGGACGAAGGTGCGGGCGGCCCGTACCGAGGCGCGCGAGCGGGGAAAACGACGTTGCCGTGACAAGGGCACGGGGGCACCTCCGGTGGTTCTGGGGCGTCCTGCGGCGATACCTTACTGTTATTCGCGAAAGGCAACAAGGTGGTGCAGGGTAGCTGAGGGTGGCTCGGGGTGGCGGTCTACGGATGAGGCGGGTCGCCTACCGTGTAGGGCGGCAGGGTCGGAAGAACGGTCGGCCGTAACAGGAGGACGTCGTGGGTGCGAGCGGTTGGGTCAGTACGTCGTTGCCGTATCTGACGCCGCGGGGGACGGGGCAGGGCGACCCCTGGGCGGCCGAGGCCGCGGCCCGGGGCCGGCGCGGCACCCAGCGCATCGTGCACGCCGGCGAGGTGCCCGCCCCCGCGGACGTGGCGGCGCTGTTCGACGTCCCGGAAGGCGAGCCGGTCGTCGTGCGCCGGCGTCTGATCCTCCTCGACGACGAGCCCAGCGAACTGACCGACACCTACTACCCGGTGGCCATAGCCGCCGGCACCCGGCTCGCCGGCACCGCCAAGATCCCCGGCGGCGCCCTCGCGCTGCTCGCCGAACTCGGCCACGTCGGCGTCCTCGTCCGGGAGGACGTGACGGCCGGGATGCCCGACGAGCAGGAGCGTCAGGCCCTGGGAACCGCCCGCGAGGAGCCCGTCCTGCGGCTCGTCCGGCTCACGCTGGACCGCGACGACCGGCCGATCCAGGTCGACCGTATGGTGATGCCTGCCCTACGGCAGAGGCTGCGCTACCAGATCAGGATCGGATGACCGTGCCCAAGGCAGAACCGGAAGCCGTCGACCGCCGATCCCTGCACGAGCGGATCGCGGCCGATCTGCGCGACGACATCATGAGCGGAGAGCTCGCCCCCGGCGCCAACCTGCCCACGACCGCCCAGCTCAAGGAACGCTTCGAGGCGTCCGGCGCGACGGTCCAGAAGGCCCTGCAACTCCTCAAGGACGAACGCCTGGTGGTCGGCAGGGCGGGCGCCGCCGTCACCGTCCGCGAGCATCGCCAGCGCACCGTCCGGCCGGCCGCCCTGATGATTCCGGGCGGTCCCGGAACGCCCTACCGCTGGCTCGCCGAGGCCGCCAAGCACGGCACGCACGCCCGTACCGAGCTCCTCGACGTCACGGAGACCTGCCCGCCCGCCGACGTCCGCGCCGCCCTCGGCCTCCCAGCCGACGGCCTGGCCGTGCTGCGCGGCCAGATCCTCCTCGTGGACGACGAACCCGCCGAACTCGTCGAGTCCTACTACCCGTTGGACATCGCCCGCGGCACACCCCTCGCCGAGCGCCGCCGTATCAAGGGCGGCACCCCCGCCCTGCTGACCGACCTCGGTCACCCGCCCCGCCGCAGCACGGACCGTGTCTCCGCCCGCGTCCCCACCCAGCGGCAGTACCAGGCCCTTCACCTCACCAGCAGCATGCCGGTGCTGCGTACACTGCGGGTCGTCCACAGCGACGACGACCGTCCCGTCGAAGTCACCGTGATGGTGAAGGCGGGTCATCTCTACGAGTTGCAGTACGAGTTCACCGGTGAAAGAGGGGGAGAGGCGTGATCGTGCTCGTTCTTGTGGGGGTGCTCGTGCTCGTCCTGGGCGGCTGCGCCTGCGTCTGGTGGACGGCCCGAGGTGACGCTCCGCGCTGGGCCCGCGTCGTGTCGGCGGCGACTCTCGCGATGGGCACGGTGGCCGGCGCGTTGACCAGCAAGAACCGGAAGTCGTCGAGCGGGGACACGGTCTCGGACTCGGGCGGGGACTCGGGCTCGGACAACTGAGGCGCGGCCCACGGGCCGGGGCCCGCGGCTCACGCCTCTTATGCGATTACGCATTACGCGCTTACGCGATTACGCATTACGCGATTACGCGCTTACGCCTCCAGCATCCGCTGGAGCATCCCCCGCAGCAGCACCCGCTCCTCCTCGCCCAGCCCCGCCAGCGGCTCCCGGGCGAACCGCAGCGATTCGCGCAGTCCCCTGGCGATCCGCCGGCCCTCGTCCGTCGCCGCCGCCAGCTTCACGCGCCGGTCGGCCGGATCGGGACGCCGCTCGACCAGGCCGCGGGACTCCAGCCGGTCGACGATGCCGGTCACGTTGGACGGCTCGCACTTCAGCTTCTGCGCCAGCTTGCGCATGGGAAGCGGCTCCCGCGAGAGCAGACTCAGCAGCCGGGCCTGCGCGCCGGTGAGGGCGTGACCGCCGGCGGCTTCCTCGTAGTCCTCGTGGAAACGGGCCACGACCTCGCCGATCAGCTCGACGACCTCCATGGTCAGCGCGTCGGGACGGGGACTCGGGGAAGTCGGATGTGAGGTGGCCATGGTTTCAGGGTACCCGGTTTACTTGACAACATGAAATATTCATTGGCATAGTTGTTTCAGGTAGTGAAGCATCTGTAAGCGTGCGACATGTGAAAGGCAGCCCCCTCATGACCGACTCCGCCCTCCCCACCACCAGCCGCGAGTGGCGTCTGCTCAGCCGTCCCGTCGGCTGGCCGAAGCCCGAGGACTTCGAGCTGGCCGAGGCGGACATCCGGCAGCCCGGCCCGGGTGAGGTGCTGGTGCGCAACGCGTACGTCTCCGTCGACCCGTACATGCGCGGCCGCATGAGCAGCGCCAAGTCGTACACCGCCCCCTACGAGCTGGGCAAGGCCATGCAGGGCGGCGCGGTCGGCGAGGTCGTCGCCTCCAACGCCGACGGCATCGCGGCCGGCGACCACGTCCTGCACTTCGGCGGCTGGCGCGAGTACGCCACCTTCGACGCCAAGCAGGCCGTCAAGGTCGACCCCGAGGCCGCGCCCCTGTCCACCTACCTCGGCGTCCTCGGCATGACGGGCCTCACCGCCTACGCCGGTCTGCTGCGCACCGCCTCCTTCAAGGAGGGCGACTCCGTCTTCGTGTCCGGCGCGGCCGGCGCCGTCGGCAGCCAGGTCGGCCAGATCGCCAAGCTCAAGGGCGCCTCCCGGGTCATCGGCTCGGCCGGCTCCGACGACAAGGTCAAGCTCCTCGTCGAGGAGTACGGCTTCGACGCGGCCTTCAACTACAAGAACGGCCCCGTCGCCGAGCAGCTGCGCACCGCCGCCCCGGACGGCATCGACGTCTACTTCGACAACGTCGGCGGCGACCACCTCGAGGCCGCCATCGGCTCCCTCAACCTGCACGGCCGCATCGCCATCTGCGGCATGATCTCCGTCTACAACAACACCGAGCCCGCCCCCGGCCCGAAGAACCTCGCCCGTCTCATCCAGACCCGAGGCCGCATCGAGGGCCTCCTGGTCGGCGACCACTACGACCTCCAGCCGCAGTTCGTCCAGGAGGTCGGCCCCTGGGTCCGCTCCGGCGAGCTCAAGTACCGCGAGACGGTCGTCGAGGGCATCGAGAACAACCTGGAGGCGTTCCTCGGGGTCCTGCGCGGCGACAACACCGGAAAGATGATCGTCAAGCTCTGACCGTCGTCCCGCGCTCGCTCGCACCCGACGAGCCCGCACACGCCGAAGGCCGCACCCCTGGACGTGGGGCGCGGCCTTCATCGGTGTCTCCGCGGGCTCAGCGCCCGCGGTGCCCGCGGTGTGCGCTCAGCGGTCAGTGCGCCAGCGCCGCCCGGTGGACGGCCCCCGCAAGCCGGTCGTTCTCCGGCGCCGCCCCGCCGGGGAACGCGAACCGGCGCCGCGTGTAGCCGTAGGCGAGCCCGCTGCGCGGGTCCGCGAACGCCTGGCAGCCGCCCGCCCCGGCGTGCCCGAACGCCCCGGCGCCCAGGAACGGGTGCCAGGCGTCCGCGGTGGCCTGGAAGCCAAGACCGAACGCCTTGTGGGTGCGCGCCACCACGTCGTAGCCCACGGAGTGCAGCTGCCCGAACTCCGCCGCCGTGTCCTCCTTCAGCAGCGGCGCCTTCCCGTCGACCTCGCTGATCGCCGCCGCGTACATCCCGGCCAGCCCGCGCGCCGAGGCGACCCCGCCCACCGAGGCCGGCCCCTTGGCTCGGATCAGCGGGTCGTTCGGCAGGAGTTCCAGGTCGGTCGGCTCGGCGGTGTGACGGTTGGAGGCGATCGCGGCGAGGGTGTGCGGCCCGGTGGTCTGGGAGTCCAGCAGCGCCCGCTGCTCGGCGGTCGGCGCCATCGGCTGCGCGGTGCGAAAACGCGGCTCGTGCACCGCCGGCAGCCCCAGGAAGAAGTCCAGCCCGTACGCGACGCGCACCCGCTCCTCGTACACCTCCTGGAGCGTGCGGCCGGTGGCCCGCCGGACGACCTCGCCGGTGAGCGCCCCGATGACCAGCGCGTGGTAGCCGAAGGCGGTGCCCGGACGCCAGAACGGGCGCTGGTCGGCGAGGCGTTCGGCGATCTGCCGGTCGTCGGCCAGCTCCTGCGGCGAGAACCCGCCGTCGGTGCCGATCACCCCGGCCCGGTGCGCGAGCAGCTCGCGCAGGGTCAGCGCGCCCTTGCCCTCGGCGGCGAACTCCGGCCAGTAGTAGGTGACCTTGCGGTCCAGCTCCAAGGTGCCCTCCTGCACCAGCAGCGCGACCACCAGATGGGCGGCGCCCTTGGTCGACGAGTAGACGCCGTAGAGGGACTCGGGGCCGGCGCCGTCCCCGGGCGCCCACAGGTCGACGACCCGCCTGCCGTGCACGTACGCGCACAACTGGCCCTCGTAGTCGGGCTGTTCCTCCGCGACGAACGCGGCGAACTCCTCCCGCACCGTTTCGTAACCGTCGGCGACGGTGCCGTGGATCTCCTTCGCCGTCCGATGCAACCGAGTCATCCGCTCTCCTCAACCGGCCCGCTGCTCGCGTGTGCCTGTGCCATGGTGATCAATGCCTGTGCGACCTGCGGAAACTCTCCCTTGGGATGGTCCCGGAAGAGAGGTTTTGCGCCGAACAGGACAGCATGCGGCCCGCTCACGGCCGACGCCTGCCCGGCCGCGGCGGAAGCCGACCACCCGCACCACGCCGTTGCCCGCGACGGCGGGTCGGGCAGGGTAGGTGCTCGTGGTGCGCACGTGTACCTCCTCTGGACTTGCCGCGATCGTTGCTTCCGGAGATCGGTACGGCGAGGTGTACCTGTTCGACTCAACTGCAACAAGACGGCGTTGGTGTCACCGATACCCCGGATGGCCTAGGAGGATCTGCAAGTCCCGCCGCCCGTACGGCGTTTGAGGGCGGCGGCCCGTCGAGGACCGCGGCGGAGACCGGGCGCGGCGGCCCCCGGGGTAAAGTTTCGGCCATGCGCGATCTCGGGGTGGGTTTCAAGTACCTCCTGGAGGGCCAGCGATGGGTGGCCCGGCACGGCAGGCAGTACGGGTGGGGGCTGGTCCCCGGCCTGATCACCCTCGTCCTCTACGCGGCGGCCCTGGTGGCGCTCGCGGTGTGGGGCGAGGACTTCGTGGGCTGGGCGACGCCCTTCGCCGACGACTGGTCAAGCCCCTGGCAGGGCCTCTTCCGGGGCCTCCTCACCGTCGTGCTGTTCGCCCTCGCCCTCCTCCTCGCCGTCCTCACCTTCACCGCCGTCACCCTCCTCGTCGGCCAGCCCTTCTACGAGAACCTCTCCGAGAAGGTCGACCGGGACGTCTCGCCCGATGGCACGTCCCCCGAGTCCGGGCTGCCGCTCTGGCGCGAACTGTGGATCTCCGCCCGCGACAGCCTGCGCATCCTGGTCCGCGCCCTGCTGTGGGGCGTGCTGCTGTTCGCCCTCGGGTTCATTCCGGTCGCCGGACAGACGGTCGTCCCGGTGCTCGGGTTCTTCGTCACCGGCTTCTTCCTCACCGAGGAACTCACCGCCGTCGCCCTCCAGC
Source organism: Streptomyces sp. NPDC031474 (assembly GCF_055581185.1). Taxonomy (NCBI): domain Bacteria; kingdom Bacillati; phylum Actinomycetota; class Actinomycetes; order Kitasatosporales; family Streptomycetaceae; genus Streptomyces; species Streptomyces sp. NPDC031474. The sequence continues at coordinate 244,291 of NZ_JBVIJX010000014.1, forward strand.
GCCGGAACGTCGACCTGCGCGCCCGCCTCACCCTGCTCCGCTCCCGCAAAACCCTGGTCTGGGGCTTCGGCACCCCCCTGGGCCTGGCCTTCCTGGTCCCCTTCGTCGCGGTGTTCCTGATGCCGGGCGCGGTCGCGGGCGCAACCCTCCTGGCCCGCGACCTGCTGAACGAGGAAACCGCCGCGCCCGACGAGGCAGGCGATGCAGGCGAGGCGGACGATGCAGACGAGGCGGAAGCCTCGGCCACGGCCGGCCCGTCCGGCGCTTGACGCCCGGGTGGCGTCAGCCGCGCTGTGATGCGGTGACCGCCGTCGTCAGGATCGCTCGTGCCTGGGCGATGATGTCCAGCCGGTTGCGCACGAACTCCGGATCGGTCACCGTGCCGGTCGCCGGATCGGTGTTGCCGGCCGCGAACTGAAGTACCGGCGTGTGCACATGTCCGCCCGGCAGGCGGTCGTGCAGGCCCAGCCGGTCGCGCAGCAGGGTGGCCCGGTAGGCGATCTCGTTGGAGAGGTAGTCGCCGCCGCCCCCGGCCCGGGCGGTCGACCCCGCCGTCGGTCCGTCCGGCCGGACGACGGGGGCGGTGCCGCCCGCCGGGATCTCGGTGACGCTCGTGTTGTCGTAGACCGGGAACCGGCCGGTGTCCGCGGCCACGATCGCCGTGTACGGCAGGGTCGTGGTCGTCCACTGCGGCTGTGAGGCGGGGTCGGCGACCGGGATCGTCTCCGTGCGGCCGATGACGTTGTTGTCGGCGAAGCCGCCGCGCCAGGCGCCGTTGGTGCGCTCCACGTCGAAGCGGCCGACACGGCCCTGACTGACGGTCGTGAACAGGTCGACCTGCGGGAGATAAGGCCGCAGGGCGCGCTCCACGGTGCCCTCGGCGAAGTCCTGCCAGCGCACGGGGAAGACGGCGGTCTCGACCCGCACGGGCCCGTCCGCGGTCCGGATCACCGTGCCGTCGAGGGCGAGAGCCGTCGCCCCGGACGGGTTGGAGATGCGGATGTCCCGGTCCAGGGTGAACGGGTCGAAGCCGGTGACCAGCACCCGCTTGAGGCCCTTGGTGTGCTGCCGTGGGTAGCGGATGTCGCTCTGTCCGCGCGAGGTCTGCTCCAACCGGTCGAGCAGCGCGGCGCGTTGGGCCGCCGTCAGCACGAACTTCGGTTCCCAGGTGCGGACTTCCCGTGCCATACCGAGACGCGCCCAGTACAGCGGCCGGTCGTCGTCCCGGCTGAGGTCGCCGTCGGCCGGCCCCCGTCCCTGCGCCCGGTCGACGGCCCGCCGCCACAGGGCCGCGCCCTGCCGTGCGACGACCCGGCGGGCCTCGGCGTAGGAGTGCGCGGCGCCGAGCGCCCGGGTGAACTCGGGTGCCACGGTGTCGAATCCGGAGCGTTCGAGTATCTCCTGGGGCACGGCCCGGTCGAGCCGCTGTTCCTCCACGGTGGGCGAGGGGGCGGTCTCGGCCGCCGCCGGGATGGTGGGGGCCGCGAGCCCCGCCAGCAGGGCCAGTCCGAGGATGCCGATCCGAACACGTAGAGAACTCAAGGGTGTTCAGTCCTTCCGTCGCCGTGGGGAGCGTGGAGCGTCATGCCGAACGGCGGCAGTATCGCGTGACGGAAGTGGTCCACGCCATGGCGTGTGACGGTTGTGAGGCCCGGGTCGGCCACCGCACCACGCCGATGGCCACCACCAGGCCGCAGGCCGTGCCCGGTTCGGTCGACGGCGGCTCGGCCGGCTCGTCGCCGTGACCCGCCGCCCAGCCGGTCATGCCGACCGACGGCCACCCGTACCCCACGATCGCTCCCGGCCGGACGCCTGAGTACCGGTACCTACCGCGGAACCCGGCCGGCCGCCTCCCGCAGGGCGACGACGAACGCCTCCACCGCCGGAGTCGACGAGCGGCCCCGTCCGTCGCCGCGTACACCGCCCGCGCCGGAGCGCCCTCGTCGAGCACCCAGCGGTCCGGCGGTTCGGGCCGGCCGTCAGTGGAGTTGCTCGCCCAGCAGGTGCAGGAAGTCGCGGAACGCGGCCGGCATGTCCACCGACTCCCGGTCCAGCAGCCACTGGTACTGAAGGCCGTCCATCACCGCGAGGAGGAGAGGGGCCGTCCGCTCCGGCGTCAGCCCGTTCGGCAGCCGCTCGCCGTACTCGGCGCGCAGCACCGCCGTCATGTTCGCCCGGCCCTGCCGGTACCGCTCCGTGAAGTACTCCCGCGCCGGATGCCCCTCCGTGACGCTCTCGCCGAGCAGCGCCGAGAAGGTCTGGATGATGCCGGGCCGCATCGCGTTGTACTCGACCAGCGAGGCCAGCAGATCCACCCGCCACTGCGCGGCAGGAACCGCGTCCCACTGGTCGCGTTCCTGGAGCACCGCCACCAGCAGCGCGTCCTTCGTCGGGAAGTGGTGCAGCAGCCCCTGCTGGGTCAGCCCGACCCGCTCGGCGACCGCCGCCAGGCTCGCTCCCCGGTAACCGCGCTCGGCGATCACCTCCAGGGCCGCCCGAACGATCTCGGCCCGCCGCTCCTCGCTCCTGGTCGTCCTGGCGCTCATGCCGTCACGGTACGGCATCCGAACCAGGAAATATAACGACAGGATAACGAAACTTACCGCCCTACAGGTGACTCGTGCACGATGGGGCACGCAAGGAAAGCTGCGCGCAACGAGGAGGCCCCGCCATGGCGGAAACCGGAGCGGCCGTCGAGGCGGCCCTCGGCAAGCTCGACCTGGACGCCAAGACCCGGCTGCTGGCCGGCCAGGACATGTGGTCGCTGCCCGCCCTGCCGGAGATCGGCCTGAGGTCCCTCGTCATGTCCGACGGACCGATCGGCGTCCGGGGCGTGCGCTGGACCGCCGACGACCCCTCCGTCGCCCTGCCCTCCCCGACCGCGCTGGCCGCCGCCTGGGACCCGGAGCTCGCCCGCCGCGCCGGGACCCTTCTCGCCCAGGAGGCCCGCCGCAAGGGCGTCGACGTCCTGCTCGCCCCCACCGTCAACCTGCACCGCTCCCCGCTGGGCGGCCGGCACTTCGAGGCGTACAGCGAGGACCCGTACCTGACCGGCCGTATCGCAACCGGTTACGTGACGGGCGTGCAGGAAGGCGGCGTCGGCACCACCGTCAAGCACTTCGTCGCCAACGACGCCGAGACCGACCGCTTCACCGTGGACAACCTGGTCGGCGAGCGCGCCCTGCGCGAGCTGTATCTCGCCCCCTTCGAGGCCGTCGTCGAGAACGCCCGCCCGTGGGGCATCATGACCGCCTACAACACGGTCAACGGCACGACGATGACCGAGCACCACCGCCTGGTGAACGAGGTCCTGCGCGGCGAGTGGGGCTTCGACGGCTTCAACGTCTCCGACTGGATGGCCGCCCGGGACACGGTCGGCGCCCTGAAGGGCGGCCTCGACGTCGCCATGCCGGGCCCGCGGACCGTCTACGGCGAGGCCCTCGCCCAAGCCGTCCGCGACGGCCAGGTCGAGGAGTCCGAGGTCGACGAGGCCGTACGCCGCGTCCTGCTGCTGGCGGCCCGCGTCGGCGCTCTCGCGGACGTCGCCCCGGCCGTCGCCGAACCGCCCGCCCCCGTCGACGGCGAGGCCCTGGCGCGTGAACTGGCCCGCCGCTCCTTCGTCCTGGTCCGCAACGAGCACGAGACACTCCCGCTGCGGCCGAACGGCACCGTCGCCCTCATCGGCGCGGCCGCCCGCGACGCCCGGGTCCTCGGCGGCGGCTCCGCCACCGTCTTCCCCGCCCGCACGGTCTCCCCGCTCGACGGCCTCACCGCCGCCCTCCCCGACGGCGCCCTCACCTACGCCGTCGGCGCCGACCCCACCACGGAACTCGCGGTCGCCGACAAGGGCTTCGCGCTGCGGGCCGTCTGCCGGGACGTGGACGGAAACATCCTCGGAACGGGTTCCGCGCCGGGCGGCCAGATCCAGTGGATGGGCGCGGACCTCCCCGAGGGCGTCACTCACGAACGCCTCCACACCGTCGAGCTGACCGGCACGTTCACCCCGCGCGACACCGGCCCGCACACCTTCGGCGTCAAGGGCGCCGGCGCCTTCCGGCTCGCCGTCGCCGGAACGACGTACTTCGACGACGTCCAGCTCCCCGCCGACGACACCGACCCCTTCGAGGCGTTCTTCGGCTCCCCGGTGCCCCACGCACATCCCGAGCTGACCGCCGGCGAACCGGTCGAGGTCTCCCTCACCCATGTCTACGCGGTCCCCGAGGAGTTCCCCCTCAAGGTCGTCGCCTTCGCGCTCGCCCATCTGGAGCCGCAGCGCGACGCCGACGAGCTGATCGCCGAGGCGGTCGAGGCGGCCAGGGCCGCGGACACCGCCGTCGTCGTGGTCGCCACCACCGACCGCGTCGAGTCCGAGGGCTTCGACCGCAAGGACCTGCGCCTGCCCGGTCGGCAGGACGACCTCGTCCGCGCCGTCGCCGCCGCCAACCCGAACACCGTCGTGGTCGTCAACGCCGGCTCCCCGGTGGAGCTGCCGTGGCGCGAGGACGTCGCGGCCGTCCTGCTCACCTGGTTCCCCGGCCAGGAAGGCGGCGCGGCCCTGGCGGACGTGCTGACCGGCGCCCACGAACCCGGCGGCCGGCTCCCCACCACCTGGGGCTCCCTCACCGACGCCCCCGTCACCCAGGTCACCCCGGTGGACGGCGAACTCCCGTACACCGAGGGCGTCTTCATCGGCTACCGCGCCTGGGAGAAGGAGGGCAGGACCCCCTCGTACCCCTTCGGGCACGGTCTCGGCTACACCGACTGGACGTACGAGTCGGTCGACATCGCGGGCTCCACGATCACGGTGCGTCTGCGCAACACCGGCGAGCGGCCGGGCCGGGAGGTCGTGCAGGTCTACCTCGCGCCCACCGGCACGGCCCCCGCGCCCGACCGTCCGGCCCGCTGGCTGGCCGGCTTCGCCGCCGTGGAGGCCGGCCCGGGGGAGAGCACCGAGGTCACCGTGGACATCCGCGACCGTGCCTTCGAGGTATGGGACGAGGCGGACCACCGGTGGTCCTTTGTGAAAGGTTCGTACGAAATCCAGGTGGGCCGCTCGATCGCGGACCGCAGGATCACCGCGACGATTACCGTGTGATCAGGCGCTCGTCGCCCCACGAACAGCCCCGGTCCGGGACCTGACCCCCGGACCGGGGCAACATCTTTTTCTCCGTCCTTTTCTGCGTCTTGCTTTCTGCGTCTTGTTCGCTACGGGTTTTCGCTAACGGACCGAGAAGCCGTACACCGTCTCCGAGCGGTACACGTCTCCCGGCCGCAGCACCGTGCTCGGGAACTCCGGCCGGTTCGGCGAGTCGGGGAAGTGCTGGGTCTCCAGCGCCACGCCCTCGCAGGGCACGAACGGCTCGCCGAGGTGGTCCGCGGTGTACACCTGCAGCCCCGGCTCGGTCGTCGACACCGTCAGCACCCGCCCGGTCGCCGGATCGTGCAGCTCGGCCACCTCCTCCGGCGCGTCGGTGACGCCCTTGTCGAGCACGAAGTTGTGGTCGTAGCCGGACCCGGTCTTGCGGGCCGTGCGGAAGTCGTGGGGGCTGCCCTCGACCGGCGCGAGTTCCCCGGTCGGGATGAGGTCGGCGTCGACCGGCGTGTACCGGGAGGCCGCCAGCCGCAGTTCATGGCCGGTGGCGTCCCCGCTGCCCGGCCCGCCCAGGTTGAAGTAGCTGTGGTTGGTCAGGTTCACCACCGTCGGCGCGTCCGTGACCGCCTCGTACACGAACCGCAGCGCCCCCGACGCGTCGAGGGTGTACGTCGCCGAGACCTTGAGACGCCCCGGGAAACCCTCCTCGCCGTGCGGGCTGACCCGGCTCAGTCGCACCCCGTGCTCCACCGGCTCCACGTCCCACACCCGCTTGTCGAAGCCCCGTGCGCCGCCGTGCAGGGAGCCCGGCGCGTTGTTGGGCTCCAGCGCGTACGTCACCGCGTCCAGCGGGAAGCGGGCGTGCGCGATCCGGTTGGCGTACCGCCCGATCAGCGCGCCGAGATAGGGCTCCGGATGCGTGAGATAGCCGTCCAGGTCGGCGAAGCCCAACACCACGTTCGCCGTCCGGCCGTCCCGGTCCGGAACGTCCACGGACTGCACGATTCCGCCGTACGACAGGACGCGCACCCGCGTGCCCGCCCGCTCCAGGGTCCAGCGGTGCACCGGAGTGCCGTCGGAAAGTGTTCCGAAGTGTTCGCTCATGAGCGAAACCCTAAGTCACCGGGCCTCCGGAGCCCCGCTACGAAGCCTTCGCCGTCACTGCGCGGTAGGCGATCTCCGCGAGCCGCGCCTGCCCGTTCTTGCTCGGATGGAACCAGTCCCAGTGGCTCAACTGATCCGTGCCGAACCGGTAGTCGTACACCGCGCCGCCGTCGAACCGGCACCGCACGTCCTTCGCGCAGACCTCCTTGAGCACCGTGTTGTAGTCCTCCACCCGCTTCTGCACGGTGTCCCGCCGCAGTGTCGCCGCCGAGTCCAGCGCGTCCGCGTCGCCCAGCATCGACGGGCAGATGCCCAGCTTCCAGATCTGCTTGCCCAGCGCGTTCGTCCGCCCCTGCGACCACAGCCGCTTCAGGTTCGGCACGCTCGCCACATACACCTGCGTCTTCGGCAGTGCGCGGCGCAGCGTGCTCATCGCGTCCTCGAACTGGGCCCGGAAGTCGGCCACCGACGTCATTGCCCGAGTGGAGTCCCGGCAGGCGTCGTTCGCGCCCGCCATCACCGTCACCAACTGCGGCTTGTCGGCCGCCGCCTGCGTCATCTGGGCCGGCAGGTCCGCCATCCGCGCCCCGCTGGAGGCGTGGTTCCAACTGTGCGTGGCCGCCTTCGCCGCGCCCAGCAGGCGTACGGCGAGACTGTTGACCTCGGCGCTGCTGCCCGTCGCCCAGGACACCTCGGGGCAGTCCGCGAGGACCGTACACGCGTCGAAGCCGCGGGTGACCGAGTCGCCCACCGCCGCGACCGAGTCGGGGCTGGAGTCCCACACCGAGGCCGGCGACGGCGACGGCTTCGCCTGCCGCGCCTGCGTGCCCGACGGGGTGGGGCTGTCGCCGCCCCCCAGAGCGTCACATCCGGCCAGGCCCAGTACGGCCGCCGTCGTGCCCGCGAGCACGGCCCGCGTGTGCCGGTATCGCTTTCGCATCCGCTGGTGTTCCCCTCGCTCCTCGAACAACGCCCCCTATGACAACGCGCGGGAGTTCCCGTCGAATCACCACCCACAAGATGGAACGCTTCCCGCCCGTACAGGCGTCCTGCCGAGTGAATGGCGGTGGTTTCACGGCACTGGGACCGACGGTACGTCACACTCCTTGCGCCGCCGCAGGGTAGCCTCGCCATCAACGCGGCTGCCCGCCACCGCCGCCACGCCAGCCTGCAAGACTGTCCCGCTCTGCCCGGAGGTCCCGGTGACGACACGTGGAGTTCTGTACGTGCACTCCGCGCCGCGCGCGCTGTGCCCGCACGTCGAGTGGGCGGTGGCCGGGGTGCTCGGCACGCGCGTCAGCCTCGACTGGATCCGGCAGCCCGCCGCGCCCGGCACCTGGCGCTCGGAGTTCTCCTTCAAGGGCGAGGCCGGCACGGCGTCCAAGCTGGCGTCGGCGCTGAGAGGCTGGCACCTGCTGCGCTTCGAGGTCACCGCCGAACCCTGCGCCACCGCCGAGGGCGAGCGCTACAGCTGCACCCCCGACCTCGGCATCTTCCACGCGGTCACCGGCATCCACGGCGACATCCTGATCCCGGAGGACCGGCTGCGCGCGGCCCTGCTGCGCAGCAGGCGCGGCGAGACGGACCTGGAGAGCGAACTCTCCAAACTCCTGGGCAAGCCGTGGGACGACGAACTCGAGCCGTTCAGGTACGCGGGCGAGGGAGCACCGGTGCGCTGGCTGCACCAGGTCGTCTGAGTCAGGCGGTCCGAGTACGCGGACACGTTCCGGACAGGTGAAGGGCCCCCACCGGCCGGTGGGGGCCCTTCAGTTGCGTACAGGCGCTTTTCAGACCGAGCGGAACGCCAGGACGACGTTGTGGCCGCCGAACCCGAACGAGTCGTTCAGGGCGGCGATACGGCCCTCGACGGGCAGCTTGCGGGCCTCGCCGCGCACGATGTCCGCGTTGGCCTCGGCCTCGGGGTCGAGGTTCTCGACGTTGATGGTCGGCGGGGCGATGCGGTGGTACAGCGCGAGGATCGTCGCGACGGACTCGACACCGCCCGCGCCGCCCAGCAGGTGACCCGTCATCGACTTGGTGGCGGAGACCGCCATGTGGTCGGCGTCGTCGCCGAACACCTTGCGCAGCGCCTTCAGTTCCGCCACGTCACCGGCCGGCGTCGACGTCGCGTGCGCGTTGACGTGCACGATCTCCGCCAGGTTCAGGTCGGTGTTGTCCAGCAGGTTCTGCAGGGCGTGCGAGATGCCGCGGCCCTCGGGCTCCGGCTGCACGATGTCGTGCGCGTCGGCGGAGATCCCCTGGCCGACCGCCTCGGCGTACACCCGCGCACCGCGCCTGGCGGCGTGCTCGGCGGACTCCAGGACGATCACGCCGGCGCCCTCGCCGAGGACGAAGCCGTCACGGGCGACGTCGTAGGGACGCGAGGCGCCCTGCGGGTCGTCGTTGTTCTTGGACATCGCCATCATGTTGCCGAACGCGGCGATGGGCAGCGGGTGGATCGCCGCCTCCGTGCCGCCGGCGACGACGATGTCGGCGCGGCCGGTGCGGATCATCTCGATGGCGTAGCCGATGGCCTCCGCGCCCGACGCGCACGCCGAGACCGGCGTGTGCACGCCCGCGCGGGCGCCCACGAGCAGACCCACGTTGGCGGAGGGGCTGTTCGGCATCAGCATGGGCACGGTGTGCGGGGAGACGCGGCGGACGCCCTTCTCCTTCAGCACGTCGTACTGGTCGAGGAGGGTGGTCACGCCGCCGATGCCGGAGGCGATGACCGCGCCGAGCCGGTCGGCGTCGACGTCGCCCTCGCTGCCCGCCTCGCCGGCCTTGCCGACGAAACCGGCGTCCTTCCACGCTTCCTGGGCCGCGATCAGCGCGAACTGCGCCGAGCGGTCCAGCTTGCGGGCCTGCGGCCGCGGAATGACCTCAAGAGGCTCCACCGCGACCGGGGCCGCGATACGGACGGCCTGCTCGGCCGCCCACTCCTGCTCCAGGGCCTTGACACCGGACTTGCCGGCGACCAGACCCTCCCAGGTCGAGGCTGCGTCGCCACCCAGCGGTGTGGTTGCGCCGATACCGGTGACGACCACGGTGCGATTGGTCGGGCTCACGGATTCTTTCTCCAACATTGCGAGGATTCAACGGCGCCACCGCCGGGTGGCGGGGCAGTTCAGCCCAGGGATCGGCTGATCAGGCCTGGTGCTTGAGGATGTAGCTCGTCGCGTCACCGACGGTCTTGAGGTTCTTGACGTCCTCGTCCGGGATCTTGACGTCGAAGCGCTCTTCGGCGGCGACGACGACCTCGACCATGGACAGCGAGTCGACGTCCAGGTCGTCGGTGAAGGACTTGTCCAGCTGGACGTCCTCAACCGGGATGCCGGCGATCTCGTTCACGATGTCGGCGAGACCGGCGACGATCTCTTCCTGAGTGGCGGCCATGTGGGCGCTCCTTCGTAGATATCCAGAGGGTGTGGCAGTGGTGCTTCCCGTACCGGACCAGATGATCCGGCACGGAGTGCCTAGGGGAGGGTAACGACAGTGGCGGCGTAGACGAGACCCGCCCCGAATCCGATGACGAGCGCGGTGTCGCCGCTCTTCGCCTCGCCGGTCGCCAGGAGCCGCTCCATCGCGAGCGGGATCGAGGCGGCCGAGGTGTTGCCGGTGGTGCGCACGTCACGGGCGACCGTGACGGACTGAGGCAGCTTGAGAGTCTTCACCATCGAGTCGATGATCCGCTCGTTGGCCTGGTGCGGGATGAAGACGTCCAGTTCGTCGGCGGTGATGCCGGCGGCGTCCAGCGCCTCCTTGGCGACCTTCGCCATCTCGAACACCGCCCAGCGGAAGACCGCCTGGCCCTCCTGCGTGATCGCGGGGAACTTGGCGACCTCGCCGTCGCGGTAGTCCGTCCACGGCACGGTCTGCTTGATGGTGTCCGACTTGTCGCCCTCGGAGCCCCAGACCGTCGGGCCGATCGCCGGCTCCTTGGACGGGCCGACCACGACCGCGCCCGCGCCGTCGCCGAACAGGAAGGCCGTCGCGCGGTCCTCCAGGTCGGTCAGGTCGGACAGCCGCTCGACGCCGATGACCAGCACGTACTCGGCGGAACCCTCCACCACCATGCCCTTGGCGAGGGTCAGGCCGTAGCCGAAGCCCGCACAGCCGGCCGAGATGTCGAACGCGGCGGCCTTGTCCGTGCCGAGCTTGTCGGCGATCTCGGTGGCCACGGCCGGGGTCTGCTTGAAGTGCGAGACGGTCGACACGACCACCGCGCCGATCTGCGCGGCGGTGATCCCGGCGTCGGCGATCGCCTTGCCGGACGCCTCGACCGACATGGCCGCGACGGTCTCCTCGTCGTTCGCCCAGTGCCGGGTCTCGATGCCGGAGCGCGAGCGGATCCACTCGTCGGAGGAGTCGATCGTCTCCAGGATCACCTCGTTGGGCACGACCCGGGTGGGCCGGTAGCCGCCCACGCCGAGGATGCGCGCGTACGGGGCGCCCTTGCTGGGCTTGATCTTCGCCATCAGGGCTCCTTAGGCGACGCCGAGCTCGGCGATGAGCGCACGAGCGGCGTCCAGGTCGTCAGGGGTCTTCAGCGCCAGCGTCCGCACGCCGGGCAGGGCGCGCTTGGCGAGGCCGACCAGCGTGCCGCCGGGGGAGACCTCGATGATCGCGGTCGCGCCGAGCTCCTTGAAGGTCTCCATGCACAGGTCCCAGCGGACCGGGTTGGCGACCTGGCCGACCAGCCGGTCCAGGATCTCGGCGCCGGTGGCGACGGCCTGCCCGTCCTTGTTGGAGACGTAACGGAGCTTCGGGTCGGCGGGGGTGAGATCCGCGGCGGCTTTGGCGAGGGTCTCCACGGCCGGAGCCATGTGGTGCGTGTGGAAGGCGCCGGCGACCTTCAGCGGGACGACCTTGCGGACGCCCTCCGGCTTGTTCTCGTTCAGCGCGGCGAGCTGCTCCAGCGTGCCCGCGGCGACGATCTGGCCCGCGCCGTTGATGTTCGCCGGGGTCAGCCCCAGCGTCCGAAGATGCGCGACGGACACCTCGGGGTCGCCGCCGAGCAGCGCCGACATGCCGGTCTCGGTGATCGCGGCGGCGTCGGCCATGGCCAGGCCCCGCTTGCGGACGAGGGTCAGCGCGGCGGTGTCGTCGAGGACGCCGGCGAAGACGGCGGCGGTGAACTCTCCGACGCTGTGGCCCGCGACGGCGCCCGGGGTCACCTCGTCGCCCAGGGCCGCTGCGGAAACGATTCCGGCGGCCACGAGCAGCGGCTGCGCGATCGCGGTGTCACGGATCTCGTCCGCATCGGCGTTCGTGCCGTAGTGCACCAGGTCGAGGTCGGCGGCCGCGGACAGCGCCGCGAGGCGGTCGGCGACACCGGGGAGGTCGAGCCAGGGGGTCAGGAAGCCGGGCGTCTGGGCGCCCTGGCCGGGAGCGACGAGTACGAGCACTCTCACACTCTCTCTTGGGGACGGCCAAAGCCGCCCGTGGGGACAGGGACGAAGAACGGCAGGGGGATTTGTGGAGTTCGAACAAAAGCCTAGGTCTGGGGTTCGCCATCGACCAGACGCCCCAGGATCAGCGCGATCCGGAGCGTGAACGCGGAGCGTACATCCGAAGGCGACCAACCGGTGACGTCAGTCACACGTCGAAGCCGGTAGCGCACGGTGTTCGGATGAACGAAGAGCATCCGTGCGGCCCCTTCGAGACTGGACGCCTGTTCGAGATAGACGGAGAGCGTCTCCAGGAGCGCGGACCCGGCCTCCTCCAGCGGTCTGTAGATCTCCTCCACCAACTGCTCACGCGCACCGGGATCTCCGGCGATCGCGCGCTCCGGAAGCAGATCGTCCGCCAGCACCGGCCGGGGCGCGTCCTGCCAGGCGGAACAGGCCTTGAGCCCGGCGGCGGCGGCCTGCGCGGACCGGGTCGCGGCCAGCAGGTCGGGCACCACCGGCCCGGCGACGACGGGACCGGCGGCATACGGCCCGATCAGCGACTTGGCGACGCCGAGCGGATTGTCGCTGCCGCCCGCGATCACGACGAGCCGGGAACCGAGCACCCCCGTCAGCACCTGGAGCTTGGCGTGTCGCGCCGCCCGCCGGATGGCCTCCACCGTCAGCTCGGAGTCCCCGTCGGGCGCGGTCCCGAGGAGCACGCACACATGCTCGGGCGCGTTCCACCCCAGGGCGGCGGCCCGGCTCACGGCCCCCTCGTCGGCCTCGCCGCTCAGCACGGCGTTCACGACCAGCGACTCCAGCCGGGCGTCCCAGGCGCCGCGCGCCTCGGCCGCCTGGGCGTAGACCTGGGCGGTGGCGAAGGCGATCTCCCGGGCGTACACCAGGAGCGCCTCGCGCAGCACGTTCTCGTCGCCGGGGGCCGCGACCTCGTCGATCGCGGACTCCATCACCTCGATGGTGGTCCGCACCATCTCGACGGTCTGCCGCAGCGTGATGGCCCGCGTCAGCTCACGCGGCGCCGTGCCGAACACATCGGTGGAGATCGCCTGCGGGGCGTCCGGGCGCCGGAACCACTCGGTGAAGGCGGCGATACCCGCCTGGGCGACCAGCCCGATCCAGGAACGGTTCTCCGGGGGCATCGCCCGGTACCACGGCAGTGTCTCGTCCATCCGCGCGATGGCCTGGGCGGCGAGACTTCCGGAGGACTTCTCCAGCCGTTTCAGCGTCGCCGGATGGGAGTGGACGGCGCGCGCCACGGTATCGGGGCGACTCGTTTCGGGTTCGGGCACGTGGACAAGACTGCCTTATCGCTGCGCTCGCCTGCGCCGGTGGGTCGTGTCGTCCCCGGTGCCGTCGACGGCCGTGGTTTCCGCTCCCCGGGTCTACGGTGGTCCCGTGATGGACGTACGGCGCGCAGACGAGCGCTACCCGGGCGGGGACCAGGCCGCCGGCATCGAGTCGTGGCACGCCTTCTCCTTCGGCCCCCACTACGACCCCGACCACCTCCGCTTCGGCCCGCTGATCGCCTGCAACGAGGAGCGCCTCGCGCCCGGCGCCGGCTTCGACGAGCACCCCCACAGCCACACCGAGATCGTCACCTGGGTGGTCGAGGGCGAGCTCACCCACCGCGACTCGGCCGGCCACGAGACGCGGGTCCGCCCCGGGGACGTGCAGCGGCTCAGTGCGGCGGGCGGCGTCCGGCACGTGGAACGCAACGACGGCCCGACCCCCCTCACCTTCGTCCAGATGTGGCTGGCCCCCCTGGACCCCGGCGGCGACCCGTCGTACGAGATCGTCCACGGCATCGCGGACTCGACGCCGTACGCCGTCCCGGAGGCCGGCGCGATGCTCCACGTACGACGCCTGGCCGCGGGCGAGCGCACGGCCGTACCGGACGCGCCGTACGTGTACGCACACGTCGTACGCGGCGAAGTCCGGCTGGACGGCATGCAGTTGGGCCCCGGCGACGCCGCGCGCATCGCGGACGCGAAGGATTTGGAGGCGGTGGGGGTGACGGAGGCGGAGCTGCTGGTGTGGGAGATGTCCTAGCTACCGGAGTTCCGCCAGCACCGCGTCCGTGAACGGCGGCCAGGCCTCGACCGCCCAGGGGCCGAAGGCGCGGTCCGTCAGGGCGACCCCGGCGGCCCCCGCGTCCGGATCGATCCACAGGAACGTGCCGGACTGGCCGAAGTGGCCGAAGGTGCGGGGGGAGGACGAACTGCCCGTCCAGTGCGGGGACTTGGAGTCGCGGATCTCGAAGCCGAGACCCCAGTCGTTGGGGTTGTGGTGGCCGTAGCCCGGCAGGACGCCCTTGGTGCCGGGGTACTGCACGGTCATCGCGGCGGCCACCGTGCGCGGGTCCAGCAGCCGGGGCGCCTGCACCTCGGCTGCGAACCGCAGCAGGTCCGTCACGGTCGACACCCCGTCCTTGGCCGGAGAGCCCGCCCCCTCCAGGGACGTGTCGGTCATCCCCAGCGGCTCCAGCACCGCCTGCCGCAGGTATTCGGCGAACGGGATGTCCGTCGCCTTCGCGAGATGGTCGCCGAGCTGCTCGAACCCGGCGTTGGAGTACAGCCGCCGCTCCCCGGGGGGCGCGGTCACCCGGTGCTCGTCGAAGGCCAGCCCGGAGGTGTGCGCGAGGAGATGGCGGACCGTGGACCCGGGCGGCCCGGCCGGCTCGTCCAGCTCGATCGCCCCCTCCTCGTACGCGACGAGCGCGGCGTACGCGGCGAGCGGCTTGGTGACCGAGGCCAGCGGGAAACGCCGGCCGACGGGGCCATGGGTCCCCAGGACCGTACCGTCGGCCCGAACGACACCCGCAGCGGCGGAGGGAACCGGCCAGTTCTCGATCAACGCGAGGCGCTTCAACGACATGCCGCCGAGCCTAGGACCTGTCCGGCCGATCATGTCGCAGAAGCGGGGTCTGGCACGCGCTCCCCCACTCTCGGCTTCGCTCGAGCGGGAGGTGCCCCCACCGGCGTTGTCGTCGGTTGCCGACTCCCCCACTCTCGGCTTCGCTCGAGCGCGGGGACCCCCATCGCGTCGACGCCCTCCTCCGCCTTGCAGCTGCACGCACCAGGCCCCGCTCACCGGGATCGGACAGGTGACGTCGCTTTCCTGCGACTTGATCGGCCGGACAGGTCCCAGAGCCTGCCCGAGACGCTCACAGCAGCAGCTCCATCAGCGGGTCCGGCTTGGGCTTGAAACCGAGGGACGCATAGAGCGGCGCCGCGTCGGCGGAGGCCGTGAGGTGGATCTTCGCCGCGCCCCGCGCGCGGAACCACTCCAGCAGCGCGTCCATGCACGCGCGCGCGTACCCGCGGCGGCGGGCGTCCGGATCGGTGGCGACGCTGAAGACGTACCCGGTGATCCCGTGCGGGTCGCCGGCCCACCCGATCCGGTACTCGATCGTCCCGACGACCAGCGCGGCCAGCGCCCCCGCCCGCTCCGGGTGCTCCACGACGAACGCCGCGAAGTCCCCGTCGGGCTCCGCCAGCCGCTCCCGCAGCGTGGGCAGCGACTCGACATGCCAGTCGGTGGACCCGTCCACGGGCCACATCGAGTCGATCATCACTTGACGCAGCCGCAGCACTTCGGCGGCGTCCTCGGGCAGGGCACGGCGTACGAGGCTCATGCCCCGCACGCTAACCAGTGTGATCAAGCCCCGTCCCCCGGTTTTCTTACCGTTTCCGCTTGCTTGGAGTGCACTCCAAGGTCATAGCGTTGGGGTCATGACGGTGATGGAGACCACGGGTACCAGGACCGACAGCTGCGCCGCCCCGCCGCACCCGCATCGGCGACCGGCCGGGCAGGACAGCTACACGATCAGTGAGGTCGTCGCCTTCACGGGCCTGACGGCCCACACCCTGCGCTGGTACGAGCGGATCGGCCTGATGCCGCACGTCGACCGTTCGCACACCGGTCAGCGTCGCTACAGCAACCGCGACCTGGACTGGCTCGACTTCGTCGGCAAGCTCCGGCTCACCGGCATGCCGGTCGCCGACATGGTGCGGTACGCGGAGCTGGTGCGCGAGGGCGACCACACGTATACCGAGCGCTTCGAACTGCTCGAGTCGACCCGCCGCGACGTCCTGGCCCGGATCTCCGAACTGCAGGACACCCTCGCCGTACTGGACCGGAAAATCAGTTTCTATGCGGACGCAGGGCGCGTCTACGAGAAGGAGAAAGTCGGATGACCGACAGCACGATCCCAACGGCACGACTCGGCGAGGACGGCCCCGAGGTCGGCGTCCAGGGCCTCGGCTGCATGGGCATGAGCTTCGCGTACGGCCCCGCCGACGCCAAGGAGTCCCGGGCCACCCTGGAACGCGCCCTGGAACTCGGCGTCACCCTCTACGACACGGCCGACGCGTACGGCGCGGGCGAGAACGAGAAGTTCCTCTCCCCGTTCTTCAAGGCGCACCGCGACGAGGTCGTGATCGCCACCAAGTTCGCCCTGGCGGTCCACCCCGACGACCCGACCCGGCGGATCATCCGCAACGACGCGCCCTATCTCCGCAGTTGCGTCGAGGCGAGCCTGAAGCGGCTGGACGTCGACGTCATCGACCTCTACTACATGCACCGGCGCGATGTGAACGTGCCGATCGAGGAGACCGTCGGCGTGATGGCCGAGCTGGTGCGCGAGGGCAAGGTCAAGCAGCTGGGGCTGAGCGAGGTGACGGCCGCCGAGCTGCGCGCCGCGCAGGGCGTCCACCCCATCGCGGCCGTGCAGTCGGAGTGGTCGCTGTTCAGCCGGGACATCGAGGCCCACGTGGTGCCCGCGGCCCGCGAACTGGGCGTGACCCTGGTCCCGTACTCCCCGCTCGGCCGGGGCTTCCTCACCGGCTCCTTCACCAACGCCGACCAGGACCTCACCGCCGACGACTTCCGCCGCCAGCAGCCCCGCTTCACCGGCGAGAACGCCGCTGCGAACGTGACGCTCCTGGACCCGATCCGCACGGTGGCGGGGGCTCACGACGCGACGATCGGGCAGATCGCCCTGGCCTGGGTCCAGCAACAGTCCCAGGTCCACGGCCTGCCGGTGATCCCGATCCCGGGCACCCGCAAGCCGGGCCGGGTGGAGGAGAACGCGGCGGCGACCACCATCGAGCTGACGCAGGAGGAACTGGCCCTGCTGGAGCCGATAGCGGACAAGGTGGCAGGCGACCGCTACGCCGACATGAGGTCCACCTCCGCCGGACGCGAGTGATCACAGCTCCGACAGCAGTTCCGCTTTCTTCACGGAGAACTCCTCATCGGTGACCAGTCCGGCCTGGTGCAGTTCCCCGAGGTGGCGGATGCGTTCGGCGATGTCGGCGGGATCGCGACGTGGGCTCGAGGCCGGGACGGAGGCCGCGGGCCCACGGGTGCGTACGGCAGCCAGGACCGCCGCCGCGAACGGCAGCGACTCGTGCACCGGCCCGTACCCCAGCCCGAAGACGACCGTCGCCGGATCCTGGTCGGCCTGCACCGGTGGGGGCTCCCCGTTGAGCAGCCGCAGATGCCCCTCGAACACCTCCGGCGACCGCCATTCGACCCCGCTCAGCTCGGAGACGGCGAAACTCTGGTCGCCCGCCTTCCACTTCGCCGACGACGCGCCCGTCCAGAACCACCGGAAGCGCACGGTACGCCCGTCGAACGAGGCCTTCCCGTCGTACGCCTTGAAGGACAGCGGCGCGTCGGGAGCGTCCACGAGGAAACGATCCGCCGGACCGGAGTCGGTCAGCCGTGACGTCAGCTCGTCCGCGTAGTACTCGGCGAGCGTCTCCCGTTCGGCGGGCAGCACCAGCCGGTACGGGTCGCACCCTTCCTTGAGCTGCCCCGCCGCCGCCTCCATCAACGGGTCGGCGCCCGGCCGCGGCTCCGCGTGCAGGACGACCGTCCCCCGCTTGCCGGGGGCCAGCGTCACCCGGTCGATGGCCGCCAGCGGAATCCGGCGCTCTCCCAGCGCCGACAGCAGCTTGGGCGTGCGCAGCCCCCGTTCGTAGCGGATGAGGACGGAGTCGGACTCGAACTCCCAGGCGGCATGAAAACCGGCCAGTACGTCACCCATGCGGCTCATCGTATGCGGGACACCCATTCTTCGTCCCCTCCCCGCGCGCGCCGCAATTCCTGCGTCTCTACGCGCGTCCGGCCTTTGTCGTGTCGGACAAACCCGTCGTGCAGGCATCGTCGTCGTGGGCGCACTCCACCGAGCGGTACGAGCCAGTGCCGATCTCGGCGAAGTTGCGCAGGCTGTCCGTGCCCGGTTCGAAGTAGCCGCCGTGGCCCTTGGCGTCCCGTGCCGACAGCACGCGGGCCCCGAAGGCCTCCGCCATCGGGTCCTCGCCGTGCCCGAGGCCGCCGACCTCCAGGTGCGGAATGTCCTGGATCCAGTCGTCGGCGTCCCGCATCGCCCACACCCGGGCGTCGGTGTCCAGCTGGGCCGCCTTCTCCACCCGCATGCCGGGGCTGCCGGCCACCGCTATGTCGGCCACCCGGTCCGGCATGGCGTGCGCGGCGACCCCGCACACCACGGAGCCGTAGCTGTGGCAGAACATCGAGACGGGCGCGCTCCCGGGCAGGGCGCCCAGCAGGGCGTTCAGCCGGACGGCGCCGCTCTGGGCGCGCATCGCGGTGGCCGAGTCGATGCCCAGGCCGTCGGGGGAGGTGTAGTCGGCCCAGGCGATCACGGCCGTACGCGTCGAGGGGCTCGCCTCGTGCTCGGCCGCGTAGAGGGCCTGGGCCATGCCGACGGGCGCCGAGTACTTGCGGTTCGTGCGCTGGAAGGTGAGCAGGTCGGTGTCGACGCCGGGGACGACGACGGAGATCCGCTCGGCCTTGTCGAGGCTGCCGAACACCTCGGCGATCCGGCCGGAGCCGTCCGGGTCGAAGGCGAGGATCTGCCGGCCGGCCGCGCTCAGCGCCTCGTAGCGGTGCATGCGGCGGCCGGCCAACTGCTGCCCGGAGGGCGTGAGGCGGCTGTCGTGCATGCGGGTGCGCTCGAGGCGGATCTGCTGGAACAGGGCGACACGGTTGGCGCGGTAACGCAGTTCGGCGGGCGCGCCGTTCATGTTGCCGACCGCGAGCGGGTAGTCCCGCGCGAGCGCGGTGCGCTGCGGGCCGGTCAGCGAGGCGAAGAAGCGGGCGAGGCGGGCGGGTGCCGCGTCGGGATCCGGCAGCTGGTGGCCCGCGAGCCGGCCGTGCTCCCACGCGGTGCGCGCGGCCTGCACGGCGGTGCTCTCCCGGTGCTGGCGGTTGGCGGTCCAGCCGGTGGTCGCCAGCATCACGAACACCACGGCCAGGGCGGCCAGGGCGCGCCAGACGCTGAGTTGAGGGGAGGTGTCGAAGGAAGTCACTGAAAGGACACACTAGGAGAACGGGAGGGTCTCGGGTGACCCAAGTGACGGGGATCACGTTTCATTCGGCGTGGGAATGGTCATAAAGCCCTTCAGGCCTCCGCGCGTTCACGCCTGTGCGCCCGGCGCCTCTCAGGTCTCGCGCCAGCCGCCCAGCAGGGCCGGGCCCACCCCGTCCAGGTTCAGGGCCGTCAGCGCGCGCACCCCCTCCAGGCTGAAGTCGTCGCCGAGGGTCCACTGTCGTTCCGTCACCCGTATCACCCCGCTGAACACGGCCACCACCAGCCGCGGCCGCGGATCGGTGTCCACGTCGAGGCCCTCGCGTTCGCCGATCACCCGCGCCAGGGTCTCCTCGACCTCCGCCGAGCGCCGCAGATGCGCGGCGAGCAGCACCGGCGTCGACTCGATCACCCGGTACAGCCGCAGATACGTCTCGACCGGTACGACGGACTCGACGACGTCGTTGATCGCGTACCAGCCCTCCACGACGGCCTGGCGCAGCGCCTCCAGCGGCGCCTCGTGCGGAGGGCGTTCGCGCACCGCCGCCACGAACCGCGCCACCGTCATCTCCACCAGGGCCAGCGCGGCCTCCTCCTTGCCGGCGAAGTAGCGGAAGAAGGTGCGCTGTGAGACGTCGACGGCCTCGGCGATCTCGTCGACGGTCGTCCCCTCGTATCCCTGCGAGGCGAACAGCTCCACCGCGGCCCGCAGCAGCGCCTCCCGAGTGCGCTGTTTCTTGCGTTCGCGCAGTGTTTCCATAGGTGTCAGTTACCGACTTGTGAACTCGATTGTCAATTGTCAGTGGCTGTCACTAGCCTCGAACACATGACTAGTCAGACCACCATCGACTCGACGGGTCCGGGGGGCAAGGCGCCGGCAGACCCGTCGGAGGGGCCGCTCGCCAAGGGGCTGCGCGGCCACCCGTGGTTCACCCTCATCACCGTCGCCGTCGGCGTCATGATGGTGGCCCTCGACGGCACCATCGTGGCCATCGCCAACCCGGCCATCGCCAGCGACCTCGGCGCCACCTTCGCCGAGGTCCAGTGGATCACCAACGCGTACTTCCTCGCCCTGGCGGTCTCCCTGATCACCGCGGGCAAGCTCGGTGACCGCTTCGGCCACCGTCAGACGTTCCTGATAGGCGTCGTCGGCTTCGCCGCCGCGTCCGGCGCGATCGGCCTGTCCAGCAGCATCGGCGCGGTCGTCGCCTTCCGGGCACTGCAGGGCCTGTTCGGCGCGCTGCTGATGCCGGCGGCGCTCGGGCTGCTGCGCGCGACCTTCCCGGCCGAGAAGCTCAACATGGCGATCGGCCTGTGGGGCATGGTCATCGGCGCCTCGACCGCCGGCGGGCCGATCCTCGGCGGCGTTCTCGTCGAGCACGTCAACTGGCAGTCGGTGTTCTTCATCAACGTGCCGGTCGGCGCCCTCGCGCTCGTCCTGGGTGGGCTGATCCTGCTCGACCACCGCGCCGAGAACGCCCCGCGCTCCTTCGACCTGCTCGGCATCGCCTTCCTCTCGGGCGCGATGTTCTGCCTGGTCTGGGCCCTCATCAAGGCCCCGACCTGGGGCTGGGGCGACGGCCTGACCTGGGCGTTCATCGTCGGCTCCGTGGCCCTCTTCGCGGCCTTCGCCTTCTGGGAGACGAAGGTCAAGGAGCCGCTGATCCCGCTGGGCCTGTTCCGCTCGATCCCGCTGTCGGCGGGCGTGGTCCTCATGGTCCTGATGGCGATCGCCTTCATGGGCGGCCTGTTCTTCGTGACGTTCTACCTCCAGAACGTGCACGGCATGAGCC
Organism: Streptomyces sp. NPDC031474; assembly: GCF_055581185.1. Taxonomy (NCBI): domain Bacteria; kingdom Bacillati; phylum Actinomycetota; class Actinomycetes; order Kitasatosporales; family Streptomycetaceae; genus Streptomyces; species Streptomyces sp. NPDC031474. The sequence goes on from NZ_JBVIJX010000014.1 coordinate 265,030, forward strand.
CGATCGACGCCGGCCTGCACCTGCTTCCGCTCACCGGCATGATGATCGTCGGCTCCCCGCTCGCGGGCGCGGCGATCACCAAGCTCGGCCCGCGCATCCCGCTGGCCGGCGGCATGGCCGCCACCGCGATCGCCATGTACGGCATGTCCACGCTGGAGACGGACACCGGCAGTGCCGTGATGTCGATCTGGTTCGCCCTGCTGGGCTTCGGCCTCGCACCGGTCATGGTCGGCGCGACGGAGGTCATCGTCGGCAACGCCCCGATGGAGCTGTCGGGCGTCGCGGGCGGACTGCAGCAGGCGGCCATGCAGATCGGCGGCAGCCTCGGCACGGCCGTGCTGGGCGCGGTGATGGCGTCCAAGGTGGACGGCGACCTGCCCGCCAACTGGAAGGGCGCGGGCCTGCCCGAGCTCACCCCGGCCCAGCTGGACCAGGCCTCCGAGGCCGTCCAGGTCGGCGTCGCGCCGGTGGCGAAGGGAACGCCCGAGGCGGTCGCCGCGAAGATCACGGACGTCGCCCATGACACGTTCATCTCGGGCATGAGCCTCGCGTCGCTGGTCGCGGCCGGGGTGGCGGTCGTCGCCGTGTTCGTCGCGCTGCTCACCAAGCGCGGGGAGAACGCGGAGGCGGGCGCGGGCGTCGGTCATATCTGACGGAACTTCAAGAAGTTTCCCCTATCAGGGTGACAACGCTAAAGGTCCCTCGCATCCGGCACGCGTCGCAGGTCACAGTTAGTCAAGCCCTCCGGATGGGAGGGCGGTCAGGGCCGCGGCGCGCTGCCGGAGGGGGACAGCGCGCCGCGGCCCTGACCGGTTTGGCGGGCATGAACCGCGCGCCGTGGGTACCCGGCCATCGAAACATCCCCGGAATCCAGGGAGTTGATGATGGCCGGCTTCGGACACGGCACGCGCAGGTACCCCCGCTCACGTGGCCGCATGGGGTCACGGACCGGGCCGGATCGCGCGACGCTCGGCCTTGTCGGCCTCGTCTGCGCGGTCGCCGGATTCTTCGCGCTGGGGATCGTCCTCGGCCCCGCGGCGATCGTCTGCGGCTGGCTGGCCATGGGCCGCACCTGGGCGGGCTCCCGCCCGGTACCGGCCCTGGTCGCCGTCGTCCTCGGCGCGATCGACACACTGCTGGCGATCATCTGGCTGGCGGGCGCGGCGGGCACGGGCAACGGGCTGCTTTAGGGCCTGTCCGGCGGATCGTGCCGCAGACGCGGGGAATGGCACGCCCACCTGCGGCGTTGTCGTCGGTTGCCGACGCTCCGCGTCGCCGCCCTCCTCCGCCTTGCAGCTGCACGCACCATTCCCCGCTCACCTGCGTTGATCAGGCGCCGCTGCTTTCCTGCGACTCGATCCGCCGGACAGGCCCTAGCGGACCGGGCTGCAGTGCCGCGACCTGCGCGCGCAGAGCCCGTACCTCCTCCGTCAGGGCCAGGATCGCCTCCGTCTGGGCGCGTTCCTCGACGTCGTCCTTCTCGAAGCGCTCGATGAACCACGCCGCGATGTTCGCGGTGACGACACCGAGCAACGCGATCCCGGACAGCATCAGACCCACGGCGATGATCCGGCCCAGCCCGGTGGTCGGGGAGTGGTCCCCGTACCCCACCGTCGTCATCGTGGTGAACGACCACCACAGCGCGTCACCCAGGGTGCGGATGTTCCCGTCCGGCGAGTCCCGCTCCACCGACAGCACGGCGAGCGAGCCGAACATCAGCAGTCCGACGACCGCCCCCACGACATACGTCGTCATCTGGATCTGCGAGGCCATCCGCGCCCGCCGCCCCACCAGCAGCAGCGTCGCGACCAGCCGCAGCAGCTTGAGCTGCTGCACCACCGGAAGCACCACCGCGCACAGGTCCAGCCAGTGCGTACGGACGAACTGCCGCCGGTCGGACGTCAGCGCCAGCCGGATCACGTAGTCCGTGGCGAACGCCCCCCACACCACCCACTCGACCGTGGTGCACAGGCTCGTCAGCGTGTGGTCCGCCGAGGTGTCCACGATCGGGACGGCGTAGGCGACGGCGAACACCACGGCGAGGGCGAGCAACGGCCGCTGGGTCCACAACTCCCACCGGCCCTGCGCCGATTGTTCTTGCATGCTCGCATCGTAAAGAACGAGTAAGGGCGGTGGAGCCTCGAGCCCCACCGCCCCACCCCTGTGGTACGGGTACGCGCTACGCGTCGCCGCCCGCCGCCCCCGGGTCGGCCGCGGCGACGTCCAGCAGCTGGTAGCGGTCGATGGCCTGCTTCAGCAGGGACCGGTCGACCTTGCCCTCCCGGGCCAGCTCGGTCAGCACGCCCACCACCACCGACTCGGCGTCGATGTGGAAGAAGCGGCGGGCCGCGCCCCGGGTGTCGGCGAAGCCGAAGCCGTCCGCGCCCAGCGACTGGTAGGTGCCCGGCACCCATCGCGCGATCTGGTCCGGCACCGACCGCATCCAGTCCGAGACGGCCACGAACGGCCCCTCGGACCCGGAGAGCTTGCGCGTCACGTACGGCACCCGCTGCTCCTCCTCCGGGTGCAGCAGATTGTGCCGCTCGACCTCGACGGCCTCGCGCCGCAGCTCGTTCCAGGAGGTCGCCGACCAGACGTCCGCCTTGACGTTCCAGTCCTCGGCGAGGATCTTCTGCGCCTGGACCGCCCACGGGACGGCCACACCGGACGCGATGATCTGCGCCGGGATCTGGCCGGCCGTGCCCGCGCTGAAGCGGTGGATGCCCTTGAGGATGCCCTCGACGTCCACGTGCTCCGGTTCGGCCGGGTGCTGGATCGGCTCGTTGTAGACCGTGAGGTAGTAGAAGACGTCCTCGCCGTGCGGATGCTCGGCCGAGCTGCCGTACATGCGCCGCAGCCCGTCCTGCACGATGTGCGCGATCTCGAAGCCGTACGCCGGGTCGTAGGCGACACAGCCCGGGTTAGTCGAGGCCAGCAGCTGCGAGTGGCCGTCCGCGTGCTGGAGACCCTCACCGGTCAGGGTCGTACGGCCGGCGGTCGCGCCCAGGACGAAACCGCGCGCCAGCTGGTCCGACATCTGCCAGAACTGGTCGCCGGTGCGCTGGAAACCGAACATCGAGTAGAAGACGTAGACCGGGATGAGCGGCTCGCCGTGCGTGGCGTACGCCGAGCCCGCCGCGATCAGCGAGGCCGTGCAGCCCGCCTCCGAGATGCCGTCGTGCAGCATCTGGCCGGTCGGCGACTCCTTGTACGCGAGCAGCAGGTCCCGGTCCACGGCCTCGTACTGCTGGCCGAGCGGGTTGTAGATCTTCGCGCTCGGGAAGAAGGAGTCCATGCCGAACGTGCGGTACTCGTCCGGCGCGATCAGCACGAACCGCTTGCCGAGCTCCTTGTCCCGCATGAGGTCCTTGAGCAGCCGTACGAACGCCATGGTCGTGGCGATCGACTGCTGACCCGAGCCCTTCTTCACACTCGCGTACGTCTTGTCCTCGGGCAGCGCGAGCGGCTTCGAGCGGACGACGCGGGTGGGCACGTAACCGCCGAGGCCCTTGCGGCGGTCGTGCATGTACTGGATCTCCTCCGAGCCCCGGCCCGGGTGGAAGTACGGCGGCGCGCCGGACTCCAGCTCCTTGTCGGAGATCGGCAGGTGCAGGCGGTCGCGGAAGCCCTTGAGGTCGGCGACCGTCAGCTTCTTCATCTGGTGCGTGGCGTTGCGGCCCTCGAAGTTCGGGCCCAGCGTCCAGCCCTTGACCGTCTTGGCGAGGATGACCGTCGGCTGGCCGGTGTGCTCCACGGCCGCCTTGAAGGCCGCGTAGATCTTCTTGTGGTCGTGACCGCCGCGGCCCAGATGCAGGATCTGGTCGTCGCTCATGCCCTCGACCATCGCGCGCAGCCGCTGGTCGTCGCCGAAGAAGTGCTCGCGGATGTACGAGCCGGACTCGGTGGCGTAGGTCTGGAACTGGCCGTCCGGCGTCGTGTTCATCCGGTTGACGAGGATGCCGTCCCGGTCCTGCGCGAGCAGCGGGTCCCAGGAGCGGTCCCAGATCAGCTTGATCACGTTCCAGCCGGCGCCCCGGAACACCGACTCCAGCTCCTGGATGACCTTGCCGTTGCCGCGCACCGGCCCGTCCAGCCGCTGCAGGTTGCAGTTGACGACGAAGGTCAGGTTGTCCAGGCCCTCACGTGCGGCGATGGTCAGCTGGCCGAGCGACTCCGGCTCGTCCATCTCGCCGTCGCCGAGGAACGCCCACACGTGTGACTTCGAGGTGTCGGCGATCCCGCGCGCGTGCATGTAGCGGTTCATCCGCGCCTGGTAGATCGCGCCGATCGGGCCGAGGCCCATCGACACCGTCGGGAACTCCCAGAAGTCCGGCATCAGCCGCGGATGCGGATACGAGGACAGACCGTGCGGCGCCTTGGACTTCTCCTGGCGGAACGCGTCCAGGTTGTCCTCGCTGAGCCGGTCCAGCAGGAACGCGCGCGCGTAGATGCCCGGAGAGGCGTGGCCCTGGAAGAAGACCTGGTCACCGCCGTCGCCCTCGTCCTTGCCGCGGAAGAAGTGGTTGAAGCCGACGTCGTAGAGGGACGCGGAGGAGGCGAAGGTGGCGATGTGGCCGCCCACGCCGATGCCCGGGCGCTGGGCCCTGGACACCATCACGGCCGCGTTCCAACGGGTCGCGTTCAGGATCCGCCGCTCGATCTCCTCGTTGCCCGGGAAGAACGGCTCGGCCCTGGTGGGGATGGTGTTGACGTAGTCCGTGCTGCGCATCTCGGGCACGGCCACGCGCTTCTCGCGGGCCCGCTCGATCAGGCGCAGCATGAGGTAGCGGGCCCGCTCCCGGCCGCGCTCGTCGATCGCGGCGTCGAGGGAGTCGAGCCACTCCTGGGTTTCCTCGGGATCGAAGTCAGGAACCTGACTCGGAAGGCCGCCAATGATGATCGGGTTGCGATCGGATCCGGAAGCCACGCTGTTCCTTACCTGTCAGAGGGCTGTGTGGGGCTGTGTGGGGGACTGGGCGAGGGTGACCTGCACAGCCCCCATCGTGTACCTAGGGGCCGCAAACGTCATCTCTACCCCTAGGTAACCGGCACTCGTTCGAATCTCGTACCCTTGGATGGTTCTCAAATACGCAAACAGGGCAGATGGGTGTGGCGTATGTCACCTTCCGTCTGGATCTCATGCCTGGAGTTGCGTCGACACGGCCAGGATCGTCACCGTTTCGGCGGTCCGAACCGCCGGGTACTTGCGCGATCCGTCCCGCCCGTGTGGACTACGGCCAATGCTTCGCGCACGCGCGTGGCTGAGTTAGTTCCCGAATCATGATCAGGAGGCAACCCGTGAGCGCGACCGCGGACCACGCGGAGGAGCGGACGAGCCCTGCCGTCAGGCTGGGGTTCCAGCCCGAGCAGGTGGTCCAGGAGATCGGCTACGACGACGACGTCGACCAGGAGCTCCGCGAGTCCATTGAGGAAGTCATCGGCAGCGATCTGGTGGACGAGGACTACGACGACGTCGCCGACGCCGTAGTGCTCTGGTTCCGCGACGATGACGGAGACCTGACGGATGCGCTGGTGGACGCCACCACGTACATCGAAGAAGGCGGGTCGATCCTCCTCCTGACGCCGAAGACCGGCCGTACGGGGTACGTGGAGCCCAGCGACATCTCCGAAGCCGCGACGACTGCGGGTCTGTCGGCCAGCAAGAGCGTCAGCGTGGGCAAGGACTGGAGCGGCAGCCGGCTGGTGACGCCCAAGGCCGCCAAGTCCAAGAAGTGACCTCGTCGAGGTAAGCCGAGGTAATCCGGTCTGGAAACGGACGGGCCGACCGACTCCGGTCGGCCCGTCCGCCGTCCCGTGGGGCCTGCTGCGTAGGGTGTTCTCACCCAGACAGCCCCATCCGAAGGGACATCCACGCGATGGCGATCCAGGTCGGCGACAAGGCCCCCGACTTCGAGCTCAAGGACAACCACGGGGCGACCGTGAAGCTCTCCGACTTCCGGGGCAGCAAGAACGTCGTCCTGCTCTTCTACCCCTTCGCCTTCACCGGCGTCTGCACCGGTGAGCTGTGCGAGGTACGCGACAACCTTCCGAAGTTCGCAGACCGCGAGACCCAGGTGCTCGCCGTCTCCAACGACTCCATCCACACCCTGCGCGTCTTCGCCGAACAGGAGGGCCTGGAGTACCCGCTGCTGAGCGACTTCTGGCCGCACGGCGAGGTCTCCCGCGCCTACGGCGTCTTCGCCGAGGACAAGGGCTGCGCGGTGCGCGGCACCTTCGTCATCGACAAGGAGGGCGTCGTGCGCTGGACGGTCGTCAACGCGCTGCCCGACGCGCGCGACCTCGGCGAGTACGTCACGGCACTCGACACCCTCTGATCCCCGCCGGTCCCGCCGCCGGCCCGGTCCGGCGCCGACACCCTGTGATTCTTCGGCTCCAAGGCCTGCGTGGGGCGGGAACCCGTCACTAGGATCGACTCGTTGATCCGATATCCAACGCACCACGGGGCTCCCCGCCCCAGGACACCAATGGAGGACTCGTGGGAGTCAGCCTCAGCAAGGGCGGCAACGTATCGCTGACCAAGGAGGCCCCGGGCCTGACCGCGGTCATCGTCGGTCTGGGGTGGGACGTCCGCACCACGACCGGCACCGACTTCGACCTGGACGCCAGCGCGCTGCTGCTGAACAACGCAGGCAAGGTCGGCAGCGACGCCAACTTCGTCTTCTTCAACAACCTCAAGAGCCCCGACGGCTCGGTCGAGCACACCGGTGACAACACCACCGGTGAGGGCGAGGGCGACGACGAGGCGATCAAGGTCAACCTCGCCACCGTCCCGGCCGACGTCGAGAAGATCGTCTTCCCGGTGTCGATCTACGACGCCGAGAACCGTCAGCAGTCCTTCGGCCAGGTCCGCAACGCGTTCATCCGCGTCGTGAACCAGGCCGGCGGCACCGAGATCGCCCGCTACGACCTGAGCGAGGACGCGTCCACCGAGACCGCGATGGTCTTCGGCGAGCTCTACCGGCACGGCACGGAGTGGAAGTTCCGCGCCATCGGCCAGGGCTACGCGTCGGGTCTGCGCGGCATCGCGCAGGACTTCGGCGTCAACGTCTGATTGACCCGGAGGACCTGAGGTCACCGAAAGCCCGACCGTCCGGCGCCGCACCGTTTACGGGCGGCGCCGGACGTGCAGGACAACCGAAGAAGCAGTACCTAGGGGAGGACCAGCAATGGGCGTCACGCTCGCCAAGGGGGGCAACGTCTCCCTGTCCAAGGCCGCGCCGAACCTCACTCAGGTGATGGTCGGACTCGGCTGGGACGCGCGCTCCACCACCGGAGCCGACTTCGACCTCGACGCCAGCGCGCTGCTGTGCTCGAGCGGGCGGGTGATGGGGGACGAGTGGTTCGTCTTCTACAACCAGCTCACGAGTCCGGACGGCTCCGTGGAGCACACCGGCGACAATCTCACCGGTGAGGGCGAAGGCGACGACGAGTCGCTCCTGGTCGACCTCTCCAAGGTGCCCGACCGGTGCGACAAGATCGTCTTCCCGGTCTCCATCCACATGGCGGACGAGCGCGGCCAGACCTTCGGGCAGGTCTCCAACGCGTTCATCCGCGTCGTCAACCAGGCCGACGGCCAGGAACTCGCCCGCTACGACCTGAGCGAGGACGCGTCGACCGAGACCGCGATGATCTTCGGCGAGCTCTACCGCTACGGCGGCGAGTGGAAGTTCAGGGCGGTGGGCCAGGGGTACGCGTCGGGTCTGCGAGGCATCGCCCTCGATTTCGGCGTGCACGTCTCCTAGGCGACTTGTGGGCCGGTCGGCCGGTGGGCCGGTGGGCCGGTGGGCCGGTCGGCTGGTGGGCCCAGGACCTCCCCGCGCGAGCGCTGCTACCGGCTGGTATGGGGGTGCCGGTGCCTGTCGGGGCAGTCGCCTCTAGACTTGCTCCGTTAGGTCAACTTTTTGTAAAGCCGAGTACGGCGCGGGGGAGACCCGTACACACAGGATTGGGTAGCCAGTGCTTCTGAAAACCTTCGGCTGGTCGTTCGCGGTCACCGCGCTCGGCCTGGTCGCAGCGGTCTTCTACGGGGGGTGGGAGGCCTTCGGCATCGTGGCGATCCTCACCATCCTCGAGATCTCGCTGTCGTTCGACAACGCGGTGGTCAACGCCGGAATCCTGAAGAAGATGAACGCCTTCTGGCAGAAGATCTTCCTCACCGTCGGTGTCCTCATCGCCGTCTTCGGCATGCGGCTGGTCTTCCCCGTCGTCATCGTGGCGATCAGCGCCAAGATCGGCCCGATCGACGCCGTCGATCTCGCGCTGAACGACAAGGACCACTACCAGCAGCTCGTCACCGACGCCCACCCGGCGATCGCCGCCTTCGGCGGCATGTTCCTGCTCATGATCTTCCTCGACTTCATCTTCGAGGACCGCGACATCCAGTGGCTGCGCTGGATCGAACGCCCGCTGGCCAAGCTCGGCAAGGTCGACATGCTGTCGGTCTGCATCGCCCTGATCGTCCTGCTGATCACCGCCTTCACCTTCGCCACCCACGCCCACCAGCACGGCGGCGCCCACGTCGACAAGGCGCAGACGGTGCTGATCTCCGGCATCGCCGGACTGATCACCTACATGATCGTCGGCGGTCTCTCCGGCTACTTCGAGGACAAACTCGAAGAAGAGGAGGAACGCGAGCACGAGGAGGAGGAAGAGGCGGTGCGCAGCGGCAAGCAGCGCTCGCCCGTCGTGCTGGCCGGCCAGGCCGCGTTCTTCATGTTCCTCTACCTCGAGGTCCTCGACGCGTCCTTCTCCTTCGACGGCGTGATCGGCGCCTTCGCCATCACCAACGACATCGTCCTCATGGCCCTGGGCCTCGGCATCGGCGCCATGTACGTCCGTTCGCTGACCGTGTACCTGGTCCGCCAGGGCACCCTGGACGACTACGTCTACCTGGAGCACGGCGCCCACTACGCCATCGGCGCCCTCGCCGTGCTCCTCCTGGTCACCATCCAGCACCAGATCAACGAGGTCATCACCGGTCTCGTCGGCGTGGTCCTGATCGCCGCGTCCTTCTGGTCCTCCGTGCGCCGCAACAAGGCACTCGCGGCCGCCGAGGGAAAAGCGGAGGGCTCGGACGAGAAGACTGAGGTCTCGTCCGGGGTGTGATCACCTTCTGACCGAGGAACGCTCTGTGCGGGGCGGCCGGTGAGGAAACTGTCCTCCACGGCCGCCCCGCCGGCCATGTACGGATCTTTGTGGCGAATCCTTGTGGCGAACGATGGGGAGGCAGGGGGCGGGAATGGGCTTCTTCGACGGAATTCTGGGCAGCCGAACGGCCGATTTCGACTCGGGCAGCGCGGCCAGCAACGCGATCGAGCTGACCAAGCGGCATCATCAGGTCTCCCTCACCAAGCAGGGCGCCGCGACGGGGAACCTACGGGTCAACCTGACCTGGCGGATGCGGACGTCCGACATCGGCGGGCCGCAGCGCGAGAGCCTGCTGCGCCACCCCTTCAAGGCGCTGCGGCCCCCGGAGGTCATCGGACACAGCCAGAGCATGGTCAACGTCGACCTCGACCTCGGCTGCCTGTACGAGCTGGCCGACGGCACCAAGGGCGTCGTCCAGCCGCTGGGCGGGTTCCTGGGGGACGTGAACGCGGCGCCGTACGTGAAGCTGAGCGGCGACGACCGATTCGGATCGGCGTCCGGCGAGACGATGTACGTCAACCTCGACCACCGGGACGAGATCAAGCGACTGCTGGTCTTCGTCTACATCTACGACCAGACGCCGGCGTTCGACCGCACCCACGCCATCGTCACGCTGTACCCGAGCAACGGGCCGCGGATCGAGATAGGGCTCGACGAGCGGCATCCGCAGGCCCGGTCCTGCGCGGTGGTCATGATCGAGAACGTGAAGGGGGAGTTGATGGTCCGGCGCGAGGTGCGGTTCGTCTACGGATTCCAGGCGGAGCTGGACCGGCTGTACGGGTGGGGGCTGCAGTGGGGGCGGGGCTACAAGACGAAGGTGGAGAAGTAGCGCTCACGGCCCCGCGGTCCCGCGTTCCCCGAGTCCTCACCGTCCGACGAACTGCGGCCCCTGCGGCGGCAGACGGAAGGAGCCGTCCGGGTAGCCGTAGCCGTGGGTCGGAAGGCTGGACGGGTAGCCGTAGGCCGGCTGCTGTTGCTGCTGTTGCGGGACGGCCGAGGTCGGCTGCTCCGGAGGCAGGGGCTGGGAGAGGCTCGGGGTCGGCTGGGCGGGCGTCGGGTCGGACGCCTCCTCGGACTCGTCCACCGAGATGCCGAAGTCGGTGGCCAGGCCCTTGAGGCCGTTGGAGTAGCCCTCGCCCAGGGCGCGGAACTTCCAGCCGTCGCCGCGCCGGTACAGCTCGCCGCAGATCAGGGCCGTCTCCTCGCCCGTCTCGGGACGGATGTCGAAGGTGGCCAGCGGCTCGCCGTCGCTTTTCGCGTCGTACAGCAGAATGCTGAGGGAACGTACGCGGTCGAACGGGACGCCGTCCGCCGAAGCGACCAGCAGAATCTGACCGACGCCGGACTCGACACCGGAGAGATCTGTCTGGATGGTGTCCGTAAGGCCCTCGGCGACCCGCTTCTTGCCGAGCCGCCACACCTTCCCGGAAGGGTGCCGGGGCTGGTTGTAGAAGACGAAGTCCTCGTCGGAACGCACACGACCGTCGAGGCCGAGGAGCAGCGCCGAGGCGTCGACGTCCGGGACCCCCTGCCCGGGGGTCCAGCGCAGCACGGCACGTACCGTGGTGGTTTTCAGCGGGACGTTCGACCCCTTCAGCATCGCGTGCGTCATGCGGTCATCCTGCCTTCTCGGTCCTGCTCACGACAACGCGGGGTCCATGGCGGGTCCGGACAAGTCTCACGGGCGAGTTACCTGAAGTTCATGCCCGGCGGGAACCCCAGACATGGATCCCTACGTACTATTACCGGCCACCTCTTGCCGAATCCACCGCCTTACCTTGCACCACGGGGGAGTTTTATGCGTCATTTCGGGCACCTCGCCCCTGAGGTGCGGCAGCGCCTCTTCTACCGGGAGCCGTGCGTCTTCGACAGGGACTCCCCGGCCAGGCTGCTCTCCGCGGCCCTGGGCGCCACGCTCTACAGCCCGGCCACCCGGCCCCGGCTGGCGGACGACATCGTCAAGCAGACCGAGCGCGGTGTGGTGTCGATGGTGCTGTGCCTGGAGGACTCCATCGGCGACGAGGACGTCGCGGCCGGCGAGGAGAACCTCGTCCGGCAGTTCGCCGACCTGGCGGCGCGTACGGACCTGGAGCCGCCGCTGCTCTTCATCCGGGTGCGGACGCCCGAGCAGATCCCCGACCTGGTCCGGCGGCTCGGGGCCGGCGCGGAGCTGCTGAGCGGGTTCGTGTTCCCGAAGTTCACCGAGGAGCGGGGCATCCCGTTCCTGGAGGCGCTGTCGGGCGCCGAGGCGGCGAGCGGACGCAGGCTGTTCGGCATGCCCGTGCTGGAGACGCCCGAGCTGATGTACCGCGAGTCCCGGGTGGACGCGCTGGAGGGCATCGCCCGCGCCGTCGAGAAGTACCGCAGCCGGGTCCTCGCCCTGCGCCTCGGCGTGACCGACTTCTGCTCGTCCTACGGCCTGCGCCGCGCCCCCGACATGACCGCCTACGACGTCCAGATCGTCGCCTCCGTGATCGCCGACGTGGTGAACATGCTGGGGCGGGCCGACGGCACCGGCTTCACGGTCACGGGCCCGGTGTGGGAGTACTTCCGGGTCCCCGAGCGCATGTTCAAGCCGATGCTGCGACACAGCCCCTTCCTGGAGGGGCAGGCCGTGGAACTGCGCGAGAGACTGATCGAGCACGCGATGGACGGGCTGCTGCGTGAGATCTCCCTCGACCACGCCAACGGCCTGCTGGGCAAGACCTGCATCCACCCCTCGCATGTGCCGGCCGTGCACGCGCTGTCCGTCGTCAGTCACGAGGAGTACAGCGACGCGGCGGACATCCTGCGGCCGGAACGCGGCGGCGGGGGTGTGCTGCGGTCGCAGTACACGAACAAGATGAACGAGGTGAAACCGCACCGCGCCTGGGCCGAGCGCACGATGCTCCGCGCGGAGGTCTTCGGCGTCGCGCATGAGGACGTCAGCTTCGTCGACCTGCTCGCCGCCGGCATACCCGGCTGAACCACCACCTCACTCACAAGGGACGCATGAACAACGCAGTGAACAACGGGGACGACCACGACCGCCGGGACCGCCGGGACACCCGGGACAGCCGGGTCTGGTCCGGCTCGTGGGTCGCCGAGCGGCTCGGGGTCGAGCTCGTGGGCGACGACACGCTGACGGACATGCTGGGGCTGGCCCTGCGCCGCAACCCCAAGCGGGCGCACCTGCTGGTGTCCAACGTGCTGGGCAAGCACGTCCCGCAGTCCCCGTCCCTCGTACACGGACACGGCTTCGCCCTCGGCCGCCGGGTGCGCGAGTTGCTCGGCGCGCAGGAGGCGGCCGAGGCGGTCGTGCTGGGCTACGCGGAGACCGCCACCGGCCTCGGCCACTCCGTCGCCGACGGCCTCGGCACCGCCCCCTACCTGCACTCCACCCGCCGTCCGGTGGCGGGCGTCCCGACGGCGGGCGGCTTCGAGGAGTCCCACTCCCACGCCACGTCCCACCTCCTCCTGCCGGAGGATGCCGCGCTGCTGGCCGGGGACGGCCCGCTCGTCCTGGTCGACGACGAGTTCTCCACCGGCAACACCGTCCTGAACACCATCCGGGGCCTGCACGAGCGGTATCCGCGGAGGCGGTACGTCGTCGTCGCCCTCGTCGACATGCGCTCGGCCGCCGACGCGGGTCGCCTCGCGGCGTTCGCACGCGAGATCGGCGCCCGCGTCGACCTGGTCGCGGCGGCCTCGGGAACCGTACGGCTCCCGGAGGGCGTGCTGGAGAAGGGGCAGGAGCTGGTGGCGCAGTACTCTGCCGCGCCGTCGGGGCTGGTCGCGCCCCGCGGCGGAGCCGCATATCGACACAGCCCCGCGCCCCTAGAAGCGGGCGCTGCGGCAGCCGCCCTCGAAGGGGCGCGGGGAACTGCGCGACCAGCCACAGCGCACCCGCACCCGGACGACAACCGCACCCGGCAGACGCGCCCCCACGGCCACATCACCCGCGTAGAACTCGGCTGGCCTCAAGGCCTCCCCGACGGCGGCCGCCACGGCTTCACCCCGCACGACCGAATACGCCTCGAAGCCGCCCTCCCCGCCATGACAGCCCGCCTCGCGGAGGCAATCCCGGCCAACCCGGGGAGCGTCCTCGTACTCGGCTTCGAGGAGCTGATGTACACGCCCCTCCGCCTTGCCCGTGAGCTGGAGCAGGTCCTGGCCGCGGAGGTGCGTTACTCGACCACCACCCGCTCACCCGTCCTCGCGGTCGACGACCCCGGCTACGCGATACGCAGCCGAATCGTTTTCCCTGCGCATGACGACCCGGCCGACGGCCCCGGCGAGCGCTACGCCTACAACGTCGCGGGCGGCGGCTTCGACGCCGTGGTCGCCGTCGTGGACTCCGTGGCCGACACCGCGGCTCTGCACGCGCCCGACGGGCTGCTCGCCCGGCTCGCCGCGCATACCCCGCATGTCGTCCTCGCGGTCGTACCGTCGTACGTCCCCGAGCCGCTGTCCGCAGCCGCCCTGCCGGAAGAGAGACCCGCCATGCTGCCCGAGCCCCTTCGCGGCCCCGCCTTCTCCTCGTACCCGCCCGAGGAGGTCGGCTGGCTGCTCCAGGACCTCTCGGACGTGACGCTGGAGGCGCCGACCGAGGAGCGGGAGGAGGCCATCCAGAGCGGCGGCGCGCACTACGCCGAGTCGCTGCCCGTCGAGTACCAGCCCAGCGAGCAGTACCAGGAGCTGTTCCACGCGGCCCTGGAGACCTCCGCGGCGCGGCTCGCGCAGGCTGTCGGCGTCGTCACGGAGACCGTGATCGCCGAGCGGTCGCCGCGGCCCGTCCTGGTCTCGCTCGCCCGCGCCGGCACCCCGGTGGGGGTGCTGATGCGGCGCTGGGCGCGGTTCCGGCACGGGCTCGACGTGCCGCACTACGCCGTGTCCATCGTGCGCGGCCGGGGCATCGACGCCAACGCGTTGCGCTGGCTGGCCGCCCATCACGACCCGCGGGACGTCGTCTTCGTCGACGGCTGGACCGGCAAGGGCGCGATCACCCGGGAGTTGGCGGCGGCGATCGAGGATTTCGAGGCGGGCGGTGGCGCGGCCGGCTTCGACGCGGAGATCGCGGTGCTGGCCGACCCGGGCTCGTGCGTGCGGACGTACGGCACCCGGGAGGACTTCCTGATCCCGTCCGCCTGTCTCAACTCGACCGTGTCGGGGCTCATCTCGCGGACCGTCCTGCGCGCCGACCTCGTCGGCCCGGACGACTTCCACGGCGCGAAGTTCTACCGTGAGCTCGCCGGCGCGGACGTCTCGGTGGCCTTCGTGGACGCCGTCGCCGCCCGTTTCCCGGAGGTCGCGGACGCCGTCGACGGCGCGGCGAAGGAGCTCCTGGCCAGTGACCGCACGCCGAGCTGGGAGGGCTGGGCCGCCGTCGAGCGGATCAGCGAGGAGTACGGCATCCACGACGTGAACCTGGTCAAGCCCGGCGTCGGCGAGACCACCCGGGTGCTGCTGCGCCGGGTGCCCTGGAAGATCCTCGCGCGGGCCGGGGCGGGCGCCGACCTGGAGCACGTGCGGCTGCTCGCCGGGCAGCGCGGGGTGCCCGTGGAGGAGGTCGACGAACTGCCGTACACCTGCGTGGGGCTGATCCACCCGCAGTTCACGCGCGGGGCGACCGGCGCCGACGGCAGGGCGGTGACGGTCTGATGCCGGTTCTGGTGGCGAGCGACCTCGACCGTACGCTCATCTACTCGGCGGCCGCCCTGGCGCTGACCATGCCGGATGCCCGCGCGCCGCGCCTGCTGTGCGTGGAGGTCCACGAGGCGAGGCCGCTGTCGTTCATGACCGAGACGGCGGCGCAGCTGCTCACCGACCTCGGTGACACGGCGGTGTTCGTGCCGACGACGACCCGGACGCGCAAGCAGTACCAGCGCATCAACCTTCCCGGCCCGCAGCCGACGTACGCGATCTGCGCGAACGGCGGTCATCTGCTGGTCGACGGGGCGACCGACCAGGACTGGCACGGGTCCGTGCTCGCCCGGCTGGCCGACGAGTGCGCGCCGCTCGCCGAGGTGCAGGAGTACCTGACGAAGACGGCGGACCCGCTCTGGCTGCGCAAACAGCGCATCGCCGAGGACCTGTTCGCCTACCTCGTCGTCGAACGCGAGCTGCTGCCCGAGGAGTGGGTGAAGGAGCTCGCGGCCTGGGCGGAGAACCGCGGCTGGACCGTGTCGCTCCAGGGCCGCAAGATCTACGCCGTGCCGAAGCCGCTGACCAAGAGCGCGGCCGTGCGCGAGGTGGCCCGCCGCACCGGCGCCGAACTGACGCTGGCCGCGGGCGACTCGCTGCTCGACGCCGACCTGCTGCTGGCCGCCGACCGGGGCTGGCGCCCGGGGCACGGCGAACTGGCCGACGCGGCCTGGACGGCCCCGGAGATCACCGCCCTGCCCGAGCGGGGCGTGCTGGCCGGCGAGCGCATCCTGCGGGAGTTTCTGAAGAACTCCTGAGAATCCGCCCTGGGCCGGCCGTCAGCCGCAGCAGCCGCCGCCGCAACAACCGCCTCCGCCTCCGCCCCCGCCGCCCGCTCCGGGCGCGGGGGCGGAGGCGGTGCCGCCCACGGCCACGGTTGAGAGAAGCTTCACTGTGTCGTCATGACCTGCGGGGCAGGACGCGGGATCGGCGGACCGGGCCATCGGCCGGCTCAATTCGAAGGTGTCGCCGCAGGTCCGGCAGCGGTACTCGTAGCGAGGCATGGCCCCAGATTAGGGCCTTATCCTCGGACGGGGCGTCAGCAGTTTGACCGTTGTTCACTTCTGTCGTTTTCTTATGTGGAGAATTTGCGAAGGGCGCTGGTAATTTGAGAGCGCCGCGCGAACCCCAAGGTCGGAAGGGTTCGCCGTTTGCGGCCGCGTCAACGGCAACCATGTCAGGCCCTCGTAAGTCTGTACGTCTGCCTGCGAGCAATACGGAGTGCGGGAGGGAGACGCGTCGTGACCCAGGCGGGGCAGGGGGAGGAGCCCCAGGAGCCAGATGCCACCATGCAGTTGAAGGTCCCTGCCTCTTTCCGGGCGGACGAGACCATGCAACTGCGGGTATCGGATATACCGGCCTTGCCGGACATATTCGAGGGGGGCGGTGAAGGCGGCGACGACAAGAAAGCGCGTTCGTCGAAAAATCGGCGGAAAGCCCCCCGTCCTTCCGTGTTTGCCCGCATATCCGCGGCTCTGGGCCCCCGGCTGACCCCGCTTCTCGCGGCACTGGCCCCGTATGTGGCTCGTGTCACTCCGTACGCCCGCAAGCTGCGCCCGCAGTACCCGCGCCCGGGCCGTACCGGCTGGCGGCGCTGGATACCCTCCTGGCGGCAGTGGCTCGGCGGCTTCCTCACGTCGATGGGCCTGAGCAGCCTGCTGCTGGTCGTCGCCTACGCGGCCACCGACATACCGGACAACATCAACTCGTACGCCACCCAGCAGGACAACGTGTACTTCTGGGCCGACGGGACGCCCATGGCCCGCACCGGCTGGGTGCAGCGGCAGGCGATGCCGCTGAAGGACATACCCGAGGACGTCCGCTGGGCGGTGCTCGCAGCGGAGAACGCGAGCTTCTACAGCGACCCCGGCATCTCCTTCAAGGGCATCAGCCGCGCCCTGTTCCGCACGATCGGCCAGGGCGACACCCAGGGCGGCTCCACGATCACCCAGCAGTACGTCAAGAACGTCTACCTGAACCAGAATCAGACGGTCAGCCGCAAGTTCACCGAGGCGATGATCGCCCTCAAGCTCGACAACCAGATGAGCAAGGACGACATCCTCGAGGGCTACCTCAACACCAGCTGGTTCGGCCGCGGTACCTACGGCATCCAGCGCGCCGCCCAGGCCTACTACGGCAAGGACGTCGGCGAACTCAACGCCAGCGAGGCCGCGTTCCTCGCCTCCCTGCTCAAGGGGGCGGGCCTGTACGACCCGACGCTGAACCCCGCCAACCGCGCCCGCGCCGTGGAGCGCTGGTCGTGGACCCTGGACCGGATGGTCGAGATCGGCAAGCTGTCGAAGGCCGAGCGCGCCAAGTACACGAAGTTCCCCGAGCCGCTCAAGGCCAACCCGCTGTACGACACGGGAGAGCAGAGCGACTATTTGGTCGAACTCGCCTCCCAGTACGTCAAGAAGGCCGGGAACATCTCCGACAAGGACTTCGACCTGGGCGGCTATCAGATCTACACGACCTTCGACAAGAAGCGCCAGACCCAGCTCACCGACGCCGTCACCAAGGCCCGCAAGCAGGCCCAGAAGGACGACCCGAAGAACGCCGCGACCGCGCACTACGGCGCCTCCTCGGTGGCCGCCGACGGCCGGATCCTCGCCGTCTACGGCGGCCCCGACCACCGGACGCAGGGCTACAACGAGTCCAACGCCACCACCGTCCCCGCCGGTTCGGCCTTCCAGCCGTTCGTGTACGCGGCCGGCCTGGAGCACGGCATCCACAAGACCCGTGACGGGGAGACCACCGAGATCACCGGCGACTCGCTCTACGACGGCGACAACAAGGCGCTGCTGACCACCCCCGAGGGCTACTACTGGGACCGCAACGGCAAGCGGGTCGCCTCCGAGAACGACGGCGGCAAGTCCTACGGGCAGATCTCCCTGCACCGGGCCCTGGCCCGGTCGGTGAACACGCCGTTCATGCAGCTCGGCATGGACACCGGCCTGGATGTGGTGCGCTCCACCGCCGAGAAGTCCGGGCTGCTGTCCTCCAGCTTCGGGGCGCAGGTGCCCGCCCTGTCCACGGGCAGCGCCACGCCCAGCGCGATCCGCATGGCGAGCGGCTACGCCACCTTCGCCGGGGGCGGCAAGCACACCGAGCCGTACTCGGTGCGCATGATCACCAAGAACGGCACCAAGGTCGTCCTGGAGACCCCGGCCACCGACCGCGCGTTCGGCGCCGACGTGGCCGAGGAGGTCAACTCCGCGCTCGCGGACTCCTTCAGCCTCGCCCACCCGGACGACGTGCCCTCCTCGCAGCAGCAGGCCGCCCGGTCCGGCTCGCTCGGCCGGGTGGCCGGGAAGGCGGGCACCACCCAGGACGACACCGCCGCCTGGTACGTCGGCTCGGCCAAGGCCGTGTCCACCGCCGTCGTCGTCTACCGCATCGACCTCGCCAAGAGCCTCGAACCGCTGCCGCTGAAGGGCGTCGCCGGCACGAGGGACGACAGCGTTCCGTACGGCATCTGGTCAGGTGCCATGAGCCCGCTCGGCTGACCACCGACCCCGGGCACCCGCGCCCCCGAATCCGGAGAAATGATCCGCACATGAAGTCACCGTCGGGCCGCCGCCGCAAGGCCCCGGCATCCACGCGCCGCCCCGCAGCCACCCACCCGGGGTTCCTGACACTGGCGGCGTTCCTCGTCGTCGCGTCCCTGATGGCCGGCTACCTGGTGCTCCACCGCACGGACGACACCCAGCCGACGGCGTCCTCGGGGGACAGCAAGAAGGCGTCGTCGGAGGCTGCCAAGGAGCCGCCGTGGGACGGCAAGACCCACGTCCTGGGGGACGGCTCCACCTCGTACACCGGGCCGCAGACGGGCCAGTTGAAGCCGGTCCCGCTCAAGCCCGGTGAGAAGCCCCCGCAGTTCGTCGTCTTCTCCTGGGACGGCGCGCTGATGGGCGACGACGGCCTCTTCGAGCACTACCGGAAGCTGGGCGAGAAGTACAACGCCAACATGACCTTCTTCCTCACCGGCATCTACCTGCTGCCCAAGAGCAAGAAGAACCTGTACTTGCCGCCGCAGCACCCCAGGGGCTCGGCCGCGATCAGCTACCCCACCGACGAACACATCCGCACCACGCTGGAGCAGCTCTCCGAGTCCTGGAAGGAGGGCAACGAGATCGGCACCCACTTCAACGGCCACTTCTGCGGCGCCAAGGGCGGCAAGGACTGGAGCGTCGCGGAGTGGAAGAGCGAGATCGACCAGTTCTACAAGTTCGTGGAGAACTGGAAGACCAACACCGGCTACAAGGACATCCCCCCGCTGCCCTTCGACTTCAAGAAAGAGGTCACCGGCGGCCGGGCGCCCTGCCTGGAGGGCCAGCCGAACCTCCTGAAGGCCGCCAAGGGCTACGGCTGGCGCTACGACGCCTCCAACCCGGGCGGCTTCCAGATCTGGCCGACGAAGAAGAACGGCCTCTGGGACTTCCCGCTCCAGGCGCTCCCGAACGGCGATGTCCAGTCCCTGTCCATGGACTTCAACTTCCTGGCCAACCAGTCCGACGGCCAGCCCGACGGCGACCCCGCCAAGTACACGCAGTGGGAGCAGGAGACCCTCGACTCCTACATGGCCGGCTTCAACCGGGTGTACTACGGCAGCCGGGCCCCGCTGTTCATCGGCAACCACTTCGAGCAGTGGAACGGCGGCATCTACATGAAGGCCGTCGACCAGGTCATCCAGAACGTATGCACCAAGAAGGACGTCAAGTGCGTGTCCTTCAAGGAGTTGGCCGACTGGATGGACGTGCAGTCGCCCGCGACGCTGGAGCGGATGCGCACCCTGGACCCGGCGCAGAATCCGGACTGGTCGACCGTCGTGAAGTGACCGCCGGATCCCGGGTACGGCGTAACCAAACCTCAACCGCAACCCTCTTCACACGAGCTGCACATGTCATGCAAAGATGCCCCTGCCCGGCATCCCCCCGCCGGGTCAAGAGGGGAAACATCAGTGAAGTCAAGGAAATTGAGCGGGACGCGCCGCCGCGTCACGATACTCGGGGCAGCGGCGACCTCGGTCGTCGCCGGAGTCGCGCTGCTGCCCAACTGGTCCGCCGGCGCCGCGGTCGTCGACGACCCCACGGTCGACGCCAAGACCAAGGCCACCTTCCAGCGGCTGGCGGACGCGGTCTTCACCGACCGTACGGACGCCCTCGTCACGGGCGCTCAGGGCGACCGTGAGAAGCCGCTGACCAACGGCTTCTCGGGTGACGTCAAGCTGTCCTCGGGCACCGCCCGCAGCGAGGGCGCCACGCTGTCCTCCCTGGGGCAGCGCAAGGACAAGCTCGCGAAGGCCGGCGAGAAGTACAGCAAGGCCGCCACCACCGTCACCCTGAACGCCACGCGCGTGACGGGCCGCACGGCCAAGGCCGATGTCACCGAGACCACGACCCTGACCTACGCGCAGGCCCGCGGAAACGCGCCGAAGACCACCGGGTTCCAGGCCAGGCACGAGCTGACGTTCAAGGCCGACCGGCAGGGCACCTGGCAGCTCACCGGCATCACGGACACCGACCAGGGTGGCCTCGCCGTGAACACGCTGTCCAAGCCGACGTCCGTCAAGGTGACCACCGCGGCCGACGACAACCCGATGCCGAACGCCAAGCGCGCGGAGATCACCCGCAATCCGGCCGCCGTCCCGAAGACCGGCACCGCCTACGACTACAAGGCGATGGCGACCTACGCCGAGAAGTACTGGAACGTCTACAACAAGGACTACCCGGACTTCAACAACCACACCGCCGGCGGCGACTGCACCAACTTCGTCAGCCAGTCCCTGAAGGCGGGCGGCTGGAAGCACGTCCCCGGCTACGTGTACGACTACACCAAGTGGTTCGGCAACGCCGACATCCAGTCGGACTCGTTCGTCGGCGTCAACGAGTGGTCCTGGTTCGCCCAGAACTCCAAGCGGACCACCCCGCTCGCCAACGTGTACCAGCTCGAGGTCGGCGACGTCCTCCAGATGGACTTCGACCGGGACGGGGCCAAGGACCACACGATGATCGTCACGTACAAGGCCAACGGCATCCCGTACCTGACGTACCACTCGAACAACACGCTGCGTAAGTCGCTGTCGAGCATCATCACGCAGAACCCGAACGCGTACTACTACGCCTACCGCACCTGATCCGGCCGGCCCGTCACTCCGTCACTCCTCGGGATGACGGGCCCGCCAGTACGGGTTGTCGTGCGGCAGGGCGGATCCCACCCTGCCGTACATCCCGAAGACCATCAGCAGGATCCCGATCACGAAGCTGAGCATGCAGTTCTGGATCTTGAAGGCCAGGAAGTTGTAGTCCGTCTCCAGCAGCGCCATGTTCAGGAAGCCGCTGACGATGAACAGCAGGCCGAGGGTCATGTTCAGCGTCGACGCGAAGTTCCCGCCGATCACCATGCCCACGAAGAGCAGCAGCCCGACACCGACCGACAGCCAGCTCAGCGCGCCGTTGGTGTTCAGGCTCCACACCTCGTCCCCGCCGGTGTCGAAGAAGCCGATCTCGTCGATGATCCCGAAGATCCCGAAGACGACGAGACCCAGGCCCATCAGCCCGGCGCCGATCCGGTAGACCAGGTTCAGGCGGTGGTCGACGGGCAGGTGGTCGTCGAGTCTGATCCGCCGCCCGGACCGGCCGTGCAGTACGTGTGTGGCCATCTCCGCCTCCCTGGGGGTGGACGTGCCGACGGGGGCCGTACGTACCTCTCAATATCCGCCCGCCGCGCGCCGAGGGCAATGTCGGAGCGTTCGGAGCGTCCGCGGCGTCCGGGGCGTCACTGCCCGGCGCCGCGCTCCTCGCGGATCCGGGCCACCGTGTCCGCCACCGCCCGCCGGACCGCCTCCGTCTCGGTCAGGAAGTGCCAGTAGTCGGGGTGCCGGCCCTCCAGCGTGGCGATCGCCCGCTCCAGCCGCGCCACCGAGTCGTCCAGCGGGCGCGCATGCCGCGGATCGGGCGTGTTGCGGCCCGACATGGCCAGCCGCTGCGCGTCCCGGATCGCGAACCGGGTCCGGTCGATCTCCGCCTGCGGATCCTTCTGCACGGCGTTCAGCCTGCTCAGCCGGTCACCGGCCGCCGACACCGCCTCGTCCGTGCCGTTCAGCAGCGCCCGCACCGTCGACAGCAGCGCGGTGGCGTCCGGCCAGCGCTGGGCGTCCCGCGCGGCCTGCGCCTCCTTCAGCTTCGCCTCCGCCTGCCGGACGTTCTCCCCGGCCTGCTCGGGGACGTGCTGGAGGTCCTGCCAGCAGGCCGCCGAGAACCGCCGCCGCAGCTCGCTCAGGATCGGCTCCACCTGCCCCGAGCGGGTCTGGAGCGCCTGCGCGCGCGTACGCAGCGACACCAGCCGGTGGTCGATCTCGGCGGCCCGCTCCGGCAGCCGCGCCGCCTCCACGCGGACCGCCTCGGCCTCCCGCGACACCCGCTCCGCCCGCTCCAAGGTCTGCGCCACCCCGTGCTGCCCCGCGCCCTGGTTCAGCATCGTCAGCTCGGGCGCGAGCGCCGCCAGCCGCGCCGCGAGATCGTCCGCCCGCAGACCGCTCTCCCGTACGGCGTCCAGCGCCTGGGACGCGGCCCGCAGCGCCTGCCGGGCCCGCTCCACGGCGGGCGCGAGCCGGGCCAGCTGCGTCTCGGCCTTGCCGAGCAGCGGGCCCAGCCCGTCGGCGAACCGGTCCAGCTCCTGCTTGACGCGCCCCAACTCGTCCTTCGCGCGGGTCAGCTCGGTGCGCGCCCGGGCGGCCACCGACGCCTCCAGGTCGTCCCGGTCGAGATCGTGGGCGTCTACGGCGTTGATGTACTGGCTGCTGGCCTCGTCGATGCGCCGGCCGACGGCCTCGAAGTCGGAGACCGCGCGCCGGGCGGCCGGCGTGTCGTCCACCGCCATGATCGTCTCGATGGAGATCCGCAGGTCGCGCTGGGCGGTGTCCAGTTCGTAGAACGCGGCCGCGGCGGCGTCCTTCGCGGCCTGCGCCTCGGCCCGCTGACCCTCCGCCCGCCCGCCGAACCAGCGCCGGGTGCCGCCGCCCGCGAACGCGGCGGGCAGCGCGAGGGCGACCACGAGAGGGAGGGCGACCAGCGTGACGGTGTCCTGGAGCGCTGAGCGCAGCGCTTTTCGCGCGGGACGCCGTGCGCGCGGCACCAACGGCGAGTACGGCTGCGCTGGTGTCGCCGTCACATCCCTCTCCCGTGCTGTGATCCGTCCTGCCGGTCTCATTCTCCCACCGGTTAAGGACGAACACACGGGCCCGTTAGTTCGCGTTCTTGACGGTGACTTCGCCGTCGGCGCTGCGCGCGTCCACGACATGCGCGCTGGACTCGTCGCGCGGCACGGACACATGCACCCCGCCGTCGTCGGTCTTCGTGGTCACCCGGTACGTCGCCGCGGGCAGGGCGATCGTCACCGAGCCGTCGTCGCTGACCGACTCCACCCGGTCCGGTACGGCGCTCAGGGTCAGGTGCACCGAGCCGTCCTTGGTGTGCGCGTTCACCGTGCGCGAGGCGACCTCGGCGTGTACGGAGCCGTCGTCGCTGCGCAGCTCCAGCGGCCCGCTGGAGTCGGTGACGCGCACGGAGCCGTCCTTGGTGCGCACGCTCAGCGCGTCCCGGAAGCCCTGCGCCCGCACGCTGCCGTCGTCGCTGTCGATCTTCACGGCGACGCCCCGGGGCACCACGACGCGGTGCTTGGCGGCGCAGTCGGCGACCAGGCCGGAGCAGTGCATGCGCAGCGTCAGCCGGTCGTCCTTCATCGACCAGGTCACCTTCGGGCTGCTGCCGACGGTGACCGACCCCTGGAACCACCGGGTGACGTCGACCGTGTCCGCCTTGGCCGTGTCCGAGGCGACGATCTCGAGCGCCGAGTCGTCGGAGTCGATCGTGAGCGTGCGGCCCTGTAGGCCGAAGGACCGGTGGTCGGGATGCTCGTCGTCGTCGGCGGAGGCGCAGGCGGTCGCACCCACGGCGAGGACCACGACGACGGCGGCGAGCGTCCCACGGGTCGAACGGCGCGTTCGGGTCGTACGGGTCGTTCGGGTCGTACGGGTCGTGCGGGCCATGTCGGTCTCCCCCTGGGCTGCTGCCTGACGGTGCACTGATGCGCACTGACGACCGTAGGCAGCCGTGGGCGGGCGGACGATCCGGTGGGCTCCCGCATCCGGGGTGGGGGTAACCCCCGGGGGAATCCTCGGGCGGATACGGGTTTGCAGGACACAGGCCCCGGCAATGTAGGCTGTCGACTCGTCCTGGGTGCGTAGCTCAGGGGTAGAGCGCCTGCCTTACAAGCAGGATGTCGGCGGTTCGAAACCGTCCGCGCCCACCAGGAGAGCGAGAGGGCCCCCGGAGCGATCCGGGGGTCCTTTCACGTGTCGGGATGCGCATGCTTGAGGCTCATGCGGGCCTCGACCCGGTCCGCCTCGGCGACCTCCGCCCAAAAGCGGTGGCAGCTCACGAACACCGCCAGCTCGTGCTCCCGGCGCCGGAGCTTCTCCACCTCGGCCTGTTCGTCGGCCGTCCAGCCGGGGGAGGCGGGGCGCTCGACCTTGCGCCAGCCCCCGTCGTCACTGAAGCCGTCCAGCGGCTCGACGGACCAGGGCAGCCGCTTCAGCAGGGCCGCCAGCTCGCCCCGGACCTGATGCAGCTCCTCCTGACCGGCGCGCAGGTCGCTGGGAAAGTCATAGGTCTTAGCCACACGGCAATGGTACGCCTGTTCGAATTTGAGTGGCGAGCTCCTTTGGGGTGTTCGTGTGAACATGCGTTCGAGCGGGGCCGCGTGGGTTCACGAAGTCGCCGCTCGTCCGGATCAGCGCGGCGGCACCGCGCACGCGGGAGTGCCGCCGGGCAGCCGGTGCCGGTTGCGGGACACCCAGCGGTAGACCACGCGGGCGCCGGCCCGGATGCCGGGCAGCCGCACGACGGCCGCGAGCACGCGGCACACGCCGGACGGCGAGGTGCCCACCCAGCGGGCCAGCGCGTCCGACCCGCCCGCGAGGACCGTGCCGCCGCGCAGCAACAGCACCTCCTGGTCCAGCCGTTCGAGATGCGGTGCGGTCTCCTCGGCGGGCAGAAACTGCCAGGGAACCGCCTCCAGCGTCGGCGCCGCGAGCGCCCGGAGGCGGTCGACGGAGGTCTGGCAGAAGCCGCAGTCCCCGTCGTAGGCGAGAACGGGGGGTGCGGAGCCGGGCATGGGTGTTCCCTTCCCTCAGGGCAACCGTTCCGAAGGACCGGTACGGACCGGTACGGACCGGGTCGCCCGCTGACGGACGGCCCATTGTCAGACCCTCGTTCTACGGTTGCCGGTATGGATCACAGTGGTGTGGAGCAGGTGCGGCTGGTGCCATGGTCGCAGGGCGACTTCTGGCTGTTGCAGCGGTCCAACAGCCCCGAGATGACCGCGCATCTCGGCGGGCCGGAGAGCGAGGAGAAGCTCGCCGACCGACACCGCCGGTACCTTGCGGTGTCCCCGGGCGGTATGTACCGCGTCGCGCTGGCGGACAGCGGGGAGACGGTCGGGTCGATCGGCTACTGGGAGACCCAGGTGCGGGGCGCCACGGTGTGGGAGACCGGGTGGGGGACCCTGCCCGAGTTCCAGGGCAGAGGCCTCGCGGTGCGGGCCGCCCGGGCGCTCATAGAGGTCGCGGGACAGGCGGCCGGTCACGGCGGCCACCCGTCCCTGCACGCCTTCCCCAAGGTCGACCACACGGCGTCCAACGGAGTGTGCCGCAAAGCCGGTTTCACCCTGCTCGGGCAGATCGACCTCGAGTACCCGAAGGGGAACCCGATCCGGTCCAACGACTGGTACGTCGACCTGCGGAGCATCCGCACGGCGCCGCCTGGCGTGTAGCGGCCGCCAACTCCCGTACCAGGCCGCCCACCCCGCCGGGGCCGAGCACGGCAACGCGGGGAGTGCCGTTCGTCATGGTGATGTCGTCCTCCCGTCGGTCGGGCCCGAGGGTCTGTCCGGCGGATCATGCCGCGGACATGATCATGGCACGCGGGCGGGGTCCCGGGGCAGACTGGGCACATGTGCCGGAGTATCAAGACGCTGCGTCCCCCCGCCCTGCCCGAAGAGGCCACGGAGGACGAGATTCGCGCCGCAGCCCTTCAGTACGTACGCAAGGTGTCCGGCTTCCGGGCGCCGGCCGAGCACAACCGGGAGGTGTTCGAGACAGCGGTCGAGGTCATCGCCGCGGCCACCGCGGAACTGCTGGACGGCCTGGAGGTGCGCGGGTCGCACCGCCCGACGGCGGCGTGACGTCGACGTACGCGCGCGGGCGCTGAGACGTACGCGCGCGGGCGTGAGCGCTGAAAGCTGCCTGCGGGCCGGGAACGGCCCGGTTACGCCGGCTGCCGTCGCATCACGTACGCCGCGCCCGCCCCCGCGCCGAACAGCGCGAGCACCGACACCCCCGTCGCCAGCCAGGTCGTGCCCAGCCAGTGCGCGCCGAAGTAGCCGAGGGCCACGCTGTAGCCCGCCCAGGACAGGCCGGCCAGCGCGGACCAGGGGAGGAACTCGCGCGGGCGGCGATGGGCGGCGCCCGCGATGAGGGAGACGACGGAACGGCCGGCCGGGGCGAAGCGCGCCAGCACGACCAGGGCGCCGCCGCCCCGGGCGAGCGCGTCGCCGAGACGTTCCTGCGCGGTGGTCAGCCGGCGGGAGCGGGAGATCGCCCGGTCCAGGCGCTCACCGCCGCGCCAGGCCAGCCGGTAGGCGACCAGGTCGCCCAGTACCGAGGCGGTCGTCGCGGAGAGGATCAGGACCATGATGTCGGGGACGTCGTTCGGCACTTGGCCGGTGGCCGCGCCCGAGCCCGCCGCCGCGGCCGTCGCCGCGGTGATGACGAGCACTCCGCTGGGCAGCACCGGCAGGAACACGTCGAGGAGGACCGAGAGGCCCACCACCGCGTAGATCCAGGGGCTGCCGAGCAAAGCCCCCACGCTCTCGAACACCGCAGTCTCCCCGTGTCTCCCCCGTGACGGCCGACCGTGCCGCTGTGTCGCGGGGAGCGGCAGATGCGGCCAATGACAGCCATACAGCGTACGCGTGGGGTGTGACAGCAGATTCACGGGGGGCTCGTGTGTTCGGCACAGCACGTTCACCTGCGCCGCAACCCACGTCATGATCCACGTCATGATATTGACGTCATTCGCGTCATTCGCGTCGTTCACATGATTCACATGATTCGCATCGTTCGCGTCGTTGACGTCGTGCTCCGAGGTCACCCGGGCGCGGTCGACTCCCGGGTGGCCGCGGAGAGCACTGTGCCGTTCGGCCGGGCCGGTCAGGCGGCGACCGTGGCCCGCTGTTCCGCGGGCCGCTCGGTGGCCGCGCGGCGCGCGATCAGGCGGTCCAGGCCGAGTGCGCCGGAACCGGTGAAGACCAGCAGCAGGAAGGCCCAGCAGAACATCGCCGAGGCCTCGCCGCCGTTCTCGATGGGCCACAGGGCGTTCGACTGGTGCACGTCGAAGTACGCGTACGCCATGGAGCCCGAGGCCAGGAACGCGGCGGCCCTGGTGCCGAGGCCGAGCAGCACCAGGCTGCCGCAGACGAGCTGGATCACGGCCGCGTACCAGCCGGGCCAGGTGCCGGAGTCGATGGTGCCGCCGTCGGTGCCCGGGACGCCGCCGAGGACGCCGAAGAGGGAGGACGCGCCGTGGCAGGCGAAGAGCAGGCCTACGACGATGCGGAAGAGGCCGACCGCGTAGGGCTGTGCGGTGTTGAGGCGAGCGGACATGGGGGGTGCTCCTTCGGTGTCGGTCAGGGCCGGTCCCGTACAAGGGGGTTGACGGGCCGGTGGGGCGGCGGTACCGAATGAGCGACTCACGTTAGGTGGACCTAATAGATGCTTTCAAGTTCAACTTTTGGCCATGACTTGGGCTCCGTTTGGGGCTCCGTTTCCGCCTTAGCGGCACGTAGAACGGCTCTCGCCACCGCGTCCGCGTCCGAAAGCGTGACCGAATCCACCCCTGGGCGGGCGCCCGCCGCGGTGACCCAGTGCACGCCCTCCGTGGGCACCCCGAAGGCGAACCGCCTTGCGTGCGCCCGCCCCTGACGGTCGATCAGGCGGTAGGGGCGCTGTGTCACGTCCAGTCCTCCGGTCTCGTAACCGTCCACCGTGTGGGGACGGCACTGTCCGGTCCTCAGCAGTCGGGCCAGCAGGGTGTCGGCGGTGCGGCGCACGTCCGTCTCCGGCAGCCGGGCCTCTATGAGGGTTCTCACGCGGACGGCCGAGCCCGGCACCTGCGGCGAGTGCGCCCGCCAGGCCCCGTCCTCCTCCCGCACCTCCAGCCGGGGCCCGAGCACCTCCACCACCCCCGCCTCCACCAGGGCGGCCAGCTCCTCGACGCGGCGGCGGGGCGGTCCGATCGACAGGAAGGCGTTCAGCGGGGTGTACCAGCGATCCAGGTGGTCCCGGCGGGAGGCGCCGGCCAGCCCCGCGTGGTCGACGATCAGTCGCAGCTCGTTGCGCAGGTCGCGCAGCACGTCCAGGGCCGCCTTCGAGGGGCCGTCGACATTGCCCCGGGCGGCTTCCGCCGCGTCCCTGCGCAGATACGCCAGCAGCCAGTCGCGCCACTGCCCCGGATGTGCGAACCGGCGTTCCCCATACGGCCGGGAGATCCGCTCCCAGCTCCAGCGGGCGGCCTCGGGCACCCCGAACTCGTCGAGCATCAGAGCCTCTTGGGGAGCGCGGTGCGGGACGGCGAGGAACCGGTCCAGGAACGCCGCATGCCGTACGAGGGCCGCGTAGTACACCGTCTCCACCTCCTTCGCCACCAACGGCCATATCTCGGCGAGGAAGTCGGGCGCCTCACCGGAGTCCGCGCGCTTGCGGAAGCCCGCGATCACCTCCGGGGTCAGCACGCGCGGGGTGTGACGCCCGTACGGCCCCTTGGCGTTGTCGCCGCGCGCCTGGTAGGGGATGCCGCGCCGGGAGCCGGCGTACAGACGCGGCTCGTGGCCGGAGGGCACGTAGCGCAGGCCGTGCGGGACGGGGACGCTGTCCAGGGTGAGGAGCTGACGGCCGTCGGCGGCGTCGTCGAGCCGGACCGCGCTAGCCGCGTGCGTCTCGACGCGCACCGAGGGTGGGGCCTGGCGCACGGTCCGGGCGAACACCCACTCCAGTTGACGCCCTCCCCTGCCCGAGGGCAGGGGATTCCGGTCCGTACCGCTACGCGGTACCACCATGGGTTCCTGTTTCACAGGCCACCGCCGACCGGTGAGGGTCGGTCTTACACGGCCTCCGCAGGCCTGACTTCCCGCCCGTCCGGCGGTAGGTCCCACAACTCCGTTGTCGGACAAGGCGATCTTAGCCATGCCGCTGCGCCCCTCCGGGCTACTACGGGCAGGATGCCCTACACCTCCACCCTGAAGGATGGCGCACTGGGCAAGTGTTCGATAGCGGCCGTAGTGCGGGCGGATCGGGCCCGCGCAGTCCACGCTGTCGTCGGTGAACAGGGTCACCTGCGAGGCCACGGTGTTCATCAGCAGCTCCGGCGACTGGGCGGTCCGCCACACGCGCCCCGGTCCCGGTGGGGCGGGATCGACGACATGGACGGTCAGCCGCACCCCGGGCGGCAACAGCTCGGGCGCTGAGGCGCAGAGACGTTCCAGGACGCTGGTGCCGCGTGGCCCGGCGCCGACGAGGGCGACGGCGAGATCGGTGTTCACTGAGGGCAAGGGGGTGACTCCCGGGCGTGTGGGGCGCGATGGAGCAGGCCGCCCGCGAGGCCCTGACGGAAGCGGACGGTCCGCCTCATCATGCCCTCCGAACTCTTCGAGAACGGGGGGACCCCCACCGTCACGGACGCCAACGCGGGTCCCACAGGCCCCGGTTGTCCCGCATCAGGAGGTGAGCTCGGACTCCTCCACGGTGGCCAGCACGCTGTTCGCTCGCGCCTGCTCCAGCCGCAGCCGGGCCGAACGGCCGTTCAGCGTCAGGGACATGAGCTGGTTGCCGAACCACGGCCCGCCGGTCCTGCGCCAGTCGACGGGCGGTCGCGGACAGCGCCCGTGCCGGCGAAAGCGCCGCCCGAGCGCACGGGCCACGGCGCTCCAGCCGAAGCGGAAGCCCACCCGTATCGACAGGGGGATGGAGTTGTGGACGGGCGAGCAGGTGAGTTGCAGCACCCGGGCGTCGGGCCCCCTCCCGTCGGGCCAGCGCGGCTCGGCCACATACGCGTGGTGCACGTCCCCGGAGAGCACGAGCACGCTCGCCGGCGCCCGCGATCCCGTCCCGGCCTCGGCGATCAGCTCTGTCAGCGCGGCGAAGGACGCCGGGAAGGCCGCCCAGTGCTCCAGATCCGCCGCCCGCCGCAGCTTCTCCCCGAACCGGGCCCAGCGCGCCCCGCGTTCGCCCCGGCACAGGGCCGCGTCCCACGCCTCGGCGTCGTGCACCAGATGCGGCAGCAGCCAGGGCAGGGAGGTGCCGATCAGGAGATGGTCGTAGGAACCGGGACCGTCGAGGATCTGCTCGCGCAGCCACCGCGCCTCGCCGGGGTCGAGCATCGCCCGCCCGTCCTCGTCCAGCACCCGCGCGGCCCGGGTGTCGACCATCAGCAGCCGCACCCGCCCGAAGTCGCGCCGGTAGCTCCACCGCACGGACGCCGGGTCGGTGTCGGCGCGGCACGCGAAGTCACGCAGCACGTCGGTGCCGTCGGGGACCGCGCGTACGGCGGCGTAGAGCGGGTCGGCGGCCAGCTCGGCGGGGGTGAGGTTGCCGAGGTGCTGGTGCACCCAGTACGACGTCAGACCGCTCAGCAGCCGCTCGCGCCACCAGGGCGTGGCCCGCATGTCGGCCAGCCAGGCGGCGGAGGTGTTCCAGTCGTCGACGACGTCATGATCGTCGAAGACCATGCAGCTCGGCACGGTCGACAGCAGCCAGCGCACCTCGGGGTCGAGCCAGGACTCGTAGTACAGCCAGGTGTACTCCTCGAAGTCCGCGACCTCGGCGCCCGGCGGATCGGTGAGGCCGCGGCGGGCGGCGATCCGCTCGCGGGTCGCGTCGGAGACCTCGTCGGCGTACACCTGGTCGCCCAACAGCAGCAGTACGTCGGGCCGTTCGGCCGTCGGATCGGCGGCGAGGCGCGCGGCCAGGCTGTCCAGGGCGTCGGGGCCCACGGGATCGTGTCCGCCGGCCGGGGGCGCCGCCCAGCGGCAGGAGCCGAACGTCACCCGGACGCCGTGGCCCCCGTCGCCGGGGGTGCGGATCTCGGAGGGCGGGAAACGGGAGTCGGGCGGCGGCCACACCCGGGCGCCGTCGAGGAGCACCTCGTACACCGTCGCCGTCCCCGCCGTGAGACCGGTCACCGGGACCAGGGCGTAGTGGTGGCCCGCCACCTGGAAGGTGCGGGCCGTGCCGCCGGCGCCGTCCGTGCAGCGCACCTCGGCGGTGCACGGGCGGCTCGCCTCGACCCAGACGGTCGCGGACGAGGCGTCGGCGTATCTCAGCAGTGGTCCCAGCCGCAGTCCGGCCACGCGATCAGCCGCCCCTCTGTCTGGTCGGGCTCGCCTGCGGCCCGCCCTCTTCCGTCGCCCCGTACGGTACGGAACGACGGAGGTCCGCGGGGAGGTTCCGGCGGTCACGGCTCGGACGCGGATCGATCGGCGCGCGGGTTCAGCAGTTGGCGAGGTAGCTCGTCAGCGCGCTCTTCTCGGCGGAGTCGACCGAGAGGTCGTAGTAGTACTTCACCTGCACCCAGGCGCGGACGTACGTGCAGCGGTACGAGGTGACCGACGGCATCCAGTCGGCCGGGTCCTGGTCGCTCTTCTGCTGGTTCACGTTGTCCGTGACGGCGATCAGCTGCGGGCGGGTGACGTCGTTGGCGAAGGCCTGGCGCTGGGCGGTGGTCCAGTTCCGGGCGCCGGAGTCCCAGGCCTCGGCGAGCGGGACGAGGTGGTCGATGTCGAGGTCCGAGGCGGCGGTCCAGGTGGCGCCGTCGTAGGGGGAGTACCAGCTGCCGCTGGTGGCGGTGCAGGCGGAGTTGGTGACGACGTTCGTACCGTCCCGCTTGAGGATGTACTCACGGGTGTTGCAGGTGCCGCTGATGGTGATCCAGGTCGGGAACAGGTCCCGGTTGTAGCCGGTCCTGACCTCGCTCGCCACGGTGAGGGAGGCGAGGTAGCTGCGCGCGGTGGCGGCGCTGACCGGGGTGGGGAGAGCGGCGGAGGCGGTCGGGGAGGTGAACAGTCCGACCGATGCTATGAGGCCCGTGAGGGCGGCGAGTATGCTCAGCCGTCCACGCGCGTAGAACTTCGACATGCGAACTCCCTTGGGGAGGCGGGGGTGTTGGAGCGCGAGCGTTGGAATGCTCGCCGTGTCGCGTTGCGGGGAGGTGTGCGTTCGGTAAGAAGTTAGTGACGTGCTCATGACACGACAAGGTTTATGGCAGAACGATCTCGTACAATGGGATGCGCAGAAGGGGAGTAGCTCTTCGCCGGACCGTCGACATACTGCTCAGCTCGTCTGAGCCGGCGCCCGGAGGCAGACCCGTTGTGGTGGGTCGGCCAGCGAGACCTTCGGCAAGCAGTGCACATCCGTGCCGCATGGCACGGGTGAGATGTGTGCTGCCGTGCCGAGGTGTCTTATTCCTGAGGAGTTGAGGACTCTCGGTGGGGCGGCCCCCGACCGATTGAGGAACCTTGATCAGCATCACCGTGACGGCGCTCGTCTTCGGCGTCGTCTTCCTGGCCGAGCTGCCCGACAAGACCGCACTCGCCGGCCTCGTCCTCGGCACCCGCTACCGCGCCTCGTACGTCTTCGCCGGCGTCGCCGCCGCCTTCGCGCTGCATGTCGCGCTGGCCGTCGCGGCGGGCAGCGTGCTGACCCTGCTCCCGCAGCAGCTGGTGCACGCGCTGACGGGCGTGCTGTTCCTGGGCGGCGCGGCCGTGCTGCTGCTGAAGAAGGACGAGGACGACGAGGAGATCCGGCGGCCGGAGAACCAGTCCTTCTGGAAGGTCGCCGGCGCGGGCTTCATGCTGATCCTCGTCGCCGAGTTCGGCGACCTCACCCAGATCATGACGGCCAACCTCGCCGCCCGCTACGACGACCCCCTCTCCGTCGGCCTCGGCGCGGTGCTGGCGCTGTGGGCGGTCGCCGGCCTGGGCATCCTCGGCGGAAAGGCCCTCATGAAGCGGATCCCGCTCCAACTGATCACCCGGATCGCAGCACTCCTGATGCTGACACTCGGCGCATGGAGCCTGTGGGAGGCAATCACCGGCTGAGCCGACGGCGGGGGGAGGTCGGTCCGGCTGGGCCGGGGGCGCCGGGGGCGGGGGGAGGTCGGTTCGGCTGGGCCGCGAACGTCAGGGGCAGGGAAGGCCGGTTCGGCTGGGTGGGGGGAGTGGGGCAGGTCGGTGCGCTGGGTCGGGCACCAGGGGGAGGCTGCTTCGGCTGGGCCGGGGAAGCCGGGAAGCTGGGGGCGGGGGAGTCGGTCCGGTTTGGGGGCAGGGAGGCCGGTCCGGCTGGGCCACGCGGCAGGGAGGCTGGTCGGCTGGGCTGGGGGCGGGGAGCCGGGGGCCGGGGAGTCGGTCCAGGTGGCTGGGGGAGCGAGGCTGGTCAGCGCGGCTGGGCCTGGCGGCGGGGGAGGTCGGTTCGGCTGGGCCGGGGAAGCCGGGGGCGTGGGGGTCGGTCCGGCTTGGGGGTGGGGCGGGACGGTCCGGCTGGGCCGCGCGGCAGGAAGGTCGGTTCGGCTGGGCTGGGGGGGCGGGGAAGCCGGGGGCGGGGGGAGTCGGGCCGGGGGCTGGGACCGCTGGGCTTGGGGAGTCGGCGAGCCGGGCTCGCTGGGCTTGGGGAGTCGGCGAGCCGGGCTCGCTGGGCTGGAGGGTCGGCGAGCTGGGGTCGCTGGGCTTGGGGGTCGGGGAGTCGGGGGCGGTCGGCTGAACGGTTGGTGAATGGTTGCTGCTGGTTTTTGTGGGGGGTGGCGGTGGGGGGTGATTGTTTTGTACCGTGAGGAAACAAAGTGGCTCCCGCCCGTTTTCCCTGACCGGCGGGCGGGGCCGCCTTGTTTCTACGTACCTGGAGCTGATGATGCCGGTCCTGACCGCCCGCGCCCTCCTGCTCGACATGGACGGCACCCTCGTGAACTCCGACGCCGTCGTGGAGCGGATCTGGCGGCGCTGGGCCGACGTGCACGGGCTCGACGGGGACGAGGTCATGAAGGTGGTCCACGGCCGCCAGGGGTATGCCTCGATGGCCGTGCTGCTGCCCAGCCGTCCGATGCACCTGAACCTGGCGGACAACGCGCGGATGCTCGCGGAGGAGACCGCCGACCTGGAGGGCGTCGTGCCGGTGCCCGGCGCACCGGAGTTCCTCGCCTCCCTGCGGGGCGTCCCGCACGCGCTGGTCACCTCGGCGGACGTCCCCCTGTCGACCGCCCGGATGGCCGCGGCGGGACTGGCACTCCCCGACGTGCGTGTCACCGCGGAATCGGTGGGCGCCAGCAAGCCGGACCCCGAGGGCTTCCTGAAGGGCGCGGCCGAGCTCGGCGTCGCCCCGGCGGACTGCGTGGTCTTCGAGGACTCCGGCGCGGGCATCGCGGCGGGGCGCTCCGCGGGGATGCGCGTCGTGGGGGTGGGGCCGCGGGCGGCCGTGCACGGCCCGGACGTGGTGGTGCGCGATCTGCGGCAGGTGCGGGTGGAGGTCGTGGCGGACGGCGTGCGGTTGTCCTTCAGCGCGTAGGGGTCCCCAGCGTCCCCAGCGTCCCCCGCGCAGGACGCCCCACCTCCCGCGTCACGGTTCCTTCGTCTCGGACTCCAGCTTCGTCCGCGTCGCCGCCCCGTACACGCCCAGCCCGTCCGCCGTAGTCCCCCTGGACCACTGGTAGTTGCGCAGCGCCTCCTCGACCTCGCTGCCGAAGGTGCCGTCGGCCTCGCCGTTGTAGAAAAACAACTGCCGTAGCCGCAACTGGAGTTCCGTCACCTCGGCGCCCGTGTCGCCGCGCCGCAGGACCGTGCCCTCGGAGATCGGCTCGCTCTTGTCGGCCCCGTTCCCGGGCCTCGCGGAGGCGCTGACGGGGGCGGTCGGCTTCGCCTGGCCCGCCGCCGACGACGACGATGACGGGGACGCCGAGGGTGAGGCACTCTCCTTCGCCGCGGAGGGCGACGGAGTCCCTCTCTCGGACGGGGACACCGACGCCTCGGAGGCCGACGGGGACGCGGACGGGCTCGCCGACGGCGTCCCGGCGGACGCGCTCGTCGCCGGGACCGGCACGGCCGCCCGTACGTCCTTCGGAGCAGCCCCGTCGCGCGTCGGCTTGTCGTAGGAGAACAGCCCGCTCGCGAACCCGGCCGCGGCCACCACGGCCACGACGGCAGCGGCCGTCGCGACCAGCAGCGTCCGGCGACGGCGCGGCCTTCCCGGCTCCTCGTCGTCGGGGTGCGCGGAGCCGGCGGCCGCCGCCCCGAACAGGCTCAGGTCGCCGGTGCCGGCGCCGGGCAGGGCGGCGGGTGGGGCCGACGGGGTGAACGGCGCCGCCGTCGCGTGGGGCGGCGGCCCGGCGGGATCCACCGCGCGCAACGGCATCGTCGCGTCGGCCGGAACCGCAGGCAGCGGCATGGTCAGCTCACCGTCCGGCGCAACCGCGGCCCACGCCCCACTCCCGGTCGGGCCCGGGCCCGAGCCCCCTTCCGCGGTCGTACCCCGGGCCCCCTCCGTGGGCGGCTGCTCTCCGTCCAGTTCCACGTACGGCCGTATCCGCAGCGGATCGAAGTCCTCCGCCGCGGCCGCCTCCGCCGTGCGCGTGTCGAGCAGGGTCTCGGCGGCGCGCTGGGCGCACGAGCAGGACGGGGTGTTGTCGGGCGCGCGGAGCGCTCCGCACTGCGGGCAGGGCAGCCCCCGCTGCCCCGGTGGCCCCTGCCGCCCCGTCGCATCGATCACGTGTTCGCCCCTCCCCATTCAAACTTCAAGGATTATGCAGATCCTCCACACAGCGGACCGCCCGCACCCCCCGGAATGTCATATTCCGCCAGGAATCAAGGGGGCTTACGAGGACTCAAGAGGCCATAACGGGTCACACCGATCACGATGGAAAGGGTCACCAGAGCCCCAGGAGGCATCCATGGCCTTGGACGCGCACAGCAGGACGGCGGATCCACGTCAGGAACACGTGTCCGGAAACGTCCTCGTCTCGATCGGCGCCCTGCTGCTCGGCATGCTCCTCGCCGCCCTCGACCAGACGATCGTGTCGACCGCCCTGCCCACCATCGTCAGCGACCTGGGTGGTATGGAGCACCTGTCGTGGGTGGTCACGGCCTACATGCTGGCGTCGACGGCCGCGACCCCGCTGTGGGGCAAACTGGGCGACCAGTACGGGCGCAAGAGGCTGTTCCAGATCGCGATCGTCCTCTTTCTGATCGGTTCGGCGCTGTGCGGAATGGCGCAAAACATGCCGCAGCTGATCGCCTTCCGGGCCGTCCAGGGCCTGGGCGGCGGCGGGTTGATGGTGCTGTCGATGGCACTCGTCGGCGATCTCGTCCCGCCGCGCGACCGCGGCCGCTACCAGGGCCTGTTCGGCGCGGTGTTCGGTACCACGAGCGTCCTCGGCCCGCTGCTGGGCGGCCTGTTCACCGAACACCTCAGCTGGCGCTGGGTGTTCTACGTCAACCTGCCCGTGGGCGTCGTGGCCCTCGCCGTCATCGCGGCGGTCCTGCACATCCCGCTCAAGGCGACCAAGCACGTCATCGACTACCTCGGCACCCTCCTCATCGCCTCCGTCGCCACCTGCCTGGTCCTGGTGGCCTCCCTCGGCGGCACCACCTGGGACTGGGGCTCGCCGCAGATCGTCGCACTGGCGGTCCTGGGCGTGCTGCTGGCCTTCGCGTTCGTGTCGGTGGAGCGGCGGGCGGCCGAACCCGTCCTCCCCCTCAAGCTGTTCCGCATCCGCACCTTCACCCTCTCCGCCGTGATCAGCTTCATCGTCGGCTTCGCGATGTTCGGCGCGATGACCTACCTGCCGACCTTCCTCCAGGTGGTGCAGGGCGTCTCGCCGACCATGTCCGGCGTCCACATGCTGCCGATGGTGGCCGGCATGCTCCTGTCGTCCACGGGCTCCGGGCAGATCGTCAGCCGCACCGGCCGCTGGAAGGTGTTCCCGGTGACGGGCACCGCCGTCACCGCCCTCGGCCTGCTCCTCCTGCACCGGCTCGACGAGCACAGCTCCACCGGCGAGATGAGCGCCTACTTCTTCGTCTTCGGCCTCGGACTGGGCCTGGTCATGCAGGTGCTGGTGCTGATCGTGCAGAACGCGGTCGCCTACGAGGACCTCGGCGTCGCCACGTCCGGCGCGACCTTCTTCCGCTCCATCGGCGCCTCCTTCGGCGTCGCCATCTTCGGCACCGTCTTCGCGAGCCGCCTCGGCGACAAGCTCACCGACGCCCTCCGGGGCGTCCCGCTTCCGCCCGGGATCTCGCCGGGCGCGCTGGAGGCCGACCCGCGCGGCATCGCCGACCTGCCGTCCGCGCTGCGTCCGCGCGTCCTGCACGCCTACGCCTCCTCCATCACCGACGTCTTCCTGTACGCGGCGCCGGTCGCGCTCCTCGGCTTCGTCCTGGCGTGGTTCCTCAAGGAGGACCCGCTGCGTGGCTCGGTCACCGCCCCCGACGTGACGGAGACCCTCGCCAGCAACCCGGTCGAGCGGTCGTCGTACGACGAGGTGTGCCGCGCGCTGTCCGTCCTCGGCACCCGCGAGGGCCGCCGCGAGATCTATGTGAAGATCACCGCGCGGGCCGGCTACGACCTCCTCCCGGCCGCGAGCTGGCTGCTCCTGCGGATCAAGCGGTACGGCAGTGTCGAGCCGGGCGTGCTCGCCGAGCGCAGCACCGTCCCGCTCGCGGTGATCATCGAGGGGGCCCGGCAGGTCGAGGTACGCCGGCTCGCCGTACGCGAGGGGCTCGACATGGTGCTGACCGACGAGGGCCACGAGGCCGCCGAACGGCTCGCGCAGGCCCGCGAGGAGTCGCTGGCCGAACTGCTGGGCGACTGGTGGGGCCCGGACCGGCCCACCGACCTCGTCCAACTGGTCAAGGAACTGAACGACGAACTGTGCGGCTCGGACCGCGAACAGCCGTACGGCGGACGGGTG
The DNA here is from genome assembly GCF_055581185.1 of Streptomyces sp. NPDC031474. Taxonomy (NCBI): domain Bacteria; kingdom Bacillati; phylum Actinomycetota; class Actinomycetes; order Kitasatosporales; family Streptomycetaceae; genus Streptomyces; species Streptomyces sp. NPDC031474. Next base: position 302,946 of record NZ_JBVIJX010000014.1, read on the forward strand.
GTGCCCGACCACCGTCTCACCTGAGGGACTTGCTCATCCGGGGGCCTGGCCGAGCGACTTGGCGAACCAGTGCTCGGCGTACGGGTCGTCGTTGTACGGCTCGGTCTCCGCGTAGCCCAGCCGGGCGTACAGGGCGCGGGCCTCGACGAGGTCGCCCCGGGTGTCCAGGACCATCCGTGCGGCGCCGAGAGCGAGGGCGGCGTCCTCGGCGGCCCGGACGAGGAGCGTCGCGCCGCCCTTCCCGCGCAGCCCCTCCCGTACGAACACCCGCTTCAGCTCGGCCGTCGTCACGTCCATCAGCCGCACGCCCGCACAGCCGCCCGGCTCACCGTCGTACCGCCCGACCAGCAACTGCCCGCCGGGCGCGGTGAGTTCGGCCCAGCTCCGGGCGGCGATCTCCCGCTCCAGCTCGTCCGGATCGGTCCTTCGGCCCTCGTGCAGCAGGTACCAGCGGTCGCTGACCTCTGTGTAGTACTCCCGCCAGAGCGCGCCGGCGACCGGGGAGTCGTGGGGTTCGGGGGCGATGGTCCAGGTCACCCGCTCATTCTGCGGCGACGGTGTGCGGGGCGCGCAACCGGATATGCGTCACCCCCGGCGAGTCCAGCACCTGCGTCTTCTGCCACTCGATGTGCCGGTGACCGGAACCGCCGGGGACGCCGGAGCCGCCGGAACCGCCGAGGTCGTCGAGGTTGTCGAACAGGCGTCGGCCGCCGCAGGCCAGCACCGGCACGACGTGCAGGAGGAGCTCGTCCAGCCAGCCGTTGCGGATGAACTGCTGCACCAGGTCCGCGCCGCCCGCCAGCGACACGTCCTTGCCGCCCGCCGCCTCCCGGGCCAGTTCCAGCGCCCGCTCCGGGCCCTCGGTGACGAAGTGGAAGGTGGTGCCGCCCTTCTTCACCAGGGACTCACGGGGGTGGTGGGTGACGACGAACACCGGCGCGTGGAAGGGCGGCTCGTCGCCCCAGGGGATCTCCCCGGTGATGAACATGCCGTGCCCCATCACCACCGCGCCGGGCCGGGCGACGTGCTCGGCGATCAACTCGTCGTCGGGGCCGGTCTCCCCGCCCGTCATCCCCTGCATCTGCCGGAACGTCCGCAACCCGAACACCCACGAGTGCAGCCGCTCCCCGCCGATTCCGAGAGGATGCTCACGCCCCGACTCCGGGCCCGCCACGTATCCGTCGAGCGACATGGCCAGCCGTGCGATGACCTCACCCATGACAGCCTCCTCGGCAACTGTTTCCCGGATCACTGACTTCCTGTTTCAGCGATCACTGACTTCCTGCTTCCACCTCTGCGTCGATCGGCCCGCCGCCGAATCGACACGCTGCTCGCATCAATTCCGAGGACCACCGGCGCGATGCGCCGTGCGCCGCGCGCCGTTTGGGAGGGGCCGTCCGGGCAACCCGAAACGGGAACCGGCCCGTGGGGCCGACACACCGGAAGGCAAGGCATGTCCACAGGAGTGATCATCGCTCTGATCGTGATCGTGGCGGCCGTCGTCGCCGTCGCGGCCGTCCTGGCCGTACGGGCCCGCGGCTCGCACGGCGGACGGGGCCTCAAGCACCGCTTCGGACCCGAGTACGACCGGGCGGTGGCCCGGCACGACGGGGACGTCAAGGCCGCCGAGCGGGAACTGGAGGCTCTCGTGCAGCGGCACGGCGGGCTGCACGAGCGGCCGTTGGAGCCCGCCGAACGCGATCGGTTCACGGCCCGCTGGACGGCCGCGCAGGAGCGCTTCGTCGACTCGCCCCGGGAGGCGGTCGCCGAGGCGGACCACCTGCTCGCGGAGGTGGCGGGCGCCCGGGGCTTCCCGGACGGCGCCCAGTACGACGAGCAGCTCGCCGCCCTCTCCGTCCACCACGCCCGCCACGTCCACGGCTACCGACGCGTCCACCGCGTCGCACGCGTCCATATGACCGGCGCGGGCGGTAGGGGCGGTGCGACCGGGGTGGCTGGTGCAGATGGTGTGGACGACGGTCGCGCGCCCGGCACGGAGGACATGCGGGCCGCCATGGTCGAGGCCCGCGCGCTCTTCGACGACCTGGTCGGCGCGGCCCGCGGTGACTCCGGCCGACACCGCGCGCAGCAGCCCGCACGACAGGACCGCTCCCGCTCCGGCCACCACCTGCCGTGGGGCTTCCACCGCCACCAGGCGAAGGAGGGCTGAACCATGCCGGACACGACACCGAACGTGACACCCGCCCCGGGCACGGGTCGCGGCACCGGCACGGGCCCAGGCACGGGCTCGGGGAACCGCCGCGGGCCGGACGACCCGACGCGGGCCCCCGCCCCGGCTCCGACCCAGGCTCCGACCCGGGCCGCTGCCCCGCCCCCACCCCCGGCCGGGACCGTGGCGCCGATGGAACCGGGTGGGGCCGTGCCGTCCGGCGAGGTCGCCCTGCCGGACGAGCCGGCCGAAGGCGAGCCCCGCGGGCGCACGACAGCCGGTTCCAGGGCTCCTGCCGCTTCCGGGACAGCCGCGGCCACCCCTGCCGCCACCGCAACCGCGCCTCCCGCCGGCGGTCAGGGAACGCATCTCCTCCCGGAGGACGAGTACGACCGGATCGCCGCTCGGATGCGGCACGCGGTCGTCGGGTTCGTCGACGGACCCCGGGACGCCGTGGAGGAGGCGGACCAGGTGCTGGAAGAACTCGCCGCCCGCCTCACCGACGCCGTGGACCGGCGCCGCCGTACCCTGCGCGGGTCCTGGCAGGAGCCGGCGAAGGGCAAGGGTGACGGCGGCAAGGACCGGGCGGCGGCCACGGCCGCGCCGACCGTCGACACCGAGCAACTCCGCCTGGCCCTGCGGGACTACCGCGCCCTGACGGAGCGACTGCTACACCTGTGACTTCCCGGACGTCCCGGACTCCCCGGCCGTCGCCCGGCGCTCCCGCCACTCCCGTACGACCGCTTCGACGTCGTACGGCTTCATGCCCAGCGGGGGGCCGGGCGGCGGCTTGAACATCATGTCGCGGAGCTTGACGTTGACGTCCGTGATGATCTTCCGGACGATGCGTTCCGAGGGCGCCGCGTACGCCGCCGCGAGCGCGTCCTCCGCCTCCTTGCGCAGGGCGAGCGTCGGCGGCAGGACGGAGAGGCCCTCGCGGGCCATCTTGCGTTTGATCCACCAGAGTTCGTCGTACGTGGTGTCCGTGCCCGGCGGCAACGGCTTTCCCGCGCCCGGGAGTTGGTCGAACTCGCCGCGCCGCTCCGCGTCACGGATCTGCTTGTCGACCCAGGACTCGAACGGGACACCCGGTGGCTTTCGCTCGGTCATGCGTCCATTGTGCCGGACGCGGTGGGGCCGGGCGATTTATCATGCGGCGGCTGCACATACACACTGAGGACCCAGGACGCCGACAGGCATGTCACAGACATCTCAAGGGGAGCGCACGTGCTCGAACTGACCATGGCCACCGTCTCCGGCACGGAAGAGGGCGCCACGGCCGGCATGCTGATGGCCGACTCGCCCAGCGATCCGGGCGCCGTGCTGCGGGTGGGCCGGGACAAGTCCGTGTGCCGTCTCGCGACCCCGGACGACTGGCTGTTCGTCTCCCGTGTGCACCTGGAGTTCCTGTGCGGCCCCGAGGGCACCTGGCAGGTGACCTGGCTGCGCGGTTCGCAGGACGAGCCGTCCTCCGAGGTGCGATTGATGATCGGCGAGTACGCGCAGCAGCTCGCGTACGGCGGGACCGTGCCGTTGGCGCGCGGCGGCTCCGGCGAGATCATCGTCCTCGACCGCACCGGGCCGCGCAGCGTCAACGTGGGGTTCTACCACGAGGCGTGACGGTTCCGGGCTCCCGTCCCGGCTCCCCGTCCCGGCTCCCCGTTCCCGTTTCCCGGCTACGCCAGGACGCGCGCCAGCGCGAAACCGTCGTAGCCCTTCGCCCCGACCGTCTGGATCGCCGTGCCGCTGAGCCTGGGGTGCGAAGCGATCAGTTCGATCGCGGCGCGGGTGCCGCGCACGTCCCCCGCCTCGCTGTCCGCGTCGATGACCCGGCCACCCCGTACGACGTTGTCGAGGACGATCAGACTGCCCACGCTCGTGAGCTTCAGCGCCCACTCAAGGTAGTGGGCGTTGTTGGCCTTGTCGGCGTCGATGAAGACGAGGTCGAACGGGGGCGGGTTCTCGTCGGCCAGCAGCGGCAGCGACTCCAGGGCCGGCCCGACCCGCACCTCGACCACCTTGTCGAGGCCCGCGCGGGCGATGTTGCGGGTGGCGATCTCCGCGTGCCGGGGGTCGTACTCCAGCGAGATCAGACGGCCGTCGGCGGGGAGCGCACGGGCCAGCCAGATCGTGCTGTAACCGGCGAGCGTGCCGATCTCCAGGATCGCCCGCGCGCCCTGCATCTCGGCGAACAGCTGGAGCAGCTTGCCCTGGTTCGCCGTGACGCTGATGGGCGGCAGCTCGGCGGCCCCGCTGTCGCGCAGCGCGGCGGCCGTCACCTCGTCGTCCGGGGCGAGTAGGTCGGTGAAGTAGGCGTCGACGGCGTCCCAGACCTGCGACTCGCTCATGCGCTCTGCCTCTCGTGTGCCTGATCGTGTGCCTGATGTGTGCCTGATCATGTTCCTGATCGTGTGCCTGACATATGGTCGGCATACCTCGTTAGGAATGCTAACTAGAACAGGTCAACGCCACCCGCCGCGCACGGTTTTCCCTCCCGCCGCGTGCCACGGCCCCCCGCCCGAGGAATTCAGCCGTTCGGCGCACGGGGGCGAGAGCCGCTGCGCAACGCGGGCGCGACGGGGCTGCCACCGGCCGCCCACCTGCCGTCCTGATCCAGCCATCGAGCCAACCCCGCGGAGGCGGCCCCGTCGCAGGAGCACTATCGTCTTCCGGACAAAAGGAGAACGGACGTCAGGTGAAGTAGGGGTGGCCTGCGTCTCTGTCCGGGGGAGTCTCGGCTCCTCGTAAGGTGCGCTTGGGAACCCGCGCACGAGACGTGTGGGACGAACGGGGCGGAGGCCGACCGGTCGTGGCGAATGCGGAGCACAGCGGGCGGCCGGCGGAGGCCTTCGGGTCGACGACGGTCGACACGACGAGAGCGCGGCTGCGCGCGGCCCGCCTCGGCCTCTGGCTGGTGGCGGCGGTCCTCGCCGTACGCCAGGTGGCCGTCGTCCTCGGCACCCCGCGCGGAGAAAGACTGACGGACCTGGAGACCTGGGTCGGACCCAACGGTGTGCTGCACGTCAACGGTTCGCTCTACGACTCCACACGCTTCACGGGCACCCCCTTCGGCGGACTCGTCCTCAAGCCCCTGACCAGGGCGGCCGAACAGGCCCTCGGCTGGGGCTGGACCTTCGGCACCCTGCTGCTCGTCGCCGCCCTCGGTCTGGTCGCCGCCCGCGCCCTGCCCCAGCCGGTCAACAGACGCACGTCCCTGCTGGCCGCGCCGGTCGCCAGCAGCCTGCTGATGCTGTCGCTGCCGGTGCGCAACGCGCTCTGGCTCGGCCAGACCAGCATTCTCCCCGTCCTCCTCGTCCTCCTCGGCTGCTTCGTCGCCCGGGACTGGCGGGCCGCCGGCGCCCTGATCGGCGTGGCCGCGGCCCTCCAGCCCACGGTCCTGCTCTTCGCCGCCCTGCTCTGGTTCACCGGCCGCCGCCGCGCCGCGGCCGCCACCGGCGCCGCCTTCGCCGCAGTCACGGCGCTCGCCTGGGCGGCGATGCCGCACGACTCGTACACCTACTGGGTGCACCACACGGCCGGCGTCGGCCTCGGCGGCGAGGCCGACGCGCTGGCCAACCAGTCCCTGCACGGCGCGCTGCTGCGCCTCGGCGTCGCCGGCCCGCTGGAGATCGTCCTGTTCCTGTCGCTGGGCGCGGCCGTGGCCGTCCTCGGCATCCGCCGCGCCGTCCGCTACGCCCGCGACGGCCAGCTGCTGCTGGCGGTGGCCCTGACCGGCTGCGCGGCGATCGTCGTCTCCCCGGCGTCCTGGCAGCACCAGCTCCTGTGGGTGCTGCTGGCGGTGGTCGGCAGGGTCGGCAAGCGCGCCTCCGACCGCTATGTCTGGCCGGTGGCGGTCATCCTCGTGATGACCCTCCCGGCGAAGATGCTGCTGCCGAACATGACGACCCTGTACCCCCTGCGCGACAACGCTGTCCTGCTGGCCGCGCTCGCCGCCGCGACGGTCGTCCCCTTCCTCCCGCGCACCTCCCCGCACTACCGGACCCCGATCCCCACGGAGCACGCGGCCCCCATCCCGACGCGCTGGAAGCACGTCCCGCTGCTGCCGTTCATGAAGCGCGTCCTGACCCGCCCGAACCTGCTCCTGGAACTCCTGCTCATGCGGGTGACGTACGCGGCGTACCAGCAGGTCCGGCTGGCGGCGACGGGCGGCACGAACTCCGGCGGACGGGCCCGCGCGGAGGCCCACGGCCGGCAGATCCTCGACATCGAGCGCTTCCTGCACATCGACATCGAGCACTGGGCCAACCACGCGGTGGTCAAGGTCGGCTGGCTGCGTGACTTCTTCGACTTCTACTACGAATCCTTCCACTTCGTGGTGCCGCTGTCGGTCCTCGCCGTCCTGTACTGGCGCCGCCCGGTCGACTACCGCTGGGCCCGCTCGTCGCTCGGCTTCGCGACCCTGCTGGCCCTCGTCGGCTTCTGGCTCTACCCGCTGGCCCCGCCCCGCCTGATGCCCAACCTGGGCGTCATCGACACCGTCCACGGCGTCCAGGACTTCTCCAAGCCGGACTACGGCACGCTGACGGCCCTCACCAACCAGTACGCGGCGATGCCGTCCCTGCACTTCGGCTGGTCCCTGTGGTGCGGCCTGGTCATCGCGATCGTCGCCCCGAAGTGGTGGATGAAGGCCCTGGGCCTGCTCCACCCCTTCTTCACGGTCTCGGCGATCGTGGCCACCGGCAACCACTGGGTCCTCGACGCGGTCGGCGGCGCGGCGGTGGTGGGCGGCGGCTTCGGCTTGTCGTACCTGCTGATGGGCCCGAGAGCGCGGTTCGCGACGGCGACGGCGGCGGCGGCGAGCACCAAATCGGCGGATGCGTCGGCGTCGGCGGACGTGTCGGAGTCGGCGGATGCGTCGAAGTCGGTCGAGTCGGTGGAGCGCAAGCAACGCACGCCGAGCGGCTGATCTGCCGGGAACGAAGGGGGAGACCGGATCATGAGCGGGAAGTCATGAGCGGGAAGGCTGTCCTGCACCGCAGGCGGCGACGGCCGTTGTTCTGGCTTCCGCTCTCCGTGCTGTCCTGCACCGTGATGCCCTTCGTCTGGCTCTGGGGAGCGTTCTCCGGCGGCCTGGACCCGGAGGAGACCTGTCGGCTGCTGAAAGGCCAGGTCTACGACGACGCCTACCGCACCGAGCACTGGCGCGAGCCGTCGCGCGTGTTCCCCCTGCACAACAAGTGCAACGCGTCGTACGACCTCGTGCCGTTCTGGATCAACCCCACGCTGGTCTGTCTGGCGCTCATCACCGTGGGGAGCCTGATCGCGGCCGTCGTGCTGACGGTTGCGCGCTACTGGCCGCGTGAACGGCCGGCGGCCGGCCCACCCGGCCTCGCAGCCACCGCTCCGCAGGACGCTCCACCCACTGATAGGCCAGCGCCGCGAGGGTGAGGCTGACGAGCAGCACCCCCGCCCAGAACAAGAGCGTCTCGCCGCTGCCACTGCCGGGGCCGGGCTTGCCCCATTTGAAGACGGCCGCGCGGATCACCACCTCATGGATGAGATACCAGGCGAACGACCAGTGGCCCAGCCTGATCATCCAGGCTCCGCCCAGCCCGGTCCGCCTGCCGTCCAGGTCGGCGCGGGCGGCGGCGCAGATCAGGGCCGCGAAGAGGGGCGCGGAGAGCAACTGCGAGGCGGAGTAAGGGCTGTACCAGAGGGCGTCCGGCACCCGGTTCGACCAGGGAATCAGGACGAGATGCCAGCCGACGACGAGCCCGACGGCGATGGGCAGCGATACCGGAGGCCGCCACCCGCGCTTGAGCGCGAGCCCGGCGACCACCCCGAGCACGAACTGCAGGAACCGGGTCAGCGGCAGATAGTCGAGTGCCCAGGTGCGGTGAGTGGCCGACAGGCCGGACAGGGCAGGCCACAGCACGAGAGCGGCACAGCTGACCGCGACGGCCGTCCAGCCCCAGACCCTGGCCCGCCGCCCGGCGAGCAGCGCCAACAGCACAGGAAAGGTCAGATAGAAGAAAGCCTCGTCACTGAGCGACCAGGCAGCCGGATTGCCCCCGGTGAAGATGACCGGCTGCGGAAACCAAGCATGCACCAGCAGCAACGTCGCGACGACGGCCTTCAGGGACACGGCGCGATCCATGACCGCCCACACACCGACGGACCCCGCGACGCTGACGGCAAGCATCGGCCAGATACGGGCGAACCGCCGCCACAGGAACACCCGGGCGGGGACGCCGGCGCCGTCATAGGTCCAGGCGAGAACGACACCGGACAGCACAAAGAAAAACGTGACCCCGCTACGCCCGTACCAGACGGCGTCACTGACCCCCGGCACGGTCCCCACCTGCCGCGACAGGTGATACAGCACGACAAGCAGCGCCGCCCAGAAACGCAGCCCGGTCAGCGAGGGCAGCCGGTCACGGCTGGGGGCGGGGGCGGGTATGGAGGTCATCGAGGGGAGAGCGTACGGGGCACACGGAGGTCCCGCATGCCCCGCCCCGCTTTACTGCGTTGACGTCAGTTGTAGGGGGTGACGAGCTTCATGGGCTCGTAGGGATAGGTGCTGGTGGGAGCGGTCCAGCCGGCGAGGCCGCCCTTGAAGGTCGAGTCCGCGGCAGACCAGGTCCAGGTCCAGGTCTGGACGCTGGAGTCCTGCTTGCGCAGGGCGGCTAGATCGTCGTATCCGTCGCCGTTGAAGTCGCCGGTGGCGAGCTGGGTGGCATTGATGTCCCAGCTCTTCTTTCCGTCCAGGGTGACCTTCGCCGAGCCGAACTGGTCCGCGCCCTTGATGGACTCGGCGAACATGGTGGAGACCTTGTCGCTCCCGTCGGCGTAGTCGTACCAGATCATGATGTCGTCGCGGCCGTCGCCGCTGAAGTCACCCGCGTGCGGGGTGGCCTGGTCCCAGTCGAGGGAAGCCGTGTACCACCAGGATGTCGGCTTCTCGAAGCCTCCCGTGACGTTGGCGAGGAACGTGTGCGTACGGATCGTGTCGTCGCCCTGGCCGTAGAAGACGGCGATGTCGTCGCGGCCGTCCGCGTTGAAGTCGCCGGTGGTGAACTTGCAGCGGCTGCGCTGCCAGGTGCCCGAGGGCGCCGACCAGGACTCGAACGGGGTGTTGAAGCCGCCGCGGACGTCGGCGGTGAGGGTGAACAGCTTGGTGGTGCCGTCGGGGTAGGCGTACCAGATCGCGACGTCGTCCCGGCCGTCGCCGTTGAAGTCGCCAGCCTCCGGGGTCATGTAGGTGCCGTGCATGACGTTGGGCCCGACCTTCCACGAGGAGAACGGCGCGGCGAAGCCGCCGTTGGCCTGCCCGAGGAAGGTCAGCATCTTGAGGCTGGTGTCGCCCTGCGGGTGCAGGGCCGCGAGGTCGCCGCGCCCGTCGCCGTTGAAGTCGCCGGTCACGAACTTCATGTACTTGGCCTCGTACACGCCGGCCGCTGCCGCGTATGACTTGAGCGGCTCCTTGAAGGTGCCGTCGGAGTTGGTCAGCAGGCTGTAGGTGGCGTCGGTGCCGGCGTCGAAGTCGTTCCACCAGGCCAGGTCGCTGCGGCCGTCGCCGTTGTAGTCGTGACGCACCGCGGAGCCGTTGGACCACAGTGCCTGGCTCTTGGCGTTGTAGACGACCAGGTTGCCCTTGTCCTGGAGCAGGACGTAGCCCTCGCCGGTGAGATTGGGGGTGTTCATGGCGGTCAGCCCCGTGGTCCAGAGCGGGTTCTGACCGTCGGCGCTGTAGACGGCGAGGTTGCCGTCCGCCTCGACGCGGGCGGTGGCGTTCGGGTTTCCCGAGGTCTTGGACGACCAGACGACGGTCCCCGCCTTGGACGTGACCGTGAGGTTGCCATCGCCCTTCATGGTCAGCGTGGCGGAGTTGGACGTGACGGACTGCCCGGAGGCGAGCTGGGTGCCGGCCGCGATACGGGCGCCGCCGGTGATGCCGTCGATGTTGAATGCGGTGCCGAGGCTCGTGAGTTGACCGTTGGTGGCCTTGCCGGGCCAGCCGGTCATCGTGTTGTCGGCCTTACGGGTCCAGAGGTCGAGGACACCGTCCCCGGTCAGGTCGCCGGAGGTGCCGAGGGTGGGGTAGTCGGCTTTCTTGAAGCCGGTGGCGATCTGGGTGAGTGAGGCTCCCCAGGTGGCGAGGTTGAGCTTGCCGGTGTCCGGATTCTTTGTTCCGTAGGAGCGGAAGACCTTGCCGGTGGCGTCCTCGCGGAGGATCAGGTCGGGGACGGCGTCGGCGTTCAGGTCACCGGGGGCGACCACGGTGAACTTGCTCCAGTCGGCTCCGCCGGCGAGGGGCGGGTGGAGCTCTACCCGGTCGAGGCGGTCCGTGCGGTTGCCGTAGTAGACCCAGAGGTTTCCGCCCTGCCTGACCAGAACGTCGGGGAAGCCGTCGCCGTTGAGATCGCCGCCAGTGGTGACCTGCTCGGCGTCGTACCAGTGATCGTCGCTGCCTGAGCTCACCTTCAGGGTCTGCGGTCGGTCTCTGTCGATACTTCCCTGGCCGTTGTTGACGTAGACGCGCAACTTGTTCCTCTGTTCGTTCTCCTCATACTCGAGGGAGACGAGATCGTTGTAGCCGTCCCGGCCCCAGTCGCCGGAGAGACCGACCTGTCGTCCGGGGAAGGTGCCGCCCGCGTTGGTGGCGGCGTAGAAGTGGCCGCCCTCCTGGCCGGCGTGGGTGAGGAGAGTGCCGTTCGCGTCGGTGCTCCAGATGTCCTTGAACTTGTCTCCGTTCAGGTCACCGGGCTCGTCGCGGTCCGTGGCGCGCGTGGCGTAGTACAGATAGACGGCGGTGTCGGAGCGGTTGCCGGCCGAGTCCACGCTGTAGGCGTACACCAGGTGCGGACCGTAGGAAGGAACCGTGAACTGCGCCCAGGCGGCGTCCGGTGGTACGTCCTCGAGATCAGGCTTGGTGTCCGTCCACCAGAAGTAGGCCTTCACGTCCGTCACACCGTTGGGGGCGAGCTGGAAGCGCGCGGTGGCACGGGCCGGACCGGTCCGCTCCGGCCAGCCCTTGTCTCCTGAGGGGTACGTGTTGTCCTGGGAGGTGATGACGGGCGGCTTGCTGGGACGGACGCGGTCGACGGTGAACGTGCAGGTCTTGCTGTACGGCGACAACGCGCCGTCCGAGTCCTTGGCCCGGACCTTCCAGGTGTACGTCCCGCTCGGGGTCTTGTCCGCGGGCAGCACGACTGTGGGGACGCGTCCGCGTACCGCCGGGACGCTGCTTTGGTAGACGGGGGTGGTTGAACCGGCCGCGAAGAGCTGGAACTCGGCCGTCAGGTTTCCGGGGTCGGGGTCGTCGACCTTCGCGTGCAGGCTGACCGACGTGTTCCCGATGGTGCCGCCCGCGGTGCAACTGGTACTCGGATAGGTGCCCAGTTCGGTCGGGGTCTCGGGCGGGTTGTTGTAGACGATCTCCAGGACTGCGGTCTTGGGGTCGAACTTCTTCCAGCCGAAGGTGTCGGTCTCGTCGGCGGCGTACATGCCCAAAATGACGTTGGCGGCGTCGTTGGCAGCCGCCTTGCGGACGACGCTGGTGGCGTTGAACTCCAGGTTGCCGGCCGGGCAGTCACTGCTCCAGCCCTTGGCGGCGTTGACGGTGTCCAGCGGCACCGAGCCGGTCTTGCCGGGCTGGTTCTTCCACGTGGTCTTGTCGGAGATGCCGCCGACCTCGAACAACTGGACCTCGCGGGCCTGGCAGGACCAGGACCAGGTGTTGCGGATCCGGAAGGTCGCGGACTTGACCTGCGCCCCTTGAGTGGCGCTGGTGTCCATCTGGAAGAAGGAGCGCGATATGCGGTCGCGGCCGCCGGTCTCGGCCTCGTAGCCGACGCGTACCACCTCCTTGGCATCCCAGAACGACGTGTTGGGGTAGGCCTGATAGACCCTCGTCCAGTGGGTGCGGACGTTGCTGGACCAGGTGGGGTCGATGTAGACGGGGTACGTGGTCCCGGCACCGGTCAGCAGCCCCTGCTCCGGGGTGATCGTCAGTGTGTCGCCGCTCACGGCCGTGGCCATGGCCGCGTCCTTGGCTCCGGCTCCGGGGTCGAAGGCGGCCTGTGTGGTGGACGCGGACGTGGTGAAGGCGGAGATCAGCTGCTTGGCCTGGGAGGTGGTGGGCCGGCTGGAGTCCCACATCATGGGGGTGGGGCTGGTGAACACGGTCTGCCCCGCCGGGTCGGTCGCCTCCAGTGCCCCGGTCTCGCTGTCCTTGGACACCCCGAGGCCCACCGTGCCGATGGTGAACTGGAGTTGGGTCAGCTCCGGGTTCTTCGCAGCCTCGGCGTTCTTGACCACCAGCAGTTGGGAGAATCCCTCGACCTCCGCCTTCAGTTGGAGGTCGACGCCGGGCAGGACCTCCGCGTAGGTGGCGACGTTCCCTGCCAGCGTGGGCTTGGGCAACGTCTTGGGCCAGGTCAGCGACAGCGTGCGGCCGTCACGGTTCCCGGTGAGCATGGGACTGGTACCGCCGCCCGAGAACCGGACCGAGACCGCAGCAGCCTTGGGCACCACGGAACCGTCGGAGGCGAACATCAGAGTGGGGTCGGTACCGACCCACGCCCCGTTCCGCCATACCCGCACGGCACTGCCGTACTGCTGCACCGACACCGAACCGTCCGGCTTGGCCCACGTGTCACTCGACTCGGTGCGGGCGGAGACCACTTCGACCGGCTGACCGGAGGCCTGCGCATCGGCGAGGGCTTTGTCCTCCTCGGTCATCGAGCCGTCGGCGACCGGGTCGGACGCTGCGGTGAGCGCCTTGGAGGGCCGCTCCGGTGCAGCTGCGGACGAATTGGCAGGCAGTATCGCCACCAGAATACCCGCGGTCAGGATTCCGGCCGGCAAGCGGAATCTACGCCTTCGGAAAAGTGCCCCACCCTCGTGTTCTCTGGACACGACTTCAATCCCCAATCCCTGCGCCCTGATTTCGCGCAACTCTATCGGCGGCGCGTCCAGGTATTTCACACGGCTGCATGGTCCGGCAGCAACAGGAAAACATGGAGAACGTGCGTATTCGATGTGAAGGTGGGCAAATCGCCACCATGGCCAAAACTCGCTGCAGTGGCCTGAACTGCGACTTTACTGATCCATAGAAAACTCACAACTCGCTCAAATGTGACGTCGAGGGGTCGTGATTTCTAGTTGTTTCGGTGCGCATAAAGGCGGGAAACCTATTTCTCGCGGCCGATCTTCCTGTTACCTTCTGGGGGCTTTGTTTACCTTCACGAGGGGTGGGGCGTGAGCCGGTACGGCGCGCGTAGATGGGGTGGCCTTATTTCTGCTGCCCTCATACTGGGAATGCTTCCTGCGAACAGCTTGGCAGCGACATCGTCCGGTAAGGGAGCCAGCGTTCCCGAGCCGAAGCAGCCGCCTACCGTGGCAGTGAAGCCGATGGCTGTCGGCAGTACGGACCATCGGCCTGACGACGTGCGCCCCTGGAAGGCGCCGAAGGTCACCTGGCCCGAACCTGGCTCGGCCACGGTGCAGTTGAACACCGTGACCGCCAAGTCCGGTGCGAAAAAGGCCGGTTCGCTTCCTTTCGCCCTGACGGCTCCTCTCGTCAAGCAGCGGACTGCTGCCACGACACCCACCAAGGCGACCGTCACGCTCACCGACCAGAAGACCGCCCGCCGGGCCGGCGTCGAGGGCCTGCTGTTCTCCTTGGCCCGCGCGGATGGCAACACAGTCGCGGGCACCGCCTCGGTGCAGGTGGACTACAACTCCTTCAAGGGCGCCTACGGCGGCGACTGGGCGTCCCGCCTGCGCCTGGTGCAACTGCCTGCCTGCGCGCTGACCACCCCGGACAAGCCTGTCTGCCGCGTCGGCAAGCCGCTGCCCACGACGAACGACACCAAGACCGGCACCCTGACCGCGAACGCCCCCGTGCCCGCGGCCTCGAGAACGTCCACGAGTCCGTCTACGGCCCTCAAGTCGGCGGGCCTGTCCGCGGCGACGGTGCTGGCGGCCACCGCCCAGGCGTCAGGCGCCAGCGGCGACTACAAGGCGACCTCCCTACAGGCCTCCGGCTCCTGGGCGGCGGGCGGTTCGACCGGCGGGTTCTCCTGGTCGTACCCGATCGACACGCCGGCCGTACCGGGCGGCCTGAAGCCCAACGTGTCGCTGGGCTACGACTCCAAGGCCGTCGACGGCCGCACCTCGGCGTCCAACAACCAGCCCTCCTGGATCGGCGACGGCTGGGACTGGCAGCCCGGCTACGTCGAGCGCCGCTACAAGTCCTGCGAGGACGACAAGGACAAGGCCGGCGCCACCAACACCACGAAGGTCGGCGACCAGTGCTGGTATAACGACAACGCCGTCATGTCCCTGGGCGGCAAGACCATCGACCTCGTCCACGACAAGGACGAAGGCTGGCACGCGGTCGCGGACGACGGTGAGAAGATCGAGAAGCTCACCGGCGCCACGAACGGCGACGACGGCACGGACGGCGTCGACGGCAAGGGCGAGTACTGGAAGGTCACCACGGCCGACGGCACCCAGTACTTCTTCGGCCGCAACAAGCTCCCGGGTTGGAGCGACAACGGCACCGCCGCCGACGACCCGGTGACCAATTCGACCTGGACGGCGCCGGTCTTCGGCAACCACTCCGGCGAGCCGTGCTACAACGCCTCCTTCGCCTCCGCCTGGTGCCAGCAGGCCTGGCGCTGGCAGCTGGACTACGTCGTCGACCCGCGCGGCAACGCGATGGCCTACTACTGGTCCAAGGAGTCCAACAACTACGGCCGCAACGTCTCCGAGACGACCGGCAAGGCCACCGTCACCCCGTATGTGCGCGGTGGCTGGCTGGAGCGCATCGACTACGGCCTGCGCGACGACCAGGTCTACTCGGGCAAGGCGGCGGGCCAGGTCCAGTTCGGCGTGACCTCCCGCTGCCTGACGAACTGCACCTTCGACGACGCCAACGCCGCCAACTGGCCGGACGTCCCCTACGACCAGTACTGCAAGGACGGCTCCACCGAGTGCAAGGACAAGTACTCCCCGACGTTCTGGTCCCAGAAGCGCCTGACCTCCATCACCACCAAGATCCTGACCGGCGGCGCCTACAAGGACGTCGACACCTGGACTCTCGACCAGAACTTCCCGGCCTCCGGTGACGGCATCTCCACCCCGATGTGGCTGAAGTCGATCCAGCACACGGGTAAGTCCGGGGCTGCGGTAGCCCTGCCCGCGGTCATGTTCGAGGGCGTGCAGAAGCCGAACCGGGTCGACAAGCTCTACGACAGCCTGGCCCCGTTCGTCCGGCTGCGCATGTCGAAGATCCGCACCGAGACCGGCGGCGCCATCGGGGTCGACTACCTCGACCCCGACTGCACCGCCACCACCCTGCCTGCGGCCGACGGAACCAACACCACCCGTTGCTACCAGGTCAAGTGGCCTTTCGAGGGCGAGGACGCCAAGAAGGACTGGTTCATCGTCTATCCGGTCAAGCGCGTCATCGAGGACGACAACCTCGTCGAGTCTCCCGACACCGTCACCGAGTACACGTACCTCGGCGGCGCCAAGTGGGCCAAGAGCACCGACGAGTTCACCAAGGCCAAGGACCGCACCTACTCCGTCTCCCGCGGTTATGAGCGCGTGCAGACCCGCAAGGGGACCGGTGCGGACGCCAGAACCCTGACCGAGAGCCGCTACTTCCGGGGCATCGACGGCGCCGAGGTGAAGGACTCGGCGGGCATCGCCGTCACCGACCGGGAACAGTTCGCCGGCGCGGTCCGCGAGAACGCTACGTACAACGGCGACGGGGGCGCGCTCGTCTCGGCCACCTCCTACACGCCGTGGCGCTCGGCCGTGGTCGCCACCAGAAGCCGAAGCGAGGCGGACCTGCCGGCCTTGGAGGCCTACCACACAGGCACCGCAGCGGAAGAGACCCGCACCACTGTCACCGGCGGCACCCGCACCACGAAGACCACCCGTGGCTTCGACGCCTACGGCATGGTCACCCAGGTCTCCGAACACGGCGACACCGCCAAGACCGGAAGCGCCACCACGGTCGGTGACGAGAAGTGCACCACCACGACATATCTGCGCAACACCACGGCCTGGATCCTCAACACGGTTTCCCGCGCCGAGACCGTCGCCGCTCTGTGCAACTCCACGGTCAACCGCCCCGAGGACGTCATCGACGACGTCCGCACCTCCTACGACGGCGCTGCCTTCGGGGTCGCCCCTACAAAGGGCCTGGTCACCAAGTCCGAGCGGATCAACGGCGCCGGCACGGCGTACGAGGCCACCAGTTCCGTCCCCAGTACTTGCGGCACGGCCAAGAACCAGCTCTGCTACGACCAGTACGGCCGGGGGCTGGCAGCGGCGGACGCGTACGGCCAGGTCACGTCCACGACGTACACCCCTGCAACAGGAGAGAACCCGACCGCCACGACGGTGACGAACCCGCGCGGCCACACCGCCAAGACCCTGCTGGATCCGCTGCGCGGCCAGCCGACCGATGCCACCGACGCCAACGGCCTGGTCACGTCCACCGCCTACGACGGTCTCGGCCGGACCACGAAGGTATGGCTGCCGACCCGCTCGGCAGCCCAGTTCCCCAACGCGCCCAACTACTCCTACGCCTACCAGATCCGCACCGACGGCCCGGCCGTCGTGACCACCAAACACCTCGACCACAACTCGAGGTACCAGACCGGCTACGCCTTCTACGACGGCCTTCTGCGAGACCGCCAGACGCAGACAGTCTCCCCGGACCTGGCCGGGCGCCTGGTGACGGAGACGTTCTACAACACACGCGGCGAGGCCTGGCGTACCTCGGGCACTTTCTTCGCCACGGGCGCGCCTGAGGCCGTCCTGGTGACCGGCCAGGACACCAAGTACCCGTCGTCCACCGAGACCGTCTTCGACGGCGCGGGCCGGCCCACGACCGTGATCGCCAAGAAGTTCGGGGACGAGACCAAGCGCACGGTCACCAGCTACACGGGCGACACCACGACGGTGATCCCGCCCAGGGGCGGCGTCGCGACGACCACGGTGGTGGACGCGCTGGGCCGCACGGCGGAGGTCAAGCAGTACACGAACGCCGACCGCACGGCTTCGCAGTCCATGCGCTACCGCTACGACAAGCTCGGTCGCCTCGACCAGATCACAGACGCCTCCGGCGCCAAGTGGACGTACGCATACGACGTCCGCGGCCGTAAGACCGACGTCACGGACCCGGACACGGGCACGTCACACACCAAGTACGACCAGGGCGACCGCGCCACCGACGTCACCGACGCCCGCGGCATCACTCTGCACACCGACTACGACGCGCTGGGCCGCCGGACCGCGGTGAAGAAGGACGCGGCCACGCTCTCGGCCTGGACCTACGACACCGTCGCCAAGGGACAGCCCGCCACGGCCACCCGCTACATCGACGGCAAGGCCTACGTCACCGAGACCACCGGCTACAACGCCTACAACCAGCCGACCGGAACCAAGGTGACCATCCCGGCCGGCCTCGGCGTGCCCGCCGGCAGTTACGAGTGGTCCTACATCTATGAGGAGCACACCGGTCTGCTCACCGACGCAGAACAGCCGGCGCTCGGCGGTCTGCCTGCCGAAGTCGTCACCTCCAACTACGACGGCGGCGGCCTGCTGTGGACCATGAACGCCGAGAGCGACCCGCTGATCTCGGACACCAGGTACGACCACTACGGCCGCAACACGGTCTTTGAGTACGGTGACTTCGCTCAGCACATGAGGACCACGAGCGTCTACGACGACCACACCGGCAAGCTGACCGACGCCTACACCGACCGGGACAAGGCCCCCCAGCGGATCGAGGACTCCCACTACACGTACGACCCGGCCGGGAACATCACCCAGATCGCGACCAACTACGGCCAGGACGCGGCCCGCACGAGCGACACCCAGTGCTTCGCCCTGGACGGGCTCGCTCGGATCACCGAGGCGTGGACGAACACCGGCAGCACGTGCGCCGCCGCACCGTCCGACGCGGTGGTGGGCGGCCAGGACCCGTACTGGACGACGTACGCCTACGACGCGCTCGGCAACCGCAAGACGGAGACCCAGCACAAGACGGCCGGCGGGCCTGCTGCGGACACGGTCCGCGCGTATGCCGAGCCGGACGCGGGCACGCACAACCTGCCGGGCGTCACCCAGACCGGCGCCGACCCGCACACGGAGACGTACACCTACACGGCGGGCAACACCGAGTCCCGCACCTTCAAGCAGGGCAGCACGACGACTGTCGGCCAGGACCTGGACTGGGACGAGGAGGGCCACCTCAAGTCCGTGACCGGAAACGGCCAGACCACGAGTTACACCTACGACGTCGACGGTCAGCGTCTGACCCGCACCGACTCGACGGGCACGACGCTTTACCTCCCCGGCGGCAACGAGCTCCAGGTCGACAAGGCCGGCAAGGCCACCGGCACCCGCTACTACAGCACCGGCACGCAGACGGTCGCGATGCGCACCGGCGGCAAGCTGACGTTCCTGCTGGCCGACCACCACGGCACGACCACGACCCAGGTCACCGCGGACGCCGCCCAGGCCGTCACCCGCCGCAAGACGGGCATCTTCGGTACCGCGCGCGGCGCCCAGGTCGGCCCGTGGGCCGGCGACAAGGGCTTCATCGGCGGCACGAAGGACGCCGACACAGGCCTGACCCACCTCGGCGCCCGCGAATACGACCCCGCGATCGGCCGCTTCATCAGCGTCGACCCCATCCTCGACCTGAACGACCCCCAAACCGTCAACGGCTACAGCTACTCCGGCAA
>NZ_JBVIJX010000015.1:0-321636 GCF_055581185.1 Streptomyces sp. NPDC031474
AGGCAAACAAGCCCCACAAGGTTTCCGATGTTGTCTAGGCCCACCGTCAAGCATCAACTGGGACCAGAACGTCAAACATCACCTGGGACTAGACACGCTGCGCTGGGCCCGTGGCCGGTCATGCGCCCATGCGGCGTCCTCGCCTTCCCAACCCGTTCCGCATCTCCGCAACCGCTATAGACACACATGGGCGCATTGCAGCCTATTTGCTCCGGAGGTCATCGAACTTTATCCACAGGCGAATCGGTCCAGGGTTGGAGCTGTGGAACAACGCACGACAGCCCCCACCCACCGTTACCTATCCGTGACCTTTGGGCTGTCACACCCGGGCGGATTTTTGTACCTGATAGCAGGTGAGGGCCGGAGATCGGCGGCTTCCGTGAGCGCGAGGAGAGGGGCGGCCAAGATCCCGCCAGAGAGGAGCAGCGGCGTGGCGACGGTCGCATTTACGCCGGGTCACACGCGACCCGAAAAGCGAACCCCTATAGGCACCCCTCGACGCAAGGGGCGGAACATAGCCGACGATAGCCGGTTACCCAAACCGGCGATTCTCCGGACCATTGATGTTCCTCGGCGAACGAAGGGAGATGTGTGATGTTAGCCGCGAAGCGTGGGGGCGGTGGGACGTCCGTTCGGATTCAAGCAGAGCGCGCCGGATGTAATCCGACTTCTTCGCCTCGCCGCGGGCCTGGATCTCCCGGTTCGCTCTATCTGCCCTGTGGGCGCAAGTTGGTCACGCCTCCCGCCATGCGGGCCGCACAGAAAGGTTCTTGCCCGCTGGACGGGAGCGTGAGGCCGGGGCCTTCGAACGTGTCCGGTCGGAGCGGTAGACCTGACTCACCAGGCGCGATGGCTGCTGGTTGGCCGGCGCGGGCAAGCCCGGATTCGGCTGACCCTGGGCTGCGCGATGACACGGAAATGGCACGGAAGCAAGGCGGGGAGCGGAAAATGACCGAGCATGAAATAGCCGTGCTGGATGCGGAGTTGACCGACGTGTGCGCGGCGGTTGCCCGGTTGGATGCGATGGTGCAGCGGTTGGCGACGGCTATTTCCGCTGCTGAGCCTCCACGATCTCCAGAAGCCGAGTCACCGTCTCCTCAAGCCGCTTGATGTCGGTCTTCATGGCCTTCATATCCTCGGCGAGGGATTCCGCGCTGAGGCCGGGAGCATGGTCGGCTGTTCCGAGCCGGTCTTCTCGGCCCTGCTCGCCGGGGGCTGCTTCGGCCGGCGCGATGGTGGCGCTGTTTCGGACGAAACTGCCCCGACCCTGGACGCTGTAGATCAGCCCTTCGCTCTTGAGGAGCCGGAGCGCGTTCTGCACGGTGCTGCTTGCGATGCCGTACCGGTCTTGGAGTGCGCGGGCAGAGGGCAGCTTGTCGCCGGGCTTCAGTCGGCCGGTGCTGATCTCTCTGCGCAGGACCTCGGCGGCCTGGACGTAAGGCGGCCGGGAGTCGTCTTCGAGCGGCAGTGTCATGCCCGCAGGATACGGGCGCTTACCCCACACGCGATACACCCGCATCACCCTTGTGTCGCGTGCGTAGCGAGACAACCGGTGTGCGGGTGTTGCGTGTGTAGCGGGTGTTGTGGTTATGTAGTGATGCGGCCGGACCTACCGGCCCAACTCGAAAGGAAGTGCCCCCATGGCTCGTATCCGTGTTGGTCTGCTCCCGTCGGCGTCGTTCATGGTCGGCAACATGGCCGTGCCGAAGTACGCGGACGCCGAGAAGACGCAGTTCGCCGTGGACCGTGAGACCGGCGCGAAGCTGTTCACGATCACCCTCTTCTTCATGGAGGAGGACCGCGCCGAGGCGCTGAAGATCACCGTTCCGGAGACCGGTCTGCCCAACGGCCTCAGGCCGGGTGTGCCGGTCATGCCGGTGGAGCTGTTCGCCACCCCGTGGGCCCGGATCTTCAACGGATCGCTCTCGGATGGCATCGCCTACCGCGCGGACCGCTTGGACCTGGTCGGCGGCTCGGCCCCGGCCGCTGAGACGGCGTGAGCGGCACCGCCTTCTCCCGCGCCAGCCGCGACACCCAGCTTCACAGTGTCGCGGCGGTGTGGGAGAGCGCGGGCTTTCCACCCGCGTCGGCTCTTCGCCATGCGGAGATCTGCCTGACGCTCGCCGGTCACGACGACAGGGTTCGTCGCGTCGCGGCGATGTGGGCGAACCACGGCTTTCCGCCTGCTGAAGCGGTCCAGCGCGCGGAAATCTGTCTGATCCTCGCTGCGCCGACACCCGCCGACCGCACCCGGAACCGGAATCGAAAGAAGGAAGCGAAGTGACCGTGAACGACGTGACTGAGGTCATGGGCTACGCCCCGGTCCTGATCGGGGCGGGTCTGGCCGGTATCGCCGTGTGGGCGCTGGTGTGGGTCGTCCGCTACCTGCGGGCCGATGCCATGACCCGGCAGTCCATCCGGCAGGCCGTGCGGGTGCGACGGACCTGGAAGCGGCTCGCGCAGATGCTGAAGCTGTGCGCCACGGACAAGATGCCCACGGCGATGGCTTCCCTGGCGAACGCGGACGGCAAGCCCGTCAGGCCCCGCATCCTGGTCCCCACGCTGAAGGTGACGCACGACGCGTACGGGGTGATCGCGCGGGCGGGCTGCCTGCCCGGGGTCGGCCTGGAGCAGTACCAGAAGGCTGCCCCGCACCTGGCGGACGCCTGGCGGTGCACGCGCGTCGCGGTCACGCAGGATGAACCGGGATCGGTCGTCGTCCGGGGTGTGCGGCTCGATCCGCTCAAGTTCCCCACCGAGCACCGTCCCACGGGCAAGGTGCCGGAGAAGGTGGCCCGGTTGGATCTGGGCGTGGACGAGTACGCGCAGCCTGTGTGCGTCGACCTTCGGCACGTGACCGGTATGTGCGTGGCCGGCCTCCCTGGCAAGGGCAAGACGTCGCTGATCAACAGGCTTCTGTCCGACTGGGCGCCCGCGCCGTGGGTTCAGTTCGCCTGCGCGGACGGCAAGGTGTCCGCCGCGTACGAGGGTGACTACTCCGACTGGGTACAGCGCATGTTCGCCTTCGTCGGCGATGACCTCGAAGAGGCCAACAAGCTGTTCCGGCAGCTGGTGGACCTGCGGCGGGTGCGCTCGACCCTGGTGCGCGATGTGCTCGGGGTGAAGTCCATGTGGGACGTGGACCCGTCCGCGAAGTGGCCGCTGGTCGTGCTGATCATCGACGAGGCGCACACCTACTTCCGCGATCACAAGGGAAGCGACCCCAAGACCAAGAGGCTGGCCGCGCTCGCTGCCGAGAACGCCCGGCTGGTGGAAGACCTGGTCAAGAAGGGCCGCTCGGTGGGCATGCTCGTCATCCTCGCCACGCAAAAAAGCACGGGCGACGCCATCCCCACCTTCATCCGCGACGTGTGCCCCATTGGCCTGAGCTTCGCGCAGAAGACCGCCGAAGCCGCCGTGGCGGCCCTGGGTGAGGACATCCGGGACTGGCCGGACGCCAACCCGATCAACCTTCAGGACCCGGCCTACGTCGGCGTCGCCTCGATGAACCACCAGGCACAGCCCGGCTTCACTCGCATCCGCACCCCGTACGTGCCGGACGAGTGGGCGGCCGAGATCGCGCACAAGACCGCGCACCTGACCGCCGACCCGGCCGACCTGCTCCCCACCGTCGACCTCACCAAGATCGACCCGGACGACGACGGTTCCACGCCGATCGCGGCCTGACCGCCCGGCGGCCAACGCCCCATCCCCCGTGAGAGGAGGTGAAACCCTATGTCTGAGGACCGGATCACTCAGCGCACCGTCACCGTGGTCATGGGCATCATCGCCCTCCTGGCGTTCGTCTTCTCCTTCGGCAACGTCTGGGCCCTGGCCCTGCGCCTGGGCGTCCCCGCCCCCATCGCACCCCTGATCGCCCCCATGGTCGACCTGTCGGTGGTCGGGCTCCTGGTCGCCCTGCGCTATCTGTCCCTTCGGGGCGTCCCGCCCGAGCAGATGAAGGCGGCCACCCGCCTCATGCACGTCTCCGGCCTGCTCACCCTGGCCCTCAACATCGCCGAACCCATCACCGCCGCACACTACGGCCGCGCCGCCGTGGACGCCGTGGCCCCGCTGCTGCTCCTCGGCTGGGGAGCGGTCGGCCCACAGCTCCTGCGCTCCTTCCACGCAGTCACCACCGAAGCAACCGCACCGGCCCCGGCCCCGGCTGACGAGACGGAACCGGCACAAGAGCCTGCCCCGGCCCTCGCCCAGCCCGCGCCCGTCGCGGCGTCCACCCCGCCCGTCACACCGGAACCGGCCCCGGCCCCGATCGCTCCGGCCCTCACCGCGCCTGCGGTCAAGGTCCCCGAGCCGCTGCTGACCGAAGCACGCTCCATCGCCGCATCCCACCACACCGAGCACGGAGAAACGATTTCTCCGGCCCAGCTCAAGAGGCGACTCGGCATCGGCCTGCCCATGGCTACGGCCCTTCACGCCGCTCTGTAGAGCCGCGTTCTCCCCGCCGGCCTTCCGGCACCACCCACCTCGCCCGTCCCTGGGCCCGACTCGCCATGCCTGCGGGCAGCAGCCCGAGCGCACTGAATCGCTGCTGCCCGCAGGTC
Source organism: Streptomyces sp. NPDC031474 (assembly GCF_055581185.1). Lineage (NCBI taxonomy): Bacteria > Bacillati > Actinomycetota > Actinomycetes > Kitasatosporales > Streptomycetaceae > Streptomyces > Streptomyces sp. NPDC031474. The sequence continues at coordinate 4,566 of NZ_JBVIJX010000015.1, forward strand.
CCACCCTCGCGCCGGAAAGGAGACCCCGCCACCCATGCGCCGCCCACTCGACCTGCGCCACGTGATCAGCCCCGGCCTGCGGGATCTGATCGAACTGGCCAACACCCACGACTTCGACCGCGTACAGCAGCAGGTACGCGACCTGCGCGGCTGCACCAGCCCCGTCAACCTCCATGGCTTCACCGTCACCACCGACCAGACCACCAAGGAAGTGGTCCGCTCCTACCGCTCCGAAGACGAACCCTCCGGACGCCTGCTGACCACCTGCGGCAACCGACGCTCCTCCCGCTGCCCCGCCTGCTCCCGCGTCTACGCCGCCGACACCTACCACCTCATCAAGGCCGGACTCTCCGGCGGCAAGAACGTCGCCGAAACCGTCCGTGACCACCCTCGCGCCTTCGTCACTCTCACCGCCCCCTCCTTCGGCCCCGTCCACAACCGCCCCACCACCGGCGCGGGCAAGCCCCACCCCTGCGTCTGCGGCGACACCCACGCCGAAGACGCCCCCGAACTCGGCACCCCCCTGAACCCGGCCACCTACGACTACACCGGCGCTGTTCTGTGGAACGCCCACGCCGGACAGCTCTGGGCGCGCTTCACCACCTACCTGCGCCGTGCCCTGGCCAAGCACTTCGGCATGACGCAAAAGGACCTGAACTCCGACCTGCGCGTCTCCTTCGCCAAGGTCGCCGAGTACCAAAAGCGCGGCCTGGTCCACTTCCACGCCGTGATCCGCTTCGACGGCCCCGACGGTCACACCACCCCGCCCCCGGCCTGGGCCACCTTCGACGCTCTGAGCGCCGCCGTGGGCCTGGCCGTGAAGAGCGCTCGGCTCACCATCGAGTCCGACGCCATCGGCGAACGCGTCATCGCCTGGGGCGGCCGGTACAAGGTCGACCCCATCACCGCCCTGGGCGACGGCGAACTCACAGACGCGCGCGTTGCCGAGTACACAGACGCCAAGGTCGCCGGATACATCGCCAAGTACGCCACCAAGAGCGCCGAAGGCACCGGCACCGTAGACCGCACCCTCATATGCCGCCCCTGCGCCGGACGCGGCTACGTACGCGGCGCCACCCGCCTCCCGCACGGCTGCGCCAACTGCCACGGCACCGGACAGGCCGAACCCATCAAGGCCCTGCCTGTCCGGCAGCACGTGCGTCAGATGATCCGCACCGCCTGGGCCCTCGGCCACCTGCCGGAGTTCGCCGAACTCAAGCTCTGGAAGTGGGCCCACATGCTCGGCTTCCGCGGCCACTTCTCCACCAAGTCACGCGCCTACTCCACCACCCTCGGCGCACTCCGCGACGTACGCCGCGCCTGGCGTCTCGCCCAGGCCGAAGCCTCCCGCGCCCGCGCCGGCCTCCCCGCCACCGAAGAGACCACCCTCGTCACCGCCTCCTCCTGGACCTACCTCAGCAGCGGCTACCGCCCCGGTGAGGAGCTCCTCGCAGCCCAGGTCCGCCACGACATAGCCCATACGCAACGCCTCAAGCAGGAGGGGGATTTCTCATGATCAACCGCAAGACCACGTTCGTCGGCCGCTTCCACTGCGGCCAAGGCTCCTGGCGTGTCTCCACCGGGACTGCGGAAGTCGCCACTGTCATCGGGCAGCTCTTCGGCATGCAATCGCCGTCCCACGACAGCCACGAAGCCGACCACTTCGAAGTGCTGCCCCGATCAACCTCCATGCGGGTCGTCATCTCCGGCCCTGAATCCATCAAGGCCGGCCTGCTGACAGCCGCACCCCGCTATGAACCCCAACCCAGTACTCGACTCTCGTTCCGCCTCGCCGACGCACACGCCCTGGGCGGCTTCCGCCTCAGTTCCCCCTCTTGGGACCTGGCAGAGTCCGTCCCCACGCTCAGGAAGGCACTGTCCGAGACTGACGGGGACGCCCTCTGCGAACTCGTCGCAGAGACAGTCGAGTTCACAACCCGCGACGGTGCGGGACTGTCATATTGCCGCCCTTCCATCAAGGTCATCGGCCCTTGGCACAACCCCGACCAGCACGCCGCCTGACCTGAACGCAGACAGCGACGCCCCCACCTGACGGACGAGGTGGGGGCGCCCCCGCGTGTGTCCGGTGACGTCGGCGTCAGTCCTGGCCGTCGGCCGCCTCGGTCTCCTGTCCGCTCTCCTTCGCCGCTGCCGCTCGCCGCATGTGCCCCTCCTCGCCGAAGTACACCGACAGACGCGACGTGTCCAGCTTCTTGCCGCCACGCCGCGCGGGTGCCACCTCCACGTAGCCGCCCGCGTTCAACAGCAGATCTCGCTTACCGGCCACGTCCGAGCGCTTCCACTGCTCGGCGTGCGTCTCGCCGGTCGGCTCCGCCTTCACGCCGCCCGGCTTCGCCATTCGCTGCCTCTCCTTCAGGGTCGCCAGTCGCTCCTCCAGCTTGGCGTACTGCTCCGCGTACCGGATCGCTCCGTCGTCGCCTCTGAACAGGCCCCGGTCGTAGCGATCCTTTTGCAGGTCGGCCAACGCTTCCTCGGCCTGCCTGATCTGCGGGCGGAAGTCCTCGCCCACCTCCTGGACCATCCGCATCACGGAAAGGTGCCCGTACTTCGCGAGGAACTGCTCGGCGACGTGCTCCTCGGTGGTCACCCCAGCCACGGTCGGCCCGTAGCACTTCACGCCCTGCTTCTCCTCTCCCTTGGCCGCCCGCTGGCGGTACTTCAGCGGACCGATGCACCGGTACCGAAGCTGACCGTTGCGCCCGCTGAAGGTGTACATGCGCTCGCCGCAGACTCCGCAGTGCATGATGCCGCGCAGCAGCGACGTACCCTCCCGGCGCTTCTCACCGGGGTTGGCCCGGCGCTCCAACTCGTCCTGGAGCGCCTGCCAGGTGTCCGTGTCGAGGATCGGCGGGCGGTTGACCAGGGGCAGACCGTCCGTCCGCAGGATCGGCTTTCCGTCCTCGATGACCTGGCCGAGCAACTGGGGGTTGCCCAGCATGCTGCGCAGCGTCGTCGTGTACCACTGCTTGGAGTCGCTGCGCTTGCCCGTGGTCTGGCGTGAGGTGTGGCCGGGTGACGGGACGCCCTCCTTGTTGAGGTCGTTGATGATCTGCATGAGCGAGTCCTTGGCCAGGACCCGTTCCACGATCCGCTTGATCGTCTTGGCCTCACCCTCGTTGACCGCGAGGACCTTGCCCGCCCCGTTGGGATTGGGGACGACCATGTACCCGTACGGGACCCGACCGCCGGTGTAGCGGCCCTCACGGCGCAGGTGCTCGTGCGCGCTGGACACCCGCATCCCGATGGTGTCGGACTCCAGTTGAGCGAAGACCGCGATCACCTTCGCCATGGCCCGGCCCATGGACGACGTGAGGTCGAGCGGCTCCGTCGCCGACGCGAGCGCAACGCTCTGGTGCTCGGCAAGTCGCATGATCTCCGCGAAGTCGACCGTCGAGCGTGCAAGCCGGTCGATCTTGAAGAACACAATCACGTCCAGCTCGGCGAGCCTGGTCAGGATGCGTTGCAGTCCCGGCCGGTCGAGCCCGCGCGAGAAACCCGAAACGTCGATGTCCTCCTCTGCGGCTACGACCTCCCAGCCGCGTGCCTCGCACAACGCTTCACAGGCCGCGCGCTGGCGTTCCGGCGAAGTCGTCTCGTCGGTTTCGCGCGATAGGCGAACATAGATAGCGGCGCGCATCCCCGGCGCGCTGGCCGGGACGCCCTTCCGGCGTCGGGCACGGGGCATAGCCCGTGCTGTGACAGGCGTTGGTTCTGTCATGAGACGACCTTATCTCCGGAGGTATGTGTGTCCTGCCTAATCGTCCACACAGGTCAGGGGCCGTTCACCTGCGGTGAGTGTGGGATTTGAACCCACGGTGACATCGCTGCCACGACCGTTTTCAAGATCGCTCACGAGTTTGACCCGCTCATAGGGACTCCGCCGACCTGGGCATGCTCGCCACACCCGAAGGCGTGCACAGTCGATGCACCGGAACGTGGGTGGGGGAATCCGGAAATCGGTTGCGCTTGTGGCATGACCATGCGAAATGTTGTGCGTATGATGCGACCCGCGCCTGTGCTGCTGCCCCTTCTCTTGCTGCCAGTTTTCCTCACAGGATGCGCCGCGGATAAGAGCAGTGGGACGGTCGCCGACAGCGCCGACCTCGAGGCCGCCGCGCGCGTCTGGGGCGTCGCGCCGGAACTCGTCTATGTCACCAAGGTCTCCGGCTACACCGTGTTCCAGCAGTCGGTCGGCGAGTACGACGACGAATTCGTCGTTGCGTATCGGTCTGAGAAGGGTGCCGCCACGTTCGGCCTCTTCGTAGGTCGCGGCACGCTGACAGCGGAGAGCTGCCCCAAGCAGCCGCTGGGCGAGGTGTCGGACAAGCAGGTCACCTGTGAGCACGACGGCGATACCTGGTACCGCAAGGCAGGTGACAGCCATGAATACGCGGTGCCAGAAGGCGGCGTGGTGATTCATCTAATCGCCGACGCTGACAAGGTCGACCGCACCATTCTGCGTAAGGCGGCCGAGGCGGTCCACCGCCCGGCCGACGCCGAATTGGCCGCACTCTTGCCGACCACCGACGGCACGGGCACCTGAGAGGACGGCACGAAGTCGACTACCGGCTTATTCCGTGACCGGTGACCCGTCAGACCTTCAAAGGGTAAGAGGCGAACCTGTCAAGTCCGGCCGTAGGGGGCTGACACCAACGTCTGAAGACCAGAACACTTCCGCGTTGTCGTCCAGGACCGTCAGCAGGCTGCCGCCCGTCTCGATGCCCGGCACTTGGGCAGGCACCGTGACCCAGCAGTCCAACAGCGGCGGCTCGGCGGCCGTGTCGCCGCCGGGTTCGAAACCCTGCCGCAGGAGATAGGGCGCGAGCGTGTCGGTGAGCTCGGTCTCGAGAGTGTCAGCGTAGTGTTGCGGGCTTTCGAGCTGAGCGACCAGTCTTGGCGTGGACACGACATTCGGCGTGAACTCGGCGGGTCCCACCGGGGAAGAGAGAGTGTGACCACATACGTCAGAGACGGAGACCCCGTGACCGGCCCACCGGACGTCGGGCACGACGACCACGAGCACCACCACGATGACTCGTCCGCCATTGCCCAGTCCCTGCGGCGGCCCGAGGTCTTCGCCGTGTTGTACAACCGGTACGCCGCCGATGTCCACCGCTACGTCATGCGGCGGCTCGGCGACGCGGCCGCCGACGATCTTACGGCCGACACCTTCCTCGTGGCGTTCCGGGCTCGCTCGCGCTACGACCTGACCCGCACGAACGCCCGGCCCTGGTTCTTCGGCATCGCCGCCAACCTGATCGGCAAGCAGCGCCGCACCGAGGAGCGCGCCCTGAGGGCGCTCGCCCGCACCGGCCACGACTCGGTCACCGAGTCCTGGGTCGATCACGCGGACGACCGGGTCACCGCGCAGGCCGTGCACCGCCTCCTCGCTGGCGCGCTCGCCTCGCTGTCCGGCGGCGACCGGAACGTACTGCTCCTCGTCGCATGGGCCGACCTCAGCTATCAGGAGGTCGCCGAGGCGCTCGCCATCCCGGTCGGCACCGTCCGTTCCCGGCTCAACCGGGCGCGCAGGAAGGTGCGCTCCGCGCTGGGCGACGACCCCACTCTCGTGCAGGATTTCGCTCCGGAGGCCGGCCATGGATGAGATGACGACGCTGAAGACCTTCCGGCCGGACGCGCCCGCCGCTGACCGGGCCCGGCTGGCGCCTGGGCGGCAGAGGCTGCTGGACGCCGCCGCCGAACAAAGGCAGCGCCGCCGCTTTTGGCCACGGGCCGGCTGGAAGCTCGCCGCGGCGGGCGCTGCCGCCGGGGTGGTGGCGGCGGTGCTGGTGGCGCAGGTGGCGCCGACGACCGGCACCCACCGGGTGGAGGCCGAGTACGCCACGTCTCCCGAACCCACCGACGGTCAGTGGCTCTACCAGAAGACCCTGACGCGGCAGTCGACGCTCAACTTCCGCGACGACCTTAATCCCGTTTCCGAGAAGGGCACCCCGGCATACTGGGAGTTCACGCAGGAGACATGGACGCAGTACGGCAGCGGCAAGGTCCGCGGCACGCTGCCGAACGGCGTCCTGGATTCGGTGACCGGCGAGGCGAACACCGGATCGCCGAAGAAACTGCGTCAGAAGCTGGAGAAACTGCCGAGCGAGCCGCAGCAGCTGCTGCGGTCCCTCTCTGAGGTGATCCGCCTCGGGGGCGATTACCAGCGGATCCAGTACACGTTCTCCAGCGCGGACACCATTCCGTTCGAGGTCCGCCTGTCGCTCTTCCGCGCGCTCAAAACGATCCCCGGCGTGGTGGTCCGTCCGCAGCTCGTCAAGGACGCAATGGGCAGGCCTGCCCTGGCCATCCACCCTTCGGACGACAACCCGTTCACCAAGGAGACCCACCGCCGGGACGAGCTGCTCCTCGATCCAAAGACCTACGAGTACCGGGGTGAACGCACGATGATGCTCGTCGGCGGAATGATCGACTCCAAGGTCACGACAGAGGAAACCCTGATCAAGGTCTCAGCCGTGCAGAGGTTCGCGGCTGCCGTGAACGAGCCGGGCGTGCGTCCCTGAGCCTGTCCTCTCTGACAGCGAGGCCGATGACGGCACCACCAATCCCGCCGAAGCCCTCTTGCCGGCAGGAACGCGGACGAGGGCAGTATCGGCGCCTGTGACTGAGCGTCGTGGTTGGCCCGTCTGGCCAACCACGACGCTCAGCGAGAAGACCTGGTTCGGGACTGGAAGGGGGCGTCGCCCGCACGGTCCACGGACCGAACTCCTACAGCGGTGCTCACGGCGGGTGCTCCCCGACGCACGAGCGCCCTCCCGGGCCGTCCTGGGGCCGTGGAAGGGCGCTCGGTGGTGACCGGCGTCGACAGGTGCCGACAGCTCGGCAGCAGGTCGCAGCGTTGATCGGTTGGGCGGCCGCAGGTCTCGGCCGCCGTTGATCAGTTGTGACTGTACTGAGCAAGCGGCATTCAGCAATCAGCCAGCCCCCGACAAGAAACAACGTGGCTGAGGCCGGTGGGGGTGCAGCGAGGCACACGCGCGCCTGATCGGTTGGCGCGCCCCCCGTCGTGGCTGGCTTTCGTCGGCTGCTGCACCAACGAACCACGCACCGGACCGCTCAGCAGATGTCAGCCCACCTGGCCCGGCTCGAACGGACTGGCCCCCTCCACAACGGGCCGGTGCTGCGGGTCTACAGCACGCCGGCCGACGCAGGCAGACTGATGATAGGAAAGCCGTCAGCCCGCCCGCACCGGTGTTTCCCGTATCGGAAGTGCAGCAGGGGTGAGTGTCTAACTGCGTGACAACGCCGACGAACACCGGCGGACGAGCACGGACGCCAGCGGACTATCAGCACAGGTGAGACGCACACCAGCCCAAGGCCGACCGCCCGCCCAAGTTGCTTCGGGACGAAGAGGTCCTTGCGGATGTGCCTCCCAAGCAGGGTCCCCGGCATGGACCACCCGGACAGCCCTTCACCACAGGCGGGCAGGGCGGTTCGGGCAGCTGGGGGGCACGGAGCCCCCATGCCTGAAGTTCCGCCAGCACACGCCACCTATCCCACAGCTCGATGGAGTGCTGTACTGCGAGGCATGGGGGACGTCTGGGAAGCTGTCAGTGCCGTGAGTGCCGGGGTCGGGACCTTATTCGTGATCGCCGCCTCCTTCTTCGCCTACTCGCAGATCAAGGAGGCACGTCTTTCACGCCATGTGCAACTCCTCCTCTCATTCCAGGAGAAATATCACGCACCCGCCGCTCGCCACTTTCGGCACCGTCTCATAAGTGGCGAGTTCGGATCACCTGAAACGTTTGACCCCTCTCGTATGAGCAGTGAAGATTTCCATGCTTTCTGGCAACTTCATGATCAGCTCGAATTGCTGGGGGTTCTGGTCGAGCAAAGACTACTGGCCTTTGATCTCATACTGGCCTGTTTCCATCGTTCTCCGCCGCAGGTCTGGGCCGCCATCGAGCCATACATCGTGGAGCGCCGCAACCACGCCTCTCCTCTTGAAGGTCGACATTTCGAGCGGCTTGTCCAGCGCTACAAAAGCTCACGCCTACTCCAAACCGAGTACTGGGATCGCCAGAACGTCCTGTGATAGTGCCAAGAGGCATGCTCAGAGGTACGCCATGCTCCCCGCATTGATGCCCTCCGGGTCAATCAGGGCCCGTGGTGCCAGCGAGCACGCGGCTACACGTTCTGACATCCACGAGCGACATCAACAACGCCGGACGTCAGCGCTCCTGGGCGGTCCGGCGTGGGGGCTGCGGCCGGGGGCTTCCCCTCCAGTGTCGAGGAGCGATCGAACTGCCCTTGTGGAAAGGAGCCCTCTGTGGCCTGTGCTTTGGGGACGAGGCCGGCGTCAAAACAGACGGCGAACCACGCCGTTCCATTTTCGCGGGCCAATGCTCGGCACGGATGTGATCAGCCCCTCGCCGCAGTGGATCCGAGAGTCGGCACCACTACGCGACGGCTTGCTTACGGCATGCCGGACGTATGAGCAGGTACGGCGCAGCAAGGATCTACGCGCTTGCGGAGTCACTCGACGATCTGGTGGGGCCAACCTCCGGCACCGTGACCCTGCCCCGGCACATCGACTTCGGTCCGCACTATGAAAGCGACCTCGCCGACAAGGCCGACCTCCTTCTCATGTACGAGCGGGTCGTCCGCGAAGCCCAGTCCGCCGCCGACTTGCGGGCGCACCTGAACGCCGACCTGTTGCGCCGGCACTGGACGGACCTGTTCCTGCCCACTCCGGCCCGTGCGGCCTGGCAGGCCCGCTTCCCCGAGCTCGCACCTGCGGCGGCCGCGGCGTAGTGGACGAACTGCACCGCCGCCTCATCCGCATCGGTCTCGGCGCGCTCGCCGACGACTTCGGTTACGCCCTGGCGGGCGGCTACGCCGTCCAAGCACACCAGATCGTCAACCGGGTCAGTGACGACGTCGGCCTCTTTGCTCCGGTCAACCGGGCCACTGCGGAGATGCCTGCGGCCACCGAGCGCGTCATCGCCGCCTAGGAAGCCGCCGGCTTCACCGTGGAGTTGGCCCACCAGAACCAGCCCGATGGTCTTGGACCGATCATGCGCTGTCGTTCGGGGCTTCCGACATCCTCCCGGTGCGCCTCGTGGGGTGATGGTCGGCTCAGCGCTGAAGCAGGCGCAGTTGGAGCCACACCGCGAGTCGGTCGTCGGGCTGTTCCAGGGGCAGGCCGAAGAGTTCGGCGGTGCGTCGCAGGCGATAGCGGAGGGTGTTTGTGTGCACGCCCAGGCGTGCCGCGGCTTCGGCGACGTTGCCCACGGCTTCCAGCCAGGCGAGGACCGAGACGACGAAGTCCGTTCCGTTCTCGGTGTCGTGGGCGGCCATCGTGGCGACGCCGGGGTGTCTCAGGCGTGGTTCGTGGCTGAGTTCGTCGCCGACGCGGGCCAGCAGGAGCCGTGCGCGCACGTCGTCGAGGGTGGCGACGGGCGGTGCGTCCGGGTGGGCGGTGGTCACCCTGAGGATGTCGTCTGTCTCGCGGCGCATCGCGGGCAGACGTGCCGGGTCCGTGTCACCAGGGGCGATGGCCGCGCGGACGAAGTCGCCGAACGAGCTGCGGATCGAGGTGAGCGCGCCTTTGGCGAGGCGGGTCGCGGCCGCGGAGCCGCCGCCGGGTAGCAGGACGTAGATGGCGCGGGATGTCGTGGCGATGCTTGCGTCGGGGCGGACGGGCACGACGTAGCGGGTCAGGGCGTGCCCCAGGTGGGCTGTCAGGGCGAGGAGACCCCTCGCGTCGGCGGAGGCCGCGAATCCGAGGAGGCCGAGTTCGGCTCCTGGCGGGATGGACAGACGGAAGCTGGTCTCGTGGGTGGGCCACAGGCCCTCCAACGCGCCCAGTAGCGCGCTCTCGCGCTTCTGGAGTTCGAGTTCGCTCGCGTTGCGGTTGCGGAGAATGTGCAGTGCGGCCAGTCGTGCGCAGTCGATCAGAGCTCGTTCTCCGTCGGCGCCGATGCCGTCGGGGCTTTCGATCGCCCAGATCGTGCCGAGGGGCTGGGTGCCGGCCCTGATGGTGATGGCTGCTCGGGGCAGGGCGCCGAGCGCCTCGGGGAAGCGGACCACGCCTTCGGAGCCGAGCAGGATGCGATAGCGCTCCAGGTTGTGGTCGATCTCCGGGACCCGGCGGCTGAGAATTCCTTCGCGGCGCAGGGAGTCGATGCGCTGATCGGGAGATGACGAATAGGCCATCACCCGTCGGTCCAGGTCCTCGATCGCGACGGACCCGCCGATGACGGCGCTGACGGCGTTCGCCAGAGCGAAGAGGTCGTCTCCGATGTCTGCCGCCGACCCGCCGCCGACGCCTTGCGAGCCCAGGGCGGAGAGGAGCAACGCGTCGAGGTGACGCCAGGAGACCTCGTCCGCCGCCGCCAGCAGGGTGAGGCCGCTGCCCTCCGCCTCGGCGACCAGTTCGGTGCCGTTCACCCCCCTGAGCTTGACGACCATGGCGCTGTACCCGAGTCGAGCGGCTTCCCCTACGAGTTCGGCTGCCGCGGGCTGGTCGGCCAGCAGCCCCGGCATCAGCAGTACCTGGTCACGCCCGGGGGGCAGCGGGTCGGCGGGGTCGTGGAGAACGGTGCCCCGCACCGGATGTTCCAGCGCGTCCTGCGCGGTCAGCGCCTTGAGGATCGGCGCTCCGATGCTCTCGACAAGGTGACGGACAGTGAAAGCCCTGCCACTTGTCCGATCCGACAACGACATGGCCAGATCCTAAAACAATCGGACTAGGACTCCCAGTGCGGGCGAAATACACAATCGCCGCAACACCCAGCACGGACTGCACGGACTGCACGTCCGACCGAACGGAGACGCAGATGGCCAGAACTCGTCTCGTCGCTGCTGTTGCTGCGACGACCATGGCAACGCTCCTCACCGCCTGTACCGGTAACGGCGCAACCGACACCTCCGCGGCGAGCGGAGGCAAGGCGGCCACCGTGTCGGTCGCCGCCGACCCGGCGGTCGCGAAGCTGCTGCCCGCACGCTTCAAAAACGGGATCAACGTGGCCAGCGGCGTCTACGCGCCGATGGAAATGCTCGACTCCCAGCAGAAGTTCACCGGATTCGACTACGACCTGGGGCAGGCGCTCGGAGCCAAGCTCGACGTCCCGTTCACCTTCACGAACCAGGCGTTCGACAGCATCATCCCGTCGCTCCAGTCCGGCAAGCACGAGATCATCATGTACGGGATGAACGACACCCCGGCACGGCAGAAGAGCCTGTACTTCGTCGACTACTTCCACGCCGGCATGGACATCATCGTGAAGAAGGGCAACCCCGAGAAGGTCCGCAGCGTGCTGGACCTGTGCGGCAGGTCCGTCACGGTCGCCAAGGCCACCACGCAGGCCGACCTCATGAGGGCGCAGGCCCCGAGCTGCGAGGCCGCCGGCAAGAAGCCGATCACCGTGGTCGAGCTGCCCACCGAGGGCGACTCCCTGGTCGCCGTCCGCGCGGGCAAGGGCACCGCCGACGTCCTCGACGCGGCGGTCGCCGAGTACACCGCCCGGACGGCCGGCAACGGCAAGCAGTTCGAGGTCGTCCACGACGCCGCGCACCCCACCGGCTACGCGCCGGTCTTCACCGGCATCGGGGTACTCCGCAAGGACCACGACCTCGTCCTGGCCCTCCAGGCGGCGCTGACCTCGGTCATCAAGGACGGCACGTACGGCAAGATCCTGACGAAGTACGGTCTGTCGTCGTACGGCGTCACCACTGCGAAGATCAACGCCGGATGAGCGCCACGGACATGACCGTGAAGTCCACCGCCGGGACACACGACGTGGCCGCCGCGCCCCGGAGCCACCCGGGGCGCTGGATCGCCGCAGCCGCACTGGTCGTCCTGTGCCTGGGGTGGGTGGTCTCCCTCTGGAGCAACCAGAACATCGACCACGCCACCATCGCCGACTTCCTCTTCGACGGGCGGATCCTCCAAGGCGTCCTGCTCACGGTGGGCCTCACCGCCTGCTCGATGCTGCTGGCGACAGCCCTGGCCGTCGCGCTAGCCGTGATGCGGCTCTCCGCGAACCCGGTGTTGCGCGTGGTCTCCTGGGGCTACACGTGGTTCTTCAGGGGCACCCCGCTGCTCGTCCAGATCGTCTTCTGGGGCTATCTCGGCCTGCTGTACGAGAAGATCGGCCTCGGTATCCCGTTCACCTCGGTCCACTTCTTCTCCGCAAACACCAACACGATCGTGACCCCGTTCGTCGCCGGCCTGCTGGCACTCGGGATGAACGAAGCCGCCTACGCCTCCGAGATCGTCCGCGCGGGTCTGCTCTCCGTCGACCACGGCCAGGTCGAAGCGGCTCACTCGCTGGGCATGTCACCCGCGTACACCCTGCGGCGCATCATCGTGCCCCAGGCGATGCGGGTGATCATCCCGCCGATGGGCAACGAGACGATCTCGATGCTCAAGAACACCGCCCTCCTCCAGCTGATCGCGGTGCCGGAGCTCTACACACGAGCGAGCTGGATCTCCGCGCAGAACCTCAGCCAGGTCGAGCTGCTGATCGTCGCGAGCGCCTGGTACCTGGTCCTCACCTCGGTGCTGTCCGTACCGCAGTACTACCTCGAACGCCGTTACGGCCGCGGCGCGGGCCGCAGCCTGCCCACCACGCCATGGCAGCAGGCCCGACAGACGGTCACGCGGATCCGGACCCGCGTCGCACAGGTCGCTCACACCCATCCCCGGAACGCCAGGACGGAGGCGGACTCATGACCCCGAGCCCGTTGGTCGAGGCCAGGAACGTACGGAAACACTTCGGCGCAAACCACGTACTCAAGGGCATAGACCTCGAAGTCCGGCGGGGGGAGGTGATGTGCCTGCTCGGGCCGTCGGGTTCGGGCAAGTCGACCTTCCTGCGCTGCATCAACCACCTCGAAAAGGTCGACGGCGGCCGTATCTACGTCGACGGCGAGTTGATGGGCTACGAGGAACACGCCTCCCGCACGGGGCGCGCCAGGGAGATGAAGCCGAAGCAGATCGCGGCTCAGCGCCGCAGCATCGGCATGGTCTTCCAGCGGTTCAATCTGTTCCCCCACCTCACGACCCTGGAGAACATCACCGAGGCCCCGATCGGAGTGGCCCGCCAGAGCCGGTCGGACGCCCGGTCTCGCGGCATGGAACTGCTGCGGCGGGTCGGCCTCACCGACCACGCCGGCGCCTATCCGGCCCGTCTGTCAGGAGGCCAGCAGCAAAGGGTCGCCATCGCACGCGCGCTCGCCATGGAACCGAAGCTGATGCTCTTCGACGAGCCGACCTCCGCGCTGGACCCCGAACTCGTCGGTGACGTGCTGAGCGTGATGCGCGACCTCGCGAGGAGCGGAATGACGATGATCGTCGTCACCCATGAGATCGGCTTCGCCCGCGAGGTGGCGGACCAGGTCGTCTTCATGGACGACGGCATCGTCGTCGAGTCCGGCGCGCCGTCCCGTGTCATCGACGATCCGCGGCACGAGCGCACGAGGGCATTCCTCGACAGCGTCCTGTAGACCGATCAGGTGTGCCGCCCCTACGCCCCTACGCCCCTACGCCCCTACGCCCCTACGCCCCTACGAGAGGCAACAACTCCGTGTCTGACAATGTCCACCGGCCCCTGATCGCGGTGACGGTCGGCCGGGACCTGCCCGACCGACCATCCGTCCTGAGACTGACGGAGAACTACGTACGGGTGCTGACCAGTGCGGGCGCCATACCCATCGTCATCGTGCCCGGAATCGATGCCGACGCCGTCCAGTACGTGATGGAACGCGTCGACGGCCTGCTGCTGCCCGGCGGAGTCGGCGCGCCCGACCCCCACCCCCGCCATTTCGGCGAGGACCCGCGGCCCGAGACAGTCATCGACGCGGACCTCGACGCACTGGAGATCGCCGCCATTCACGGTGCGGTCCGCCTGGGAATGCCCGTACTCGGCATCTGCCGTGGTTGCCAGATCCTCAACGTCGCCCTGGGCGGCAGCCTGATCCAGCACCTGGAGCCGGGCGACGTGTCCCATCTACCGGGACTTCCGCTGGACTCCGAAGCGCATGACCTTCTGATCGAAGACGACTCTCGCCTCGCCAGACTGTCCGGAGCACGGTCGCTCCGGGTCAACAGCCTGCACCACCAGGCCATTGCCAGGCCCGCACCGCCCCTACGAGTGGTCGGCAGGGCCGAGGACGGCATCGTGGAAGCCGTCGAATCGACCGACCCCGACCGGTGGATCATCGGCGTCCAGTACCACCCGGAGGAACTGGCCGGCCAACCTGCCCACCGCCGACTCTTCGAGGATTTCATCTCGTGCTCCGCCCGGTACGCGGCTGCTCGCGACCAGGAAAGGACCGTTTCCGCATGACGAACTCCCCAGCAGGCGAGCGGCGCGAACGCATCCTGCGTGCGGCCGTACGGGATCGGCTCGTCGAACCCGACAGCGCCGTCCTGGCCGCCTTCGTCGACCTCGACGGTGTCGCGGCGAGTGTCGCGGCGTTGCAGAAGGCGTTTCCCGACTCGGTGAACGTCCTGCACACCTTCGCGGCGAAGGCGAACTGTCTGGTGCCGGTGCTGGCGGAGTTGCGCGATCTCGGCATGGGCTGCGAAGTGGCCAGTCCGGGAGAGCTAGCGCAGGCGCTGGCCGCCGGCTTCGCGCCGGAACAGATCGTCTACGACTCTCCGGCGAAGACCCGCTCCGACCTTCGCCAGGCCCTCGAACTGGGCGTCGCGGTCAACGCGGACAACTTCGAGGAGCTCGCCCGCATCGACGAGATCCTCGCGGCCCGTGCCTCCGAGTCCGCCCCCGCCTCCCGAATAGGCGTCCGTCTCAATCCCCAGGTCGGTGGCGGCGGAATCGTAGAGATGAGCACGGCCACCGCGACCTCGAAGTTCGGCATCGCCCTGGAGGACGACGGAAATCGGCAGCGGCTCCTTGCCGCCTACCGTGACCGGCCATGGCTGACATGGGTCCACGCGCACGTCGGATCGCAGGGCTGCCCGCTCGAACTGATCGCCCAGGGCATCGCGAAGGCCGTGGCCTTCGCCGACGAGGTCAACGCGACCTGTGGCCGACGCCAGGTGACCGGCATCGACATCGGCGGCGGGCTCCCCGTCAACTTCGCCGACGACGAGACGGCGCCCGGCTTCGACGACTACGTCGCCACTCTCCAGGCTCATGCCCCGGCCCTGTTCACCGGCGCATACCGGATCGTCACCGAGTTCGGACGATCCCTGCTGGCCAAGAACGGCTTCACCGCCGCCTGCGTGGAATACACCAAGATCTCCGGCGGACGCCCGATCGCGATCACCCATGCCGGGGCTCAGGTCGCCACCCGGACCGTGTTCATGCCGGCTGCCTGGCCCCTGCGCCTCACCGCCCACGGACCCGACGGGACGCTCAAGCAAGGCGAACCCGTGCCCCAGGACATAGCGGGCCCCTGCTGCTTCGCCGGCGACCTGCTCGCCGAGGCCCGCCCGCTGCCCCTGCTCACCCCGGGCGACATCGTCGCCCTCCTGGACACCGGCGCGTACTACTCCTCCACCCCCTTCCACTACAACAGCCTGCCCGACCCTGCCGTCCACGGAGTGCGCGTCGATCCCGACGGCCACGTCCACTTCCATCCCCTCCGGCAGGCTGAGACCGTCGACGACGTCCTCTCACGATCTGGCCACTGACACCGCCCGGAACGCCAAAAAGGGCCGGCACCACGGACGCGCTCTCCGCCGCCCCGCATCTCACGGGACGGTGCGACAGTCATCAAGAAAAAAGAGGGGGACACCCGTCCGGGCCTGCGCTCCTGCCTCCGCCCCGCTCCAGCCCGGCCGGTGTCCGTGCCGCGCGTGTAGCAGCGAGCCGAAGACCACGAGTCGAGTCCTACACGGGAGCGGCCACGGTCAGAACGGTGCCTCCGGCGGGGGATCGGCCGGCACCGGGATGAAGGGGGCGCCGGGCCCGGCTGCGGGTACGTAGTGGCGTGCGCGGGGAGCTGCCATCTCGCACACCGTCGACCCAGGCAGAGCCGAGCAGACGCGGCTCATGGCGTCCAGGTCGTTCGTACAGTGGCACGCTCCACCTGGACGCCAGGAACCACGCCCGCTCCACGGTGTGTGGGTCGACGGCGGACGGGATGGGAGCTGGGGAGAGTGCACGAGGTCCTTGTTCCTGCCACCGCCGGCGGCACTTCCCAGGTGAAGCCCTCTATCCGGTCCTATCCCCGTGTCCGTGTTCAGGACGACGGCCGCCAGGTCGTCTCCCAGGCCGCCTCGATAGGCGTCCGGCTCGAGCCACGGTGGGGGACGTCTGTCGGCCTACCGCGGGCTGTGGGCCCGCCGTTGGCTCATCAGCTCCCGCGGCAGCGTCAGCGGGAGCGGGAGCGATCGACCTGACTGAGCGTCTTGGCGTCGGCTTTTGCCGGGTTGTTGGCGGCGACCAGGGAGCCGGGACGCGGAAGCGGCGTCTGCGAGGGGCTTTCGCCTCGGAGACGCCGTTTCCGTGTTCGGGGAGGGAGAGCCACGGCAGCTCGGGGTTAGCCGACGGGGGAGACGACCGACCCCGGCTGCCGTGGCTCGTTCGGGGGCGCCGTCAGGTGCGGCTCTTGGCGCGGTAGAGGTGCATGGTCAGCGGGGCGAAGATCAGCGTGATGATTCCGCAGGCCAGCAGGACCCAGCCGATGTCGGTGCCGTTCGCATCGCCGTGGACCAGTCCGCGTACGGCGGTGGCCGCGTTGCTGACCGGGTTGACCTTGACGATCGCCTCCATCCAGCCGGGCATCGTCTCGGGCTCCACGAAGATGTTGCTCGTGAAGACCAGGGGGAACATCACCAGCATGCTGGAGCCGGACACCGTCTCGGGCGCCTTGGCGACCACACCCAGGGCGGCGAAGATCCAGCTGACGCTCACCGCGAATACCAGCAGCAGGAGCATCGCGGCCAGGACGCCGCCCACTCCGCCGTCGGGGCGGAAGCCGAGCGCCAGGCCGACACCCATCGTGGTGGTCATCGCCAGCACATAGCGGACGATGTCGCCGAGAAGGCTGCCCACGATGGTGGCCGGCTGCCAGAACGGCAGGGTCCGGAAGCGGTCGTAGATGCCCCGGGTGATGTCCATGTTGAGCGCGGTGCCTGTGTAGACCGTCGGCATCACGACGGTCTGCACGAGGACGCCCGGCAGGAAGTACTGGAGGTATTCCTTGGTCGATCCGGCGAACGCGCCGCCGAAGAGATAGGTGAAGGTCAGCAGGAAGATGATGGGCATCAGCGTGACGTCGAACAGCACGGCCACGCCGTAGTGCTTCATCTTGCGCATCGTCCGCCAGGCCGAGACCCGTACGGCGGTCAGCGGGTTGGGGCGGGAGGGGCGGATCTGACTGGTGAGGGCCTTGCGCAGCGCGTCGGTGGGCACGCCGGGGGTGGCCGTCGTCTCGGATGTGACGGTCATGCCGCGTCCTCCTGGTCGGTGTTGTCGGCTTCCGCGGGGCGGCCGGTCAGGGCGAGGAAGACCTCGTCGAGGCTGGGCCGGCCGAAGGCGAAGTCCGAGACGGCGATCTCGGAGCGGGCCAGTTCGGCCAGGGCTCGGGCCACCCTCTCGTGGTCGTCGGTCCGCACGGACAGGGCGAACGGGTCGGACTCCTGGAAGACCGGCGAGGCGAGGGCCCGGGTGAGCAACTGGGCGGCGTCGGGGCGCTGTTCGGCGTTGACGAGCCGTACGTGCAGGGCTCCGGTGCCGACCGACGACTTCAGCTCGCCGGTGGTGCCCTCGGCGATGACCCGGCCGTGGTCGATGACGGCGATCCGGTCGGCCAGTTGGTCGGCCTCGTCCAGATACTGCGTGGTGAGCAGGATGGTGGTGCCCAGGGCCACCATGGCTCGCACGCTGTCCCACACCTGGTTGCGGCTGCGCGGGTCGAGTCCGGTGGTCGGCTCGTCCAGGAAGAGCAGGTCGGGGGTGAGGACGAGGCTGGCGGCGATGTCGAGCCGGCGGCGCATGCCGCCGGAGAAGGTCTTGGACTGCCGTCCGGCGGCATCCGTGAGGTCGAAGGCCGCGAGCAGTTCCTCGGCCCGGTCCGCCGCCTGTGCGCGGGAGAAGCCCAGCAGCCTGGCGAGCAGGGTCAGGTTCTCGGTGGCGGTGAGGTCCTCGTCGATCGAGGCGAACTGGCCGGTGAGACTCACCCGGCTGCGCACCGCGTCGGCCTCCTTGACCACGTCGTGCCCGAGTACCCGGGCGGTTCCGCCGTCGGGGGTCAGCAGGGTGGACAGCATCCGGATCGTCGTCGTCTTGCCCGCGCCGTTGGGTCCCAGCACGCCGTACACGACGCCCTGGGGGATGGCCAGGTCGACGCCGTTGACGGCACGGGTCTCACCGAAGACTTTGACGAGGCCCGACGTCTCGATGGCAAGCGTGGATTGCGAACTCAATCTGTGACTCCTTGGTCCTGATGCGCCACGAGGGGCTGTGCGCCATGGCGGACGCACCGGGAGAGCCCCCGAGGACGGGAGGGCGGAAAAGAACGGCACCCCAGTTCAGTAATCAAATTTGATTACTCATCCAAGCTAGGGCACGGACGGCCAACTATGCAAGTTTGATTAGTGAAGTGTGCGAAGGCCCGTCAGTGCACCAACGGCTCGATGAGGGACCGCCAGGCTCCCGGCATCCCGAAGGTGCCCTCGTGCTCTCCGGCCATCTCGTACTCCCCGGATGTCACCCGTTCCAGCAGGTCACGAGTCCATTCCACGCTGAGGTCGGCATACCGTGCCCGCATCGTCCACAGCTCGCGAAGATGCGGTGGCAGCGCCTCGGCGTCGACCGCGGACGACTCGCGCAGCACCGCGCGCTGGGTCTCCAGGACGGCCAGCCGCGTGGAGAGCACGGAGACGGCACGGTCACGGGTGAGCGCGGGCAACAGTGCGAGGCCGGCGCTGAGCATGTCGGCACGGTGCTCGGGCCGTTCCAGGGCGTCGACGAGCAGCCGGAAGAACTCCTTGTCCCCCTCGGGGGTCAGGCTGTAGTCCACCCGCCCCGGCCAGTCCGCGATCTCGCTGGCTTCCAGGAGGCCGGCCTTCGCCAGCTGGCGCAGGGCGTGGTAGATCGAACCGGGTTTGACGTTGGCCCAGTCGTCGATCCCCCAGGACAGCAGCTCGGCGCGGACCCGGTAGCCATGCGTCCTGCCGAAGCCGCGTACCACCCCGAGGACCAATAGCCTCGTCGCCGACATCGTCACCCCGTTCCCTCTGGTGCGGCGTTCCGCCTGCCTGCCGCTCGCCTGCGCGTCAGCATAGTGAGCGGCCCGGGGCGCGGCGAAGGGCTCCCGGACGGGGTTGATCCAACGCGGTGGGACGCCCCGACCCGGGGGTGCGGAGCACGCCCGCACCCCCGGGCTCCCGCCGGTGGAGCGGTACACCGGCGGCTGAACGACCGGGCAGGTCAGGCGCTTGCTTCCAGCTCCACCTTCGGAACGTCCGGCAGCTTGCCCAACTGGACCAGCAGGGGACGCATGTTGATGACGTCCCAGTGCTCCACGACCTTGGCGTCGGCGAAGCGCAGCTCCTCCACCAGGTGCCAGCTGACGCGCTGTCCGGTCGGTTTCACGCCCATGAACTCGTTCTGGTGGGTGGCGGTCACGGTGATGCGCAGGATGACCCGGTCCTCCTCGGCCATGATGCTCTTCACTTCGAGCTGGAGATCGGGGAACGCCTTCAGCCCGGCCTCCATGAGTTTGATCATGTCGGCGGAACTCACCTCGGTGTCCTCGGAGTAGTGCACGATGTCCGGCGACCAGTGCTTGATGATCCCGCTCAGGTCCCACCGGTTCCAGGCGGCGACCATCTCCAGACACAACGCCTTGCGCTCGGCCAATGACATGGCGATTCCTCACAGTCTCGCGGACGATGTCACGCCAGACTGCCCCCGACCCGCACGAGAACGGGTGCAGTATCGCTCCAGTCCTCCTGGAGCGGCGCGGGCGGGTGCGGATCCATCGGGGCTCACCGGGTCCTCTAGCCCGGCACGACAGCCTTGGCGTCCTGCAATCGCCTCTCCGGAAGACTTCCGGGGGGGCACCGCTTCGCTTGCCGAGGAGGGGCCTTGAACATTCTGTTGACCGGTGCCACGGGCAGGGTCGGCCGCCATGTCACGGAAGGCCTGGTGGCCTCGGGGCATCATGTGCGGGCGCTCACCCGGACACCCGGGACCGCCGCGCTGCCGGCGGGCGTCGAGGTCGTCCAGGGCGACCTGGAGCAGCCGCGGACCCTGCCCGCCGCGCTGGAGGGCATCGACCGGATGTACCTCTTCCCGGTGCCCGAGACCGCCCACGAGGTCGCGGCGCTGGCCCGGAAGGCGGGGGTCCGGCACATCGTCGTCCTGTCGTCCAGCTCGGTGCTCGAGGACGAGAGCAATCCCAGCCACCAGCACCACCGGACGGTCGAGCGGGCCGTCGAGGACAGCGGGGCGGACTGGACCTTCGTACGCCCCGACGAGTTCGCCGGCAACGTCCTGTGGAAGTGGGGGGAGTCCATCCGTACGCAGAACGTGGTGCGCGCCCCGTACGCCAGGGCCGCCCGCGCGATCGTCCACGAGGCCGACATCGCAGCGGTGGTGGTGGCCGCGCTGCTGGAGGACGGGCACGCCGGCGCGCAGTACCTGGTGACAGGGCCCCAGGCACTGACGCAGATCGAGCAGGTCCGCGCAGTGGCGGAGGCGATCGGCCGGGAGATCCGCTTCGAGGAGCTCAGCCGTGAGGCCGGGCGCGAGGCGATGAGCCGCTTCATGCCGCCGCCGGTCGTCGAGATGCTGCTCGACTACCTCGCCGAGTCGGCCGTCACCCCCGGCCCGGTGACCGATGTGGTGCGCAAGGTCACGGGCCGGGAGGCACGCACCTTCGCGAGCTGGGCGGCGGACCACGCCGACAGTTTCAGCAGTTCCAGCTGAGGGAGGGGATTCCGCCATGTACGGACCCGGGATGGCCGAGATCTACGAGCTGCTCCACGAGTCGCGCGGCAAGGACTACCGGGCGGAGGCCGCCACCGTCGCGGGGCTCGTCCGGGCCCGCAATCCGCAGGCGGCCTCGTTGCTGGACGTCGCCTGCGGCACCGGCGCGCATCTGCGTCACTTCGCCGAACTCTTCGACAAGATCGAGGGGCTGGAGCTGTCCGACGCCATGCTGACGATGGCCCGCGCCGCGGCGCCCGCCGCCGTTCTGCACCGCGGCGACATGCGCGACCTCTCCCTGGGGCGCTCCTACGACGCGATCACCTGCATGTTCGGCTCGATCGCCTATCTGAAGGACACCGCCGAACTCACCTCCACGCTGCGGTCGTTCGCGGAGCACCTGGCGCCGGGCGGTGTCGTGGCGGTCGACCCGTGGTGGTTCCTGGAGACCTCCCTCGAACGCCATGTGAGCGGGGACACGGTGACCGTGGGGCGGCGGACGATGACCCGTGTCTCGTACACGGAGCGCCAGGGGCGCACCTCGCACATGGTCGTGCACTACGTGGTGGCCGAACCGGACAGCGGCATACAGCACTTCGCGGAGACGCATGCCCTGACCCTGTTCACGCGGGCCGAGTACGAGGAGGCCTTCACGCGCGCCGGTCTGCGCGTGGCCTTCGTCGAGGGGATCCAGTCGGGCCGTGGCTTGTTCCTCGCGGGCCTGGCCGAGGGCGGCCGGCACTGAGCGAACCCGCGCACGCAGAAGGTGCGGTGGCCGCTTCAAGCGGTCACCGCACCTCCGGCGTGGTCAGTCGGGCAGTCGTACGGACAGCGCGTGCCGGAAGACGTTCTTGGGGTCCCAGCGGGCCTTGACCTGCTGCAGGCGCGGGTAGTTCCCCTTGTAGTAGAGGGTGTGCCAGGGCACTCCCGAGGTGTTCCACTGCGGGTCGGTCAGATCGATGTCGGGGTAGTTGATGAAGGTGCCCTCGGTGCGGTCGCCGGGCACCGGGACGCCGCCGGTGGTGGCGAAGACGTCGCGGTAGATCTCCCGGATCCAGGCGAGGTTGGCGTCGTCCTGCGTGGGATCCATCCAGGTCGCGGACATCCACACCTTGATGATGGAGTCGCGCTGGGCGGTGGCGGTGGCCGTCTCCGGCACGGAGTTGACCTTCGCGCCGTAGGAGTAGAGCGAGACCTCGCCCCACACCTGGGAGTCGGCGCTCAGGTAGCGGTAGAGGGTGGCGGACTGGGCGGCGGTCCACGGCTTGCGCAGATACGCGCCCTTCGACTTGGTCCGGTCGAAGCCGCCGGTGTCGAACTTGTTGGCCAGTGTGGCGCGCAGCCACGGCTCCGTGCTCCGCTGGACGGTGGGCTCCACCCCCGTGCCCTCGTTGATCGCGGCCACGAAGTCGTTCAACAGCCCTTCGGCGCCGTCGAGTCCGCCGTCGATCTGGATGTCCAACAGGATCTGTCCGGCCGCCCGGCTGTTGAGGTAGAAGACGCTGTGCAGACTGGCGTACGGGGTGTCGGCGGCGCTGTTGTGCTGGTGCCAGACGCCGTGGTTGTCGATGATCCGGGTGAACGCCTTCTCGGTGAGGGCGGACCATTCCCAGGTCACGATGTGTCGCAGGGTGGACTTCGGGGCCTTGGGCAGCAGTGCGGACGGATCGTTGCCGGTGGCGCCGGGCGTGCGGAACCAGTACCGGGTGACGATTCCGAAATTGCCTCCCCCTCCCCCGGTGTGGGCCCACCACAGCTCACGGTTGGGGTCGTTCGCGGCACTGGTGGCCACGACCTTGCGGGCCCGGCCCGAGGCGTCGACGACGACGACCTCGACCGCGTACAGGTGGTCGGCCACCACTCCGTCGCGGCGGGAGAGCGGGCCGTAGCCACCGCCGAGGACATGGCCGCCGACGCCCACCTGGGGGCAGACGCCGGCCGGGATGGTCACGCCCCAGTCGAGGTACAGGGTGCGGTACGTCTCCCCGAGCGTGGCGCCGGGCTCCACGGCGAACGCCCGCTTGGCGGAGTCGTAGCAGACCTGTCTCATCTCGGACATGTCGATGACGGCCCGGACGGCGGGGTCGTCGACGAAGCCCTCGAAGCAGTGGCCGCCGCTGCGCACGGCGATCCGCCGGCCCGCGTCCAGGGCCTGGTTCACCGCGTCGACGACCTGGTCCGCGGTGTGCACGACGTACACGGTGTCGGGCTTGCCGCGGAACCGCCCGTTGAAGCCCCTGCTGACCAGGTCCTGGTAGCGCCGGTCCGTCCGGTCCACCTGGACGAGTCCGGTCGGGGCGCCGCACGCACCGCCTGCCGCCGCTTCCGGGACGGCCGCCTCGGCGGTCTGGACCCCCGGGAGGGCTGTGGTCACCACAGTGGCCCCGCCGACCGCTGCCGCGCTGCCGAGGAATCCGCGGCGCGTGAATTCGTTCAACACAAACACCTTCCCTTTTCCTGCCATGAATTTTCTCTGAACATTCGACCGGAGCCGGACGTCACGGGCCGTCGGCGGTTACGGCTTGACGGGCTCCAGGATGACCACGGGAATATCCCTGGTGGTTTTCTTCTGGTAACTCTTGTACTGCGGGAAAATCCCCGTCATGAGCTTCCAGAGATCCGGCTTCTCCTCGGCGTTCGCCGTGCGGGCACGCACGTCGAGATGTTCCTCGCCGATCTGGACATGAGCCTCGGGCGAGGCGACCAGATTGAGATACCAGAGCGGATGCTCCGGCTTTCCGGCGTTCGAGCCGACCACGATGACGTTCTCGCCGTCACGGCCGTAGATCACCGCGGTGCGGCGCAGCTTGCCCGATTTGCGGCCGCGGGTGGTGAGGAGCAGGGTGTCGAGCCCGTACCACTTCTGCCCGTCCTTGCCGCCGCTGCGGTCGTAGCGGCGGATGTGTGCCGCGACCCAGCCCGTCGGATTGTCGATGGGCGCCTCGTCCTGCTGCTCCGGCTGCTCCGGCTGTTCCGGCTGACCCAGCTGCTCCGGACCCTGCTCCGGCAGGTGCTCCTCCGGCATGACCCCTCCCCAGACTAATCAAATTTGTCTAGATGCCACCCTAGTCACGCCGGACCCAGCGGCGCAATCAAATTTGAATACCGGTACGTCAGTTGGGACGTCCGCAGGGCCGTCAGTACGGACGTCAGTACGGACGTCCCCCGCCGAAGGCGGTGGCGGGCATGGCGACCGGGGCCCGGCCCACGGCGAAGCGGGGCTCGAAGTCGGTGTCCGCGTTCAGCACCGCCTGGTGCAGTCGCTGCACCTGAGGCCCCGGCTCCAGGCCGAGCCCCGCGACCAGCGCACCGCGCAGCCGGTGGAAGACCTGTAGCGCCTGGGCCCTGCGCCCGCTGAGATGAAGAGCCCACATGTACTGGCCGTGCAGGCCCTCGTGCAGCGGGTTCTCCACCGTGAGGGCCGCCAGTTCGGCCAGCACCTCGCGGTACAGGCCGAGCCGCAGCTCCACGTCGACCAGGTACTCGAAGGCGGCGAGCCGGGACTCCTCCAGTTGCCGGCGCCTGCTCTCCAGCACCCGCCCGGCCGGTACGTCCACCAGGGCGGGGCCCCGCCACAGCAGGAGCGCCTCGTTCAGGTCCCGCACCCCGGCCGCGTCGTCGCCGCGCACCAGGGCCTCCCGGCCGGAGGTCACCAGGCGCCGGTAGCGGTGGAGGTCGAGCGCTCCCGCCTCGGCGGTCAGCAGATAACCGCCCGCCCGGGTCACCAGGATGTCGCGGGCCACCTCGTCCGTGGTCAGCCCGGTGATCGCGGAGAACATCTTGCGCAGATTCAGGATGTACGTCTGCAGCGTGGTCAGACCACTGACGGGTGGATCGTCGTCCCACAGATCCCGCACCAGCGAAGGCACGGGCACCACATGTCCCGTGTGGACGAGCAGCATCGCCAGTACGTTGCGCAGTTTCGGGGCGCTCGGAGCGGTCGTCTCCCCGTTCACCCGCACGTACAACGGCCCCAGCACTCCGAACTCCATCGAGCCTCCCCCTGCTCTCCCGGCGTCGAGGAACCCGCCGTCACGGACGGCGGTGCTCCTTCTCCGGCCACGGCTCACCGAGTTGGCGGTAGGTGCCCTGGTAGTCGGGCCAGTCGCGGTGGTGGTGGATCTTTCCGTCGACGAAGTGGAAGAGATGGATCTGCTCGCCGGAGAACAGCCGCCCGGTGGGCGCCATGCCGACCATCTCACCGACGTGCCGCCCGTAGAGCACCAGCCGGGCGCGCACCCAGTCGCCGTTCTCCTCGATGCCCACCTCTTCGAGGCGGGCCTCCTCCGAGAACGTCTTCTTGACCCATGCGACATTGATCGCGAAAAGCTCCGGGCCGCGCAGCGAGGTGAATTCCAGAGTTCCCGGATTCATGTATTCCGGATGGATGTAGTCGGCCACATCGTCCGTTTTCCCGGTGTTGTACGCCTCCACCAGGCGCCGAACGCTCGCTATCTGCTCGCTCACGTTTTCTCCTCCTGAATCGGTGCGGTACGTGACGGAATCAATTCTTAGGAGACGACACCGTCCGGAACAAGGGCAGACAGGCGTCCCACAGAGTTCTTTGCTTTTTATCCAGCCACAGTCCAGTGGCGCTCCAAGACCCCTCCATCCGTGCCCGAGACAGGGCGGGAAAGGTGGTGAATCCACCGAGAGAGCGGGAGGGTCAGTGGACACGTCCACGTACAAATCCGAGGTGGCGGCCGCCTTCAACAGCGCCGCGGCGTCCTACGACCGGCTCGGCGTGGAGTTCTTCACTCCCATGGGCCGGCGGCTGGTGGAACGTGCGGCCCCCGGGGAGGGCGAGCGGGTCCTCGACGTCGGCTGCGGCCGGGGGGCCTGTGTCTTCCCGGCAGCTGAACGCGTGGGGCCGAACGGCAGTGTGGTGGGCATCGACGTCGCCGAGGCGATGATCGAGGAGGCCGCGAAGGAAGCGGCGCTGCGCAACACCACCACGGTGGATCTGCGGGTGATGGACGGGGAGCACCCCGATTTCGAACCGCGCTCCTTCGACGTGGTCCTGGGCAGCTACAGCGTCATCTTCCTGCCCGACGCGCCCGCGGCCCTCGCCCGTTACGCACCGCTGCTCTCGCCCGGCGGGCGGCTCGCCTTCACCAGCCCGGTGTTCAGCGACGACACCTTCCCCTTCCTGCCCCCGGTGTTCACCGAACTCATCCCGCGCGAGCTGCTGCTCGACCTGCCGCCGCAGTGGCAGCCCGAGCGTCTTCAGCAGCGCTTCAACAGCTGGCTCGCGGACCCGGCCGACCTCACCCGCACCCTGGAGAAGGCCGGCTTCAAGGAGGTGTCGGTCGTCGACGAGCCCGTCCACCTGGTGGCCGAGTCGGGTCTGGCGTGGGTGGACTGGTCCCACACGCAGGGCATGCGCCTGCTGTGGAACCACCTCTCGGACGACAAGCGCCGGCAGCTGCGGGAGCGGCTGATCACCTCGCTCGACGCGATGCGGGACGGGGACGGGCCGCTCACGATCGACACGCCCGTGCGCTACGTCACGGCGACCGTCCGCGCCTAGCGCGACCGGTTCCGCGACGACCGGATCCGCACGGCGACGGGATCCGCACGACGACCGGTTCCGTACGGCGACCGTGCGGAACCGGAGGTCCTGCCCCGGCCCGTACCGCGTCACTCCGCAGGAAACCGACGCCGCGCCCCCGTGAACAAAGCGGGGGCGCGGCGTCGGTTTGGTGCGGTCAGGCGGTTGTGGTGCGGGGTCGCGGGTGGTCGTGGGCCGCGGCTGTGCGGGCGATCGGGTGGCCCGCCGCCTCCATGCGTGCCACTGCGGCGTCCAGCGCGGCCCGGTCCGCCTCCGGTGGGCCCGGCCGGGCCGGGAGCAGTGACACCACCGCACTGGTCCCCCGCCGGACGGCCGGGTGGCGGCGGGCCACCTGGGACAGGCCCTGCCCCGGCCCCACCTCCAGCAGCAGATGGTCGCCGGTCGCCAACAGCCCTTCCAGCGCGGGCCAGAAGAGCACGGGCGCCACCGGCTGCAGCGCCCAGAAGGAGGGATCGTCGATGGCGGACTCCGTCAACGGTCCGGCGGTGTAGGCGGAGTGGACCGGCAGGGACGGTGTGCTCTTGTCCACCGCGGCGAAGCGTTCGGCCGCGCCCCGGCAGGCGGGTTCGAGCACCGGACTGTGGAAGGCACTGAGCGACGGCACCCGGCGGCAGACGAACCCCGCCTCCCGCAGCGTACGGCCGACCTTGTCCAGCGGGCCGTCGGGGCCGGCCAGCACGGTCTGGCGCGGGGCGTTGACCGCGCCGACCACGACGTCTCCGCTCAGATACGGCGTCACCTCCGCCGTGGACGCGGCGACCGCGAGCATGCCGCCCGGCGGGGCCTCGGCCAGCCGTCGTACCCGGTCGAGCACCAGGCCGGTCGCGTCCCGCAGGCCGAACACCCCGGCCAGTGTCACCGAGGCCAACTCCCCGATGCTGTGTCCCAGCAGGGCCGCCGGGCGCACGCCCCAGCTCAGCACCAGCCGGCCCAGCGCGTGGTCCACGGCGAAGAGCAGCGGCTGCGAGCGGGTGACGTGGTCCATGTCCGTGGCGGGCCGTTCGGCCAGCCAGTCCTCGCGCAGCGGACCGCCCTCGGGGCCCGCCGCGTCGAAGAACTCGTCCATCGCCGCGGTGAACACCGGCTCGTGTCCGTAGAGCCCCGCCGCCATCCGCGGGTGCTGGGAGCCCTGGCCCGGCAGCAGCAGGGCGACGGGCAGCGGCTGTGCGGCGGTCATCCGACGTCTCCCGTAGGTGTCGTGCCCGCCCAGTCGGGCCGTTCCAGCATTTCGACGACGGCGCAGGAGTAGGTGAACCCCGCGCCGACGCTCATCCACACGACCAGGTCCCCGGCGCTCAGGGTCCCCGAGCCGACCAGGTGGTCGAACCCGGCGATCTGGTCACCGGCGCCGAGGTGCCCGATGCTGCGGCTCCACTCCCAGGTCGTGCGCTCCTCCGCGATCTGGAAGCGGGTGAGATGCCCTGCCCGCAGCCGCTTGCGGCCCAGGTGCGGAAGGACGAAGCGGTCGACGTCGGCGAGCGTGACCCCGGCCGCGGCGAGGGCCTGCTCGACGGCGGCGTCCTGCGCGGCTCCGCTCGCCGCGATCACCTGGGTCACCCGGCGGGTGGCCAGGAAGTCCTTCTTGCAGGCGTCCAGGTCGACGACCGGCCGGTGACTGAACGGGGCGCTGCCGAAGGGGTCGTCACCGCGGTGCATCCCCTCCAACTCCGGTGCGGAGACGGTGGCCAGGCCCCGGATCCGGGCGAAGCCCTCCCGCGAGGACAGCACGAGGGCGGTGCCCCCGTCCCCGTAGAAGGTTCCCGAGTCGCTGCGCCAGCGGTCGAAGCCGGGCGGGCGGAAGGCGTCCCCGGTCGTCACCAGCACGCGCCGGTCCGTCTCGCCGGCCGTCGGGCCGGCCCGCAGATGATCGACCGCGAGGCCGAGGGCGGCCATACCGCCGTTGGAGACCTGCCCCACCTCGATCGCGGGGCACTGGTTGCCGACGGCGGTGCGCTGGATGTACGAGGCGGGCGCCCACAGGTCGTGCCCCTGGTAGAAGAAGCTGGCGTGCAGGATCAGCGACACGTCGTCGAAGCCGGCGCGCCCGAGGGCGGTCCGGGCGGCGCGGGCCGCCATCTCCGGCGCCGGCTCGTCCTGCGCCACGGCCACCGACACCATGCCGGTCGTCATGGCCAGGGCCTCGTCGCACTGCCCGGCCGCGACGGCGTCCGCGACCGGTGTGCGGGGCGGCAGCCAGACCGCGCACCCCGCGATCCGGATGTCCGGCGCCGGGGCCTGAACGACGGGAGCGCCCTTCGCGCCGAGGCCCGCCTCGGTCATCCGGCGGCCTCCACCGCGGGCGTGCGCTCGGCGAGTGCGGCGTTGACGGCGTCGACGAACGCCGCCGGGGTCAGCGCCTCGCCGAGCGTGTCCTCGGGCAGCTCGACCCCGAAGCCGCGCTCCACCCTGCTGATCGCCTCCATGAGGGCCAGCGAGTCGTAACCGAGCAGGGAGAACTCCTGCTCCGCGGCGGCGCTCGACAGGTCGACGGTCTCCTCCTCGCCTGCGCACTCACGCATGATCCGGAACAGGTCTTCCATGGTGAAAGCGGACATGACGTCTCCAAGGGGCGACCCCGCGGGCCGCGGTGGGGCCGGCCGCGTGCGGCGCGGCCGGGCGGAGCGGATGGGTTGGGTGGATCGGACGGGTTGGGTGGATCGACGGGTTGGGTGGATCGGACGGGTGGTGGGCGGCTGGGCCTCAGGCCGCCGACGGGCGGCGTACGACCATGGCGCTGTTGAATCCCCCGCGTCCCCGGGCCAGTACGAGCGCGGCGTCTTTGCCGACGGGTCGGGGGGAGCCGGTGACGAGGTCGATGTCGTAGCCCGTCGCCGGTCGGTCGACGTGGATCGTCGGCGGGACGACGCCGTCCCGCAGGGCGAACAGGGCCGTGACGACGTCGAGCGGTGCGGCGCCCGCGTAGAGGCGTCCCGTCATGGTCTTGGGGACGGTGACCGGCACGCCTTCGGGCCCGAAGACCGCGGTCAGGGCCTGCGCCTCGACGCGGTCGGCCTCCGGTTCACCGGCGCCGTCGGCGAGGACGAAGGCGATGTCCTCGGGACGCAGGCCGGCGTCGGCCAGCGCGCCGCGCACGGCCCGCTCCAGGTTGGAGAGCCGGCCCGAGCCGGGGCGGGGGTCGAAGGTGGCGGCGTACCCGCTGATCTCCCCGTAGCTGCGGGCCCCGCGTTCCCGGGCCCGCTCCGCGTCCTCCAGGGTCACCATCGCCCCGCCCTCGCCCGGCACATGGCCGTCGGCGGCGGCGTCGAAGGGCAGGTAGGCGCGGGTCGGGTCCTCGTTCTCGCTGAGGATCCCGGCGGAGATCTGCGCGGCGAGCCCGTACGGACACAGCGAGGCGTCCATGCCGCCCGTCAGCATGAGCGGGGTGCCCTTGCGGATCCGGCGCCGGGCCTGCGCGATCGCGTCGAGGCCGCCCGCCTGGTCGGTGACGACGACTCCGGTGGGTCCGCGCAGATCGTGCCGGATGGAGACCTGGCCCGAGTTGACCGCGTAGAACCAGGCGAAGGACATGTACGCGCTGACGTGCTTGGGGTCCTTGCCCCACAGGTGGCCCAGTTCGCGCTGGCCGAACTCGAACCCGCCGGAGGCGCTGGCGGTGACCACCCCGCGCTCGTCCGCGGGCAGGCTGTCGGCGGTCAGCCCGGAGTCGGCGAGCGCCCAGTCGGAGCCCGCCAGGGCGAACTGCGTGGTGCGGTCGGTCTGGGGGACGAGACGGCTGGGGATGTGCTCACGCACCGAGAACCCGGTGACCTCGCCGGCCAGCCGGGAGGGATAGGAGGAGGGGTCGAAGCGGCTGATGCGGCCGATGCCGCTCTCGCCGCGCAGGGTCGCCGACCAGTACTCCTCCGCTCCGATCCCGTTGGGCGCGAGCACGCCGACTCCGGTGACGACGGCCGTGGTGGTCATGGGCGCCTCCCTTCCGTGGCGGTGAGCACCATGGCGCTCTGAAAGCCGCCGAAGCCGCTGCCCACCGTCAGCACGGTGTCGGTGCGCTGGTCGCGCGCGGTCAACGGCACGTAGTCGAGGTCGAGTTGGGGGTCCGGCTCGTACAGTCCCGCCGTGGGGGGCACCACTCCGTGCCGGATCACCAGGGCGGAGGCCGCGGCCTCGATGGAGCCGACGGCGCCGAGCGAGTGGCCGATGACCGCCTTGATGGAGCTGACCGGGACCCGGTGGGCGTGCTCGCCCAGGCTGTGCTTGATCGCGGCCGTCTCGTGGATGTCGTTCTGCCGGGTGGCCGTGCCGTGCGCGTTGACGTAGCCGACGGACTCGCGCTCGATCCGGGCGTCGTCGAGGGCGCCGGTGATGGCGGCGGCCATCTCCAGTCCGTCGGGGCGCAGTCCGGTCATGTGGTGGGCGTTGGCGCGCGCGGCGAAGCCGGCGATCTCGGCGTAGACGTCCGCCCCGCGCCGCAGGGCGGACTCCCGCTCCTCGAGGACGAGGACGGCGGCGCCCTCGCCCAGTACGAAGCCGCTGCGGGTCCTGTCGAAGGGCCGCGAGGCGTGGTCCGGGGTGTCGTTGCGCGGCGAGGTCGCCTTGATGGCGTCGAAGCAGGCCACGGTGATCGGCGCGATGGGAGCGTCGCTGCCCCCGGCGATCATGATGTCGGCGCTGCCCTCCCTGATGAGCTCGACGGCGTGCCCCAGGGAGTCGAGGCCGGAGGTGCAGCCCGCGGAGATGAGCGCGACGGGCCCCTCCGCGCCGGCCTCCCAGGCCACTTCCGCCGCCATCGAGCTCGGCACGAAGTAGTCGTAGAGGTACGGGCTGCCCGCAGCGTGGTCGACGAGCCACTGCTGCCCCGCGTCGCTGCGCGCGACGTACTCCTCCTCCAGCTTCTGGGTGCATCCGACGGCGGAGCCGAGGCTGACGCCGGTGCGGTGCGCGTTGCCGTCGTCGATGTCGATGCCGCTGTCGGCCAGCGCCTCGCGGGCGGCGACCAGGGCGAACTGGGTGGCGCGGTCCAGCCGCGCGGTGTCGCGGGCCGACAGTCCCGAGCGGGTCCCGTCGAAGTCGCATTCGGCGGCCATCCGGGAGCGGAACGGCGCCGGGTCGAAGGCGGTGATGGTCCTGGTGGCGGAGACACCGGAGACGATGCGTTCCCAGAACGCCTTCGTGCCGATGCCGCCCGGGGCGATCACTCCCAGTCCGGTGACGACCACCCGACGGGCCGTCATATCTCCTCCGTCGCATCGGCGCTCTCGTCGAGCCCCGGGCCCTGGAGCGCCGAGTCGCCGTCGCGGTGCAGCCGCGCCCGGTACAGTTCCGGCCGGCTCTCGCTCAGGGCGCGCAGCGCA
Source organism: Streptomyces sp. NPDC031474 (assembly GCF_055581185.1). NCBI lineage: Bacteria > Bacillati > Actinomycetota > Actinomycetes > Kitasatosporales > Streptomycetaceae > Streptomyces > Streptomyces sp. NPDC031474. The sequence continues at coordinate 36,344 of NZ_JBVIJX010000015.1, forward strand.
CCGGCGTGGGGCTTGAAGTCGGCGTGCGAGACGGCCGCGCGGAACGAGGCGACGTCCTGCCACTCGGCGACGTTGACGTACTGGCCGGGCCGCTCGGTGTGCTGGGAGAGCGTGTGCCGGACGAAGCCCGGCTGCCGTGCCATGAACTCGGACGTCCGCGCGAACTCCTTCTCGAACACCTCGGGTTCGACGTGCACGGTGAAGGTGTTCACGAAGGTCACGGCACCGGTCTCCTTGGCATCTGGCTCGTGATCCGTCATCAATGGCCTCCTCGTTGCCCGGTGTTGTCCGGTCTCTTTTTGACCCGTTCGTGTGACCCGGCGTCGCTTGACATCGTGCGGTCGTTCGTGTCGTTCCAAGCTGCGTGTCGTGTCTCGCAGGCGGGTGGAAGGCCACTGGAGCCCGGGCCGGGCCAGGGGTCGAGCGCATTTCGAGCGGCCGCTGACACCCTCGCAGTCGTCCGACACCCCACCGCAGGGACCGCTGAGGAGCCTTCATGTCGCCAGCAGCAGAACGCGTCGCCATCGTCACCGGTGCCACCAGCGGGATCGGTCTCGCCGTGGCCCGCAGCCTGGCCGAGGGTGGTGCGCGGGTCTTCATCTGCGCCCGCGACGGCGACCGTGTCGCCCTCACCGTCAAGGAGTTGCGCGAGGCCGGTCACGACGTCGACGGCGCCGTCTGCGACGTACGCGACACCGAGCAGGTGCGCGCCTTCGTCCAGGAGGCCAGGGACCGGTTCGGTCCCGTCGACGCGCTGGTGAACAACGCCGGCCGCAGCGGCGGCGGCCATACCGCGCAGATCCCCGACGAGCTGTGGCTCGACGTGATCGAGACCAACCTCAACAGCGTCTTCCGGATGACCCGTGAGGTGCTGACGACCGGCGGCATGCTGGAGCGCGGCGCCGGACGGATCGTCAACATCGCCTCGACGGGCGGCAAGCAGGGCGTGGCGCTGGGAGCGCCGTACTCGGCGTCCAAGCACGGTGTCGTCGGCTTCACCAAGGCCCTGGGCCTGGAGCTGGCGAAGACGGGCATCACCGTCAACGCCGTCTGCCCGGGCTACGTCGAGACACCGATGGCCGAGCGGGTGCGCCAGGGATACGCCGGCGCCTGGGACATCACCGAGGACGAGGTGCTGGAGAGGTTCGAGGCGAAGATCCCCCTCGGCCGCTACTCCACGCCGGACGAGGTCGCCGGGCTCGTCGGCTATCTGCTCTCCTCGACGGCCGCGTCGATCACCGCCCAGGCGATGAACGTCTGCGGCGGACTCGGCAACTACTGACAGCGGGCCCGGCCGTGCGCGGCCGTGGGCAGACAGAGGGGATCAGCATGGCGCACGAGGTGCACACGACCGAACACACGATCACGGTGGCCGCCGCCCCGGAGACCGTCTTCGGCCTGGTGGAGCGGGCGGAGGACTGGCCGCACGTCTTTCCGCCGAGCCTGCACGTGGAGTATCTGGAGCGGTCGGGCGACGAGGAACGGCTGCGTATCTGGGCCACCGCCAACGGCGAGGTCAAGTCCTGGACCTCGCGGCGCACCCTGGACCGCGAGGGGCTGCGGATCCGGTTCCGCCAGGAGGTCTCCCAGGATCCCGTCGCCGCGATGGGCGGGGAGTGGATCGTCGAGGCGCTGCCCGACGGCGGCAGCCGGGTACGGCTGCTGCACGACTTCCGGGCCGTCGACGACCTGGAGAGCAACGTCAGCTGGATCCTGGAGGCGATCGAGCGCAACAGCGGGGCCGAGCTGGCCGCGCTGGAGTCCGCCGCACTGCGCATCGGCACCGACGACGCGCCCTGCACCTTCGAGGACGAGGTGCGCATCGACGCCCCGGCCGAGGAGGTACGGGCCTTCCTGCATGACGCGGGGCTGTGGCAGGAGCGGCTGCCGCACGTCGCCCGGGTGCTGCTGAAGGAGGACACGCCCGACGTCCAGCACCTGGAGATGGAGACCCGCACTCCCGACGGTTCGACGCACACCACGGCCTCGGTGCGGATCTGCCTGCCGGACGGGCGGATCACGTACAAGCAGTTGCAGACACCGGCCCTGATGTCCGTGCACACCGGGGAGTGGACGGTACGGGAGACCCCGTCCGGCTGTGTGGCCGTCTCCCGGCACACCGTGGTCGTCAACGCCGCGGCCATCACCAAGGTCCTCGGCTCCTCCGCGACCACTGCCGACGCCCGCGCCTTCCTCCGGGACGCGCTCGGCGGCAACAGCACGATCACCATGCGGCACGCCAAGGAGTACGCGGAGCGGCGGGCCCGTACCGAGCCGGTGCCGCCCGCCGAGTACGCCTCCATACAGCAGTTCTACGCACGGCAGATGCGGCTCCTCGACGAGGGCGAGGGGGATGCCTGGGCGGACACCTTCACCGAGGACGGGGCCTTCGACCAGAGCTCGTTCACCGAACCGGTGCGCGGCCGGGCGGCGATCGCCGCGGCCGTGCGTGAGCGGCCGGCGGCGCCTCCCGGCACGGTGCGCCGGCACTGGCTGGGCCTGCCGGCGGCCTGGCGGTTCCCGGACGGTTCGGTGCGCACGGGCTACGACGCCCTGGTCGTGTCGACCGCGAAGGGCGCCGCTCCCGTGATCCGGCTGAGCACGTCGTGCCAGGACGTCCTCGTCGCCGGCCAAGACGGCTGGCTGGTGAGCCACCGGTACGTCGGCCACGACGGGCAGTGAAGCCCGCCGCCCCGGACAGTGCCGGTTCCAGGGGGCCCGCCGGCCTCCTGGCGCCGGCGCCACCACTCGCGAAAAGGGAGATCGATGAAGGTCCTGTTCACCACGTTCGCCGCGAAGTCCCATATGCATGCCCAGGTTCCGCTCGCCTGGGCCCTCCAGACCGCCGGCCACGAGGTCCGTATCGCCAGCCAGCCGGATCTGGCGGAGGACATCACCCGTACCGGACTGACCGCCGTCTGCGTCGGTGAGCCGCTGCTCCTGGAGGAGCAGATGCAGCGGGTCAACGAGGGCCTGGGCGACGACGCCGAGATCATGGAGAGCCAGGCGGAAGCCGGGATGGACATGACCGAGACCCGTCCCGAGATGCTGACCTGGGACCACGTCCTCGGGGTGTTCACCTCGATGACGGCGATGGCCTTCCAGAACTCCTGCCCGGAGCGCATGATCGACGACCTGGTCGCGTTCAGCCGCGAGTGGCAGCCCGACCTGGTCATCTGGGACACGCTGTCCTTCGCGGGCCCGGTGGCCGCGCAGGTCACCGGCGCCGCCCACGCCCGGCTGCTGTTCGGGCTCGATCTGCTGGGTCGGATGCGCGAGACCTTCCTCGACCTCCAGGCGGAGCGGCTGCCGGAGCAGCGGGACGATCCGCTGCGCGAGTGGCTGACCTGGACGCTGGGCCGCTACGGCGCGGAGTTCGAGGAGGAGGTCGCGGTCGGTCAGTGGACCATCGACCCGGTGCCTCCGTCGATGCGGTTCCCGGTGAAGCAGCCGTTCGTCCCGCTGCGCTACATCCCCTACAACGGGCAGGCCGTCATACCGGAGTGGCTGCACGAGCCGCCGAAGAAGCGCCGGGTCTGTCTGACGCTGGGTGTGGCCCACCGTGAGGTGCTGGACGGCGACCGTGCCTCGATCGGCGAACTGGTCGAGGCGCTGGCGGAGCTCGACGTCGAGGTGGTCGCCACGCTCAACGCCAAGCAGCTCGCCGGGCTGGAGCTGCCGGACAACGTCAGGGCCGTCGACTTCGTGCCGCTCAACGCGCTTCTGCCGACCTGCTCCGCGGTCATCCACCACGGCGGTTCCGGCACCTTCCAGACCGCGCTGGCGCACGGGGTCCCGCAGCTGATCGTGCCCGACATGGTCTGGGACACCATCCACAAGGCGAAGCAGCTGGAGAAGTTCGGCGCGGGACTGTATCTGCACGACGTCGACCACTACACCGCCCAGGACCTGCGCGAGCACGTGCTGCGTCTGCTGGAGGAGCCGTCGTTCGCGGAGAACTGCGCGCGGATCCGCCGGGAGATGGTGGGGACGCCGAGCCCCAACGACATCGTTCCGCTGCTGGAGAAGCTCGCCGCGGAACACCGCGGGGCCCGCGATTCCGGCAGCGCTGTCCGAGGGGAGCGGTAGATGGCCTCCGCCGTGACGTTCCGCGAACTCGCCGTCAGTGGCGCGTACGCCTTCACCCCGCCCGTCTTCGAGGACGACCGCGGTCTGTTCACCTCGCCCTACCAGGAGCCGGCGTTCGTGGAGGCCCTGGGGCATCCGCTCTTCCCCGTCGCGCAGAGCAACCACAGCAAGTCGCGGCGCGGCACCGTCCGGGGCATCCACTACACCGTGACCCCGCCGGGCGTGGCCAAGTACGTGTACTGCGCCCGGGGCCGCGCCATCGACATCGTGGTGGACATCCGGGTCGGCTCGCCCACCTTCGGCCGCTGGGACTCCTCCGTGCTCGACCCGGAAGGCTTCAGCGCCATGTACTTCCCGGTCGGTGTCGGGCACGCCTTCATCGCCCTGGAGGACGACACGGTGATGTCGTACATGCTGTCCGGGAGTTACGAGGCACAGCACGAGCTGTCCCTCTCCCCGCTCGACCCCGCGCTCGGCCTGCCGATCCCCCAGGACGTGGAGCCCCTGCTGTCCGCACGGGACACGGCCGCGCCGCTGCTCGCGCAGGTGCAGGCGGAGGGCGGCCTGCCGGAGTACGACAAGTGCCGTCGGATCGAGGCCGCACTGTGGCGGCCCTGAGCGGGGGGCGGCCGGCGGCCGCCGGGTCCCGGATCGCGGTGCTCGGGGCCACCGGCTGTGTCGGCCGCTGTGTGAGCGCCGCGCTGGCGCGCGAGGGGCACCAGGTGCTCGCCGTCGCCCGGCGCGGCGGGCCCGCGGTCGCGGACCACGTCTTCGCCGGCCTGGACGTGGCGGCGGTCCCGCCCGCCGAGCTCGCGCGGCTGTTCACCCGGCACCGGGTGCGCGCGGTGGTCAATGTGACGGGCGGCTGGGGCACGACCGAGGAGGAGATGCAGTACGCGCACATCACCCTGGTCGACCGGCTGTTGCAGGCGCTGACGCAGATGGAGGAGCGGCCGCGGCTGGTCCATGTGGGCTCCATCCACGAGTACGGGCCGGTGTCCGAGCCCCTCTCCATCGGCGAGGACCTCGAGCCCCGGCCGACCACGATGTACGCCAGGACCAAGCTGGCCGGTTCCGAGCTGGTGCTCGACTCCACCCGGGCCGGCCGGGTGGACGGGCTGGTGCTGCGCGCGGTGAACGTGTGCGGGCCCCGCACCACCCGGGCCAGTTTCCTCGGGGCGGTCGTCGACAGGCTGCGGGCCGCGGACGCGAGCGCCCCGGTGACGCTGCGGGTCGCGGACGCGCGGCGGGACTTCGTCGATGTGCGCGACCTCGCCGAGGCCGTGGTCCTCGCCGTGGCGTCACCGGCCACCGGACAGGTCGTCAACATCGGCCGCGGGGAGGCCTCCGCCATGCGTGAGCTGGTGGATCTGCTGGTCGCCGCCTCGGGGCTGCCCCCGCAGGCGCTGCGGGTCGAGGACGGGCCGATCGCCAGCAAGGGCGGCGGCTGGACCCTGGCGGACATCCGGCTGGCGGGCGAACTGCTCGGCTGGAAGCCGCGGATCCCGCTCGCCGAGGCGATGCGGGCGACGTGGGAGACGCCCGCCGACTGAACCACCCCGAACCGCCGCGTACGCCCCCATCGATGACGAGGAGTTCAGATGGCCGATGTGACGGCCCGTATCGCCAGGTCGGCCGCGGCCGTGGAGAGCCCGCTGACCGATCTCGCCGGATTCGACGACTGGTTCGCCGAGTACGGGGAGCAGATCTACACGACGGCCGAGCGGATACCGCTGGCGGCCCTCGACCAGTGGTACCAGACACCGGTGACCGGTGATCTGTGGCATCGCAGCGGCAAGTTCTTCACGGTCCACGGTCTGCGGGTGCACGATCCGGGCAACGCGGTGCCGTGGTGGGACCAGCCCATCATCGACCAGCCCGAGGTCGGCATCCTGGGCATCCTGATCAAGGAGTTCGACGGTGTGCCGCACTTCCTGATGCAGGCCAAGGCGGAGCCGGGCAACCCCGGCGGTCTGCAGCTCTCCCCCACCGTCCAGGCGACCCGCAGCAACTACACCGGTGTCCACAAGGGCAAGCCCGTGCCGTATCTGGACTACTTCCGGGACACGTCACGGCACCGGGTGATCACGGACGTCCGGCAGTCGGAGCAGGGCGCCTGGTTCTACCGCAAGCGCAACCGCAACATGGTGGTGGAGACGACCACCGAGGTGGAGGTCCTCGAAGGCTTCCGCTGGTTCACCCTGGGGCAGTTGTACCGGCTGCTGTCGCGCGACGACATCGTCAACATGGACGCGAGGACCGTGCTGGCGTGCCTGCCGCACGCCTCCCGGCCGGACGGCGCGCTGCACCGGATGACCGACGTGCTGAGCTGGATCACCGGCGCCCGCTCGCTGGCCAACGTGCGCACCGAGCGGATCGCCCTCAACGCGCTGGACGAGTGGCGGCACAGCGAGATGGGTTACTCGCACGAGAGCGGCGGCTTCTTCGACGTCATCGGGGTGTCCGTGACGGCGGCGGGGCGCGAGGTCGGCACCTGGCGCCAGCCGATGATCGAGCCGCGCGGCACCGGCGTCATCGCCTTCCTGTCACGGGAGATCAACGGGGTGCCGCACGTGCTGGTGCACGCCCGTACCGAGCCGGGCTACTCCGACGTCGTGGAGCTGGCGCCGACGGTGCAGTGCGTCCCGGCGAGCTACAACTGGCTGCCGCCCACCGCCCGGCCCCGTCATCTCGACGAGGTGCTGGCCGCGGGGCCCGACCGCATCCGCTTCGAGGCCGTGCTCTCCGAGGAGGGCGGCCGTTTCTTCCATGCCCGCAACCGGTATCTGATCGTGGACAGCGACGTCCCCGAGGACCCCGGCCACCCCGACTACCGCTGGCTGACCATGGACCAGCTGACGCAGCTGCTCCGGCACAGCCACTACCTCAACGTGCAGGCCCGGAGCCTGGTGGCGTGTCTGCGCGGTGTGGAGGCGTCCCGCTCCGCCGGCTGACCCCCGGCGGGGGACGCGCGTACCGAGAAGGCCCGGCGGGGATCCCTCCGCCGGGCCTTCGGTGTGGGGCGGTGTGTGTCGGGCCGGGGCCGACGCACGGGCTCAGAGGCTGTCCAGCACGTCACGCACCGCGCTGATCACCTTGTCCTGGACGTCCGGCGCGAGGGCCGGGTACATGGGCAGCGAGAAGATCTGACCCGCCAGTTCCTCGGTGACGGGCAGCGAGCCCGTGGGCCGGCCGAGGTGGGCGAACCCGGACATGGTGTGCACCGGCCAGGGATAGCTGATGTTGAGCTCGATGTCGTACGTCTTGAGGGCCTTGATGATGTCGTCGCGCCGGGGGTGGCGCACCGTGTAGACGTAGTACACGTGCTCGTTGCCGGGGACGGTGTGCGGCAGCACCAGGCCGGTGTCGCCGAGCCCCTCCTCGTAGCGGCGGGCGACGGCCTGCCGCCCCTGGACGTAAGCGTCGAGCCGGCGCAGCTTGCGCCGCAGGATCTCGGCCTGCACCTCGTCGAGCCGGGCGTTGTGGCCGGGGGTGCCGACGACGTAGTAGCGCTCCTCCATGCCGTAGTAGCGCAGTCGGCGCAGCGCGCGGTGGGCGTCGTCCCGGGAGGTCAGCACGGCGCCGCCGTCGCCGTACGCGCCGAGCACCTTCGTCGGGTAGAAGGAGAAGGCGGCGGCGTCGCCCGTGGTGCCGGCGAGCCGGCCGTGGCGGCGGGCTCCGTGGGCCTGTGCGCAGTCCTCGACGAGGAACAGGTCGTGCTCGGCGGCGAGCCGCTCCAGCGGCGCCAGGTCGACGCACTGCCCGTAGAGGTGGACGGGGAGCAGACACCGGGTCCGCGGGGTGAGGACGGACTCCACCTGCTCGGTGTCCATGAGGTAGCTGTCCGGGTGGACGTCGACGAACACCGGGGTGGCGCCCACCGAGTCGATAGCGACCACGGTGGGGGCCGCGGTGTTGGACACGGTGACGACCTCGTCGCCGGGGCCGATGCCGAGCGCCTGGAGGGCCAGCTTGATCGCGTTGGTGCCGTTGTCGACGCCGACGCAGTGCCCCACGCCGTGATATCCGGCGAACTCCTGCTCGAAGCCGCGAACACTGTCACCGAGGACGAGCTGGCCCGAGCTGAAGACCGTCTCCACGGCGTCCAGAATATCGGCGCGTTCGTTCTCGTATTCCTGCCGGTAGTCCCATACGAGAGTCGTCATTAATTCGTTTCCCTCCCATTGCTGATGCCATGCCGCAGGGCGTCACCATCCCCCCGCAGCACATCACATTGCCGGTTCGGTCCACAACCCTTGATTTTCCTCTATTCCCACTCGAATTTCCCTGGACCAAGGGCGCTTCTTGTTGCTGTCGAGTGAATCCGGTCGTTAGCATGAGCAGAAATCGAGGACAGGGGCATACCCATGAAAGGGATTATTCTCGCCGGCGGTTCGGGAACAAGGCTCCATCCAATAACCGTCTCCGTTTCGAAACAGCTTCTCCCGGTCGGCGACAAACCGATGATCTACTATCCGCTTTCGGTGCTGATGCTCGCGGACATCAAGGAGATCCTGCTCATCTGCACCGAGCACGACCTGGAACAGTTCCGCAGGCTCCTGGGCGACGGCTCCCAGCTCGGCGTCCGGATCGACTACGCGGTGCAGAACCGGCCGGCCGGGCTGGCCGAGGCCTTCATCATCGGCGCCGACCACGTGGGCGACGACGACGTGGCCCTGGTCCTGGGAGACAACATCTTCCACGGCTACCACTTCTACGACATGCTCCAGAGCAACGTCCGGGACGTACAGGGCTGTGTGCTGTTCGGTTATCCCGTGGAGGACCCGGAGCGCTACGGAGTGGGCGAGACCGACGCGTCGGGACGCCTCGTCTCCCTGGAGGAGAAGCCGATCCGACCGCGCTCCGACCTCGCCATCACCGGGCTCTACCTGTACGACAACGAAGTGCTGGACATCGCCAAGAACCTCCGCCCCTCGGCGCGCGGAGAACTGGAGATCACCGACGTCAACCGGAATTACCTGGCGCGCGGCCGAGCCCGCCTGGTCGACCTCGGCCGCGGTTTCGCCTGGCTGGACGCCGGAACTCCGGAATCCCTGCTCCAGGCCGCCCAGTATGTGCGGACCCTCGAAGAACGGCAGGGCGTGCGTATCGCCTGCGTCGAGGAGGTCGCACTGCGCATGGGATTCATCGACGCGGACAGCTGCTACCGACTCGGCGAGAAAATGTCGCAGTCGGGTTACGGCCGCTACGTGATGTCGGTGGCCCGCGAAATGTCGTCCTGACGCTCTCGTCTCTCAGCCCGATTCGCGTACACCGACGAAAAGGCCACGACCGGTGGGGCCGTCCTCCAGGAATTCCACGGAGCAGCCCGCGTCGGTGAACGCGGAGACGTACTCCTCCTTGGCGAACAGGGTCAGTACGTCGATCTCGGTGAACTGCTGGATACCGGCGGCGTCCCCCACGGTGAAGCGGACCTCCATGCGGGTGGCCCGGCCCTTGCGGGTGGTGTGCGAGATCCGCGCGATGGTGCGGTGCTCCTCACGGGCCAGGTCACCCGCGACATAGCCCTCGATGAAGTTCTCGGGGAACCACCAGGGTTCGACGACCAGGACGCCGCCGGGCTCCAGATGGCCGGCCATCGACTTGATGGCGGCCCGCATGTCGGCCACGGTCTCCAGATAGCCGATGGCGCAGAACATGCAGCTCACCGCCGTGTAGGTGCGGCCGAGGGAGAAGTCGCGCATGTCGCCCGCGTGCACCGTGGTGCCGGGCAGCCGCTGCTCGGCGAGCCGGCGCATCGGTTCCGCGATCTCCAGCCCCTCGGCGACCTCGAACAGGGTGCTGAACACGCTGAGATGGGCGCCCGTGCCACAGGCGACGTCGAGCAGTGAGTCGGCTCCCGGGCGGCGTTCGGCGATGAGCCGGGAGACGTCCGCCGCCTCCTCGCCCCAGTCCTTGCCCCGGCTCCGGTAGATGGCCTCGTACACGTCCGCGAGTTCCCGGCCGTACATGTGTCTCTCCTCCCGTTGTCGCCCCGCAGGGCGCTTCGTCCGCTGGGCCGCCGTGCGCTCCTCACTCGTCGAGCAGCGCCACCGCCCTCGTCCAGCCGGCGCCCGCGCCGGCGATCCGCACCGGGAAGCACGCGACCCTGAATCCGTGCGGGGCGGGCAACCGGTCGAGTCCGGCGAGCCGTTCGACCTGGCAGTACTCGCGGTCCCGGCCGATCATGTGGGCGGGCCACAGCACCGAGCGGTCACCGGTCTGCCGGTAGCGGGTGATGATGTCGCCGAACGGCGCGTCCAGGCTGAACGCGTCCGTGCCGATCACCCGGACTCCCTGGTCCAGCAGCAGGTGCACGGCCGAGCCGTCGAGGCCGGTGAAGTCCGTGAAGTACTTCTGCGTCCCCGACCACGCGTCGGCACCGGTCCTGAGCAGCACGATGTCCATGGGCGAGAGGGTGTGGCCGACCCGGTCCAGCTCCCGCTGCACCACGTCGGCGCCGACCGCGCCGGTGCCCTGGTCGCTCAGGTCGAGCACCACCGCGGGCCGGAAGAACCAGTCGAGCGGCATCTCGTCGATGTGCCGCGGCGGACCGTCCCGGTAGGAGGCACGGGTGCCGTAGTGCGAGGGCGCGTCGACGTGCGTTCCGGTGTGGGTCGTCAGCTGGAGGCGGTCGAGCGAGAGGAACTCGCCCTCCGGAAGCTCCGCCGGATCGAACTCGATCCCGAAGTGGTCACGCATCTCCTCGCTCATGTGCGTGGCGGCTTCCTTGGGGCCGAGGACGTCGTGCACCACGGGATCGGGTTCAAAACCCGCCCCGTCCACGGGTGAGGACAGGTCGATGATGCGCACACGAGCCTCCCGGCGATGGATTCCTGCAAGCCAGCCCATGCTCACCAGCGCGGCTAGAGAAGCGTTGGAGCCTGGCTGAACGGCCGCCCGCGCGCCCGCCCGCGCCGCGCTCGACCGATCCTGGAGGGGCCGCTGCCACCGTCGTGACCTCACCGGGAACTCGGGAACGCACCCGCCCCGGCACAGGGAACGGCGGAAGGGACACGGCATGGCAGCACAGGCCCCGACGGCCCCGGCGGACGTCTACGCCGAGGTACAGCACTTCTACGCACGGCAGATGCGGCACCTGGACTCGGGCGAGGCCGAGATCTGGGCCGGCACCTTCACCGAGGACGGCTCCTTCGCGCCGCCCTCGCTCCCGGAGCCGGTGCGCGGCCGCCCGGCCCTCACCGAGGGCGCCCGGCAGGCCGCCGCGGGTCTCGCGGCCGCCGGCGAGACGCACCGCCACTGGGTCGGCATGCTCACCGTCACCCCCGCGGACGACGGCTCGCTGACCGCCGAGAGCCAGGTCTCCATCATCGCCGTTCCGCAGGGCGGCCCCGCCCGGCTGCACCTGGTGTGCACCTGCCGGGACATCCTGGTGCGCGAGGCCGGCGAGCTCCTGGTCAGGGAAAGGGTGGTGACCCGTGACGACCGGCCGTAGCGGGAGTCGACCGCGAATCGAGCGGCCCGGCCTACGGTCCCGTCCATGAGCGCGACACAGGACTCGACAGCGCCCCGGGGCGTGATCGTCACCGGCGGCGGGACCGGGATCGGGCGGGCCACCGCCCGCGCCTTCGCCGACCGCGGCGACCGTGTACTCGTCGTGGGCCGTACGCCCGCCACCCTGGCCGGGACCGCCGAGGGGTACCCCGGCATCAGCGTCCTCGCCGCCGACCTCACCGATCCGGACACTCCTCAGGCTGTCACCGACGCGGCGCTGGACGCGTTCGGCCGTATCGACGTGCTGGTCAACAACGCGGCCACCGGCGGATTCGCCGCTCTCGCGGAGACCAAACGGGAAGCCGCCCGCGACCAGCTCGACAGCAATCTCCTGGCCCCGCTGCTGCTCACCCGGCAGACCCTGGACGCCCTCGCGGCCGACGGCGGCGGAACCGTGCTGAACATCGGCTCGGCGGGCGCGCTGGGCCGCCGGGCCTGGCCGGAGAACGGGGTCTACGGCGCCGCCAAGGCCGGGCTCGACTTCCTCACCCGGACCTGGGCGGTGGAACTGGCGCCCCGCGGCATCCGTGTCCTCGGCCTGGCGCCGGGCGTGATCGACACCGGTATCGGTGAACGGTCCGGCATGTCACAGGAGGCCTACGCGGGCTTCCTCCAGCAGATCGCCACGCGCGTCCCGGCCGGCCGGGTCGGCCGCCCCGAGGACATCGCCTGGTGGGCCGTCCAGCTCACCGACCCGCGCGCCGCCTACGCGACCGGAGTGGTGCTCGCGGTCGACGGCGGTCTGTCCCTCACCTGAACCACGCCCCGAAGGAGACAGCCGTGACACACACGGAGACCGACGAGACCACCGACGAGACCCCCGCGGCCACCGAGGAGCTCCAGCAGACCGACAGCGAGCTCGGCCGTCATCTCCTGACCGCCCGCGGCTTCCACTGGATCTACGGAACAAGCGGCGACCCGTACGCCCTGACGCTGCGCGCGGAGAGCGACGACCCGGTGGTGCTGGCCCGCCGCATACGGGAATCGGAGACACCGCTGTGGCAGAGCGCCGCCGGAGCCTGGGTCACCGGCCGGCACGGTGTGGCCGCCGAGGTGCTGGCCGATCCGCGGCTGAGCCTGCGCCACGCCGATCTGCCGGGCCTCCAGCGGCACGTCTTCTCGGACGCCTGGAGCAATCCGCTGCTGTGCCACATCATCCCGCTGGACCGGGCCTTCCTCCACGCGTCGGGCGCCGACCACGTGCGTTGGGAGCGGTCGGCGGCACCGGTGCTGGGCGAGGCCGCGGCGGACGGCCACCGCAAGAGCGCCGAACGCGTGCACCAGGAGACCGCCGACGGACTCGGCGCCTCCTTCGACCTCATGGCGGACTACTCCCGCCCGGTGGCCACCGAGGCCGTCGCGGCGCTGCTCGGCGTCCCGGACGCGCAGCGCGACCGGTTCGCCCGCGCGTGTCTGGCCCTGGGCGTCGCGCTCGACGCGGCGCTCTGCCCGCAGCCGCTCGTCGTCACGCGCCGGCTCACCGAGGCGATCGAGGACGTACGCGCCCTCGTCGGCGACCTCGTCGCGGCACGGCAGGCCGAGCCGGGTGACGATCTGCTCAGCACGGTGCTGCGCGCCGGCTCCGCCGACTCCTCCGCCGTGGACGCGCTCGCGGTCGGTGTACTGACCGCCGCGGTGGGCGTCGAATTCACCGCCGGGCTCATCAACAACGCCCTGGAGGCGCTGCTCGCCCATCCCCGGCAGTGGGCGCTGCTCGGCGAGAGCCCCGAACTGGCGGCCGGCGCGGTGGAGGAGACGCTGCGGCACGCGCCGCCGGTGCGGCTGGAGAGCCGAATCGCCGCCGAGGACCTCACGCTCGCCGGCCAGGACATCCCCGCCGGCGCCCAGGTCGTCGTCCATGTCGGCGCGGCGAACCGTGATCCCGAGGTGTTCCTGGCCCCGGACCACTTCGACCTCACCCGGCCGGTGGGACAGGGGCAGTTGTCGCTGTCCGGCCCGCACACCTCTCTCTTCGGGGCGTTCGCCCGGCTCCAGGCGGAGACCGCCGTACGCACCCTGCGCGAGCGCCACCCCCGGCTGGCGCCGGCCGACGGAGTCCAGCGGCGGATGCGTTCCCCCGTCCTGGGCGGAGTGCTGCGGTTCCCGCTGACCACCTCCGCGTGACGGTACGCCGCGTCCGGCGTACCGCGGCCGGAGTCTCCACAGAGCCGCAGAGAAAGGACCGACCATGCGGGTTCTGCTGACGTCCTTCGCGATGGACGCGCACTTCAACGGGTCCGTACCGCTCGCCTGGGCGCTGCGGGCCGCCGGGCACGACGTACGGGTGGCGAGCCAGCCCGCGCTGACGGGCAGCATCACGGCGGCCGGACTGACCGCCGTCCCGGTGGGGGCCGACCCCGGCCTCGACGAGATGGTCAAGGCAGTGGGCGACTCGGTGCTGTCGCACCACGCCAACCAGTCGCTGAACCCCGACGCCCCCGGTCAACTCACCCCCGCCTTCCTCAAGGGCTGGGACGCGATGATGACCGCCACTTTCTACACCCTGATCAACGACGATCCGATGGTCGACGAACTCGTCGCGTTCGCCCGCGACTGGGAGCCGGACCTCGTCCTCTGGGAGCCGTTCACGTTCGCGGGCGCGGTGGCCGCGAAGGTGACCGGTGCGGCCCACGCTCGACTGCTGTCCTTCCCCGACATGTTCATGCCGATGCGGCAGGCCTTCCTCGCGCAGCTCGGTCCGGGTCCCACGGGCGGGGGCGGGGAGCAGGGGCAGGCGCACGCCGAGGACTCCCTCGGCCAGTGGCTGCAGTGGACGCTCGGCCGTTACGGCGTGCCCTTCGACGAGGAGGCGGTGACGGGGCAGTGGTCCGTGGACCAGGTGCCGCGCAGCTTCCGGCCGCCGTCGGACGGGCCGACCGTGGGCATGCGCTACATCCCGTACAACGGGCCGGGGCCCGCCGTCGTACCCGACTGGCTCCGGGTCCCGCCGACGCGTCCCCGCGTGTGCGTCACCCTGGGGCTCACGGCCCGGACCTCCGAGTTCCCCAACGCGGTCCCGGTCGACCTGGTCCTCAAGGCGATCGAGGGGCTCGACATCGACGTGGTGGCCACGCTCGACGCGGAGGAGCGGGCGCTGCTGACCCATGTCCCGGACAATGTGCGCCTGGTGGACCACGTACCGCTGCACGCGCTGCTGCCGACCTGCGCGGCCATCGTGCACCATGGTGGCGCCGGGACCTGGTCGACGGCGCTCGTCGAGGGGGTTCCGCAGATCGCGATGGGCTGGATCTGGGACGCCATCGAGCGGGCGCGCCGCCAGCAGGAGCTGGGCGCCGGTCTCCATCTCCCCTCCCACGAGGTGACGGTGGAAGGGCTGCGGAGCAGGCTCGTGCGGCTCCTCGACGAGCCCTCGTTCACCTCGGCGGCCGCCCGGCTGCGGATCGAGGCCCGGTCCGAACCGACTCCGGCGGAGGTCGTCCCCGTACTGGAGCGGCTGACCGCCCAGCACCGCGCCCACGGGCGTCGACGTCTCGGAGGTACGTCCACACCATGCGTGTCCTGATCACCGGCGGCGCCGGTTTCATCGGATCCCACTATGTGCGCTCCCTGCTGGCCGGCAGCCTGCCCGGACCCCGGCCGGACCGGGTGACGGTCGTCGACGTGCTCACGTACGCGGGGAGCACCGACAACCTGCCTCTGGAGGACCCGCGGCTGGACTTCCGGCGCGTCGACATCTGCGACCTCGACGCGCTCCTGGAGGTGTTCCCCGGTCACGACGCGGTGGTGCACTTCGCGGCCGAGACCCATGTCGACCGTTCCCTGACCGGGGCCGCGGAGTTCGTACGCACCAATGTGCTGGGCACCCAGGCGCTGCTGGAGGCGAGCCTGCGCTGTGGGGTCGCCACCTTCGTGCACATCTCGACGGACGAGGTCTACGGGTCCATCGCCGAGGGCACCTGGACGGAGGAGGAGCCACTGCTGCCCAACTCGCCCTACGCGGCGTCGAAGGCGGCAAGCGACCTCCTCGCCCGGTCCTACTGGCGCACGCACGGGCTCGACGTGCGCACCACCCGGTGTGCCAACAACTACGGCCCTCGCCAGCATCCGGAGAAGCTCATCCCCCTCTTCGTCACCGAGCTGCTGGCCGGACGGACCGTGCCGCTGTACGGGGACGGCAACAACGTCCGGGAGTGGCTGCACGTGGACGACCACTGCCGTGCCGTCCACGCCGTGCTGACCGGCGGCCGGGCCGGCGAGATCTACAACATCGGCGGCGGTACGCATCTGACGAACCGTGAGATGACGTCCAGGCTACTGGAGTTGTGCGGTGCCAACTGGTCCCGGGTCCGTCGGATGCCCGACCGCAAGGGCCACGACCTGCGGTACGCGGTGGACGACTCGAAGATCCGTACGGAACTCGGCTACCGGCCTCTGCGGTCGCTGGACGACGGACTGCGCGAGGTCGTCGACTGGCACCGCGACCAGCTGGTTCGGCGACCGGAAGCGGCCGAGCGGGTCTGAGCCGGACTCCCGTCGGGGCCCGGGGCGGCACCACAGCCCCGGGCCGCCCCCGACGACACAACAACCGACGACACAACGACCGAGGACACAACGACCGAGGACACAACGACCGCAAGAAGAGCCGGCCCCGACGGGACCGGCTCTCGTCGTCGGAGCCGGTGTCGTCGGGGCCGGACGGAACGGCGCGCGTCGGGGGGAACGCGCGCCGTCCGACGGAGGGCCGTGGCATGCGAAGCCGCGCCGCGCGGGCGCGGCCGGCCTCCGGCCTGCCCGCGTCCGGCGCGGTCTCAGCGGCTGACGACCCGCGCGGCCTTGCGTACCTGCTCGACCAGGAGCGCCTGGCGCAGCAGTGCCTCTCCCAGCGCTGCCCGGCCGGTGCCCGACAGGGCCGCCGCCGCGAACGCGTCGAGCGCGTTGCCCACTTGATGGTCGGCGGAGAGCGTCACCTCGGTGATCCTGTCCTGCTGTTCGAGGCGGACCACCGGGCGGTGCTCCCGGGGCGGCGTGAAGGCACGCGGCACGCTGATCCGGCCCCGGCTGCCCCACAGGGCGTACACGGACCGGTAGGAGTGCTGGAATCCGAAGTCGAGCTGAGCGCTCACCCCGGTCGCCGTGGAGAGCAGCACGCTTCCCGCGACGTCGACGCCGGTGGCCTCGTCGACGCGCAGACAGGCGCCGAGGACGTCGAGTTCCCCGGCGAGGTGGAGCTGGGCCGCGCGCAGTGGATAGACGCCGACGTCCAGCAGGGCGCCCCCGCCGAGCTGCGCGTTGTGCCGGAAGGACGCCGGATCGGGCGGCGGTACCCCGAAGGAGCTGGAGAAGACTCTCAGTTCGCCGACCTCGGCGGCCATGTCCCGTACGGCCGCGTGCTGGGAGTGGTGCAGGAACATGAAGTTCTCGGTGAGCGCCAGATCGAACCGGGCGGCCATCGCCACCAGTTCGGCGCTCTGCGCGTACGTGGTGCTCAGCGGCTTCTCCACCAGGACGTGCTTCTGGGCGGTCAGCGCCTCGGCGACCCATTCGTGGTGCATGCCCGGCGGCAGCGGCACATAGACCGCGTCGATGTCGTCCCGGTCCAGCAGCGCCTTGTAGCCGGTCACCGCCGCGCATCCGAACCGGGCCGCGAGCCGTTCGCTCCTCGCCCCGTCCCGGCTCGCCACAGCCACCAGCCGCACCGACTGATGCTCCACGAGCGCAGGCAGGATCCGGCGCACCGCGATATCGGCACAGCCCAGAACCCCCATGCGGAGTACCGGTCGTGGAGTGTCCTCGGGCATCTGCCACCTCACCTGTCGGATACGTCGCCGACACAAGCTAGCCAGAGCAGGTCGAAAGCCCCTGGAAGCCCGCTGGAGCAGGCCCTTTCCGCGGGGACTCCATGGCTCCTCGACCGAGCGGCGCGAGCATGGTCCCGAGGCAATCCTTACAGGAGGGACGGCTATGACGTCGGACACCAAGGCCCTGGTCCTGGAGCAGGTTCGCGAGTACCACCGGCAGCAGCAGCCGGAGAACTTCGTGCCGGGAGTGACACCGATCCTCTCCTCGGGGGCGGTCCTGGACGAGGAGGACCGGGTCTCTCTGGTGGAGGCGGCCCTGGATCTGCGGATCGCGGCCGGGTCGCACTCCCGGCGTTTCGAGAGCAGGTTCGCCCGCCACATCGGCGTGCGCAAGGCGCACCTGGTGAACTCCGGGTCCTCGGCGAACCTGCTGGCGCTCTCGGCGCTGACCTCCCCCCGGCTCGGCGAACAGCGGCTGCGCCCGGGCGACGAGGTGATCACGGTGGCCGGCGGTTTCCCCACGACGGTCAACCCGATCTTCCAGAACGGTCTCACGCCCGTCTTCGTGGACCTCGAACTCGGCACGTACAACACGACGGCGGAACGCGTGCGGGCGGCGATCTCGGACCGGACCCGGGCCATCATGATCGCGCACACCCTCGGCAACCCCTACGAGGTGGCGGAGATCCAGCAACTGGCCACCGATCACGAGCTGTTCCTGATCGAGGACAACTGCGACGCCGTGGGCTCGACCTATCAGGGGCGTATGACAGGCACCTTCGGGGACCTGGCCACCGTCAGTTTCTATCCCGCCCACCACATCACGACGGGCGAGGGCGGTTGCGTACTGACCAAGAACCTCGAACTGGCCCGGATCGTCGAGTCGTTCCGCGACTGGGGGCGGGACTGCTGGTGCGAGCCCGGCGAGGACAACACCTGCCTCAAGCGGTTCGACTACCAGCTCGGTGACCTCCCCAAGGGCTACGACCACAAGTACATCTTCTCGCACATCGGTTACAACCTGAAGGCGACCGACCTCCAAGGAGCCCTGGCGCTCAGCCAGTTGGAGAAGCTTCCGGAGTTCGGCCGGGCCCGGCGGCGCAACTGGCAGCGGCTGCGCGACGGGCTCGCGGACGTCCCGGGTCTGCTGCTGCCCACCGCGACGCCGGGCAGTGACCCGAGCTGGTTCGGCTTCGTCATCACGGTGCTGCCCGACGCCACCTACACCCGCCGCGACCTGATCGCCTTCCTGGAGGAGCGGCGCATCGGCACACGACGGCTGTTCGGCGGCAACCTCACCCGGCACCCGGCGTATCTCGGCACCCGGCACCGGGTGGCGGGAGATCTCCGCAACTCCGACATCATCACCGAGCAGAGCTTCTGGATCGGGGTCTACCCGGGCATCACCGAGGAGATGACCGACTACATGCGGGACTCCATCGTCGAGTTCGTCGCCAAGAACGGCTGAGCCGCCCGGGGGCGGTCAGCCGATCATCCGGTCGAGCATCACGTCCTCCCCGCACCCGGGCACGTCCAGCCACGGCTCCGCCGCGAGCACCGCCTGTTGCAGACGCTGCAGGCGCGGGGACGGCGAGAGCCCCAGTTCCTCCGCCAGCCGGCGGCGCAGCCTCTGGTAGACGTCGAGCGCCTGCCAGGAGCGCCCGGCCCGGTACAGCGCCGTCATGCACTGGGCGTGCAGGCCCTCGTGCAGCGGATGGCGGCCGGTGAGCTCGATCAGCTCGGCCAGCAGTTCCGCGTGGCGTCCCAGCCTCAGATCCGCCTCCAGACACCGCTCCAGCACGCCGAGCCTGCTCTCCTCCAGACGGGCCACCTCGATGCTCAGTACGGGCCCTATCCGCACGTCGACCAGTGCGGATCCGCGCCACAGCGCCAGCGCCTCACGGAAGTACGCCGATGCCTTCTCCTGCCGGTCCTCGGCGGCGGCGACGCTCCCCGCGGCGACCAGCCGCTCGTAGCGCGGTACGTCGACGGCGTCCGCGGGCGCCTGCCAGCAGTAGCCGCCGTACTGGGTGACGAGGACGTCCTTGGCCGACACCCCGGCGTCGGAGCCGTAGGCCGCGGTGAGCTGACGGCGTAGCTGAAGGATGTACGTGTGCAGGGTCGCCAACGCGCTCTGTGGCGGCTCGGTGCCCCAGATCTCCTCCATCAGGGTCGCGACGGGCAGGACGCGATTGGCGTGGATCGCGAGCAGCGCGAGGATCTGGCGGGGTTTCGCGGCGGTCGGCACGATCGAACGGCCCCGCACTTCGGCCGTCAGCGGTCCCAGCAACCATATGTCCATGTTTCTCCCCCATGTGGTCGGCGGAGCACCGCAAAGAGCTCCTTGCCCATGGAGTCTCGCTGGCCTCTTCGGCCGCCAACCAGTGCCGTGGACCCGGACAGGCATATGAGAAACGTATGCGCAAGATGTGTAAACCTCATATGGTCCCTGTGCTGGACACACTGGTATCCCCGCGGCCCGGCCCGAAAGGATGGCGGCGCAGCGCAGGGCCCGGCCGGGTCCGACGCACCCCACGGAGCAGCCAGTCCACAGCGACAAGGAGCACACATGCTACGGATCACGCCCCTGGCGGACGGCAACGCGGACATGGCCAGGACCATCGACGATCTCGTGATCACCGAGTACGGCGACGACTCCGCACAGATCCCCGACGGCCGTATCTGTATCTGCTGGACCTCCTCCACCGGCACCCCGTCCGCCATGGACGGCGGTCGCACGTCTCGATGAGCCGTCCGGTCCCGGGCGACGGGCTCCCCCGGCTGGGGTTCGCACCGCATCTGCGCGTCGAATCGGTGCCGGGGGAGCCCGTCTTCCTGATGACGGAGGACCGGGTGACCACACTGGGCGGAGCACACATCGCCCTGCTGGCCCCCCTGCTCGACGGAAGCCGTGATCTGCCCCGTATCGTCGCCGACGCGGCGCCCGGGCTGTCGAGCGACAGCACCGAACGGCTCGTGACCAGGCTGCTGGACGCCGGCCTGCTCCATGTCTATCCACCGGACGGGCCCGACGGCCCCGAGCGTGCCTACTGGGCCCTCACCGGCCTTCAGGCGCGGCCCGCCGGCGGCCGGGACGCGCTGCTGGCCCCGGTCGACCTCACCGAGGACGCGGAAGGCGCGCTGCACGAGGCCGTGTCGGCGGCGGGGCTGCGCACCGCGGCCGCCGGCGAGCCGGCCGACCTGACCCTGGCGCTGTGCCACGACTATCTCGATCCGCGGTTGAGCGCCCTGGACGCGGAGCACCGCGCCGCGGGACGCACATGGCTGCCCGTACGGGCCAGCGGCACCCACCTGTGGATCGGGCCCTTCTTCTCCCCCGGCGACGGCCCCTGCTGGAGCTGTCTCGCGGACCGGCTCCGGCTGCGCCGACGCGGCGAGGCGTACGTCCAGCACCGGCTCGGGCGCAACGGGCCCGCCGCGCACCGGCCGTCGTATCTGCCCGCCGGGCGGGCGGCGGCCATGCAACTGGCCCTGCTCGAGGCCGGAAAGTGGCTCGCCGGGCACCGGGACAGCGATCAGGGCAGCCTGTGGCGGCTGGACACCCGCACGCTGGAGAGCAGCCGCCATCCCGTGCGGCGCCGCCCGCAGTGCTCCCGCTGCGGTGATCCGCTGCTGGTACGCGACCGGGTCTCGGCACCGGTCGTGCTGTCCCCCCAACCGGTGCGGGACACCACGGGCGGGGGCCACCGGACGTTCGGCCCGGACCGGATGCTGGAGCGCTACGGCCACCTCGTGGACCCCGTCACCGGTCTCGTCGGCGAGATCCGCCGCGAGCCGCGGGGACCGGAGTTCCTCAACTGCTTCCACGCGGGCGCGCAGCCGCCCTGGGACCCCGAGCGGCCGCCGCCCCCGCTGCACACCCCGCTGCGCAGCCCCGGCTCAGGCAAGGGAGTCACCGAACTCCACGCCAAGGTGAGCGCGTTGGCCGAGGCGCTGGAGCGGTACAGCGGCTACTTCCAGGGCGACGAGCCACGCCGGCGCGGCAGTTACCGCGAGCTGGCGCCCCTGGCCGTCCATCCGGACAGCGTCCAGCTCTTCGACCGGCGGCAGTTCGAGGACCGGGTGGCCTGGAACCGCACGCACGGTCCCTTCCACCAGGTGACCGAGCCCTTCGACGAGGACGCCCCACTCGACTGGACGCCCGTCTGGTCGCTGACCGAGCAACGGCAGCGGCTGGCGCCCACGAGTCTGCTCTACTACAACGCCCCGGACGCGGACACCGGTTTCTGCAGGGCGACGTCCAACGGCGCCGCCGCCGGAACCAGTCTGGAGGACGCCGTCGTCCACGGCTGCCTGGAACTGGTGGAGCGGGACGCGGTCGCGCTGTGGTGGTACAACCGCACGCGGCAGCCCGGCGTGAGCCTGGACCAGCGGGATCCGTGGATAGCCCGGATGCGGGCCGTCCTCAGGGAGCTCGGCAGGACGGTGTGGGCCCTCGATCTCACATCCGATCTCGGCATTCCCGTGGTCGCCGCCGTGTCGGCCCGGACCGGAAGGACGGCCGAGGACATCGTGCTGGGCTTCGGCGCGCATTTCGATCCCCGGGTCGCGTTGCGTCGGGCGCTCACCGAACTCAACCAGATGCTGCCGCCGTTGACAGGGGAGACGACCAACGGGGCCTCCGCCTACCACGACACCGACCCGGAGGCCCTGGACTGGTTCCGGCACGCCACCACCGCCAACCAGCCCTATCTGCTGCCCGCGGCACGCCGGTCCACCCGGCCGCCCGCGGCCTTGCGGCCGCCCGCCGACGCCGCGGAACAGGTCCACGCCTTGGTCGCGCTGTTGCGCCGGCGCGGCCTCGACGTACTCGTCCTCGACCAGACCCGCCCCGATGTGGAACTGCCCGTCGCCAAGGTGCTGATCCCCGGTCTGCGCCCGCACTGGGCGGGATTCGGCCCCGGCCGGCTCTTCGACGTACCCGTCGCGCTCGGCCGGCTCACCCGGCCGACGGACTACGCGGACCTCAATCCTTTGCCGCTGCATCTGTAAGGGAATGAGTCCTTCCCCTTCCTCCCACGCAACGAAGCAACCTTTCCGCGCCAGGAACGATCTTCTTCCACATGGGGATTGAGGACGGCAGCCACACCGTGGAGCTTCTTAGTCGAATGACTCGTACCGGCTAGAATCGATTACGCGTTCCCAACCTCGCGCTTTGCCGGGATCGGGTTGAGCGCGGCACAACCTGACTCATTGACTCGTTCGGTTCGCCCGAGGGGGAAGAGAAGAGATGCAAGGTTCTGCCCAGCACAGTGGTGCGCGCGCCGAACTAGAGGACGCGAGAAGCAGATACCTCGCCGTCGGCACCTCCAGCGCCATCACCATCGCGGTCCTCGTGGCCTTTTTCGGGGTCGCCTTCGTCTATCTGCTGGAGGACCGTCTCTCACCGGTCAGATTCACCGCGGGCATCGTGACCCTGTTACTCGTCTACTGCGTCCAACTGACCCACTCCTTCGGATACCTGTCTCCCCGGCTGACTCGCCTGAGGTACTGGACCTTCGGACTCCAGGCCCTCCTCACCTATCTGCCGTTCCTCACCTTCGCCGACGCCTGGCTCGCCACGCCGGGCGTCCTCGCCGGTTCCGCCCTGCTCGTGCTGCCTCGCCGCTGGATGTGGCCGGCGTTCGCGGCGATCGTGGGATCGTCCAGCCTGCTGGTACTGGAAAGCGGGGTGGGCCGAGGCTCGCTCGGGTACGGGACCGTCGCGACCACGCTGACCGGCCTGGTGGTGTTCGGGCTCTCCGAACTGACCCGCCTCGTCCAGGAAGCCCACCGCACCCGCGGCGAGCTCACCCGGATGGCCGTGGAGGCCGAACGGCTGCGCTTCTCGCGCGATCTGCACGATCTGCTGGGCATGAGCCTGACCACCATCGCCTTCAAGTGCGAAGTGGCGCGGCGGCTGCCGCCTTCCAAGCACGCCCGTCTGCAACAGGAACTCACGGAGATCCTGGAAGCCACCCAACGGGCGTTCATCGACGTCCGGGCCGTCTCACAGACCTACCGTGCCATGTCCCTGGCCACAGAGGTCGACACCGTCTTCGCCACCCTCAGGAACATGGGCGTGCACGCCCAATTCCGGGGCAGCGCCGGGCCGCTGCCGCCCGACATCGAGACAACCCTGGCGACGGTGCTGCGCGAGGGGGTCACCAACATGCTGCGGCACAGCAGGGTCGGCACCTGCGTCGTCCGAATCCACCGCGAACAGGACGCCGTCAGACTGACGGTGACCAACGACGGACTCGAAGGCCACCCGGCCGCCGCGTTCAGCAACGCCCGGCCGGGAAGCGGCCTCAACAACCTTCGCGATCGCATCGAAGCGGTGGAAGGCCGGCTCACCGCGGAGATCACGGACGGGAAGTGGTTCTCCCTCACGGCGGTCGTCCCGCTCCCGGCGAAGAACCCCGCGCCCAAGCACTGGCTCGTCCGGCCCGTGCATGCCTCCGACAGAGGGATGCACGATTCCACTTCCGTGGCCTGAGCACGGGCCCGGTCCCCCGGCGCGACTCGTCGGATACCCGTCAGATCCAGCCGCCCTCACGGGCGATCCGTACCGCGTCCATACGGTTGCGGGCGCCCAGCTTGACCACGGCGCTGCTCAGGTAGTTCCGCACCGTTCCCGCGGAGAGGAACAGACGGCGGGCGATGGCCGCGGTGCCCTCGCCCGCGGCGGCGAGCCGGAGGACTTCCAGTTCGCGCGGGGCCAGCGGCTGAGTCACGTCCTCAAGTGCCGCGACGGCCAGTTGGGGGTCGACGACCCGCTTCCCGGCGGCCACGGCCCTTATGGCGCCGACGAGTTGGGCCGGGTTGGCGTCCTTGCACAGGAATCCGGTGGCGCGGGTGGCCAGCGCCCGGCGCAAGGTGCTGGGATTGCCGAGCCCCGTGAGCATGAGGATCCGGCAGTCGGGTACGGCGGTGGAGAGCGCGGCGGCGGCGGTGATGCCGTCCATCCCGGGAAGACCGATGTCGAGTACGGCCACATCCGGTCGCAGTGCGCGCGCCTTCGCAACGATCTGATCGCCGCGATCGACTTCGGCCACCACGTCGAAGTCCGCCTCCAGCGCCAGGAGTTCGGCCAATGCTCTGCGCAGCATCGCCATGTCCTCGGCGATCAGAATCTTCAGCATGGCCCCCCTTACATCGGCGGTCTCCAAGACCCCCTGCGCTCCATACTCTCACCCGAAAAGCCAGATCACAGCTTGGAATCGCCCAACGTCCCACCCGCCAACCAGGGCGATTACAAAGTCAGTTGTCCTTGGAATGACGCCGGTCAGCCGTGTCCGAGGAGGGCCGGCGACCGCTCGAAAGCGCCTGACTCGGCGTTCCCGCGGCTGCTTCCCCTGTTCGTGCAGCGGGGTGCGGGGCCGTGCTGTGGCGGATGTGGAGGGTGACGGGGACCAGGGTCAAGGGAGGGGCGGGGGGTGAGAGGGTGTCGATGTGGTTGAGGAGGGTGTGGAGGGAGATGGTGCCTATGTCCTTGAAGTCTGTGCGGATCGTTGTCAGCGGGGGCAGGAAGTGGGCCGCTTCCGGGATGTCGTCGTAGCCGACGACGCTGACGTCCTCCGGCACCCGGCGGCCCGCCTCGTGCAGAGCGCGTAGGACGCCCAGGGCCATCTGGTCGTTCGACACGAAGACCGCGGTGAGGGTCGCGTCCTTCGCCAGATTCCGGCCCAGGTCGTAGCCGGAGTCCGCGCTCCAGTCGCCGAAGAGGGGGGTGGGGATCTCGGCTCCGGCCGCCTGGAGAGTGGCGCGCCAGCTCTCCGCTCGGCGGTCCGCGGAGGTCCAGCCCGTCGGACCCGCGAGATGGTGGACCGTGGGGTGGCCGAGCGAGAGCAGGTGCTGCGTCGCCTTGCGGGCGCCGGTGCGGGCGTCCGAGGTGACCATGGGGGTGCCGTCGCCGAGATCGTTGTCCATGACGACCAGGGGGGTGTCCAGATGGGCCTCGGCGAGGGCCCGGGCCACCCAGAGCTGGGGGGCGATCGCGATCACGCCGTCCGCGCCCTCCGCGGAGAGGCGGTCCGCCGCGCGTACGACGGTGTCCTTGTCGGCGGTGTCCAGAGCGATCGAGCTCACCAGGTAACCCGCCTCCTGCGCCGCCGCGTTGATAGCGGTCAGGGTCGAGGCGGGACCGTAGCGGGCCGCGTCGAAGGAGATCACGCCGAGCATGCGAGTGCGGCCGCTGGCCAGCGAGCGCGCGCTGCTGCTGGGGCGGTAGCCGAGGGTGCGCATGGCCGCCTGGACCGCCTCCCGGGTCTCCGCGCGGACGGCCGGGTTGTCGTTGAGCACCCGGGAGACCGTCTGCTTGGAGACGCCGGCCAGTTTCGCGACGTCGTCCATCACGGGGCGGGCGCCGGCGAAGTTGCGTCGGCTGCGTCCCTTGGTCGCCGGACCGTCGGTCGCCTGGCCGTCGGTCACCGGACCGTCGGTCGCCGGGCCGTCGGCGGCTGTTGGGGTCATGGCGGGGCTCTTCTTCCTTCCGGCCTGTCCTGGGCTGGGCTGGGCTGGGCTGGGCTGGGCTGGGCTGGTCAGCCACAGGATAGGCCGAGGCGAGAGAAGGGAGGGGTGGGGAGAGGAGCGGCGGGGGTCAGGTTTGGGTGAGTGTCCAGCTTCGGCGGGTCAGCCACTCCGCGCGGCGCAGTTCCGCCGTACCGGGTGCGGGGGCCTCCCCCGGGACGTACACCTTCGCCTTGGGGGCGAAGGGCAGCACCTTCACCAGTAGGGGTTTTCCGGGTGGGAGTCGGTCCAGGGCGATGTCCCACGGGGCGTCCGTGAAGAACTGGTCGGCCACCAGCGTCTCCCCCACATACGCGCGTGCCACGTCTCCCGCCCAGTGCAGGCGCAGCAACGTGCCCTTCGGGACGGTCGGCGGCAGATCCACGCGGTACACCGCCGCTACGTCGTCGTAGTGCTCGTCGGTCGGGGCGCTCGCCCGGTTCAGCGGGCCGGTTCGAGGCGTGGGGGGTGGGCCGGGCGGGCGGAGGAGGGTGAGGGTGGGGGTGGGGGTGGGGGTGGGGGTGGGGTCCTGGAGTCGGGCGGGGTTGTTTTCCGGGTGGAGGGGGTCGACGGGGTGGAGCGTGTAGCGGGTCAGGGGTCCGTTCCGGCTCTCGTGCAGTGTCGCTCCGTGCGCCTTGGGCGGGCGGGGTGGGGCGGGTAGGACGGAGAGGGAGATCGTGGGGATGAGTGTGGTGGTGCTTGCGCGGGTGTGGAGGCGTAGCTCGTTGCGGTGCTTGTCGAAGATCACGCCGTCCGGGCACAGGACCAGGCGCTGGGCTCCCCAGGCCTCGCCCTTGTAGGCGGTGCGGGCCGTCGCCGCGTCCAGGATCAGGAGGGAGACCCGGTCGCCGGCCGTCGTCTCCGTCCTGACCAGGCCGTCGACGATGGATGTGGCGGTGGTGGTGGGCTGGAGGCCGGTGATCAGGGTGCGGTCGGCCTCCGTCCAGATGGAACCCGCTCCGGTGACGCGCCGTACCGTCCTCGCGTCCAGGGCCAGTTCGGGGGCGATGCCGTCCGTCGCGGCCAGGACCAGGACCGTGCCGCCGTCGTCGTCCTCGACCGTGCACACCGGCTGGGCGGTGGCCCAGTCGATGCGCAGGCCCGCCACCTCCAGACGCAGGGGCCAGCAGAAGTAGGCGCCCGCCGGGACGATGACGGGGGTGCTGGGGAGGGCGAGCGGCGGGGCCTCGGGGAAAGCGACCGTGAAGGTCGTGTTCGGGTGGTCCGGGAGTGGTTCGTGCGGCTGGTGGTTGGTGACGAAGAGGAAACCCGAGGCCCGGCCGTCGCTTCGGACCGCCCAGCGCAGGGTGTCGCGGTCGTGCTGGCCTCGCGGCGCGTCGTCCGGCAGCACCGACCGCATGGGGGCGATCACCTGGCCGAAGTCCGCCAACATCAGGTGCTGGAGGCGGAGTTCGTCGTAGGACGGCCGGTACTGGCCGTACTCGCCGAGTGGGGCCTGGAAGTCGTACGTGAGGACGGGGAGGTCGTTGGGGTAGGCGGTGGCGTGGGACTCCTGGAGGGGCGTCAGGGTTCCGGTGGGATTGGTGCCGCCGTGGAACATGTAGTAGCCCTGCCAGACCGAGCCGCAGCCGATCTTCGTGAGGCCGAGGGCGCCGATGTCCGCGGCGTCGACACGCGGGCGGCGGTGGTAGGCGACCGCCATGCCGCCGCCCAACTCGCAGGTGGCCCAGGGAAATCGGTCCACGTGCGACGACGGGTCCGCGCCGCGTACGGTCGTCGGGCGGAGGTCGGCGTCGATGCCCTCGTCGTCACGCTGGTGGGTGAAGAAGAAGTGCTTGCGGCAGGTGTCGGGCCAGCCGCCGTCGGCCTCGGTCCAGAAGGCCTCCGGGTAGCCGCCGTAGAGCGGGAGCAGTTCGTCTTCGGGGAGGTGGACTCCGCCCCAGGCGGTCGAGGTCCACAGGGGTGCGGTGAGGCCCGTCTCCTGAGCCATGCGTTTCAGGGTCAGGAGGTGGGCGGGCCGGTCGTAGAGCTCGTTCTCGATCTGGATCGCGATGATCGGGCCGCCGTTCGCCCGGTCGAGGCCGTGGAGTTGAGCGGCGATGGCTTCAAACCAGGGGCGTACGGCGGACAGATAGGCCGGGTCGTCCGTGCGGGGGGCCGCCGTACGGGCCAGCACCCAGTCGGGGAGGCCGCCGTTGCGGACCTCGGCGTGGGACCACGGGCCGATGCGGGGGACGAAGTCGAGACCGTGGCGGGCGCAGAGCTGGACGAAGCGGCGTAGGTCGAGGCTGCGGGCGGGGTCGAAGCTGATGCCGTTCTCTGTCTCCTGGTGGTGGATCCAGATGATGTACGAGGCTACGGCCGTGATGCCGGCCGCCTTCATCTTGAGGAGTTCCTCCTCCCAGTCCGCCGCGGGGTAGCGGGAGTAGTGGAACTCGCCCGAGACGGGGAACCAGGGGCGGCCGCCTCGGGTCAGCCAGCGGCTGGTCACCTCGATGGGGTCGGGGGTGGTGGGGGCGTCGGTGAAGGGGAGGTGGTTGCGGAGGGGGGGTGCGGAGGGGGTGGGGACGTTGGTGGTGTGGGTGGGGGTGTGGGTGGGGGCTTGGGGCGGGGGTGGTGTGGGGTGCGCAGGTGTGGTCATCAGTGCTGCTTCGGGCCGAGGTCGGGGGTGTCGGTGAGGTGGGCCTCGGGGGTGGTGGTGCCGTGGAGCTCAAGGAGAACCAGGTCGTTGGCGCCGGGGCGGAGGACGGGGGCGGGGACGTAGAGGGTGCGCTGGGGGCCGCGGTTCCAGTAGCGGCCCAGGTGGAAGCCGTTGATCCAGGCCTGGCCCTTGGTCCAGCCGGGGAGGGAGAGGAAGGTGTCGGCGGGGGTCCTCACCTCGAACTGGCCGTGGTGGAAGGTGGGTTGGGCTGCCGCTGCCGCTGCCGCCGCCGTCGCCGTCGCCGTCGGGGTGGGGGTGGGGGTTGTGGCTGTGGGGGGTTGTGTGAGGGGCAGGGGGTGGCAGTCCCAGGTCTGGAGGGGGGTGCCTGCGTAGGTGACCGGGCCCAGCAGGCCCTTGGGGGTGCCTATGCGGGGGCCGTAGTTGACCCGGCCCATGTTCTCCACCAGGACGTCGAGGACGGCGCCGGGGCGGGGGACGTGGACGGGGAGCGTCTCGTCGTAGCGCTCGCGTTCCAGGACGCCTACGGGGGCGCCGTCCAGGAAGACCTGGGCTCGGTCGCCCACTCCCCCGGTGAAGTGGAGGAGGCCGGCGCCCTCGTCCGGGACGGTGGTGCGGTACAGGACGTATCCGGCTCGCTCTCCCAGGTCGTCGGCGGTGAGGGGGTCCTTGGACCGTACGGGGGGTGTGAGATGGGAGAAGAGGGGGGTCCTGTTCGTCAACTGGACTGTGGTGAGCGGGAGTTTGGGGGCAGGGGCCGGTACCGGCTCGGCGGGGAGTTTCGTGTGGCGGGCGAGCACCTCGCGGAAGGCGTGGTACTTCGGGCCCGGGTCGCCGCTCTCGGTGAGCGGGGCGTCATAGTCGTAGGAGGTGACGGTGGGGGCGTAGGCGTGGTGGTGGTTGGCGCCGTTGGTGTAACCGAAGTTGGTGCCGCCGTGGAACATGTAAATGTTGACGGAGGCGCCTGCGGAGAGGAGTCGGTCCAGGTCGGCCGCGGCCTGGTCGGCGTCCCGGCCGTGGTGCGGGCCGCCCCAGTGGTCGAACCAGCCGATCCAGAACTCCGCGCACATGAGGGGGCCTTGGGGCTGTGCCTCGCGGAGGCGGGCCAGGGACTCGTCGACGCGGCTGCCGAAGGTGCCCGTGGCCAGGACGCCGGGGAGGGTGCCGTTCTTGAGGTGATCGCCGTCGGTCTGGTCGCAGGTGAAGAGGAGTTCCTCGATGCCGCGGGAGCGGAAGGCCTGCTCGATGTGCTTGAGGTAGGCGGGGTCGTCACCGTAGGCGCCGTACTCGTTCTCCACCTGTACGGCGATGACGGGGCCGCCGGATGCCGCCATGTACGGCAGGAGTGGGGGGAGTAGGAGGTCGAGGTAGCGGTCGATCACGGCGGTGAAGCGGGGGTCGCTGGTGCGCAGGCGGAGGCCTGTGTCGGGGGCGGGGGTGGGGTTGGGGTTGGTGACGGGGGTGGGGGGCGTGTCGGGGGTGGGGGTGGTGGTGAGCCAGTGGGGGAGGCCGCCGCCGTCCCACTCGGCGCAGATGAAGGGGCCTGGGCGGAGGAGGACGTGCAGGCCCTCTGCGGCGGCCAGGCGGAGGAAGCGGGGCAGGTCGAGGAGGCCGTCCAGGGCCAGGGTGTCGGGGTCTGGCTGGTGGAGGTTCCAGGGGATGTACGTCTCCACCGTGTTCAGGCCCATCAGGCGGGCCTTGTGGAGTCGGTCGGCCCACTGGTCGGGGTGGACGCGGAAGTAGTGCAGGGCGCCGGAGAGGATGCGGAACGGTTCGCCGTGGAGGAGGAAGCCGTCGGATGTGGTGGTGAGGGCGGGCATGCGGGTCCCTTCGGTCGGGGCGAGCGGGCTGGGGTGGGGTGGGGGGTGAGTGGAGTGGGGGTCGGCGCCGGCGTGGTGGGTGGGGTCGGGGTCGTGGCGGTGCGGCGAGCCCGTCGCGTGTTGGGCGTACTGCTGCCTGTTGGGACGGTGGGGTTGGCTGTGACGGGCTAAGCGACGGGCTGCGCCGCACCGCCACGACCCGCTCCCGGCCGTCGGCGGCCGCGGGTGCGTCGGGATTCCCTCTCCGCCGCCGCGGAGACTGCTGGGCTCAGCGGGGTGTTTTGCTTGTTGCTCTGATCAGCCAGAGGGTGGCTGCCAGGCAGGCGGCCGAGACCGCGGCCAGGAGGATGGGGACGGTTCTTACGCCGGACCACTCGATGGCCTTGCCCAGTGCTGGGCCCGCTGTGACACCGCCCAGCATGGACGCGGCGATCACCAGGGCGCCGGCGTAAGGGGCGGTCCGGTTGAGCCAGGACAGGCCGGTGGGGAAGATCGGGGCGATGAAAAGGCCTACGCCGGCGTAGGCGTAGGGGGCCAGGTTCGGTACGGCGGCCAGCAGGAGGCAGGCGGTCATGCCGGCGCAGGAGACGGTGATGATGGCCTGCGGGGAGAAGCGGAGGGCGATCGGGGCGACCAGGAAGCGGCCCACGGTCATCATCAGCCAGTAGACGCTGGTGGCGGTGGCGGCCGTGCCCGCGGCGTAACCGACGGTCTCCAGGTGGGTCGGTTCCCAGCCGCCTACGCCTGCCTCGATGCCCACGTGCAGGACGTAGAGGGTGACGAAGACCGCGAGGACGGTGGTGAGGCTGCGGTGGACGGGGGTGGGGTGGGCGTCGTGGGGTGGGGGGTTGGGGGTGTGGTCGCGTACGCCTCTCAGGCAGAGGAGGAGGGGGAGGTTGGCGAGGGCGAAGGCCAGGAAGAGAGTGGGGTAGTGCTCGGCGCCGACCACGCCGATCAGGGCCGGGCCGAGGATCGCGCCGATGCCGAAGTGGGCGTTGAGGATGTTGAGCATCGCGGTGGAACGGTGGCCGAAGCCGATGGAGAAGAGCTGGTTGAGGCCGTAGTCGATGCCGCCGAAGCCGAGGCCCGCGAGGAGGGCCGCGGCGAGGGCGAGGGGCCAGTTCGGCGCGAGCGCGAAGCCTGCGGCGCCGGCTGCCATCAGGAGGAACGAGGTGGCGAGGATCCGTCGGTTGCTCGTACGGCCGTAGCGGCGGTCGAAGAGGAGGACGCCGGCGACTCCGCCCACGAAGTGGGCGCTCAGGCCGAGGCCCGCTGCGGAGGGTGAGAGGTCGAACTCCTGGCGCAGGGCCGGGATCGCCGGGCCGTAGAGGGCCTGGAGCGCGCCGATGAGTACGAAGCCGGCGCAGGAGGCGGCTACGGCGGGAGTGGTGAAGACGGGAGTGGTGTCGGGCGGGGTCGCCGCGGGGGTGCGCTGTGCCGTG
Source organism: Streptomyces sp. NPDC031474 (assembly GCF_055581185.1). Lineage (NCBI taxonomy): Bacteria > Bacillati > Actinomycetota > Actinomycetes > Kitasatosporales > Streptomycetaceae > Streptomyces > Streptomyces sp. NPDC031474. The sequence goes on from NZ_JBVIJX010000015.1 coordinate 68,100, forward strand.
GCGTGGTCGCTCACGCGAACTCCAGAAGCGGACGGCCCACTGCGGTGTGGGGTGGTGTGATGCTCCGACGAATATTGATGTTACCGGTAACATTAGGGGCGTCAAGGGCAGGAGCGTCGACAGGACGCGCGGGAGTAATTCCGGGCGGGCTCGGGGATTTGGGGCTCGGCATGCGATCGTCGCTCGTGCCGGGGCGTTGTCAGTGGTGGGTGCCAGCATGAGGGCATGGTCGAAACGGGTGGGTTCGCGTGGCGTGACTTTCTGGTGCGGTGGAGTGGGGAGTGGGCGGATGCGGGTGAGGATGAGCAGTCGCCCGGGGAGCGGGACTCGGTGCCTCGGCGGGAGCGGTGGCTGGGGTTCGAGGGGGCCGGCGAGGCGCGGATCGTCGCGGCGGAGGAGCGGCTCGGGGTCCGGCTGCCGCCGTCGTACCGGGCGTTTCTGGAGGTGAGCGACGGGTGGCGGCACGCCGGCGGGTTTGTGTACGTGCTCGCCGGGACCGAACAGGTGCGCTGGCACGAGGACGCCTCGGGACTCGGTCAGGAGTTCCGGGGCGAGTTGGACGAGAACTCCACTCCGGAGGAGGTGCTGGAGGCGGGGGTCTGGGAGCGGGGTCTGCAGCTGCAGGTGGAGTCCGACGCGATGTACGTGCTGATGGATCCCGGGGACACGGACGAGGCGGGTGAGTGGGCCGTCCGGGTGTGGGCCGGCTGGCGCGCGGCTCCGCCCGAACGGTTCGGTTCCTTCCTGGAGTTCATGGAGGCGATGCACCAGGAGTTCCACAGTCTGCAGTCGCACCGGCTGGGTGCGGCGTTCGTCAACGACACGACCCGGGCGCTGGACGCCGCCGTCGAGGAGGCGCGGCTGGATGCCCTGCGCGGGCGGTACGAGCGGGCGGAAGCGGTGCTGGAGAAGGCTGCGGCCTACGGCAGACCGCGAGCCCGTGCGCTGTACGACCAGATACGGCGGCTGTCGGGACACAATTACGCGGTCGGTTTCTGGCCGCTCCCCACGGACCCGGTGTACGCGCCCGAGTTCCTGCCCGTGCTCGCCGCCGAACACGTGCGCGACAGGAGGGAGGACCGCGCCTGGCGCATGCGGCTGGCGGGTGCGGACGACGCCGTGCGGGAACTGGCCGATGCCGTGCTGCGGGAGGTGCGGGAGAGGACGTATCTGTACACCGCCGACGGGGAGTTCGGGCGAGCCCTCGACCAGGCTCGGGAGCAGGCGCGGTGGGGGCTTACCGACGAGGCGTGGCGCATCGTGCGGAAGGCTCTGCCGCAGTGGCGGCCGCGGGGGCCCGAGCAGCTCGCGCCGGTCGGGCTCCTCGCCGATCCGTTCCTGGGGCCGGTGTGCGATGTCCGTGAGCGGGGGCTGGAGTTGCTGGCGACTCCGCGCGCCGGGGAGACGGGGGACGCGCCGGTGCCGGCGGGCGACATCGATCCGCCCGGGCTGGCGTGGCTGGCCGAGGCGGACAGTGGCGGGGGTGGCGTGCAGGAGGGGTATCGGTTCCTGCTCGTGGAAGGGGTGCGGCCGGACGAGTTGCCTGAGCTGGTGGGGGCGGAGGGCGCTCGTGAACTGCGGGGGCCGGAGAGCCGGTTCGAGGCGGTGTTCGGGGCGCATCGGCGTCGTGGCCAGGACTCGGCGTCCTGGGAGGACCGGGCGATCACCGCGGTGGGCCTGGCCGGGGCCGACTGGAGTTTCGCCTTCGACGGTCAGCCGCCTTTGTTCAACGGTCAGCGGTTCGTGTCACCGGCGGTCGTCGCCTCGCGTGGCGGGCGGAAGGGGGGTCGGGCGCTGGTGGTGTGGAAGTCGGCGGGGGCTTCGCTCCGGCGGCCGGACGTCTTTCATCTGTCCCTCGCGCAGGACGGCGAGGAGCGGTACTCGTTCACCGTCCGAGGGGACGAGGTGGCGGAACGGCATGGGGACATACCCGACTCGCTCGATCCCGATCGCTGGTTCGGCGGCGGCGCGGGTGAAGGGGGGCTTCTGGACGCCGTCGCGGGCGAGTTCGGGGTGCGGCTGCCTCGGTTCGCGCTGACCCGGGGGCCTGCGTACACACTCACCACCCTGTCGTGGACGCGCCCCCCAGAGCCCGGCGAAGCGATCCTCGTCATGCGCCGGACACGGCCCGGGGCCAAGTAGCGAACGAAAGCACGCGGGGGTGGTGTCGGCTCGGGCACGGGTTGGTTGCGACAAGGGCTTTTCGGCGCAAGGGGGTTGGGGGACGCGGCAGCATGCGGCGCATGGGGAGAGACCGGTACGTCGACTTTCTGCGGGCCTGGGCGATTCTGCTCGTGGTGCTCGGCCACTGGGTGATCACCGGGCTGGTCCGGCATCCGGACGGTGAGATCGGCGCACCGGAGTTGCTGGCGACAGTGCCCTGGACGCAGTGGCTGACCCTGGGCTTTCAGATCATGCCGTTGTTCTTCCTGGCCGGCGGGTATGCGGCCGGCGGGTCCTGGTCCCGGGCGCGGGCCGGTGGGGCGTCCGTCGCGGGGTGGGTGGGGCAGCGGGCCGTACGACTGCTGTTGCCCACGGCCGTGTACAGCGGGCTCGTGCTGCTCGCCGTCGGAGTATGCGCCGGTCTCGGCGTGGATCGCGGCACCCTCGCGCTGGTGGGGTGGGCGCTGGCCATGCAGTTCTGGTTCCTGCCGGTGTATCTGCTGCTCAGCGCCCTGACGCCGCTGATGTACGCGCTTCACGAGCGGTGGGGCGTTCGGGTGCCGGTGGGGACGGGGGTCGTTGCGCTCGGGGTCAGTGCGCTTGTCGCGGCCGCCGGGGCGTCGTCCCGTACGGGAGGCGTGGAGGCAGTGGGTGCGCTCAACTATCTGCTGGTGTGGGGGGTGGTGTACCAGCTGGGGTTCTGCTGGCGGGACGGGGGGTGGGGCGGCGGGACGCGGACGCCGGCGCGGAAGCGGACGCGGACGCGGACGCGGACTGTGGCTTTCGCCATGGCGGTGGGGGGTGGGGTCGGATTCGCCGCGCTGGTCGGGCCTGGGCCGTTTCCCGTCAGCCTGATCCTGGTGACCGGGCAGGAGTTGAGCAACACCAATCCGCCGTCGGCCGCCATGCTGGCGTGGGCCGTCGCTCAGGTCGGGGTGGCCCTTGCGGTCGCGCCCGTGGCGCGGCGGGTGTTGGAGCGGGCTCGGGTGGCGCGGGCGGTGCGGGTGGTGGGGGCCGGCAGCATGGCCCTCTACCTGTGGCACATGGTGCCCGTGCTGATCGTCGCCGCCGCCTTCTACCTGACCGGCCTCGCTCCCCAACCCGGGTACGGGTCGGCCGGCTGGTGGGCGCTGCGGGTGCCGTGGGTGGTGGTGCTGGGCGTCGTGCTGGTGGGGGTGCTGCGGGCTTTGCGGCCGTTGGAGCGGAGGGTGACTGCCGTGGGCGTCCGGGTGCTGCCCGACGCGGGGCTTCGGGGGGCGGCGGCCTGGCGGATGTGGGTCGGGCTCGGCGTGAGCGTCTGGTCGCTGACCTATTTCGCCGGGCACGGGTTCGCTTATGGCGGCGAGTTTCCCGTCTGGGCAGCCGTGGGACTGGGGGTGGGCACGGGCTTGCTGCTCGTCGGGCCGTCCCGGCGGGGCGGGGAAGGCGGCGGATCCGACGACGGGGGTCCGGCGGGCGCAGGAGTTCGCGGAGGGGGCGCGGGTTTGGGAAAGGCTGCCTGAGGCCTGCGATCAGTCGTGAACTGAGATGAGTCGTGAACGGGGAGCCGGGGAGCCGGGGAGGCTGGGAAAGCCGGGGAGGCTGGGGAGCCGGGGAGGCTGGGAAAGCCGGGGAGGCTGGGGAGCCGGGGAGGCTGGGAAAGCTGGTGAGCTGGGGAGCTGGGGAGGGCGTGGTTTGGTTGGTCAGGCTGTGCGTTTGGCGGACGTTGTCTTTTTCGTCGGGCTCTTCGTCGCTGGGGTCTTCTTCGCCGTTGTCTTGTGGGCCGTTGTCTTCTTCGCTGCGGTCTTCTTGGCCGTGCTCTTCGCCGCCGTCGTCTTCTTCTTCGCTGTCGACTTCCTCGGTGCCGCCGTCGCCTTCTTCGCCGTCGACGTCGACTTCTTGCCGCCCGTCTGCTTGGGGGCCGTGCGGGTCGACTTGCGTTGCGGTAGGCGTCTGACCTCCGCCTCTCCCCCTTCCTCTGCCTCTTCTTCCGCCTCTTCCGCCTCTTCCGCCTCTTCCGGCTCCGCCGCTTCTTCCGGCTCCGCCGTGGGGTGCGCTTCCTCGCCGCGCGATTCCTTCGCCGCTCTGACGCTCTTCTCCAGGGCGGCCATCAGGTCCAGCACCTTGCCGCTGGACGGCGCGGCCGGGACCTCGCGGGGGGTCTCGCCGGCCGCCTTCGCCGCCACGACCTCCTCCACCGCTTCGCGGTACTCGTCGTGCAGGTCCTCCAGGTCGACCTCGCCGAGGGTGTCCATGAGGGCGTCCGCGAGGTCCAACTTCTTGTCGCGGACAGTGACGGAGGTGTCCGGGGCGACGCCCTCCGGCGCGCGGACCTCGTCCGGCCAGAGCAGACCGTGCATGGCGATCGCGTCGCCGACCACGCGGAGCATCCCGAGGCGCTCGCGGCCGCGCAGGGCGTACTTCGCGATCGCCACCTTGTTGCTGCGTTTCAGAGCCTCCCTGAGTACTGGTGATCCTGGTTATCCATAGCTGCGGAATGGGCCGCCGGTCGGTCCCTCTGCCAGGGACGGTCGAGGCCAGGCACGAGCAGCTATCGGTCGAGGTCACGACGGTCGTCCGTACATAGCGGCGCGGTGCGGGAGTGCATCTTGATCATCCTCTGCACCACACGCGAACCCTGCAGTCAGGGGCGGAGCAGCAGAGCAAACCGGACTGCGGGCCGCTACCGCGCCTGCCTCCCAGCGAAAGCGGGACGTTCATCCCGTATAGTTAATCGGGATAGCCATCCCGCTTACGGGTGGCCGCCCATACCCACAGGAGGTTCACGTCATGAGCAAGGTCTGGTTCATCACCGGTTCGTCGCGCGGCTTCGGCCGCGAGTTCGCCCTCGCCGCCCTGGAGCGCGGCGACCAGGTCGCGGCCACCGCCCGCAACACCGAAACGCTGGCCGACCTGGTCGCCGCCCACGGCGAGGCGATCCTTCCGCTGACCCTGGACGTGACGGACAAGACCGCCGCCGCCGAGGCCGTCCGGCGGGCACACGCACACTTCGGCCGCCTGGACGTCGTCGTCAACAACGCCGGCTACGGTCTGTTCGGCGCCGTCGAGGAACTGACCGAGCGGCAGGTCCGCGACCAGATGGAGACCAACTTCTTCGGCGCCCTGTGGGTGACCCAGGCCGCGCTGCCCCTGCTGCGCGAGCAGGGCAGCGGCCACATCGTGCAGATCTCCACCATCGGCGGCGTGACCACCTACCCCAGCCTCGGTGGCTACCACGCCTCCAAGTGGGCCCTGGAAGGACTGACCGAGGCCCTCGCCAAGGAAGTCGCCGCATTCAGCATCAAGGTCACCCTGGTCGAGCCCGGCGGCTTCGCCACAGACTGGGCAGGCGCCTCCGCCAGCTTCGCCGAGCAGCTGCCCGTCTACGACGGGTTGCGCGCGGCCCTGGCCGAGGGCTGGCGCGACGTGAAGCTCGGCGACCCCACCGCGGTCGGACCGGCACTTCTGAAGATCGTCGACGCCGACGTCCCGCCCCTGCGCGTCTTCTTCGGCACCGACGGACTGGACATGATCCCCCACGTCTACGCCGAGCGCCTGAAGACCTGGCAGGACTGGGCCGACGTCTCCGCCCTGTCCCAGGGCAACCCGGCCTGAACCGAGCGGCGGCACGCGACTGGCCGTGAACCCTTACCGGTAGGGCACACCAGTCACAGCGGGGGCAGCGGCACGCGTCGCCATGCGCGAGCAGGCCGGTCAGCTGGAGACCAACGTGTTCGGCGTCGTCCACGTCACGCAGGCGGTACTGCCCGTCCTGCGTGCGCAGGGCAGCGGCCACATCGTCCAGATCTCCTCTTCAAGAACTCGTCGGTCTTCACCGCGCACGGCCAGGACACCTACGACCCCCTGCACGCGTCGCTGACCGAGATGAGCGCCGCAGCCCAGATGCTTGTCGACGCCGAGGAGCCGCCGCTGCGCGTGCTCTTCGGTGAGCAGCCCACGCAGTGGGTACCCGCGGTGTACCAGCAGCGCCTGGAGACCTGGGCCGAGTGGGCGCACGTGTCCAAGGCCGCGGAAGGCAAGTAGAGAACTTCCGGCCCTCGGGCCATGACACGCCCACTCCACGGCGTGCACCCGTACCGCCGGCGCCTGAGAGCGCCTGAGCGGCACACCCGCCCGGGCCCCCTCACCGGGACGCGGCAGGTCCTTCTCCAGCGAAGCACCTTCGGATGCCTCTCGGCCGGCGGCCCGGGCAACTCGTCCCATACGACCAACAGCAGCGCAACCCAGGAGCGGGCCGACCGGGCCCACCCGTCCCACGCCACCGAGGCGCACTGAAGGAGCCCCCGCCATGCCCACCACCAAGCGTCGCGCACTGATCATCATCTCGTCCGGCCGCCAGCTGCCGCTGATCGAGCCGGCCGTGGTCAAGTCGATCTCGACCGGGTTCTTCCTGGTCGAGATGGCTCAGGTGCTCAAAGAGTTCGAGAACGACTACGAGTTCACCTTCGCCACCCCCGACGGCAACGCCCCGCAACTCGACATCAACGGCATGGCCCTGTCCGTGCACTCCATCGAGAAGACCGGCTCCAGGACCCTCCCCCTGCGCATGCAGCAGCGCCGCCGCTCGTTCGACGTCAACAGCTTCCGGCAGCGCCACCCCGAGCTGGTCGCCCGCCGCGAGCAGGAAGTCCGGCTGCTGGAGCGGCACATCGGCCGGATCCCGGTCTCCGAACTACTGCCCAACAGCGAACCGGAGCTCGCCGAGTACCGCCCTGAACTGATCCGCCGCCTCGACAAGCTGCCCGAGGCCACCTTCGACTCGCTGCAGGAACTCGTCCAGCGCCACCGCGACCCGGCCGATGCATTCACCTTCGCCGACTTCGACTTCATCCACACCCCCGGCGGTCACGCCCCCATGGTCGACTTCCGCGACAACCCATGGCTCGGCGAGACCCTCCACGTGGCCCGGGAGAACGACGTCACCATCTCGCTGATCTGCCACGCGCCCATCGCGGTGACCTCCACCCGACTGCGCATCGACGCGCAGGGCGCCGCCTACTCCGTGAAGGACAACCCGTTCCTCGCCGCCACCATCTCGACCGTCCCCAAGATCGGCGAGCGGTTCGCACTGCGGTTCCTCTACCCGCGCGTCCCGGGCAAGTCGACCCGACTGCCCTACTTCGTCGACGTGGCCATCAAGGAAGCCGGCTTCACCGTCGCGTCCTCCCCCAACATCTCCGCCCCGAAATTGGCCTACGAGCCGTCCGTGCGCCTGCTCACCGGCAACGGCCCACAGGCCATCGACCAGCAGACCGCAAAACTCCGCAGCATCCTCACCCACAGCCCCGCTGCCCGCCGGACCAGCGGCAGGCACACGAGCGCGTAGCCACGAGAGCCGGCGCGACACCATGCCACTGAACCACCGCCTCAAGGCGCAGTCGCCGACTCTCGCGCAGTCGGCCCACGTCTTCGGCGACCACCTCCGCACCGACCTGCGCACCTGGGTCCCGGGTCGCGTCCCGGACGACGACGCACTGATGGCACCCTGCAACTGAAGCAAGCGGGCGCCGCTTCCCCGATCCTCGACGCGGTCGGCAGACGCCGCTACCGCTGGGCGCGCAGGCTCGCGCACGCCAGGTCGATCATGCGCTTGCGCGCCTCCGGGTCGGGGCCCTGCTGCTCACGGGACAGACAGCCGACCATGAGCGCCTTGACGTCGGCAGGCACGACGTCCGGCCGCACGGCGCCGGCCTTCTGCGCACCGACGAGCAGCTCCTCTTCCACGGCCAGCAGATTGTGCTCGGGGGCCAAGGCCACCGAGTGGACGTCGAAGCCTGTCCCGCTCATCGCCTGCGACAGACCGAGATTGGCCGCGCTGTGCTCGACCATCAGGGCGAAGAACTCGAAGAACGCTGCGCCTGGATCGCGGGTCGCGGCCAGTTGCCGGGCCAGGTCGACGATTTCGGCCACCAGATGCAGCACGATCGCCTCGTAGAGCGAGTCCTTCGTCGGGAAATGGCGGCTGACCGTCCCTGTGCCCACACCGGCCCGCCGGGCGATCTCCGCCACCGGTACCGACAGCCCCTCGGTGGCGAACGTCTCCAACGCCACCTCCAGGACACGCTTGCGGTTGCGCTCGGCATCAGCACGCATCAAAGACCCTCAGACTTCCGACCAAGCGGGACAACTGTCCCGATTGTAGTGGACCGAGCGGCGGCTGAGTTCTGGCGAACGCCCTGGAACGCAACGTCCGGCTCACCGCCCGCGTCCGACAGCTGGAGAACCGGCTCTCCCAACAGCGCGGTAAACAGGCCTGGCGCGACTCCGGCCTCGGGGCGCCCACCGACATCGACCACCTCCAGCGATCACCACCCTCGAACAGCGGGTGGTGGAACTCCAGGGCCAACTCGAAGATCGCGCCGAGGAGCTGCAGGCCGGGCGGGCCGCCAACCGAGAGCTGACCCGGACCCTCAATCAAGTCAAACGCTGACCGCGCTTCTTCCTCCGAACCGTCCGGGTGGCGCATGCCGGGATGCGATCAGCAGCCGACGGAGGTGCCATGGGAAAACAGGAGGTGAGAAGGCCATGGCCCGAGCGGTTTGGAGCGGTGCTCTCTCATTCGGGCTCGTCGCCCTGCCGGTGCAGCTGTTCACGGCGACGGAAAGCCACACGATCCGCTTCAACCAACTCCAACGCGGAACGTCCGACCGAGTGCGCAACAAGCGAGTCAACGAGCGCACCGGCGAGGAAGTCCCCATGGAGGAGATCGTCAAGGGCTTCGACATGGGAGACGAGTACGTGGTCGTCGATCCTGACGAACTGGATGAGATCGCCCCTGGCCAGTCCAAGTCGCTGGAGATCACCGGGTTCGTCGACCTGGACCAAGTCGAGCCGGTCTTCTTCGACAAGACCTACTACCTGGCCCCCAAGGGCAAAGAGTATGCCAAGGTGTACGCCCTGCTCCACAGGGCCTTGGCGCAGGCGAACAAGGTCGGTATCGCCACCGTTGTCATGCGCAACCACGAGTACCTGGTCGCCGTAAAAGCAGAGGGCGACGTCCTGGCGATGCACACCATGCACTGGGCGGACGAGGTCCGCGACCCTCACCGAGAGATCGGAAGCCTCCCGGAAGAGACGCAGGTCGCCGACAAGGAGTTGCAGACGGCGGTGCAGTTGGTCGAGGCGCTGAGCATCGACTGGAATCCGGAGGAGTACCACGACACCTACCAGGAGAAGGTGCTCCAACTGGTGGAGGCCAAGCGCACCGGTCAGACGGTGGAGAAGGGCGAGGCGCCACCACTCTCCACCAATGTCATCGATCTCATGGGCGCGTTGGAGGCCAGTGTGAAACAGGCCAAAACCGCCAGGGAGAGAAGCGAAGGGCAGACGCAGAAGGCCGCAGGTGGCAGCCCTCCGTCCCGTTTGAGGACCGCCGGCGAAAAACGCGCCGGCCGTACGGCGAAAAGGGCAGAGAAGTCCTCAGTGGGTTCGGAGCTGGAGGGGCTGAGCAAGGCTGAGCTGTATCGGCGCGCATCCGAAGCGGACGTCCCGGGCCGTTCGTCGATGACGCGCGAGGAGCTACTCAAGGCCCTCACCGGCAAGAGGGGACGTCACACCACACGAGTCTCCTGACACGGCCCCTCAAGGCAGCGGTCCCGCCGTGCGAAGACAGTGACAGGCCGGACTCGCTGCGCCTTCGAGGGTGCGCCGTGTCCGGAAGGATCCTCCCTGGGACCGCTCCGCCGCCGTGGCTCAGCGCCGGCCGCCCGCACGGCCCCTCGGCCGACCGCAAGGCCCCTGCCCGCAGCCCGACGCCGGACACGGAGAGCACCCGGCTGCCGGCCAAGCCCCTAGGAGATGGCGCCGTTCCATGTGGATCTCACGTGCAGCATCCTCCCGGGAGAGCGTTATGTACCGGTTTTATGTGATTCTCATGGTATGACGCCGATCACTGAGGTGGAGGGACGGCGGCTCGCGCTCAGCAATCTGGAGAAGGTGCTGTATCCGGCGACCGGCTTCACCAAGGGTGAGGTGCTGCACTACTACGCGACCGTCGCCGACGTCCTGCTCCCCCATCTGCGCGACCGGCCGCTGTCCTTCCTGCGCTACCCCGACGGGCCCGACGGGCAGGTCTTCTTCGCCAAGAACGTGCCGCCGGGCACGCCCGAGTGGGTCACGACCGCCGAGGTGCCGCGGTCGGAGGGGCCGGCTCGGATGGTCGTCGTGCAGGATCTGGCGAGTCTGGTGTGGGCGGCGAACCTCGTCACCGAGTTCCATACGCCTCAGTGGGTGATTCAGGAGCCGACGGTCGCCGACCGGCTCGTCTTCGACCTCGACCCTGGGCCCCCCGCGACCGTCGTCGAGTGCTGCGAGGTCGCGGTGTGGCTGCGGGAGCGGTTGGCGGCGGACGGGATCGAGGCGTACGCGAAGACGTCCGGGGCGAAGGGGCTGCATCTGCTGGCGGCGGTGCGGGGGGCGTCGTCCGAACAGGTCTCGGAGTATGCGAAGCGGCTGGCTGTGGAGGCGGAGCGGCAGATGCCGCGGCTGGTGCTGCATCGGATGACGCGGAGTCTGCGGCCGGGGAAGGTGTTCGTGGACTGGAGTCAGAACGCGGCGCGGAAGACGACGGCTGCGCCGTACACGCTGCGGGCTCGGGCCGCACCGACGGTGTCCGCGCCGGTCACGTGGGAGGAGGTGGAGGGGTGCCGGGCCGTGGAGACGCTCACGTTTCTTGCCTCGGATGTCGCTCCGCGGGTGCAGGATTACGGGGATCTGCTGGCGCCGCTGCTCGATGGGGGGCGGGCGGGGGTGGTGCCTGTGCAATGAGGGGGGCCTTTGCAATGAGGGGTGACTGTGCAACGAGGGAAGCCTGTGCAACGAGGGGGCGGTTTTTCGCCCCCGCCGCCCCTACCCGTTCCCATCCCTGGGGGCTGCGCCCCCAGACCCCCCTCTCGGCCCCGGAAGGGCCTCGTCCTCAAGCGCCGGACGGGCTGAAAGGGCGGGCTGGAGGGCGTCATGACCAGGTTCCCCTGTCCCTCGCCATCGCGTGGAGGGCCTCCACGTCTGCCGGTTTGAGGATTCCGCCCAGCCGGGACAGGTCGGCCAGGGCCGTGTCGGTCAGGATGCGGACCTCGCGTGGGGGGAGCGGGACCGCGACGTCCGTGGGGGCGACGAGGACCAGGAGCGGGCGGACCTCGGCCGTCAGGGCGTAGGAGGCGCGGTCGGCGTCTGCGCGCAGGCGCCGGAGCAGGGGTTCCGGGGTCCGGCGGCCCAGGGTGACCATGGGGTCGGCGATGCGGACCCGCTGTTTGCGGGCGTACAGGGTGTGGATCGCGAACAGGCCGGCGGGGCCGATCGCCAGGTGGTGGACACGGTCTCCGCCGGGCAGCGGGACGGAGTGCAGGGTGCGCCAGCCCGCGCCGTCGAGGCGGTCCAGGGCCTCGCCCACGGTCTGCTCGGCCGCCAGGGCGTGGCGGCGCGGGTCGGTGCGGAGGCGGTGGGCGGGGCCCGGGTCTCGGTCCAGGGCGATGAGGAGGGCCTCGCCGGGACGGTTGGGGGCCAGGTCGTCGTCGGGATGGAGGGCCAGGCGGGCCAGTTCCGCGGGGGTCGGCACCGGGGGTGGGCCGACCGTGACAGGGCCCGTGATGAAGGGGCCCAGGGCCTTGAGGACGTCCTCTCTGCGGGCGTCGCCGAGCAGGTTGACGCGGCCCGCCTCACGGTCGTACCAGGCGATGTTCCTGCCGTCCGTGAGACAGACGTAGAGCCGCTCCTGGCCATGTCGCCAGGTCGGTATGACGCGCAGTCCGTTCATGCACCATCACCCCACCGACCATGGGAACAGTAGGGGTGCTCCGGGGGCAAGAAGGCGGTTACCTTCGAAGGGAGCTGGGCAGGCACTGGGCAGCGCGTTTGGGGAGGCGCCGTTGCGGACCCGCAGGAAGCAACCCGACGTACCGGTTCCGGACCGTCCGTGGAGCGAGATCGTGCCCGGCCTGTGGATGGGCGGGCACGAGTTCCGGGGGTCCGGCGGGGAGCTGGAGCTCGCCGTGGTGCGGGGCGAGTTCGATCTCGTCCAGACGTTGACGCGGGCCCGGCAGGGACACGGGCCCGATCCCGGTGTGCGGCACCATGTGTGGCCGATTCCGGACGGTCCGCTGGACGGCACCCAGCTCGCCGGGGTGATCCGGCTTGCGCAGGCCGCGGGGGACGCGATGGACGAGGGGCGTACGGTCCTCGTCCGCTGTTACAGCGGCTACAACCGGTCCGGGCTGGTCGTGGCCCACACGCTGGTGCACCGGGGGCACTCGGTCGAGGACGCGATCCGGCTGATACGGTCACGGCGCTCGCCGTGGGCCCTGCACAACGAGTTGTTCGTGGAGTACCTGCGGGCGGGGCTGCCGACGGCCAGACTGCTGGAGGAGCTGGCCGAGTAATCGTTTCACCGGGTCGGCATCTCCGGCCCAACCGGTACGCAAAACAGACTTCCCCATGAATAAGGTGTACGGGGCCTGACATCGTCGTAGCCCAAGAGGAGTCACAGGAGTCCCGTGCCTCGCAGTCGCCCCGTCCGTCGCTCCCGTTCCGCGGGTTCTTCCGGCTCCCTTCGCCCCGGACGCGCCAGCCGTGCCGGCCGTCCCGTGTTCGTCGGTCTCACCGTCGTTCTGCTGGCGTCGGTCGCCGTGGGCTGCGGTGACGCCGGTGAGCTGAAGGGCGCGGGGGCCACGCCGACCGCGATCAGCCCGGACAAGCTCTGGCCGGATCTGAAGCCCGCCGCGAGCCCGGCCTTCGACATCGGCGAGGTCGACACCGAGGTGATCAAGGGCATCACGGTGCCCGGGGGCGACATCCACAAGGTGGATCCGGTCGCGGTCGTCCGCAGAGAGATCGCCGCGCACCCGGGCGATTACAGCGCGGGGGCGTACGACGACACCGCCCGCCTGATGGCCGACTGCGGCAAGAGCGGCGCGCAGGGGCGCAGGTGTCCCGTCCTCAAGGCGTACTACCGCGATCTCACCGGCGACGGCCGTGACGACATGACGCTGGGCTTCCGGCAGCTGCCCGGCAACCTGACGGCCGTCCGCGTCTACACCGTCCGCAAGGACCGGCTCGTGCAGATCATGGGCTACGAGGACGCCGTGAGCGCGGTCGAGCTGGCCGGACGGTCCGTGATCATCCGCGCCCCTTCGGAGGTCGCCGGCTACGAGTACCGCCTGCAGTGGACCTGGGACCAGCAGCAGCAGGCGATGCTGCTCACCAACGACGAGATGCTGCGCACCGGCGACGTGGACCACAAGCGCTCCCCGCACGCCCCGCACTCCTCACGGCCCCCGGTCTCCCCTTCCCCCTACCCCTCCGCTTCGGCCTCCCCCTCGGCCTCCGCCTCCGCGAGTGGCCGATGAGGCTCGCGCTGCCCTCGTGGGCCGGCACACTCGCCGTGAAGGCCGCCGTCTTCATCACGGTGATGTGCTGCGCGCTGGCCGCCCTGCTCGGCGTTCTGGTGCATGTGTCGGTGACGAACCAGACCGTCGGCCAGGCTCGCGAAATCGCCCTGTCCCGGCTGAAGGACGCGACGACGGCGTTCGAGGCCGGGGACTCCCTCGGGCGGGGAGCGAGCCTCGATCCGCCGGGGCTGCCCACCTCGCTACGGACGCTGGCGGTGGCCGGGGAGCGCGGCACGATGGTCGCCGAATACCGGGGGCGCCCCACGATGTGGGCGGCGGGGCCCGCCGACGGCGAGCGGGCCCTCGCGGTCGCCGTCGACTACTCGCAGAGCGCCCACACCATCGAGGCGCTCGACACCGCGATCCTGTGGTCGTCGGTGCTGGCGATCGGGGCGACGCTGCTGGTCGGCGCCGTCGCGGTGACCCGGGTGACCCGGCGGCTGCACACCACCGCGCAAGTGGCCCGGCGGATCACCGCCGGCGACCTGGACGCCCGCGTGGACGACCCCCGCGCGAAGGACTCGGGCCGGCCGCACGACGAGGTGGGCGCCGTCGCCGTCGCACTGGACTCCATGGCGTCCTCGCTGCAGGGCAAGCTGCTGAGCGAGCAGCGGTTCACCGCCGACGTGGCGCACGAGCTGCGCACCCCGCTGACCGGGCTGCACGCGGCGGCCGAACTGCTGCCGCCGGGGCGGCCGACGGAGCTGGTGCGCGACCGGGTGGCGGCGCTGCGCACCCTGACCGAGGACCTGCTGGAGATCTCCCGGCTGGACACCGGGCGGGAGCGGCTGGAGCTGGACGCCGAGCAACTGGGCGCGCTGGCGATGCGGGTGGTGCGAACGGCGGAGGGTTCCGCCACCTTCGTGGGTTCGGCCGGCCTCGGGACGTCCGGGACCGGGACCGGGACCGGTGCCGGTGCCGGTGCCGAGTCCGCGGCCACGGTCACGGTCGTCATCGTCCGGGACGTGCGCGTGGAGACCGACCGGCGACGCCTTGAGCGGGTGCTGGGGAACCTGCTGGCCAACGCGTACCGGCATGGCCGACCCCCGGTGACGCTGACCGTGGACGGGCCCGTGGTCACCGTCCGGGACCACGGGGACGGCTATCCGGAGTACCTCGTCACACACGGGCCACAACGGTTCCGCACCGAGGGCGGGGCGAAGGGGCACGGGCTCGGGCTGACCATCGCGGTCGGCCAGGCAGAGGTGATGGGCGCCCGGCTGACGTTCGCCAACGCGCCGGACGGCGGTGCCGTGGCCACGCTGACGCTCCCTCAGACGCCTCCTGCCGGGGGCTGCCTCTCCGATGGCGCAGTGTGACGGGCGACGTGCGCGAACCGCTCCTAATGTGGCGATAAGTCGGCTTCACCCTCTTCGCTACGCCCTCTTCATGGAGGTATCGCCATGTCCGCGCGCTCCGCTCTCACCCGTCTCGCCATCGTGACCGCAGCAGGCGCACTCGCCGCCGCCGCGACCATCACCCCCGCCCTCGCCGGCGACGGGGACGACGACTGGGGCGACAACAGCAGCACCAGCGGCAACAGCAACGGCAACAACTTCGGCGCCCAGGGGGACGACCCACAGGACTGGCAGAACCAGGGCGGCGGGGACGGCGGAGGCGGCGGGGGCGGCGGCAACCAAGGCGGCGGGGGCAACGGCAACCAGGGCGGCGGCAACCAGGGTGGTGGGGGCGGCGGCAACCAAGGCGGCGGGGGCAACGGCAACGGCAACCAGGGCGGCGGGGGCGGCGGCAACCAGGGCGGTGGGGGCGGCGGCCAGAACAACGGCCAGAACAATGGTCAGAACCACGGCCAGAACAACAACGGTCAGAACAACAACGGAAACGGAAACGGGAACGGGCAGTCGGGCGGCGGCAACGGCGGCGGCGGTGGCGGTAACGGCGGTGGTGACGGCGGCGGCGGTAACGGCGGCTGGCAGTCGGGCGGTGGTGGCGACGGCGGCAACTGGCAGTCCGGGAACCACGACAACGACCACGACAACGACGACGACAACGACTTCCGCCGCTCCCGTGGGCGCGTCACCGCCAACGAGTTGCTCCTGCGCAGCAAGCCGACCCGCGCCAGCGAGGTGATCCGGGTCGCCCACCGCGGGGAGATCGTCTCGATCTTCTGCAAGACGTCCGGCCAGGAGGTCCAGGGCGACCGTCTGTGGTACCTCCTCGAGGACGGCACCTGGGCCTGGGGCGCGGCGCGCTTCATCGACACCATCGGGACGAAACCGCGCTGGTGCTGACACGGCGCCAGGACTGCGACCGGCACAGTGCCGGCACTACGCCGACACGACGGCGATCGAAAGCATCCACGGCTCACAAGGAGCCCCATTTGGGTAAGTTCCGGACATGACGAAAGCCGGAGTCGGAGCGGCGGCCACCCTGGTGGCGGCGGCCGACGCACCCGCCCCCGCGGTCGGCCTCCCCCGGCGCCGTGGCGTCGAGCTCGCCCTCATCGTCCTGGCCGTCCTGCTCTCCGCGTACGGCTACTGCGCCGTCGGCCTCGCCAAGAGCGGCACCGTCCCGCCCGGCGCCGCCGGTTACGGCGCCGGGCTCGGCGTGCTCGCGCTGCTGGCGCATCTCGCGGTGCGGTGGCGGGCGCCCTGCGCGGACCCGCTCCTGCTGCCCATCGGCGTGCTGCTCAACGGGATCGGCCTGGTGCTGATCTACCGGCTCGACCTGGAGACGCCGGGCGACCGGGCGGCACCCACACAACTGGTGTGGTCCACGCTCGGCGTGGCCCTGTTCATCGTGGTCGTGGTCGCGCTGCGCGATCACCGGGTGCTCCAGCGGTACGCGTACGTGTGCGTGGTCGGCGCGCTCGCCCTTCTCGCCCTGCCGATCCTGTTCCCGGCCGTGAACGGCGCCCGCATCTGGATCCGGATCGCCGGGTTCTCCATCCAGCCGGGCGAGTTCGCGAAGGTGCTGCTGGCGGTGTTCTTCGCCGCGTACCTGGCGGCCAACCGCACGGCCCTGGCGTACGCGGGACGGACGATCTGGCGTTTCAGGCGGATGCAACTGCCCACCGGGCGCGTCCTCGGACCGATCGTCGCGATCTGGCTGCTGAGCGTCGGCGTGCTGGTCCTGGAGCGGGACCTCGGCACGTCCCTGCTGTTCTTCGGACTGTTCGTGGTCATGCTCTACGTCGCCACCGGCCGCACCGGCTGGATCGCCGTCGGGCTGCTGCTCGCCTCGCTCGGCGCGGTCGCCGTCGGCCGGCTGGAGCCGCACGTGCACAGCAGGGTCCAGGACTGGCTGCACCCGTTCGCGTCGATCGAGGCCGGTCAGGGCCCCAACCAGCTTGCGCAGTCGCTGTTCTCGTTCGCGGCCGGCGGTGTGCTCGGCACCGGGCTCGGGCTCGGCCACTCCATCCTCATCGGGTTCGCCGCGAAGTCGGACTTCATCCTGGCGACGGCCGGTGAGGAACTGGGCCTGGCGGGGCTGACGGCGCTCTTCCTGCTCTACGGCCTGCTGGTGGAGCGCGGCTACCGGGCGGGACTGTCCCTGCGCGACCCGTTCGGCCGGCTGCTGGCTACCGGCCTCGCCTCGATCGTGGCGCTCCAGGTGTTCGTGATCGCGGGCGGGGTGACCGGGCTGATCCCGCTGACCGGCATGGCGATGCCGTTCCTGGCGCAGGGCGGCTCGTCGGTCGTCACCAACTGGGCGATCGTGGCGCTGCTGATCCGGGTGAGCGACTCGGCGCGACGGCCGTACGCGCAACAGTTCGAGGAGTCGGTTCATGAAGCCGTCGCCGTACCGGCCGGCACGAGCCCTCGCAGGTCCGGGTGACCCGGCACATCCGGCGCGCCGCCGTCTTCTGCGCCCTGCTGCTGGTGGCGCTGCTGGTGAACGCGGCGCGCGTCCAGGTCGTCCGGTCCGGTGTCTACGACGACAACCCGGCCAACCGGCGCGGCTCCATCGCCCGTTACGCCCAGCCGCGCGGCGACATCCTGGTCGGCGGGACCCCGGTCACCGGCTCGCGGGACACCGGGGAGCAGCTGCGCTACGAGCGCACGTACCAGGACGGGCCGCTGTACGCGCCGGTGACCGGCTTCGCCTCGCAGGTGTACGGGACGACGTTCCTGGAGCACACCGGGGACGACATCCTGTCCGGGTCGGATCCGCTGCTCTCGCCGTTCCCCCTGTGGAACGACGTCACGCGCGGCCGGCCCCCCGGCGGCAACGTGGTGACGACGCTGAACCGCCGCGCCCAGTGGGCCGCCTATGAAGGGCTGGACGGCCGCAAGGGCGCGGTGGCCGCGGTGGAGCCGGCGACGGGGCGGGTGCTGGCGCTGGTGTCGAGTCCGTCGTACGACCCGGGCGTGCTGTCCGGGAACGACGCCGGGGCGCAGCGGGCCTGGGAGCGGCTCAACGGCGACCCGGACCGGCCGATGCTGAACCGGGCGGTGCGGCAGACGTATCCGCCGGGGTCGACGTTCAAGGTGGTCACCGCGGCGGCGGCGCTGGACGCGGGCGTGATCACGGATCTCGACGCGGCGACCGACTCCCCCGACCCCTATCGGCTGCCCGGGACGACGACGGTCCTGACGAACGAGGGCGAGGGCTGTGAGGACGCTCCGCTGCGGGACGCCTTCGAGTGGTCGTGCAACACGGTGTTCGCGAAGCTGGGCGTGGACACGGGGCTGGCCCGGATGACCCGGACGGCGCAGGCGTTCGGCTTCAACGACGTGGAGGTGCGGATCCCGTTCTCGGTCGCGCCGAGCACCTTCGACACCTCGCTCGACAGGGCGCAGCTGGCGCTGTCCTCGATCGGCCAGTACAACACGCGGGCGACCCCGCTGCAGATGGCGATGGTGGCGGCGGCGGTGGCCGACGGGGGGCAGGCGCACACGCCGTATCTGGTGGAGCGGACGACGCGCAAGGGCGGGGCGACGGTGGCCACGGCCGGTTCCCGTTCGTCCCGTCAGGTGATGTTGCCCTCGACGGCGCGGCGGCTGCGGGAGTTGATGGAGGACGTGGTGCGGGAGGGCACCGGCACGAACGCCGCGATCCCCGGCGCGGTCGTCGGCGGCAAGACCGGCACCGCCCAGCACGGCATCGGCAACGCCGGGATTCCGTATGCCTGGTTCGTGTCGTGGGCGCAGGGCGAGCGGGACATGGAGCCGAAGGTCGCGGTCGCGGTGGTGGTGGAGGACGGGTCGGCGCGCCGCGGGGACATCACCGGGGGCGGGATGGCGGCGCCGATCGCGCGGGCGGTGATGGAGGCGGTGCTCGACTCGTGAGACGGGGGGTACCGAACGGCACACTCCCGACCTACCGTTCGGTCCATGACTGACGCAGCCGCCTTCGAACTCGCCCAGGTCAATATCGCCCGTCTCAAGTCCCCTTTGGACTCACCGGAGTTGAAGGACTTCGTCGATGCCCTCGACCCGGTCAACGCCGACGCCGACGCGGCCGCCGGTTTCGTCTGGCGCCTCCAGTCGGAGGACGGCGACGCGACCGGCATCGAGGTCTTCGGCGATGCCTGGCTGATCGTCAACATGTCGGTGTGGCGGGACGCCGACGCCCTGACCGCGTACATGTACCAGGGCCGGCACCGCGAGATGCTCTCCCGTCGGCGGGACTGGTTCGAGCGGACGGCGGAGGCGATGGCGACCCTGTGGTGGGTGCCGGCCGGTCATCGCCCGACGGTCGCGGAGGCCGAGTCCCGTCTCCTCCACCTGCGCGCGAACGGCCCGACCCCGTACGCCTTCACCCTGCGCACGTCGTTCCCGGCCCAGGGGGCGGAACCGATCGCCCTGTCGATCTCGGAGGACCTGGGCTGCTCGGTCTGAGGATCCTGGGGACCGAGGAGCGTCACCGGCGGCGTCGGTCGGCCGCGGCGAGGTCGATGGTGAGGGGGAACGGTTCGGTCAACTTGAGCTGGCTGTGGTGGATGCCCATGAGCGCGTATGCGCTGGTGGCGGGGTCGAGTTCGTAGACGTACACCACGGGCAGGCCGTCGTTCTCCTCGACGCGCCAGTAGTGACGGATGCCCGCAGCCGCGTACTTCAGGGGCTTGACCTGGCGGTCGCGGTCCTGCGAGTCCTCCGAGACGATCTCCGCCGCGAGGACGACGTCGTCGGGGTGGAGCCAGGTCTGCAGGGGTCCGGTGTCCGCGTCCGCGCGGACCACCAGGACGTCGGGCTCCGGGCGGTTGCGCCTGTCCAGCCTGACGGTGAACTCGCGGTAGATGTCGAACTTGTCCGGCACCTGTTCCAGCAGGGTGTGCTCCAGCAGACGCAGGGTGCGCATGTGGAAACGGGTCTGCGGACTCACGAAGACGAGGCTCCCGTCGATCAGCTCCGTGTGCGGAGGCAGGTTCGGGAGCCGATCCAGGTCCTCGGCCGCCCAACCGCCCTCTGGCGGGCGGGCCCACTCGTAGTCCTCATCCAGCCCGTACTCGCGTGCGGCGCTCATGATCACTCCCATGCGGTGGAGCCTGGCAGACACAGTCAGCGTACCCAGCGGGATATGCCGATTCGCCCCTTTGTCGAGTGATCACGGACAGTGCGGTTGACGCGCAGGGGATTGACGAGCTTGCTGACAGGCAGTCTCATAAGGGCATGACGAGCCTCACCGATGCCGATGCGCTGGACGGGCTGCGGGACGCGCTGGGCCTGCTCAAGGGGCGGGAGCAGGTGGCCGAGCGGCTGCTCGCGTCCTCTGCCAGGCACTCCTTCGACCCGGACAAGGAACTGGACTGGGACGCCCCCTTCGAGGAGGGCAAGTGGTTCTGGCCGCCCGAGCTCGTGTCGCTGTACGACACGCCCATGTGGCGGCGGATGAGCGAGGAGCAGCGGATCCTGCTGTCGCAGCACGAGGCCGCCGCGCTCGCCTCGCTCGGCATCTGGTTCGAGATCATCCTCATGCAGCTGCTCGTCCGGCACATCTACGACAAGGCGGCGACGAGCGCGCACGTCCGGTACGCGCTGACCGAGATCGAGGACGAGTGCCGGCACTCGAAGATGTTCGCCCGGCTGATCTCGTCCGGTGGCACCCCCTGGTACCCGGTGAGCCGCGCCCACCAGAACCTGGGGCGGCTGTTCAAGACGATCTCCACCACCCCCGGCTCCTTCACCGCGACCCTGCTCGGCGAGGAGGTCCTGGACTGGATGCAGCGGCTGACCTTCCCGGACGAGCGGGTCCAGCCGCTGATCAGGGGCGTCACCCGGATCCACGTCGTGGAGGAGGCCCGGCACGTGCGGTACGCCCGCGAGGAGCTGCGCCGGCAGATGATGACCGCGCCGAGGTGGTCGCAGGAGTTCACCAGGGTCACGTCGGGCGAGTTCGCCCGGGTGTTCTCCGTCGCCTTCGTGAACCCCGAGGTCTATACGAACGTCGGCCTGGACAGGCGTGCGGCGATGGCGCAGGTGCAGGCCAGCGGGCACCGCAGGGAGATCATGCAGACGGGAGCGAAGCGGCTGACGGACTTCCTGGACGACATCGGCGTGCTCCGGGGGGTCGGGCGACGGCTGTGGAGGTCGTCGGGGCTGCTGGCGTGACCGGAGCGTGACGGGCGGCGGGCGCGGGGCCGGGGTGGGCGATTACGCTGCACATCATGACCCCCGCCGCCCCCGCCTACCGGCGCCTCAGCGTCGAGGAGCGCCGTAGTCAGCTACTCGACGCCGCGCTCTCGCTCTTCGCGCACCGCGTCCCCGAGGACGTCTCGCTGGACGACGTGGCGGAGGCCGCCGGGGTGTCCCGGCCGCTCGTCTACCGGTACTTCCCGGGCGGCAAGCAGCAGCTCTACGAGGCCGCCCTGCGCTCCGCCGCCGAGGAACTGAACCACTGCTTCGACGAGCCCCGCCAGGGCCCCCTCCTCCCCCGCCTGGCCCGCGCCCTCGACCGCTACCTCACCTTCGTCGCCCGCCACGACGCCGGCTTCAGCGCCCTGCTCCAGGGCGGCAGCGTCGTCGAGACCTCCCGGACGACGGCCATCGTGGACGGCGTACGACGGGCCGCCGCCGAGCACATCTACAGCCACCTGGGGGTCGCCGATCCCGGCCCGCGGCTCCGGATGACCGTACGGATGTGGATCACCGCGGTGGAGGCGGCCTCCCTCATCTGGCTCGACGAGGACAAGCAGCCGCCCGCCGACGAGCTGCGGGACTGGCTGGTGGACCAGTTCGTCGCCGTCCTCACGGTGACCGCGGCGCGGGACGCGCAGACCGCCGAGGTGATCCGGGGTGCGCTGGCCGCGGAGACCTGATCGACACTGGTGGCGTGAAGAGCGAAGACACCCCCTTTGAGGGCGGGCCCATGGACGGCCGGGTCCTGCCCGTGCTGCTGGGCCCGACCGGGCAGCCGCCGAAGACGTACCGCATCCCCGTCCCCGACGCGGCCGGCGGCCCGCCGACCGTCCTGGTCTACCGGCGCGTGCCCCGCGGCCACAGCAAGAAGCTCGGACTGCCTAAGGGCTGGAAGTACGAGTTCGATCCCGAGGGGAAGAAGAGCGGCCGACCACGGTGGCCCTGGTCCAAGCCCGACGCCACGCCGGACGGCCGACGGGACGACGCCGACGAGTGACCCCGTTGCGCCGAACCGCGCACGCTCGGCGCGCGGGTCGCGCGCGCACGCCTGATGCTCACCCTGCGGGATGGAGGGGCCACCCCGCAGCGGAGGTGATGACGTGTCAGGAAGACTGCTGCGTCTGGCCTGTACGGTCTCGACGGCGGCGTTCGCCGCACAGACCGTCCTGGCCCCCGGACTCGCCGTGGCCGTACCGGAGCCACCGGAGCCGGGCGAACGGACAGTGACCGCGTCGCCGACCCCGGAGCCGGACGAACCGCCGGCCGCCGAGGCGGAGACGCCGGAAACCGATGAGCGCACCGCGGCCGAGCTGCTGGTGGAGCTTCAGCGGCTGTATCGGGAGGTCGAGCGGGCCACCGAGGCCTTCAACGCCACCGACGAGCAGCTCGGGCGGCGGCGGGCCGAGACCGCGCGGCTGGACGCCGCTCTGGCCAAGGCCCGGCTCTCCCTGCACGACAGCCGGGGCGCGGCCGGACGGCTGGCCCGCCAGCAGTACCAGGGCAGCACCGGCATCTCCCCCTACGTACGGCTGTTGCTCGCCCGCGATCCGCAACACGCCCTCGACCAAGAGCATGTGATCGGCCGGCTGGCGCGCGAGCGGGCGAAGACGGTGGGGCGGCTGAAGAGCGGCGAACGCAAGGCCGACGGGCTGGCGCGCAAGGCCCGCGCCGCCCTCGACGACCAACTCACCCTCGCCGAGCGCGCGAAGAAGGAGCGGGACGACGTCCGCCGGCGCCTCGACGACGTCGAGAAACTCCTCGCCTCCCTCACGGCCGAGCAGCTCACCGCCCTCGCCGAGCTGGAGAAGAAGAGCGCCGCCCAGGCCCAGCAAAAGCTCATGCCATCCGGCGCCCTCGGCGCACCCGGCGCCCTCGGCGCATTCGGTACGGCCGGTGCCGCCGGTACGGCCGGAGCGCTCGATGTCTCCGGTGCGCTCGATGTGTCCGGTGCACCCCGTGCCCCTGGTGCACTCGGTGCGACCGGTACATCCGGCGCAGCCGGTTCGCCCGGTGCGCCCGGGGCCGCCGGTGCGCCCGGTACGCCCGGTGCAGCCGGTGCCTCCGGGGCCACCGGTGCGCCCGGTACATCCGGTTCGCCCGGTGCCGCCGGTGCGCCCGGTGCCGCCGGTGCGCCCGGTGCCGCCGGTGCCTTCGGTGTGCTCGGTGCGCCCGGTGCCGCCGGTGCCTTCGGTGTGCTCGGCGCATCCGGTGCCACCGGTACGGCCGAAGCCGCCGGTGCGCCGGGTGCGCCCGGTGTGCTCGGTGCGGCCGGTGCGACGGGTACATCCGGTGCGGCCGGTGTGCTTGGTGTGGTTGGTGTGGGGCGGAGGCCGTCCGAGGAGGGGGAGCGGGCCGTGCGGTATGCCGTGGGGCAGATCGGCAAGCCGTATGAATGGGGTGCCGAGGGCCCGAAGTCGTACGACTGTTCGGGCCTAACGTCCGAGGCCTGGGGGCGTGCCGGGAGGCCCATCCCCCGCACCAGCGAGGAGCAGTGGGCGCGGCTGACGAGGATCCCGCTGACGCAGCTGCGCCCCGGCGACCTGGTGATCTACTTCCCCGACGCCAGCCACGTGGCGATGTACCTGGGCGGGGGCAGGGTGATCCAGGCGCCGAGGACGGGCGAGAAGGTCAAGGTGACCCCGATCGCGGCCCAGCCGGTGCTCGGCGCCGTACGGCCGGACCCGGAGGGGAAGCCGCTGGGCCGCTAGGAGCCGCCCCCGGTTCGTCAGGCTCCGGCGACCGATGTCAGGTAGGCGGCCGTCTTGTCGGGCTCGTAGAAGAAGTTCTCGAAGTCGGCCGGGTCGTTGAAGGCATTGGCGAAACGATCAGCCACGGGCGGCAGCTGCCCGGCCGCGCCCAGCAGGTTGACGATGTGCTCCGGCGGCGGGGCCAGCATCGCGTTGGTCCACTTGGTGACGTGCTGAGCCGTCTCCCAGTACCGGTCGAAGGTGGCCTGCATCCACTCCTCGTCGAACTCCTTCTCCCCCTGCTCGAGGATCGACGCGAGATACGCGGCGGCGCACTTGGACGCCGAGTTGGAGCCCTGACCGGTGACCGGGTCGTTCGCCACGACGACGTCGGCGACGCCGAGCACCAGGCCGCCGCCGGGGAGCCGGCCGACGGGGTTGCGCACGGTGGGCGCGTAGCGGCCGGACAGCGTGCCGCCGGCGTCGGTCAGTTCGGCCTTGGTGGCTCGCGCGTACTCCCAGGGCGTGAACTTCTCCATGAGTTCCAGGGTCAGGGAGAGGTGTTCCGCCGGGTCCTTGACGCCGTTGAAGACGTCCAGCGGGCCGCCGGGTATGCCCTCCCAGAAGAGGATGTCGGCGCGGCCGGAGGTGGTGAGCGTCGGCATGACGAAGAGCTCGCCGACGCCGGGCACGAGGTTGCAGCGGACCGCCTCCAGGTCCGGGTGCTCCGGGCGCGGGCCCAGGCCGTGGACGTAGGCGACGGCGAGGGCGCGCTGCGGCTGGGTGTACGGGGAGCGCTCGGCGTCGCGGCCGAACATCTGGACGAGCTCGCCCTTGCCGGCCGAGACCAGGACGAGGTCGTAGGCGCGCGAGAAGTAGTCGAGGTCGGAGACCGCCGCGCCATGGATGACGAGCTGGCCGCCGCGCTGGGCGAACGTCTCCATCCAGCCCGCCATCTTCACCCGCTGGTCGACGGACTGCGCGTACCCGTCGAGCCGGCCGAGCCAGTCGATCGCGCGCTGCGTCGGGCCCGGGTCGTGCGAACCGGGAGCGGCGACCGAGACGCCGAGGCCCCCGATCTTCGGGGCCTGCTGCTCCCAGAAGTTCAGCTGGAGGTCGCGCTCGTGCTGCAGGGCGGTGTGGAACATGCACTGTGTCGACATGACCCGGCCGGAGCGGATCTCGTCCGCGGTCCGGTTCGACATCAGGGTGACCTCGTACCCGTGCGACTGGAGGCCGAGGGCGAGCTGGAGACCGGACTGGCCGGCTCCGACGACGAGTATCTTCCGCATGCGGGGAACTCTCCTTGAGGGGCCTTACTCGGGGGTTTCGTCGAGCGCGTGGCCCACCAGGGCCAGCAGAGTCTCGATCACCGAGATCCGGCGCCGCGCATCCATGATCATGACAGGTATGTGCGCGGGGATCGTCAGCGCCTCCCGCACGTCCTCCGGCTCGAACAGCTCGCTGCCGTCGAAGTGGTTGACGGCGACGACGTACGGCAGTCCGCAGCTCTCGAAGTAGTCCAGCGCGGGGAAGCAGTCCTTCAGGCGGCGGGTGTCGGCCAGGACGACGGCGCCGATCGCGCCGCGCACCAGGTCGTCCCACATGAACCAGAACCGCTGCTGGCCCGGCGTGCCGAACAGGTAGAGCACCAGGTCGTCGTCGAGCGTGAGGCGGCCGTAGTCCATGGCGACCGTGGTGGTGGTCTTCTCCGGGGTGCCGGTGAGGTCGTCGGTCTCCTCGCTGGCCTCGGTCATCAGCGCCTCCGTCTGGAGGGGCTCGATCTCCGAGACGGTGCCGACGAGGGTGGTCTTGCCGACGCCGAAGCCGCCCGCCACCACGATCTTGGTGGCAATGGGGGCCCGGGTGCGGTCCGTCTGCCAGGGCTGCAACGTCTCGTCGGGCTCGGGCTCGACGAACGGGGAGACGCCACGAGCGGCGTCAGAGACGACGGAGTCCACTCAGCACCCTTTCCAGCAGAGCGCGGTCGGGACGGCCCGTACCGTGAGCGGTACCGGTGCCGTACACACGGATCTTTCCCTGGTCCGCGAGGTCGCTGAGGAGCACCCGGACCACGCCGAGCGGCATCTTCAGCAGCGCGGCGATCTCCGCCACCGTGCGCATACGGCGGCACAGTTCGACGATGGCCCGCAGTTCCGGCATGACCGTGGACTTGAGGGAACCATTCGTCAGCTCTTTACGCTCTTCGGGCGCTTCGAGGGCGGCCACGAAGGTCTCCACCAGCAGGACGTGCCCGAAGCGGGTGCGGCCGCCGGTGAGCGAGTAGGGGCGCACGCGGGCCGGCTTGCGGTCGCCGCCCCGGACGGGGAGTTGCTGCCTGGCGGACTGCTGTTCCGCGGGCTGCTGCGGGGCGGCGCTCATCGGACGATCCCCGTCGTCGTGGACTCCAGGGACTGTCGTAGCTCGCTGCGGAGTTCCGGGGTCAGGACATGGCCGGCGCGGCCCACGAAGAGGGCCATGTGGTACGCCACCACGCTCATGTCGCAGTCGGCGGAGCCGTGCACGCCGAGGAGCGAGCCGTCGCTGATCGACATGACGAAGAGGCTGCCCTCGTCCATCGCGACCATGGTGTGCTTGACCCCACCGAAGGCGATGAGCTTGGCGGCGCCGACGGTGAGGCTGCCGATGCCGGAGACGATGGTGGCGAGGTCGGCGGAGGAGCCGCGTGGGCCGGAGGGTTTGATCTCGCGGGACTGGCGTGCCTCGTCGTTGCGGCCTGGGTCCGAGGAGAGCAGGAGCAGGCCGTCGGAGGAGACGACGGCGACGGACTGGATGCCGGGTACCTCCTCCACGAGGTTGGTCAACAGCCAGTGCAGGTTTCGGGCTTCACTGCTCAGTCCGAAGGTACTGGGCGCGGTCAACTGCTTGCCTCCTCGACTGTGCCCCCCGTGTCTTCTTCGGCGTGTGCGTGTGCTTCTTGAGCTCTTTGCGGTGTGTGCGGCGCCGGAACTGTGTTCTGGCCCGTGCGTTCTGCCATTTCCGCTTCCACGTCGCGGTAGCCGGCCTCCGCACCCCTGCGGAAGCCGCCCAGACGGCGGCGGAGGGCGTCCGCGTCGACGGAGCCGGTCCGCTGGCGCGGGGTGTGTGCGGGTGTCGTGATCTTGGGGGTGCGCTTGGGGAGGCCCTTGTCGGTGAGGGCGTCCTCCGGGGCGCGCGCGTGTTCCGCCTCGGCTTCGCCATCGGCCGATTCGTTCCCGTACGCACCGGCCGTACTGCTTTCGTCGCCGGCTGCGGACGGCCCTTGTGAGGCGTTCTCGCCGTCGACGACCGCGGGTTCGGCGGCCCCTGGTTCGGGGGTTCCGGGTTCGGGGGCTCCGGGTTCGTAGGCTCCGGGTTCGGCGGCTCCGGGTTCGTAGGCTCCGGGTTCGGGGGTGGCAGTGGTCTGCTCCCCCGCCGTTGCGTCCGGTGGGGACGGCAGCAGCAGTTCCATCGTCGTCTCGGCCAGGGTCTCGACCGGGGTGTCGACCGGGGTCTGCGACCTGCGTACCGCCTGTTCCGCCAGGGCGACCAGGGGATCCGGCTGCTTCGAACGGCCGGGCAGGACATTGGAGTTGGCCTCCGCGTCCGCGCCGGGCAGGGTGAACGCCTGGGCGGTGGCGGAGGCCGGGGCCGTCGACGGGATGGCGGTGGTGGGGGCGGCGGCGAGGAGCGGGGCAGGCAGGACGACGACTGCCGCCACCCCGCCCTGCTTCTGCTCGCGCAACCGCACCCGCACCCCGTGCCGGTGGGCGAGCCGGGCCACCACGTACAGGCCGAGGCCGAGGCCGTCCTCGCCCTCCTGGTCGTACGGCGTCTCCGGGTCGAACTCGGCGAGGCGGGCGTTGAGCCGCTCCAGGCGGTCGGCCGTGATCCCGATGCCCTCGTCCTGGACGGAGAGCATGACCTCGCCGTTCTCCAGGAGCCAGCCGGAGACCTCGACGGGCAGGTCGGGCGGGGAGAACGAGGTGGCGTTCTCCATGAGTTCGGCCAGGAGGTGGGAGAGGTCGTCGGCGGCGAAGCCCGCCACGTGGGCGTGCGGGGGCAGCGCCGAGATACGGACCCGCTCGTAGCGCTCGATCTCGCTGACCGCCGCGCGGACCACGTCCACCAGCGGGATCGCGCCCGCGTGCTGCTGGACGTGTTCCGTGCCGGCCAGGACCAGCAGGTTCTCGCTGTGGCGGCGCATGACCGTGGCGAAGTGGTCGAGCTTGAAGAGGGTGGCCAGGCGGTCCGGGTCCTGTTCGCGCTCCTCCAGGCCCTCGATGACGGCGAGTTGGCGCTCCACGAGGCCGAGGGTGCGCAGGGCGAGGTTGACGAAGGTGCCGCTGATGCTGTCGCGCAGGCCGTCCAGCTTGGCCGCGGAGTCGGCGAGTTCGGCGCGCAGTTCCTCGCGGGCGTCGGCCATCCGCTGGCGCTGGCCGACGAGGTGCTTACGGTCGGACTCCAGGGTGCTGACGCGCTCGTGGACGGCCACGGCGTGCTCGTGCAGCGCGTTGACGGAGCGGACGACCTGGGCGAACTCGTCGTTGCGGCCGGTGAACCGGACCGGTTCCTCGGCCGCCGGGTTCTCGGCCTCGGCCAGCCGCGCCGATCCCCGGCGCAGCACGGACAGCGGGCGGGTGAGGCTGCGGGCCAGGCCCGTGGCGACGACGACCGCCAGCAGCATCAGGGCCCCGAGGAGGGTGACCCGCAGCTCCAGGTCGGTGACGTCGTCGTCCCGGAGCTGGGCGAGGTCCTCGGTGCGGTGGTTGTACAGGGAGGACTCGACGCCGCGCATCAGGTCGACGCGGGCGGAGAGCGCGGCGTCCAGCTTCTTGACGCCGGTGTCGAGTTCTTTGCCGCTCAGCGTCGGCTGGTCGGTGAGGGAGGCGAGGTAGGCCTCGGCCGTGTCGACGTCGCCGCCGGTGACGGTGGAGTCGTAGGAGGACACCGCCTCCTGGGGCGCGCCCTCCCGGAAGTCGGCGAGGGCCGCGTCGGAGCGCAGCCGGGCCTGCTGCGCGGCGGCGGTGAGGGCGTCGCGCTGCTTGGTGTCGGCTTCGGTGGAGACCTTCTCGGTGGTCGTCCGGCCGGTGACGGGGTCGTAGTCGGTCTCGGTGGTCGTCGGCACGTTGAGCGCCGCGAGCAGCAGTCCCCGGGCCGCGGAGGCCTGCTGGACGGCCGTGTCGAGCTCGGCGAGGGCGTATGCGCCGGAGCCGGCCCGCGGCGGCATCTGCTCGGCCAGCCGGTCGACGAGGACGTGGAGGGCGGCGACGGCCTCGGAGTACGCCTGGTGCGCCTGGAACGCCGTGCTCTTGCCGGTGAGGGCCGACTGCCGTACGGAGGGGACGGCTGCGAGG
Organism: Streptomyces sp. NPDC031474; assembly: GCF_055581185.1. NCBI lineage: Bacteria > Bacillati > Actinomycetota > Actinomycetes > Kitasatosporales > Streptomycetaceae > Streptomyces > Streptomyces sp. NPDC031474. The sequence continues at coordinate 97,208 of NZ_JBVIJX010000015.1, forward strand.
GCCTTGCGCAGCGCTTCGGAGACGTCCGTCCCGGTGGTCAGCTCGCGCGTCTGCCGGTCCACGCGGGCGCTGCCCTGCGTGGAGGGCGCCTTGGACTTGGCGCGGCCGGCCGCGACGTAGGCGGTGACCTCGTCGCGTTCGTCCGCCAGGGACTGGGCGAGGGCGACGGCGTCCTGGGTCTGTTCGGCGAGGGTGACCAGGTCCTGGGAGTCCTTCAGCTGCCCGGAGGCGGCGAGGATCGAGGGGGTGCCGGCCCCGGCGACGGCGGCGGCCACCACGGCCACCGCGACGATCAGCCGGTTGCGTACGTGGGTGGGGCGGCCCTTGCCGACAGGGGTGCGCTCCGCGCCCCCCTCGGAGGCCGTCTGCCTGCCTGTACGCCGAGGCCGCGTCTTCTGCACCGGTGCTCGCATTCCTGACTCGTGCTCCATGGGCCGGATGTGTCGCTCCGTCAACTGGTGCGTACGTCCGGTACGGTTCCCGACCCTCCCAGTGCCGGTGGGCAGGGGTCGCGCATCGGTTGTCCCGCCACCCGAAGGAGTGAACATCGGAGGGGAGTTGGCGGGCAAGTTCCTCTGGCGTGTGCAGGGGCCTTGCCCGGCAGGCCGGTTGGACGTGGGCGGCGGGCTTTGACAGTATTCGCCGCCACGCCTTCCCGGAGTGCTTCATTCCTACCCAAAGCAGGCGTCTGACCTGCGGCGGTACGGCTGTTCGGCGCGCGATGCCAGCCTTTTGCGAAGGCTGTGAAGGGGTCGTGCAGACTGGCCGAATGCGTACGGAACTTGTGTCGGAGGCCGGCGATCGGGCCCGCCCCAACGAGGACTTCGCGGGTATCGGACTTTCCGCCTCCGGACAGGGCGGTTCGCTCGTCCTCCTGGACGGAGTGACGCCGCCGCGGGGCGGCGCGGGCTGTCTGCATTCGGTCCCCTGGTTCACCGCGCGATTGGGCGGCGCGCTGACCGAACTGACCGTTTCACTCCTGGATGTTCCGCTGGCCGAGGCGCTCGCCCTCGCCATCGCACGTACCGCTGGGGCCCATTCCGAAACCTGTGACCTTTCTCACCCACGCACCCCACAGGCCACAGTGGCCCTGGCGCGCTGGTCGCCGGAGACGGTCGAGTGCCTGGTCCTGTGCGACGCGACGCTGCTGCTGGCGTCGCCGGGCGGCACGGTGACCGCCGTCCAGGACGACCGGCTGGCGCGACTGCCGCGCGCGCTGCTGAGCAGCGCCGAGGTCGTCGACGGCACGCTGCGCAACAAGGAGGGCGGGTTCTTCACGGCCGCGGCCGATCCCGCGGTGGCGGCCCGCGCGGTGACCGTGACCGTGCCGCGCGCCGAGGTGCACGCCCTGGCCGCGCTGTCGGACGGGGCCACCCGCTGGACGGAGCTCTTCCGCGAGGGCGACTGGGCGGCCCTGTTCGCGCTCCTCCGCAAGGAGGGTGCGGGGGCGCTGGTGGAGCGGGTCCGGGAGCTGGAGCGGGCGGACGACGGCGCCGGGCGGGCCTTCCTGGGCTGGGCGAAGACGCATGACGACGCGACGGTGGTGCGCGTGGAGCTGTGAGGCGGGGAACGCCGAGGCGTGGGAGTTCCCGTGAGGCGGTTACGGCCGCCGGCTCACTTCTCCATGCCCCGGTTCAGCTGCTGCAGCAGGCGGGCCAGCTCGCCGACCTCTGCGCGGTCCCAGTCGGAGAAGTGGCTGACGTACCGCTCGCGGCGGGCGTTGCGGACCCGCCGGACCCGGGTGCGGCCCTCCTCGGTGAGGTCGACCAGCCAGGCGCGGCCGTCCGCGGGGTCCGGCTCGCGGGCGATCAGGCCGAGTTGCTCCAGGGCGCGCAGCTGGCGGGACATGGTGGCCTTGCCGACGCCGATGTAGGCGGCGAGTTCCGTGGCGCGCCGGCGGCCGCACTCCTCCAGCCGGACGAGGAGGCCGTAGGCGGCGGACTCCAGGTCCGGGTGGACCTCGCGGGCCATCTCGCCCTGGTTGGCGCGGGCGCGGCGCAGCAGCACCGTGAGCTCCCGCTCCAGGGACAGGAACTCGCGGTCGTCCCGCTCCACGCCGCGCGACGACGCGTCGCCGCCCGTCTCCCTGCGGTCCCCACGGTCCTCGTGGTCGTCGCGGTCCTCGTGGTCGTCGCGGTCCTCGTGGTCGTCGTGCACGTCAGCACCCCTGATGTTCGCCGGTCGCTGCCTTCGGTGCAGCTCTTCAGTATTTCGCAGGCACAGGCCAGGGGCGGTTCCCAGGCCCGCTTCAGGCATGGCGAAGGCCCGGGTCTCCCTCACGGAACCCGGGCCTCGCCTTTCCCGCAGCGTCCGTCACGCCGCCACGGGAACCTCCGGCGTCGCGCCGTTCGTGGCGGGCGCGAGCGCCAGCTCCAGGACCTGACGGACGTCCGTGACGGCGTGGACGTCGAGCTTGTCCAGCACCTCCGCGGGGACGTCGTCCAGGTCGGGCTCGTTGCGCTTGGGGATGATCACGGTGGTGACCCCGGCCCGGTGCGCGGCCAGCAGCTTCTGCTTCACGCCGCCGATGGGCAGGACCCGGCCGGTCAGGGAGACCTCGCCGGTCATCGCCACGTCGGTACGCACGAGCCGGCCGGACAGCAGGGACGCGAGGGCCGTCGTCATGGTGACGCCGGCGCTCGGGCCGTCCTTCGGGACCGCGCCCGCCGGGAAGTGGATGTGCACGCCCCGGTCCTTCAGGTCGCCGACCGGCAGCTCCAGCTCGGCCCCGTGGCTGCGCAGGAAGCTGAGCGCGATCTGCGCCGACTCCTTCATCACGTCGCCGAGCTGACCGGTCAGGGTCAGGCCCGCCGCGCCCGTCTCCGGGTCGGCCAGCGAGGCCTCGACGTACAGGACGTCGCCGCCCGCGCCGGTGACCGCGAGGCCGGTGGCGACGCCGGGCACGGCGGTCCGGCGCTCGGCCGGGTCCTGGGCGGACTCGGGCACGTGGTGCGGCCGGCCGATGAGGGCGCGCAGCTCCTCGTCGGTGACGGTGAACGGCAGCTTCCGCTCGCCCAGTTCGTGCTGGGCCGCGACCTTGCGCAGCAGTCGGGCGATGGACCGCTCCAGGGTGCGCACGCCCGCCTCGCGGGTGTACTCGCCGGCGAGCTTGCGCAGCGCGCTCTCGTCGAGCGTGACCTCGTCCTTGTCCAGGCCCGCCCGCTCCAGCTGGCGCGGGAGCAGGTGGTCGCGGGCGATGACGACCTTCTCGTCCTCGGTGTAGCCGTCGAGGCGGACCAGCTCCATGCGGTCGAGCAGGGCCTCCGGGATGGCTTCCAGCACGTTGGCGGTGGCGAGGAAGACCACGTCGGACAGGTCGAGCTCGACCTCCAGGTAGTGGTCGCGGAAGGTGTGGTTCTGCGCCGGGTCCAGGACCTCCAGCAGGGCGGCCGCCGGGTCGCCCCGGAAGTCGGAGCCGACCTTGTCGATCTCGTCGAGGAGCACCACCGGGTTCATCGACCCGGCCTCCTTGATCGCCCGCACGATCCGGCCGGGCAGCGCGCCGACGTACGTGCGGCGGTGGCCGCGGATCTCGGCCTCGTCGCGGACGCCGCCGAGGGCGACGCGGACGAACTTGCGGCCCATGGCGTGCGCGACACTCTCGCCCAAACTGGTCTTTCCGACGCCCGGCGGGCCTACGAGCGCGAGCACGGCGCCGCCGCGGCGGCCGCCGACCACGCCGAGGCCGCGCTCGCCGCGCCGCTTGCGCACCGCCAGGTATTCGGTGATCCGCTCCTTCACGTCCTGAAGGCCGGCGTGCTCGGCGTCCAGGACCGCCTGGGCGCCCTGGATGTCGTACCGGTCCTCGGTCCGCTCGTTCCACGGGAGTTCGAGGACGGTGTCCAGCCAGGTGCGGATCCATGAGCCCTCGGGCGACTGGTCACTGGAGCGCTCCAGCTTGTCGACCTCCTTGAGGGCGGCCTCGCGGACCTTCTCGGGCAGGTCGGCGGCCTCGACGCGGGCGCGGTAGTCGTCGGACTCCTCGCCCTCCTGCTCGCCGTTGAGCTCGCGCAGTTCCTTGCGGACGGCCTCGAGCTGACGGCGCAGCAGGAACTCGCGCTGCTGCTTGTCGACGCCCTCCTGGACGTCCTTGGCGATGGTCTCGGCCACGTCCTGCTCGGCGAGGTGGTCGCGCAGTTGGGAGGTGGCGAGCTTCAGACGGGCCACCGGGTCGGCGGTCTCCAGGAGCTCCACCTTCTGTTCGGTGGTCAGGAACGGCGAGTAGCCGGAGTTGTCGGCGAGCGCGGAGACGTCGTCGATGGCCTGGACGCGGTCGACGACCTGCCAGGCGCCGCGCTTGCGCAGCCAGGCGGTGGCGAGCGCCTTGTACTCCTTGACGAGGTCGACGACGTGGCCGGGCAGCGGGTCGGGGACGCTCTGGTCGACCCGGGTCCCCTCGACCCACAGCGCGGCGCCCGGTCCGGTGGTGCCGGCGCCGATCTGCACCCGCCCGCGGCCGCGGATCAGCGCGCCCGGGTCGCCGTCGGCCAGTCGGCCGACCTGCTCGATCGTGCCGAGCACACCCGTGCTCGCGTAGGTCCCCTCGATGCGTGGCACCAGGAGTACCTGGGGCTTGCCGGGTGTTGAACGGGCGGCGGCCTGGGCGGCCTCCACGGCGGCGCGCACGTCGGTGTCGTTGAGGTCCAGCGGAACCACCATGCCGGGGAGCACGACCTCGTCATCGAGGGGCAGCACGGGCAGGGTGAGCGGTGTGGACGTCGAAGCCATGATCTCCCCTTAGGCAGTCAAGTTGAGCTATGCCGACTCAATGCGCGGGCCGCTTCGAATGTTCCCCGGGATCGCGCCCGTTCGCTGTGGGCGATCACGGCTGTCGGCGCGGGGGCGGCGCGCCTACCGTCATCGAGTAATAGCCGAAAGCGTATGACAGTCCTTACGGGAGGTCGTTGTGGAGCGGATCGTGCGGGCCTGGGTGGACGGCTGGGTCGTGTCGCGGGGGGCCGCGCCGCCGGTGGACGAGCCGTGGGGCTGCACCATCGACGTGGGGATGGGGACCCATCACGTCACCCGGCATGTCCTCGGCGCGACGAACGACGCCGTCGAGGAGGCGGACGTGCGGAAGGCGGCGGGCGCGGTGACCGGGGCAGGCGTGTGGCTGAAGGTGTTCACGGACCCGGCGACGGTCGGGGCCTGGCTGGGGCCCAGGTGGTGGGTCGATCCCGAGCCCGGCTATCTGATGACGGCCGCGCTCACGGACGTCCCGCCCGGCCCGGTCCCCGACGGCTACCGGCAGCGCACCTGGTCGATCGGCGGAGTGACCCGCACCATGATCGCCGCCCCGGACGGTTCCCTGGCCGCGCGCGGGCAGATCGCCCCGACCGGTGCGACGGCGGTCGTCGACCAGATCGAGACGTCCCCCGCGCACCGCCGCCGCGGCCTCGGCGCCCTCGTCATGCGGACGCTCCAGCGCGCGGCGGTCGACCAGGGCGCCCGGACCGGCGCGCTGGGCGCGACACCGGAGGGGCGGGCGCTGTACGAGTCGCTGGGGTGGCGCGTCGAATCGCTGTTGACCAGCGCGAAGTTCACCGGGGACAGGGGGGACACACAGGGGTGACGTCCGGCGGTCACAGGGGCGCACCCTTCGGGCGCGCACGACCGGGCACGCCCCTTACGCCCCCGCCCCGTACCCCGTCCACTTCCGGCATTCACCCCGAAGCGCCCCTTCGCTCCGACCACAATGCGCTTATGACCGATGACTGGAAGCGACGTCTCGACGCCCTCCACGCGGAGCTGGTGCGCCGTGACGACCCCGTCGCCTGGGTGACGGAGGCGGACGCGGTCGAGGCCTCCCGGCGTTATCCGCACATCGCGCTGCGCGGGCCCGTCTTCGGCATCGCCGTGCAGGACCCGGCCGCCGCGGAGCAGGGCTGGCGCCTGCTGAAACCGGTGGTGGACAGCATGCCCCAGCAGGCCCGGGACGGCCTGAACTCGCACCTGTGGTTCAAGGCGAAGGACGGCACCGACGATCCGGCCGTCCGACGCGAGCTGCTGGCGGCCGTGGCCCTGCTGGAACGGGCCCCGGCCGACGAGGTGGAGGCCCTGGGCGTGCGCTACCGGGTGGTGCGCGGCGACGAGTTCGCCCGGACCGGCGACGACGGCCTGGAGCCGCCCCGGCCCACCGACCCCGAATCCGCGGCCCTTTCCTGGGAGGACCAGGGCGCCTGCCCCTCACCGGACGTGGGCTACGTCCTGGACCCCGACCGGGACGAGGGCCCGATGGCGGGCGCGCTGCGGCTGGGCCTGCGCGACTTCACGTACACGGGCGCCCACTTCCCCGCCGAGGTGCGCGCGGACTCGGAGCGGGCGACCAGGACGCACCCGGACGTGGTCAGGCTGCCCGTGGGCTTCTCGGTCGCCGAACGCGACGACTCGGGCTGGACCCCGTGCGGCTCCCTGTCGGCGACCCCGCACGAGGCGCGCCGCACGCTGTACGAGGGGATGGCCCGCGTGTGGGCGATGCTCTACCGCTTCGACGAGCGCAAGAAGGCCCTGTACGGGCGGGCCGCGGAGGCCTTCCGGGCGGCCGGCCGTGCCGACGAGGCGCGCGTGGAGGGCCGTCTGTTCCGGATCTGCCGCGTCGAACGAATGATCCGCCTGGGCCCGGACGGCCCCGAGCCGCCCCGCCCGTCGGACGCCGACGAGTACGGCCCCATGAAACTCCACCCGACCCTGCACGAGGACGGCACGGTCAAGTACGACGACTGACCACGGGGCGGGCGCTCTACGCGGTTCGTACGGCCGTCGCGGGCAGGGGGGTTCGGGCGGCCCACCGTCGTACCCACGGCCAGGTCCCCACCCCTATCGCCAGCGCGATCAGGTGGCCCCAGTTCGTCATCGGGTCGGTGAAGGCGATCAGGTCCTGAAGGAGCATCCCGCCGAACGCGGCGAGCAGGGGCCAGCGCAGCCAGGGCCTGAGCAGCCCCGCCAGGGCGCCGACGCTCGCGGCGACGCCGAAGCTGATGCCGTAGTCGAGGCGGTGCAGCGAGCTGTGGGGCAGCCGGCCCGCGAGGACGGCCAGGCCCACCGGGACCTCGGTGGCGAGGGTGGCCAGGACATGCCCGAGCAGGAAGACGACGGCCGTCCGCACGCCGCCCATCCGCCGTTCCAGGGCGCTGAGGACGACCAGGAAGCCGAGCGTGAACGGCGAGGCGAAGCCGCCCGCCACCCACAGCGCGCTGCCCAACAGCACCTGCACCGGCGTCTGCCACAGATGCGCCACGTCGGTGCTGGAGCCCTGCTGCAGGGCGCTCACCAGGCCGGGGTCGGCGTGCTCGGCGAAGAACGAGGTGACGGCGAGGACGGCGGCGTACCCGAGGGTGAAGGGGACGGGGACCCGGAGCCGGGGGCGCGGGACGGGGCGGGGGCTCGCCTCGGGCGGTGGCCCGACGGTGCGGGGAACGCGCTGGCCCGGGATGCCGTCCAGCAGCCCGGAGACATCGGGCAGGGACGGGCTCGTGACCGGTGCCGTGCTGTCCACCTGACGCGCTCCTTCCGTTTCACCCCACCCTTCGCGGCGCCCCCGCCCGCTGTCTGTGACCGACGCCACGCCTGAGTCGATTCACAGAAACATCTGAGGGTTCTCTGGGCTGTTTCTCATCCGTTCCAAGCCCGCGCCGAACCTGCTCGGATCTTTTTCCGAACACTCGTACGTCAACCCCACCCGTCACGCTCACCATTCCCTCAACAAACCGCCAGGAAGGTGCCAGGATGGACCGATGCCCATCCCGTACGACATCCCCGACGCACCCGAAGTCCTGGACCGTCGCGAGGGCCCCTATGGCGAGGTAGTCCTGCGCAGACATGGGGAGTTGCTCCAGATCATCGCCAACGGCTGCTTCCTGATGGACACATCGGACGGCCGCTCGGAGCGACTGCTGGTCGACGCCGCGCTGGCCGCCCTCGGCCCCCGCCCCGACGGCAGTCCCGCGCCCGGACTGCTCCTCGGCGGCCTGGGCGTCGGCTTCTCCCTCGCGCACGCCGCCGCCGATCCCCGCTGGGGCGGCGTCACGGTCGTGGAGCGCGAACGCGCCGTCATCGACTGGCATCTCGACGGCCCGCTGGCCGCCGTCTCCGGGTCGGCGATCGCCGATCCCCGGACGAAGATCGTCGAAACGGATCTGCTCGATTACGTCAATGAGACATGCGACACGTTCGACGCGGTATGCCTCGACATCGACAACGGGCCCGGCTGGACGGTCACCGAGGGCAACGAGAGCCTGTACTCCGCGGCCGGACTCGCAAGCTGCGCACGGGTGTTGAGACCTGGTGGAGTACTCGCGGTGTGGTCGGCCCGACCCGATCCGGTATTCGAGGGAACCATGGGGAATGCCGGGTTCCAACAGGTGCGTACCGAAGAGATCCCGGTTGCCCGAGGCGTGCCGGACGTCGTGCACATCGCCGTCCGACCTGGATAGCAAAGGCGAGGTGACTCCGGGTACGTTGCATCCCTGACGCCGATCATTTACGCGTCAACCGCAGTCATGCGCAGAAAAGGGATCACCCCACTGGTCCCGGAAAGCACACTCAGGGGCGGGCGATGGAGCAGACACACACCTCGCACAACAACACGACGACGGCGACTCCGGGAGCGCAGCGGCGCGTCCTGGTGGTCGAGGACGACCCGACGATCGTCGACGCCATCGCGGCCCGCCTGCGCGCCGAGGGATTCCTCGTGCAAACGGCGGGTGACGGCCCCGCGGCCGTCGACACGGCAGAGGCCTGGCAGCCCGACCTGCTGATCCTCGACATCATGCTGCCGGGCTTCGACGGTCTGGAGGTCTGCCGTCGTGTGCAGGCGTCCCGTCCGGTGCCGGTGATGATGCTCACCGCGCGCGACGACGAGACCGACATGCTGGTCGGGCTCGGCGTGGGCGCCGACGACTACATGACCAAGCCGTTCTCGATGCGGGAGCTGGCGGCGCGCGTGCATGTGCTGCTGCGCCGGGTGGAGCGGGCCGCGATCGCGGCCACCACGCCCCGCAGCGGGATACTGCGGCTCGGCGAGCTGGAGATCGACCACGCGCAGCGCCGGGTGCGGGTCCGCTCGGAGGACGTGCACCTCACGCCCACCGAGTTCGACCTGCTGGTGTGCCTGGCGAACACCCCGCGCGCGGTGCTCTCCCGTGAGCAGCTCCTCGCCGAGGTCTGGGACTGGGCGGACGCCTCCGGCACCCGCACGGTCGACAGCCACATCAAGGCGCTGCGCCGGAAGATCGGCGCCGAGCGGATCCGCACGGTGCACGGCGTGGGCTACGCGTTGGAGACCCCGACGCCATGAGCTCCGGGCCGGACGGACCGAGAAGCCCCGCTCCCGGGTCAGGGGAGCCCTGGGGCGGCGTACGCCCGTTCTCGATCAAGACGAAGCTGGGTGCGCTGGTCGTCATCTCGGTGCTGATCACCACCGGGCTGTCGATGATCGCGGTGCACACCAAGACGGAGCTGCGCTTCATCACGGTCTTCTCGATGATCGCCACACTGTTGATCACGCAGTTCGTGGCGCATTCGCTCACCGCGCCGCTGGACGAGATGAACACGGTGGCCCGGTCGATCTCGCACGGCGACTACACCCGCCGGGTCCGCGAGAACCGCCGTGACGAGCTGGGCGACCTGGCTCAGACGATCAACGTCATGGCGGACGAGCTGGAGGCCCAGGACCGTCAGCGCAAGGAGCTGGTGGCGAACGTCTCGCACGAGCTGCGCACGCCCATCGCGGGCCTGCGCGCCGTCCTGGAGAACGTGGTCGACGGCATCGCCGAGGCCGACACCGAGACGATGCGCACGGCCCTGAAGCAGACGGAGCGGCTCGGGCGGCTGGTGGAGACCCTGCTGGACCTGTCCCGCCTCGACAACGGCGTCGTCCCGCTGCGCAAACGGCGCTTCGAGGTGTGGCCGTATCTGTCCGGGGTGCTGAAGGAGGCCAACATGGTCGCCTCGGCGCGCGCCACGATGGGCTCGGGCGGCAACCACACGCGCACGGACGTCCATCTGCACCTGGACGTCACCCCGCCGGAGCTGACCGCGCACGCGGACCCGGAGCGCATCCACCAGGTCGTCGCCAACCTGATCGACAACGCGGTCAAGCACAGCCCGCCGCACGGACGGGTGACGGTGAAGGCGCGGCGCGGCCCGCTGCCGGAGTCGCTGGAGCTGGAGGTCCTCGACGAGGGCCCCGGCATTCCGCGCTCCGAGTGGCGCCGCGTCTTCGAGCGGTTCAACCGCGGAGCCGTCCGCCGGCCGCACGGCCCGGGCAGCGACGGCGGCACGGGACTGGGGCTCGCGATCGCCCGCTGGGCGGTCGATCTCCACGGCGGCCGGATCGGAGTGGCCGAATCCGAGCGGGGTTGCCGGATTCTTGTCACTCTTCCGGGAGAGTAATCCGCCCCAAGTTGACGTAAAGTTCGAAGCGGAGCCGCAAGATCCATCGGCGTTCGCGCAGTCGGACAGGTGTGATCAGGCAGTGGACCGCCGCAGGTCGGCACCGGTCCCGCACGCTCGGCGTGCGCGACCCGCATCAGCACACCCTGGTGACGCACAACCGCGCTTGTTTCCCGCCATTTCCACCCCCGAAACACGCTTTCCGATGTGACTTACACGACGATGGGCCAGCCCGGCCTGACCTTCCCCCTCTTGGGGGCGTAGCCTTTATTCCCGCTGTCCATCACCTTGTGAAGCGGAAGAGGGCGGTTGCCGCCGTGTCGCCACAGTCCCCCAGTAACGCATCGAGCATCTCGACCGACGCAGACCAAGCGGGCAAGAATCCCGCGGCCGCGTTCGGACCGAACGAGTGGCTCGTCGATGAGATCTATCAGCAGTACCTCCAGGACCCGAATTCGGTAGACCGTGCCTGGTGGGACTTCTTCGCCGACTACAAGCCGGGGGCCGCCGCGCCCTCGGCTCCGGCGGGTACTGCGGCCGCGGGGGCCGCAGCGACCACCTCCACGCCCCCGGCGCCCGCCGCCCCGGCAGCCCCGGCTCCGGCGGCCTCCGCCGCTCCCGTGCCGGCCCCGGCCGCCGCCCCGAAGCCCGCGCCCGCCGCTCCCGCTCCGGCGAAGGCTGCCCCCGCGGCCAAGCCGGCCGCCGCCGCGAAGGCCGCACCCGCGACCGAGGCGCCTGCGGGCCCGGAGTTCGTGACGCTGCGCGGCCCGGCCGCCGCGGTCGCCAAGAACATGAACGCCTCGCTGGAGCTGCCCACGGCCACGTCCGTGCGCGCGGTCCCGGTGAAGCTGCTGTTCGACAACCGCATCGTCATCAACAACCACCTCAAGCGCGCCCGGGGCGGGAAGATCTCCTTCACGCACCTGATCGGCTTCGCGATGGTGCAGGCCATCAAGGCCATGCCGTCGATGAACTGGCACTACGCGGAGAAGGACGGGAAGCCCACCCTCGTCAAGCCGCCGCACGTCAACTTCGGCCTGGCCATCGACCTGGTGAAGCCCAACGGCGACCGCCAGCTCGTCGTCGCCGGCATCAAGAAGGCCGAGACGCTGAACTTCTTCGAGTTCTGGCAGGCCTACGAGGACATCGTCCGCCGCGCCCGCGACGGCAAGCTGACGATGGACGACTTCACCGGCGTCACGGTCTCCCTGACCAACCCCGGCGGCCTCGGCACCGTCCACTCCGTGCCGCGCCTGATGCCCGGCCAGTCCGTCATCATGGGCGTCGGTTCCATGGACTACCCGGCGGAGTTCCAGGGCACCTCCCAGGACACCCTGAACAAGCTCGGCATCTCGAAGGTCATGACGCTCACGTCGACCTACGACCACCGGGTGATCCAGGGCGCCGCCTCCGGCGAGTTCCTGCGCGTCGTCGCGAACTACCTCCTCGGTGAGAACGGCTTCTACGACGACATCTTCGAGGCCCTGCGCATCCCCTACGAGCCGGTCCGCTGGCTCAAGGACATCGACGCCAGCCACGACGACGACGTCACCAAGGCCGCCCGCGTCTTCGAGCTGATCCACTCCTACCGGGTCCGCGGCCACGTCATGGCCGACACCGACCCGCTGGAGTACCGCCAGCGCAAGCACCCCGACCTGGACATCACCGAGCACGGCCTCACCCTGTGGGACCTGGAGCGCGAGTTCGCCGTCGGCGGCTTCTCCGGCAAGTCCCTGATGAAGCTGCGCGACATCCTCGGCGTGCTGCGCGACTCGTACTGCCGCACCACCGGCGTCGAGTTCATGCACATCCAGGACCCGAAGCAGCGCCGCTGGATCCAGGACCGCATCGAGCGCCCGCACACCAAGCCGGAGCGCGAGGAGCAGCTGCGCATCCTGCGCCGGCTGAACGCCGCCGAGGCCTTCGAGACGTTCCTGCAGACCAAGTACGTCGGCCAGAAGCGCTTCTCGCTGGAGGGCGGCGAGTCCGTCATCCCGCTGCTGGACGCGGTGCTGGACAGCGCGGCCGAGTCGCGGCTCGACGAGGTCGTCATCGGCATGGCCCACCGTGGCCGCCTCAACGTCCTGGCGAACATCGTCGGCAAGTCGTACGCGCAGATCTTCCGCGAGTTCGAGGGCAACCTCGACCCGAAGTCGATGCACGGCTCCGGCGACGTGAAGTACCACCTGGGCGCCGAGGGGACCTTCACGGGCCTGGACGGCGAGCAGATCAAGGTCTCGCTGGCCGCGAACCCGTCCCACCTGGAGACGGTCGACCCGGTCATCGAGGGCATCGCCCGCGCCAAGCAGGACATCATCAACAAGGGCGGCACGGACTTCACCGTCCTGCCGGTCGCCCTGCACGGCGACGCGGCCTTCGCGGGCCAGGGCGTGGTGGCCGAGACCCTGAACATGTCGCAGCTGCGGGGCTACCGCACGGGCGGCACGGTCCACATCGTCATCAACAACCAGGTCGGCTTCACCGCCGCCCCGGAGTCCTCGCGCTCGTCGATGTACGCCACGGACGTGGCCCGCATGATCGAGGCCCCGATCTTCCACGTGAACGGCGACGACCCGGAGGCCGTGGTCCGCGTCGCGCGGCTCGCCTTCGAGTTCCGCCAGGCGTTCAACAAGGACGTGGTGATCGACCTCATCTGCTACCGCCGCCGCGGTCACAACGAGTCGGACAACCCGGCCTTCACCCAGCCGCTGATGTACGACCTGATCGACAAGAAGCGCTCGGTGCGCAAGCTGTACACCGAGTCCCTCATCGGTCGCGGCGACATCACCCTGGAAGAGGCCGAGCAGGCACTGCAGGACTACCAGGGCCAGCTGGAGAAGGTCTTCACGGAGGTCCGCGAGGCCACCGCGCAGCCCGCCGCCGGCGACGTCCACGAGCCGCAGGACAACTTCCCCGTCGCGGTGAACACCGCCGTCTCCGCGGAGGTCGTCAAGCGCATCGCCGAGTCCCAGGTCAACATCCCCGACTACTTCCACGTCCACCCGCGTCTGCTGCCTCAGCTGCAGCGCCGGGCGTCGATGGTCGAGGACGGCACGATCGACTGGGGCATGGGCGAGACCCTCGCGGTCGGCTCCCTCCTCCTGGAGGGCACCCCGGTCCGGCTGTCCGGCCAGGACTCCCAGCGCGGCACCTTCGGCCAGCGCCACGCGGTCCTCATCGACCGTGAGACGGGCGAGGAGCACACCCCGCTCCAGTACCTCAACGAGGACCAGGCCCGCTACAACGTCTACAACTCCCTGCTGTCCGAGTACGCGGTCATGGGCTTCGAGTACGGCTACTCGCTGGCCCGCCCCGACGCGCTCGTGATGTGGGAGGCGCAGTTCGGCGACTTCGTCAACGGCGCGCAGACGGTGGTCGACGAGTACATCTCGGCGGCCGAGCAGAAGTGGGGCCAGACGTCCGGCGTCACGCTCCTGCTCCCCCACGGCTACGAGGGCCAGGGCCCGGACCACTCGTCCGCGCGCGTGGAGCGGTTCCTGCAGCTCTGCGCCCAGAACAACATGACGGTCGCGATGCCCACGCTCCCGTCGAACTACTTCCACCTCCTGCGGTGGCAGGTGCACAACCCGCACCACAAGCCGCTGGTCGTCTTCACCCCGAAGTCGATGCTGCGGCTGAAGGCCGCCGCGTCGAAGGCGGAGGAGTTCACCACGGGCCAGTTCCGCCCGGTCATCGGCGACACCACGGTCACCGACCCGGCGGCCGTGAAGAAGGTCGTCTTCTGCGCCGGCAAGGTCTACTACGACCTGGACGCCGAGCGTCAGAAGCGCGGTCTCACCGACACGGCGATCATCCGCATCGAGCGGCTGTACCCGCTGCCGGGCGCGGAGGTCCAGGCGGAGGTCAACAAGTACCCGAACGCCGAGAAGTACCTGTGGACCCAGGAGGAGCCGGCCAACCAGGGCGCCTGGCCGTTCATCGCCCTGAACCTGATCGACCACCTGGACCTCGCGGTCGGCGCGGACGTGCCGCACGGCGAGCGCCTGCGCCGCATCTCGCGCCCGCACGGCTCGTCGCCGGCCGTGGGCTCGGCCAAGCGTCACCAGGCTGAGCAGGAGCAGCTGGTCCGTGAGGTGTTCGAGGCGTAGTCCTCACCCGCACGACGGGCGAAGGGCCCGCTCCCGAGGTTTCGGGGGCGGGCCCTTCGGCGTTCTGCCGGGCGTCGGGCAGGTCGGGTGGGGTCAGGTCGTCCGAGGTCAGTCGGCTGGGGTCAGGTCGTCCGGGGTCAGGTCGTCCGGGGTCAGGTCGTCTGGGGTTCGAAGTCCCAGTACGGCCGGTTGCGGGAGCGGGCGGAGATGGTGTGGACATGCTGCCTGCCGAGCGTCGCCTCGAGGTCCGAGAGCGCCTCCTGCTCGACCTTCTCGGCCTTCCGACGGTCCCGAAGCCCGCGCAGGTCGGCCGCGTGCGCGATGCGCGCCGACAGGGTGAGCGGGTGGGTGCGCCCGAGCAGCTCGATGGCGCGCGCCACCGTGTCCCTGCTGAGCGCGACGGCGCCATCGGTGTCGCCGACGAGGTTGCGCAGGGCCGAGGCGTTGAGGGCGCACCCCAGGGCCCAGGGGTGGCTCTCCCCGACCGCGTCGGTCATGGCGGCCAGCGCCTGTTCGAGGAGGACGTGGGCGTGTTCCCGCTCGCCCACGTTGCGCAGGATGAGCGCCTGGTTGGCGCGGGCCCCGGCGACGAAGGGATGGGTGTCGGCCAGCATCATCTCGTAGCGCGCGACGACGGCCTCGCTGAGCTCCCGGGCCTGGTCGATGTCGCCGTGCTCCCGTGCGAAGCAGCTCTGGGCGCAGGCGAACATCAGCGTCCACGGGTGGGTCTCGCCCATCACCCGTTCGCCGCTCTCCAGGACGGTGCTGAAGAGTTCGCCGGCCTTCGCGCGCTCACCGTTGCGGTACTGGCACAGGGCCAGGTTGTACTCGGCCTTCAGCGTCTGCGGGTTGCTGTCCCCCATCACGATCCGGTTGTCCCGGACGCTCTGCGTCTGGATCGACTCGGCCTCCGTGTAGCGGCCCAGCAGCCTCAGGTCGATGGAGTAGGAGATCTGCGAGTCGAGCGTCCATGGGTGACGCCCCTTCAGCACCAGCCGCCGCGCCTCCATGACCTGCCGGTCGATGTCCAGGGCCTCCGGGTAGCGGCCGAGCAGCCGGAGCGAGACGGCCAGGTTGTTCAGCGAGTTGAGGCTGCGCGAGTCCTGTTCGCCGAGCAGTTCGCGGTAGGCGACCAGCACCCACTGGGACAGTTCCAGCGCCTCGTCGTAGCGGCCCAGGCCGCGCAGGTCGGCCGCCAGGCCGCTCGCGAAGCGCAGATGCTCCAGGTCCTGCGGGCCCCGTTCCTCCCGCAGTTGCTCGACGGCCGCGCGGTTGAGGGACTCGGTGCGCGCGTAGTCGCCGCCGGCGCGCAGCACGTTGACGTAGTGGAAGGTGAGTTCCCACAGCCGCGGGTGGCTCTCGCCGAACACCGAGGGCCAGGCCTCGATGGCGCGTTCGCCGAGCTTGGTGCCGGCCGTGTACTCACCGGAGAAGTACATGTAGCGCAGGCAGTTCAGCACCAGGCCCTGGACGTTGGGGTCCCGGCTGTTGAGGACGTCCGCGTACTTCAGGTGCGGCACGATCTCGGCGTACCGCGGCCACAGGCGGGTGTCGGTGGGCCTGCGCGGATCGGCCGCGGCCAGGGCCCGCCGTACGACGTCGATGAACTCGGCGCGGTCCGCGTCCGGCATGTCCTTCTGGACGATCTGGTGGACCATGCGGTGCAGGTAGAGGGACTCACCGGAGGAGGCGGCCTCGTCACCGAGGTTCTCGTGGGACTCCAGGCGCACCACGGAGTACTGGCGGAGCTGGCTGATCGCCTTGTTCCACAGCAGCGGGTCGTTGAGCAGTCCGGCGATCTGTTCGGGCAGGTCGCCGCTCGGCATCTCCTTGAGCAGGCGTACGGGGATGAAGCCGGGCGCGAAGAAGGTGCACAGCCGCAGAAGGTCGACGGACTCGGGGACGGTCTCGCGGAGTTTGTTCAGCAGTATCGACCACGCCGTCTGGAAGGCGAGCGGGAAGTCCGCCGAGACCTTCACGACGTCCTGGTCGATGCCGCCTTCCAGCAGGCCGATGTACTCCTGCACCGACAGGTCCGAGTCGTTGAGCCAGCCCGCCGTCTGGTCCAGCAGCAGCGGCAGGTCCTCCAGGGCGTCCGCCAGCTGGTCGGCCTCCGGCTCGCTGAGCCGGGGCGCGCGGCGGCGGATGAACGCCACCGATTCATAGCGCTCGTACACCGGCACCTCCAGCAGCATGCTGTTGTGCTCGCTCCACTCCGGGTTGCGCGAAGTGATGATCACGTGGCCGGGGCCGGTGGGCACCAGGTCCCAGATCTGGTCCGGTTCGTCGGCGCCGTCCAGGATGAGCAGCCAGCGGGCGAAGGGGTCGCCCCGGCGCAGCGAGTCGCGGACCGCGCGCAGCCGTTCGCCGTACTCCTGCCCCGTGCGCAGGCCCAGCTTGGGGGCGAGTTCGGCCAGCAGGCGTCGGTAGGTGACCCGTTTCTCGGCGTTGACCCACCACACGACGTCGTACTCGGAGCCGAAGCGGTAGACGTACTCGGCGGCGAGCTGGGTCTTGCCCACCCCCGACATGCCGTGGAGGGTCATTACGCCCGCGCCCGGGGCCGCGCCCTGCAACTGGTGGTAGGCGTCGTTGAGGATCGCCTCACGGCCGGTGAAGCGGGTGTTGCGGCGCGGGACGCCGCCCCACACCTCGGGCATGGACGCGGGGAAGCGGGGCGCGCGGCGCTCGGTCTCACCGGGCTCCGGGAGCGGGCCGGGGAGCAGGCCGAGCCGGTCCAGCAGGCGCCGTTCGGCCTCGTCGGCGCCCACGTTGATCAGTTCGACGGGGGCGAGGACGGCCGCGGCCGAGGGCACGGCCGCGGTGGTGACGGAGACGGCCGCGAAGCGGGCCGGGTCGGGGGCCACGACCTCGCCCAGTGCCTCGTTCCACTCCTCGCGGGTGCGCGGCCCGAGTTGGAAGTACCACTCGCTGACGACGACGAGGATGCGGCCCTCGGCCAGTTTCAGATGGCGCAGCAGGTCCGCGAGCGGGATCTCCGCCGGGGAGTCCCAGCGCTGGAACACGACGCGTAGTCCCCGGCGCTCCAGCCGGTCCCCGATCCAGGCGGCCCAGGCGCGGTTGAACCCGGCGAAGCTGATCGTGACGGTCTGTTTCGCCGCCTCCCCCACGGTCGTACCGACCGGCGTACGAGCTCCAGACATGCAGCGGCCTCCAGCGCGTAGTCCACAAAAATCCTAGAACCTCAGCGCCTCGCTGGTAAGTGTGGCGGGCCCGCGAACGACACCTCGGCGCGACGATCTTTCCGCAGTGGGCGGCCCGACGCGGGTATCTTCACTCATTCGGCCGTGGCGCGGACGAGGTCTGACGCCGTGTCCACAAGGTGCGCGCGGCCTTCAGATATGCCTGGGCGCGGGCGGTGTGGCCGCGGGGCGCGGGATGCTCGGCCATGTCCTCGTAGGCGGCGGCCATGGCGTCGACGAAGCGCCGTCCCCGGGCGGTGAGATGCGGTGAGCCGACCAGCGCGGGCAGGGCCGCGCCGACCTGGGCGCGGTAGCGGGCGTGCTGGGCCCAGGCGGACTCCCGGTGCGCGCGGTCCACGGTGAGCGCGCGACGCTGGAAGAAGTCCGCGAGCCCCAGATGCGCGTAGGCGCCCTGCAGCAGGCCGTCGAACGGGCGCGGGTCGGGGCGCCAGGGCGCGAAGTACCGGGCGTCCGGGCCTGCCTGATGCAGGGTCGTCAGATCACTGAGCGCCGCCAGTTTCGCGTGCTGGAGTTCATGGACGAGGGTCCCGGCGAAGGCCACCGGCGAGGACTGGGTGCTGCACAGCAGCGCGCCGAACGCGTCGCGCCGGGTCGCGCTGCAGCCGCCGTGGCCTTCCGCGTCCGGCGGCATCTCCAGGGGGACCAGGCAGCGCAGCAGCGCCAGCGCCTCCGCGGGCCGGTGCGCGCCGCCCGAGCGCAGTGCGGCGGCCGTGCCCGACCAGGCCTGGAGCCACCGTTTGCGCTCCGGGTCGTCGAGTGTCGTCGGCGCGCTCAGCGCGCGGTGGCGGGGGTCGCCGCGTGCCGTGCGGTACGGGTCGAGGTCGTCCAGGGGCATGGGCGCGGCCTCGGGCACCAGCCCGGGCAGCGCGTACGCGGGTGTCCACGCGAGCGCACCGGACCAGGCGCCGAACTCGCGCTCCAGGAACACGACCACGTCCGCGGCATCGGTCTGACGAAGCGTCACTCTGCCTTGGTCGTACGTCACTTCGACCGTGACGTCGCCGGCGGTGGCCGTGTGCAGGGACCCGAGGGAGGGAAGGTTGAGCACTCCGTCGTGGGCGGTCAGTTCGACGGCGAAGGGGATCTGGGCGCGTGCGGCGGCCGCGGCGGCGAGGGCGCTGAAGTGGGCGAGGGCGCGGCGCAGTTCGCGCGCGCTGTGCGGGGTGGGAGGCCGCTGCGCCGGGTCCAGGCCGCGCAGACAGCTGAGCGCCCACGGTCCGGTGAGCGGATACAGCAGCCGGGCGCGGGCGAAGGAGGCCGCCGGGCGGTCGGAGTTCTGGGGAGCCCGCCGGCCGGTGGGTGCGGTGCGGTCCGCCTCGGTGAGCAGCGCCCAGTCGTCTCGCAGGCGCGACCTCTGCGCGGCGGAGCAGACGGCCGGATCCGCCGCCTCGGCGGCGTCGAGCACGGCGCGCAGCACAAGCAGCCGTCGGGCGGCCTGGTCCCGGGCGAGGAACGCGAGGGTGCCGGGGCTGCCCTCGGACCGGCCGAGTTCGGTGAGGGCCTGGTCCGGGATCTCCGGAAGGATCACGACGCGCCCCTTTCGGGTGAGGGCGGGACGGCGGTGGCGACGACCCCCGCGAGCCGGGCGGCCACATGTCGGATGAACCGCTGGAGGTCGGCGCAGTACACCGAAGGGTGGCGGAAGCCGTGGCCCGCCCGGTACCGGTGGGCGTAGTGGCCCGCTCCGCAGACCGAGAGCAGCGGGCAGGCGCGGCACTGCCCGGCGAGCGCCGCCGCGCCCGCCTGCCGGGCGGCCACGCCCGGATGCCGCAGCGCGTCGTCGAAGGTGTGCCGGAAGACGTCCAGGCCGGTGCGGGCCGCGCCCTCGTAGGCCGACTTCAGGGCGTCCGTCTGCTCGATCGATCCGTCCGTCTCCACGACCACGGCGTCGAAGGGCTCCAGCCCGAGCGCCTCCGAGATCGCCGGCAGTCCGAGCAGCAGCGCGACGCACTCCTCGAAGAGCCGTACCCGGGTCTCCCGCCGCCCGGCCTCCCACCAGCGGTCGAAGACGGTGCACAGCCAGTCGCCGTACACGGTCGCCGTGCTGTCCCAGTGCGGCGGTGGAGCCGACCAGTTCCCGTGCGGCAGCAGCAGGTCCAGGGCCGGTGGCCGCATGGCGAGCAGGGACTCGTACGTCTCCACCGGGTCCTGCGTGACGTCGACGACAGCCAGGATCCCGGCGTACGACTGCGGGAAGCGGTCGGCGACAAGGCGGGCTCCGCGTGCGGCGGCGGGCCAGGACGGGCGGCCCGCGTGGTCGACGCGCCGTGCGTTGTGGGCGGGAAGACCTCCGTCGAGGCTTATGCCCACGCCGACGCGGTGCCGGGCCAGGGTCGCCACGCGTTTCTCGGTGAGCAGGGTGGCGTTGGTCTGGACGACGGCGCGGACCGTGCAGCCGGCCGGGGCGCGGTCGTGGACCAGGGCGGTGAACCGGCCGAGCGTGTCCGCTCCCGCGAGCAGCGGCTCGCCGCCGTGCAGGATCAGCGAGAGGGCGGCCAGGCCGTGGGTGTGCGCGTGCTCGGCGATGCGGGCGGCGGTGCGGTCCAGGACCTTCCAGGACGCGGCGGCGGGGCGGTCGCGCCAGGTGTCGTCGGGGCCCTCGTAGAGGTAGCAGTACCGGCAGGCGAGGTTGCAGCGGCCGTGGACCTTGACGATGAACTGCCGGAAGGGCACGTGCTTTTCGGACACATCAGCACCCCCCTGTCCCGCGCCACCACCCTGCCCGTACGAAACCGCTTCCCGTCCCCGGGGACACCCCAAACTCGGACCGCGCAACGCTGTCCGATTCGGTGGACGACACGACCGAAACCGACGTGGCGCGCAGGGCCGTGACGGTGCTGGGTCAGCGCTTCAGAACGAGCTGTTCCATCCCCAGAGCATCTCGCTCGGCCGCCTGGCCCGCTCCCGCAGATCCGTCAACACCTGCTGGAGCAGCGGGTGTTGGATCGTCCCCAACTCGGCCAAACTCAGCTCCGTCAGATCCGGTAGCTCCGGCAGATCTGGTAACTCCGGCAGGGCCGTCAGATCCGGCAGGTCCGGCAGACCCCCCGCTGGCTCGATGTGTCCGTCCATCGCGTTCCCCTCTCGCTCGCTCGCCCCGATGCCGCGTTCACCCCAGTTCGGCCAGCCGCTGCGCCGTCTGCTCCGCCGTCGGCTCGCCCGTGCCCAGGTGGTCGTCGGGCAGCCGCGACCACTCCGCGCGGGCGGCGCGATAGGCCTCCCGGGCGGCGCGTGGGCGTGCGGCCGCCTCATAGGACATACCCCGCCAGTGGTGTGCCTGCGCACCCGTCTGGACGGCTTCCTGCCGGCGGTGCTCGGTCTCGGCCGTGCCCTCCGCCTCCCGGGCCGCCTCCGCCGCGTCCCGGAACGCGTCGACGGCGAGGTCGAGGCGGGCCGGGCGGCGCAGGCTGCGGTAGGCCTCGAACTGGACCTGGCCGAGGTCGAGGCGACAGCGGGCGGCCAGCAGCGGATCGTCCGCCTCCGCCGCCGCGAGCCCCAACAGGTGCTCGGCCTCGCGCAGGTCGACGCGGTCCCCGCGGGCCCGGTAGCGCAGCATCAGCGCGCGGCCGAGCAGCAGCAGGCGGTGGGCGACCTGGCGGCTGCCCGCCGGGGTCTCCATCCGACAGTCCCGCAGGACGCGGATCGCCGGGGACAGCATGCTCTGGGCGCGCGCGTACGGGAGTCCGGCCAGCCGCAGCAGCACCTCGCCCCACTCGGCGAGGACGTCGGCGTGCGCGGGCGCGTCGCGGGACATGCGCTGGGAGGCCAGCGCGAAGCGCTCCGCGGCCGTCTCCAGGTCCGCCGGTTCGCCCGACTCGGCGTAGCGGGCCACGGCGATCCGGCCGGCCCGCACCAGCAACGCCGCCCGCTGGCCCTGTTCACGCACCAGGGCGAGGGCCTCGTCGACCCGGTCCTGGGCGTCGTCCAGCGGGCCGCCCGCCTGGAGCAGCGCGTCGACCAGGTCGAGGAGGATGCGTACCCGCGCGCGGGCCGACTCGGCGGTGTACGGCTCTACGGCGGTGTCCAGGGCGTTGCGCAGCGACTGGGCGCCCTGCTCGGCGTAGAGGCGGGCCTGGACGGGGTCGACGGTGGCGCCGGAGAGGCGCAGCAGGATACGGCCGTGCTCCAGGGGGAGTTCGGGCGGGCGCAGCCGCCGGTCGGGCCAGACGTCGGCGAAGGCCTCCAGCATGCCGACGGCGCCCTGGAGCAGGGCGCTGTCCCCGCCGAGCCGCCACTGCGCCTCCAGGGCGCGGACCCGCTGCAGGGTGAGTTTCAGCGCCTCGTTCTCGTCGAGGTCGGGGGCCGCGCAGGCGACGGCGTACTCGCGGTCGGCGCGACGCAGCAGGTCGAGGGCTGCGGTCCGGTCGCCGCGTCGCCTGCGGTCGGTCGCGGCGGCGTGCAGCACCCGGGCCAGGACCGCCCGTTCGTGCAGCCGGCGCGGGTGGGCGGCCGCCCGTTCCGCGGCCGCCTCGGCCTCCTGGAGCAGGTCGTCGCCGCCCTGCACCTCCCACAGGCGCAGCGTGCAGTGCGCGTACTCGGCCCACAGTTCGGGGTCCGCGCCGACCGGCCGCTCGTGTTCGGTGGCGCCGCGCAGCAACTGCACGGCGTCGATGACGTCCTGGATCATGCCCTCGCTGTCGAAGCGCTCGATCAGCCCACGGGCCCGGCGGACCGCCTGGTGCGTCGGCCGGTCCGCGGCCTGTCCGGGTCCCGTCTGCCCGTCGTACGTCGCGAACTGCTCGGGCAGTGGCATGAACCGGCGCAGGACGCGGGCCGCGACCTCGGCGAACGGCTGTGGCACGGAGGCGTCGTCGCCGTGGCCGCCGTTGTCTCCGTTGTCCGCGGGGCGGGCGGTGGGCGCGTACGGGCGGCCCGCGCCGGCGTCGCCGAGCTGGGCCAGGGCGAGGGCCGGGAAGTTGGGGCCGCCCTTGCCGAAGCGCTGCTCGATGTACTCCGAGCAGTGCTTGAGCACCAGCATGGCCTCGTCGCGGCCGAGCCGGGACAGCAGGGCGTCACGGACGTCCGGCTCGATGTGGTACCACTGGGCGCCGTCGCGCGAGTACTCCTCCGAGGCGCGGGTGACGAGCCCGCCGACCAGCACCTCGGCGAGTTCGGAGGGTCCCGAGTCGGGCAGCATGGTGCGCTGCACGAGCTGCATCACGGGCAGGCACAGGGGTGCGGCGGCCAGGTAGACGGCGAGGCGGCCGGCGGCCGAGGAGGCACTGGAGCTGAACCGGCTGACCCGCTCGAACGGCGTGCGACGCCGGTCCGCGCGGGCGGGCGGGGCAGGCGGCTGGTCCGCGCGCACCCAGCCCACGGCGCCCGGCACGGGCCCGGCGCCGGCCCCGGACAGCAGCCTGGCCCAGGCGCCCAGGGCCACCGGCTCGGGCGGCAGCACCGGCACGGGCAGCGCTCCCCGCCGGGCCTCCGGGGGGACGCCGGCCGGGGTCCGCACCCGCAGGGCGGCGGCACCGCCGAGCGTCTCGCCGCGGCTCAACTCACCGAATACCACGGGGAGTCGGGTGCGGTGCCACAGGCGCTGCGGCAGCGGCTGGAGCACGGCGACGGGGCCCTGCCGGGAGAGGTGGTGCAGCAGCCGGTGCGCGTGGCCGCTGTGCCACAGAGGGCCCGCGCAGTCGCTGACGACCAGGACGATGCGGCGGCCGGTGGGATCGCTGAGCCGGTCCGTGGAGTGCAGCGGCGCCGCGTAGGCGTCGGCGCTGCGGCTGACGGCCGGCTCGCCGTCGGGGCCCTGGTGCAGGTAGCTGACCTGGATGTCGGAGAAGGCTCCCAACTGGCCGAAGACCTGCTGCAGTTCGACGAAGAGCCGGTCCCACACGCGCATCGACGACGAGGCGTCCAGGACCAGTTGCAGCCGGGCGTCGGCCCGGGTGACGGCGCGGTGGACGGGCAGGATCAGGCCGCCCGCCTGCGCGCTGCGCTCGGCCGTCGCCGTCTCGTCCAGCTCCGTGCGCAGCGGCGGCGCGGGGCTCCGGTAGCGCTGCAACCGCCGTAATGCGCGCTGGAGTTCGAGCGGGGAGGGCAGTGCGGGGGCGGCGGGTACGCCGACCGGCAGCGCGGCGGCCCGGCCCGTGCCACGGGCGCGCGGCACGCCGTCCTGCGGCACCGGGTACAGGCTCACCCGGCCGTCGGCCCCCACGTCCTGCGCGGGCCGCTCCGGACGCTCGGGACGGTCCTCGTGCGTCCGTCCGTCCCGATCCCGGCCGTGTCCGCCGTCGGGTCGGGGTGTGGGCCGCCCGCCGGTTCCGGGCGGGTCCTCCTGGTCGGGGGTCTGAACGGGCCGGGTCCAGCGCGCCAGCCACAGCGCGTCGCACAGCTGCCGCACGTCGGGATCGAGCCCGATCTCACGCAGCCGCGTGACGAGTTCGGCGAGCGGATCACCGCCGTGCGCCGTGGGGGCGGGGGCGTCGGGACGGTTCCCGTCGGGCGGGACGGGGCCGTGGCGGGCCGCAGCGTCGGGCATCAGGCCCTCACCTCGGGCGGTCGAGTCGCTGGATGAGCTGGTCGGCCAGGCGGTCACGGCTGGGCGGCGCGGCCGCGTCGGTGAGGTATATCGCGTTCAACAGCTGGTCCGCCGCGAGGAGTTCACTGCGTGAGCGCTCCAGGAACCGGGTGATCAGATCGTCCCCTGCGCGGGCCGCCTCGTCACCGAGATGCGCACGGACGAAGGTGGCGAGCCGGTTGTGGTCGGGGCGCCCCAGCTCCAGGTGGATGCAGCGGCGCATCAGCGGGGCCGGGAAGTCCCGCTCGCCGTTGCTGGTGAGCACCACGAACGGGAAGGCACGGCAGCGTACCCGGCCGTCGCGCACCCGGACCTTCACCCCGTCGGCGGTCAGCACCTCCGCCTCGCCGTCCGGCAGCCGGTCGGCGATGCGTTCCAGCTCGGGGATCGCGAACTCGCCCTCCTCCAGGACGTTCAGCAGGTCGTTGGGCAGATCTATGTCGCTCTTGTCCAGTTCGTCGATGAGCAGCACGCGCGGGGTGTCGGAGGGCAGCAGCGCGGTGCCGAGCGGGCCCAGCCGGATGTAGCTGCCGATGCTCTCGACCGCGCCCGGCGTACCCGCCGCCGAACCGAACCCGCCCTGTGCGGCGATCTGTACGTCCTGCAGTCTGGCGATCGCGTCGTAGTGGTAGAGCCCGTCCTGGAGCGCGGAGCGGCTGACGATGGACCAGCGCAGCACGTTGCCCAGGCCGAGTTCGTACGCCACCGAGTGCGCGAGCGTGCTCTTGCCCGCGCCGGGGCTGCCCGTGACGAGCAGGGGGCGGCGCAGATAGAGCGCCGCGTTGATCATCTCCAGCTCCTCGGCGCCCGGCCGGTGCAGTTCCGCCAGGTGCCGGTGCGCGCCGAGCCTGCGGTCCTCGGAGCCGTCGCCGGAGCCGGCCGCGTCGCGGCTGGTGAAGTCCCGCCAGGGGGGCGGGTCGGGCAGCCGCTCCAGGCCGTCGTGGGGTTCGCCGGCGCCTCGGTAGATGAGCCACTCACTGGATTCGGTCATGATCCGGTCCTCGTCACTCGTCCACCGCCGCGGCCGTCCGAACGTGCATCACGTTATCCATCCTGAGGGTGACTGGTAAGGGGCCGACCGGCCCGCGGGCGGGTGTGCTCAAGGGGCCTCCAGCAGGTCGCCGGTTCCCGGGAGCGGCTGGTGGGGGTCGTCGTACAGCAGGGCGACGCCGTCCGCCCAGAAGGACTCCGTGCGGCCCGCGCGCAGCCGCATCCGCAGCTCGTGCACGACCTCGGGGAGGTGCTGCACGCTGGGCGGTTCGGCGATCTCGTCGATCGTGCCGCGGTGGAACTCCCCGCAGACCGCGTCGGGCCGGCCGTGCCGCCTGCGCCACAGGGCCACGCCGTACCCGCCGAGCACGATCCGGGCGAGCGCCTCCGCGTCGTCCTCGTACCGGAGGTCGCCGTACCGGCAGAGCACCGGGACGGTGCCGTGCGCCAGGGCGCGCAACTGCTCCACGGTCGGCACGGGTTTGCGCAACCCCTCGTCGCAGTCCAGGACTTCGGCCTTCGCCCGGTGCGCGTGCAGCCAGCGCCAGCGGGCCCGGCGCTCCTCGTCGACGTCGTCCTCGTCGTCACCCTCCTCGGGTTCGGCGTCGCCTTCGGCGTGACCCTCGCCGTCGCCTTCGTTCTCGCCGTACGCCTCCTCGGGCAGCCGGTCGCGGTCGGCGCAGCGCACGACGACCGGCCGCTGGGCGCCCAACGGCTCCTCGTCGGGGGGCAGTTGCCAGGTGTCCACCTCCAGGCCGAGCAGCGCGTGCGGCAGCGCCACCTGCAGGAGCGCGGGCCTGCCGGGCTCGTCGCAGTGCCGGAACGCCTCCGCGAGCGGGCCGGCGAGGTGCGCGGGCAGGTCGGCCAGCGGCGTGCGCTCGGCCTCGTGCAGCCGGACCACGGCGCCGCCGGGCACGGACACCGAGACCGACCAGTCGCAGCGGTCCGGCTCCCAGCCGCGCCGCACCAGTTCGAGCAGGGCGGAGGGCCGGCCCATGCTGCCGACGGCACGGGCACGCGCGTGTGCGTCGGCCCGCCGGTGATGCCCCCGCCGGCCGCCGGAACCGCCCGGCTCACCGGAGATCGTGTCGGGGGCGTCGTGCCCCGGCCGGCCGGCCGCTCCGCGCTCGGCCTCGTCCCGGCGGCGCAGCCGCTCGATCCGCTGCTCGGCGAGGCCCGACCGGTAGCGGGCGCTGAGCCGCTGCGCGGCCTGCCACACCCACACCCACAGCGCCTTCTCCGCGTCCGGGGTGCTGGGCACGACGAACGGGCGGGGAGCGGACATGGCCCGCATCGCGTAGTCGAGCACGAGCTCCAGCGCGCCGTCGTCACTCGCGCTCTCGTACAGCGCCCCGAGGCCGTCGCGCCAGCCGCGCGGCGCGGGCAGCGGGGTGGGGGCCTGGAAGTCGGGGAGGGAGTCGAGGATGTCCAGCAGGCCGCGGGTGCTCTGCGGCGGCGGGAGTTCGGCGAGCCGGCCCAGCAACTGGATCCGCTCGTCC
Organism: Streptomyces sp. NPDC031474; assembly: GCF_055581185.1. Lineage (NCBI taxonomy): Bacteria > Bacillati > Actinomycetota > Actinomycetes > Kitasatosporales > Streptomycetaceae > Streptomyces > Streptomyces sp. NPDC031474. Next base: position 123,945 of record NZ_JBVIJX010000015.1, read on the forward strand.
GGGCTGAGGGTGCGGCCGGGCCGCGCGCCGAGCCGGCCCTGCACGTCGGTCCACGTCTGGCGCCGGGAGGCCGGGTGGCGCTGACGGTCGCGGTGGTAGCGGTCGTGCGCGTGGAAGACCGCCTGGTACAGGTCGCTGTGCTCGGCCGGCACGGCCTCCGCCGTAACCCGCAGGGTGCGCAACTGCTCGATCCCGGTGGACGTGCCCCCGGGCCGGTGGTCCGAGCGGGCCTTCAGGACGCCGATCACCTCGCCGCGCACGGGGTCGATCACCGGGCCGCCCGAGACGCCGTACGGCAGGTCGTTGTCGCCGAGCCGCATCTGCACGTCCGACGACCAGCCGCCGATGGTGCCCTGCACGGTGAGCGTCCCGTCGAGGACCTGTAAGCGGCCCTCGTTCTCGGTCCAGCCGGCGTACAGCACCCGGCCCTCGCCGTAGTAGGCGGCCGGGCGCTCGGAGACATACACGCACTCGTGGTCGTCGACGGGCTCGGTCAGCTGGACCAGGGCGAGGTCCGGGGCCGGCCAGTTGCCGGCCGGCAGGGTCCGCCCGGCCCGCCCGTCCCGCCCGGTGTGGTCGGTCCGCTCGGCACGGTCGGGGAGCGTCGCCACCACCCGGCCGGGCGCGGTCGACGTGCCCCTGCCGGGTGCCGTCTCATACACCACCGCGACCTCGCCCCCCTCCCCGCCGCAGGCCACATGTGCGCAGGTCAGAACCCAGTTCGGGGCGATGAAGAAGCCGCTCCCGAGGAACGTGCCGGGCTCCTCCAGGGCATACCCGACCACCGGGCGATGAATGCGCACGGTCGCCGCCACGACGAGTCCACGCAGTGCACGGCGGGCCGCATCGAACGCGTTCGATGCGCCCGGGGCGTGCCCGCCGGTCATGCCCCGCCCCCGCCGACGGTGCCGTCGCCGCCCCCGTGCATCGGCGCGCCGGGGGACGCGCCCGCGCGCGGGGCCCCACCCGTGCCCGACGATGAGCCGTCACGCGCGCGTGGATCCGCGACCGAGGACCGAGGATCGTCGTCCGGTGGCGGCGCGTCGAGGTCCGGCGGTCCGCTGTTCCAGGTGAGGGTGACCGTGATGCCGGCCTTGGCCTCGCCGTCGGCGAGCAGGCCCACGACCTTCCCCGCCTTGGCGGTCAGCTCGATGCCGAACTCGACGCTCACCTCGTCGGGCCGCACCGCGCGCAGCGGTTCCGCCAGCGACCGTGCGACCCCCGTGACGAGCGCGTGCAGGCTCTCCACGCTCGCCTCCACCCGCTCGGCGAACCCGGTGTCGCTGTACGACAGCCGACCGGGCGGAGCGGACAGCTCCCCGGCCCCCGAGATCCTCGCCCACACGGGCGTCCCGTCCGGCAGCGCGATGCGCGCTACCCGCGTCACTTCCTCACCCGTCATGCCACTCCCCCGCCGCTCACGACACTCCCCCGTTTTTCCCGGTCCCCCAGCGCCTATCCTTTTTCTGTCCCCTCCCTCGCAGGAACAAGGGTCCTTCCCCCGTGGGGGGATGCCTATCCCTACGACCGACCCACGGAGCACGATCCATGTACTTCACCGATCGCGGAATCGAGGAACTCGAGAAGCGGCGCGGCGAGGAGGAGGTCACCTTCGAGTGGCTCGCCGAGCAGCTGCGGACGTTCGTCGACCTGAATCCGGACTTCGAGGTGCCGGTGGAGCGCCTGGCGACATGGCTGGCCCGGCTGGACGACGACGAGGACGACGAATAGGGCGGCGGACCGGGCCGCGACGGCCGTCCGGCTCCTCGTCGGCTCCACCGGTTTCCGCACAAGGGGCGTCCTGCGGGGCGCCCCTTCGGCATGCCCGGTCACCGGATCGAGTGTCTTGACTTTCCCCGTCCGCGATATATCGTGTTTTACGTGAGACGCGATATGGCGCGTCGTGTCGTTGTCGTGGAGGAGGTCCGCACCATGTCCGAATGGTCCGTCGCCGAGCCGAGGAAGCTTTCCTTCGACGAGCCCGTGAGCGAACTACACGTACGCATCGTCGACGGCACCGTGAACGTGGTGGGCACCGAGGAGGGCCCCGCCCGCCTGGAGGTCTCCCGGATCGAGGGACCGCCCCTGGTGGTGAGCCATCGCGAGGGCACTTTGACGGTGGCGTACGAGGACCTGCCCTGGAAGGGCTTCCTCAAGTGGCTCGACCGCAAGGGCTGGCGGCGCCGCGCCGTCGTCTCGCTCGCCGTGCCGGCCGGCACCCGCGTGGAGGTGGGTGTGGTGAGCGCGAGGGCGGTGGTCTCCGGCATCGACGGCCCCGCCGAGGTGAAGGGGGTCAACGGGGACACGACTCTGGTGGGACTCGCCGGCCCGGTCCGCGCGGACACCGTCTCGGGCAGCGTGGAGGCCCAGGCCCTCACCGGTGACCTGCGCTTCAACTCCGTCTCGGGCGACCTGACCGTGGTCGAGGCGGGCTCCTCCGTGAAGGCCGACTCGGTGAGCGGGTCGATGATCGTCGACCTCGACCCGACGAGCCGGCCCACTCACATCGACCTGACCAGCGTCTCCGGCGAGATCGCCATCCGGCTGCCCCACCCGGCGGACGCACAGGTGGAGGCGAACACCGCGAGCGGCTCGGTCTCCAACGCCTTCGAGGACCTCCGGGTCAGCGGCCAGTGGGGCGCCAAGCGCATCACCGGCCGCCTGGGCGCCGGCAACGGCAAGCTCAGGGCGACGACGGTCTCCGGCTCGATCGCCCTGCTCCGGAGGCCTCCGGCGGACGACGAGGGGGACAATGCGTTTTCCGGCCCGGGCGGCGAGAGCTCCTCCGGCGGCCCGGCCGACAGCACGACCGAAAAGAAGGTGCTCTGACATGCCTCCCGTCTTCGCCCACGGCCGTCTCCGTCTGTATCTGCTGAAGCTCCTGGACGAAGCGCCGCGCCACGGTTACGAGGTGATCCGCCTCCTCGAAGAGCGCTTCCAGGGGCTCTACGCGCCGTCGGCAGGCACGGTGTACCCCCGCCTGGCCAAGCTGGAGGCCGAGGGCCTGGTCACCCACACCACCGAGGGCGGACGCAAGGTGTACGCCATCACCGACGCGGGCCGGGCCGAGCTGGCGGACCGCAGCGGCGAGCTGGCCGACCTGGAGCTGGAGATCCGCGAGTCCGTCGCCGAACTGGCCGCGGAGATCCGGGCCGACGTGCGCGGCGCGGCCGGCGATCTGCGGCGCGAGATGCGGGCGGCGGCCTCGGAGGCCCGCCAGGGCACTCGTCCGGGCGCAGCGGCGCACGGCAAGCACACCCAGCCCGGCGGGCCCGGGGGGTACGGGGACTTCGGGGAGTACGGCGACAAGGAGGCGTGGCACGCCGCCAAGGAGGAGATGCGTCGCGTCAAGCAGGAGTGGAAGGAGCAGGCGCGCCGGGCCAAGGACGAGAGCCGCCGCGCCCGCGAGGAGGCCCAGCGGGCCCGCCGCCAGGCCAAGGAGGCGCAGGAGCAGGCCCGGTCCCAGGCCCAGGAAGAGGTGCAGCGCATCGCGCGCCGGGTCCAGGAACAGGTCCAGGACCACTTCGCACGGGGCGACTGGCCGACGGGCGTCCGCGAGGGCCTGACCGAACTGGCCAAGGAGTTCGGCGAGTTCGGCAAGGACTTCGCCTTCGGCCGCACGGGCACGACGACGAACACGGCGAAGACAGCGAACACGGCGACCGCAGGCCCGGCGACCGAGCAGCCGGAGTACTCGCACACTCCGGAGGACTTCCCCGCCGACTACGAACCGGCCTGGGCCCATGAGGACTCCAGCGGCGACCCGGCCCGCGATCTGGACCGCCTCCTCGACCGCTTCCGGGACGACATCCGCGACGCGGCCCGCGACCAGGGCGTCACCGGCGAGCAGCTCCGCGAAGCCCGCCGCCATCTGTCGACGGCGGCAGCCCACATCGGAGCGCTACTCCGAGCCCCAAACCACTGACCCCCCAGCCCCACCCTCAGCTCCCCAACCCCCCTCAGGCCCAGCTTCCCAGCCCCCTCAGGCCCAGCTCCCCAACAGCCCACCGACCACCGCCCCCTCAGCCCTCCACCCCTCCAGACCCCGGGCCTCGGACCTCCAGGCCCCCAGGCCTCCGTGCCTCCGTGCCTCCGGACCTCCGGGCCCCGCACTTCCCGGCCTCCTGGCCTCCTGGCCCCCTGGCCTCCTGGCCCCCTGGCCTCCTGGCCCCGGGGACCGGGGCCCGCGGCGCGAGACCCGGGGCGCGGGGACCGGAGGCACGGGGACCGGAAGCGCGGGGCGCGGGGCCCAGGGGCGCGGAGCCCGGCGGGGCCAGGGCCCGGCGGGGCCAGGGCCCGGCGCTCAATCGGTCTTGGGGGGGCTGCGGCGGGTCGGGGACCGGGGTGCGAGGACCGGGGACCGAGGGCCGGGAACCAGGGGCCAGAGGGCCGGGAACCAGGGGCGCGGAGCCCAAGGCCCGGGAGCCAGAGGCCCGGGAGCCAGAGGCCCGGGAGCCAGGCCCGGGGCCAGAGGCCCGGGGGCTCAGTCGGTCTTGGGGGCGGGCTGGGGTGGGTGGGGGCGGGGGGTGCGGTCCAGTACTCGTGTGACGGAGCTGTAGGTGACGCCGTGGTCGGCGAGGATCTCCGACGGGGCGCCGCGGCGGGCGGTCAGGGCGAGCAGGAGGTGCTCGTCGCCGATGGACCGTTCGCGGCGGCCCACGGCGATGCGCAGCGTGTCGGTGAGCAGGTCCTTGGCCCCGCGGTCGAAGGGCCGTCGATTCAGGAAGCGTCCGCCGGGAACTGCGCCGCCGTCGGCGGCCAGTGCCCCCTCCCCGTGCGTCTCCTCGACCCGCGAGACGATCTCCGTGACGTCGATGCCCAGCCCCGAGAGGGCGTCCGCGTCGGCGCGGGAGAGACCGCCCCGGCGGCGGACCTCGCCCAGATCCCGTACGACGCCCTCGCGTCGGCCCGGCGGCAGCCCGAGCGAGGCCAGCGCGAACGAGCCTCGGCTGCCCTCACGGTCGAGCAGCGCGAGCAGCACATGCCCCTCTTCGACCCGCTCCGCCCCCGCCCGCTCGGCATGCGTCACCGCCGCCTGCACCACGGCCCGGGCGTCCTTCGTGAACCGCTCGAACATCACTGCCTCCCGTATTTCTTGTGCACGGCCTGTCTGCTGACCCCGAGTTCCGCGGCGATCTCCTGCCAGGACCAGCCCTGATTGCGCGCACTGCGCACCTGCACCGCCTCCAGCTGCTCCAGCAGTCGGCGCAGTGCGGCGACGGCACGCAGGCCGACCCGTGGATCGCGGTCGCCGGCCCGCTCGGCGAGATCCGTTGCTTCGGTCATGATGTCAACTTACGTTGACGCGAGAGCTCCGTCAACCACAGTTGACAAGAACGGCATGCAAAAGGCGGGCCCGGATCCCCGGGCCCGCCTTGAAGCAGACAAGAGAAGCAGACAGAGACGCAGGCGGAGAGGCCTGCGGAGAAGCCGTCAGCCGTGGGTGAGCACGATCTTTCCGAAGTGGTCGCCGGACGCGAGCCGTTCGAAGCCCTCGCGAGCCCGGTCGAGCGGCAGCACCTCGTCGATGACGGGGCGGACACCGGTGGCGGCGCAGAAGGCGAGCAGATCCTCCAGCTCGTCCTTGGTGCCCATGGTGGAGCCGACGATCTTCAGCTCCAGGAAGAAGATCCGGGTGAGCTCGGCGTGCGAGGGCCGGTCACCGCTGGTGGCGCCGGAGATGACGAGCGTGCCGCCGGGCCGCAGCGACTTCACCGAGTGGGACCAGGTGGCCGCGCCGACGGTCTCGATGACGGCGTCCACCCGCTGCGGCAGCCGCGCACCGGGCTCCACCGCCTCGACGGCGCCGAGTTCCAGCGCCCGCTTCCGCTTGGCCTCGTCCCTGCTGGTGGCGAAGACCCGCAGCCCGGCGGCCCTGCCGAGGACGATCGCCGCGGTGGCGACACCGCCGCCGGCGCCCTGGACGAGCACGGAGTCACCGGGGCGCACCCCCGCGTTGGTGAACAGCATCCGGTACGCCGTCAGCCAGGCCGTGGGCAGACAGGCGGCCTCCTCGAAGGAGAGCTCCTTGGGCTTGGGCAGGATGTTCCAGGTCGGCACGGCGACCTGCTCGGCGAAGGTGCCCTGGTAGCGCTCGGTGAGGATGGACCGGGGTTCCTTGGGCCCTACCCCGTGCCCGGTCTGCCCGATCACGGAGTGCAGGACGACCTCGTTGCCGTCCTCGTCGATCCCGGCGGCGTCACAGCCGAGGATCATCGGCAGCCGGTCCTCCGGGAGGCCGACGCCTCGAAGCGACCAGAGATCGTGATGGTTGAGGGAGGCGGCCCGGACCTGGACGGTGCTCCAGCCCGGCCGGACCTCGGGAGCCGGGAGCTCCCCCAACTCCAGTCCGGAAAGCGGCTGATCGCGGTCGATGCGGGCGGCGTAGGCGGCGAACATGAAGCCGACGATAGGCCGCGGGCGGGGCCGGCGAAACCGGGCGCCGCTGTGAGACATGCCCTCTTGCGAAGTCGGCCGGTCCGGGCGGTCTCGCTCGCGGGCCGGTCTCGGCAGCTCACCCGAAGGGGCAGGTGGAGGGCGCAAGTGGCCCCGCCCGGACGGACGGGGCCATGCACAACCACGTCAGCGGCGAGCGACGCCCTCGGCACGAGCAGCGGCGGCAACCGCCGCAGTCACCGCGGGGGCGACCCGCTCGTCGAACGGCGACGGAATCACGTAGTCCGCCGCGAGATCGTCCCCGACGACCCCGGCCAGCGCCTCCGCCGCCGCGAGCTTCATGCCCTCGGTGATCCGCGACGCCCGCACCTGCAGCGCCCCGGCGAAGATCCCCGGGAACGCCAGCACGTTGTTGATCTGGTTGGGGAAGTCCGACCGCCCGGTGGCGACGACCGCCGCGTACTTGTGGGCGACGTCCGGATGCACCTCGGGGTTCGGGTTGGCCATCGCGAAGACGAACGCACCCTCCGCCATCGAGGCCACCGCCGTCTCCGGGACCGTACCGCCGGAGACGCCGATGAAGACGTCGGCGCCGGCCAGCGCGTCCTCCAGCGACCCGCTCAGCCCGGCCTTGTTGGTGAAGGAGGCCAGCTCGCGCTTGACGTCGGTGAGGTCCTCCCGGTCCGCCGAGACGAGGCCCTTGCGGTCGGCGACCGCGACGTCCCCGATGCCGGCCTCGACCAGCATCCTGGCGATGGCGACACCGGCCGCGCCGGCCCCCGAGATGACGGCCCGCAGCTCGCCGATGCCCCGCCCGCTCAGCCGTGCGGCGTTGCGCAGCGCGGCCAGCGTCACGATCGCCGTGCCGTGCTGGTCGTCGTGGAAGACCGGGATGTCGAGCGCGTCCTGGAGCCGGCGCTCGATCTCGAAGCACCGCGGCGCCGAGATGTCCTCCAGGTTCACTCCGCCGAACGAGGGAGCGAGCCGCACCACGGTCTCGATGATCTCGTCCACGCCCGTGCAGGCGAGCGCGATCGGAACCGCGTCCACCCCGCCGAACTGCTTGAAGAGGATGGCCTTGCCCTCCATGACCGGAAGGGACGCCTCCGGGCCGATGTCCCCGAGCCCCAGGACGGCCGTGCCGTCGGTCACGACGGCGACGACGGACGACTTCCAGGTGTAGTCGTTCACCAGCTCCGGCTGCTCCGCGATCGCGGTGCACACGCGCGCGACGCCGGGCGTGTAGGCGAGGGACAGGTCGTCCTTGTCACGGACCGGGACGGTGGCCTGCACGGCCATCTTCCCGCCACGGTGCAGCGCGAACACCGGGTCGAACGAGTCGAGGGGCTCCGCACCACCCTCCTGGCCATCTCGGTCGGCGCTCTCGCTGCGAGGATTGACGATCTCCGCTGCCACTGTGTCTTACCCCTTAGATGTTCATGGTGTTTGAGGGTGGCCACTCCTGATTGAGAAGTGGGCGGGCATCGCACAGGGCCCACGAGGTGATGCGTACGGGCGCCTGCGCGTCGGGCGCGCCGCACACGCGCCCTGAGCCCCGGATGAGGGGTGTAAAAAACCTTCTTACCGGACGGAGACCACGGCCGACGAGTCCATTCCGTGCAAGGTCACATCCCTCGCTCTGTTGACCTTCGACAGTGCTCACCACTAGTGACATGGTGAGCGACGCGGCGAGCGGCAGGCGAGTGACATGACGCATGCCACAGGGACACATCCAAACGATCACATGATGTGATGAACCGAAGATCTTTCGGCCGGAACGGGAGATTCCCGCAGATGGTCCGGCTCCGTCCGGTCGTGATGTACCGGAGTGATGCGGTTCGGGGGTCGCCCGTTATCCGATTTTGACATGGGTGGCCCCCTGATTGCCGCCGTCCGAATGGCAGGATGCGGTAATCACACGAGGTCGCGACACCCGAAGGTGTGTGTTCTCGTCGACCCATCGGCTTTTGTCGACCCATCGGCATCTCCATCCATCCGCCGGAGGAACCCACCATGACCGCAAGCTCCACCCGTCGCACGACCGCCGCGCGCACCCGCCTGGCAGCGGTCGGATCCCTCGCGGTCGCGGGCGCCTTGCTGCTCACCGCCTGCGGCGACCAGACCGACAGCGGCGGCAGCAGCAACACCTCGGAGTCGAGCAGCAGCAGCGCGGCCCCCCTCTTCTCGAAGCTCCCGGCCGACATCCAGAAGGCGGGCGTCATCAAGGTCGGCACCAACGCCGAGTACGCCCCGATGGAGTCCGTCGAGGCCGGCAAGATCGTGGGCGTCGACCCCGACATCGCCGAGGCGCTGAGCAAGCAGCTGGGCGTCAAGTTCACGTTCACCTCGGGCGCCTTCGACGGCCTGATCACGGCCGTCAACACCGGCCGCTACAACATCGCCATGTCGTCGATCACGGACAACAAGCAGCGCCAGGAAGGCCTGGACGACAAGGGCAAGAAGCTGGGCGAGGGCGTCGACTTCGTCGACTACTTCACCGCCGGCACCGCCATCTACGTCAAGAAGGGGAACCCGAAGGGCATCAAGTCCATCGAGGACCTCTGCGGCCAGACGGTGGCCGTGCAGCGGGGCACCACGTACGAGGAGGCCCTGCAGGCGCAGTCCAAGACCTGCACGACCGGCGGCAAGGCGGCCCTCAAGATCGAGTCGTTCGACAACGACACCGAGGCCCAGACCCGCGTGAAGTCCGGCGGCGCCGTGGCCGGCGTCAACGACTACCCGGTCGCGGTCGACCTGGCCCGCAAGGCCGACGGCGGCAACAGCTTCGAGGTCGTCGGCGAGCAGTACGAGGCCGCTCCGTTCGGCATCGTCGTCGACAAGAAGAACACCCAGCTGCGCGACGCCCTCAAGGAGGCCGTCGACGCGATCATCAAGGACGGCTCGTACCAGAAGGTGCTGGAGAAGTGGGGCGCCCAGAGCGGCGCGATCAAGGCTGCCGCGGTCAACGGCGGCAAGTGATCCACCCGCACCTCTTGAAGCCTTTGAAGGGCAGTCCCCATGACTGACAAGCTCCAGAAGTCCTCCGAGGGCGCACCACCGGAGGACACCCCGCCGGTCTCGGAGGAGTCGGCGTTCTCCGGCCCTCCGGAGGCCATCAAGGCGATCCCGGTGCGCCACTACGGCCGCTGGGTCAGCGCCGTGATCGTCGTCGCGCTTCTCGCGCTGCTCGTCAACGCGTTCGCGAACGGCGACATCCAGTGGCACGCGGTGTCCGACAGCCTGTTCGACTCGACGGTCATCGCGGGCGCCGGCCGCACCCTGCTGATCAGCATCCTGGCCATGCTGCTCGGCGTGGTCCTGGGCGTCCTCCTCGCCGTGATGCGCCTGTCGAAGAACCCGGTGACCAGCACCATCGCGTGGCTGTACATCTGGTTCTTCCGCGGCACGCCGGTGTACGTGCAGCTGCTGATGTGGTTCAACCTGGCGCTGATCTTCCCCGTGCTGAATCTCGGTCCGATCTACAAGGACGAGATGGTGGACGTCATGACGCCGTTCATGGCCGCCCTGCTGGGCCTCGGTCTGAACGAGGCCGCCTACATGGCCGAGATCTGCCGGGCCGGCCTGCTGGCCGTCGACGAAGGTCAGACGGAGGCCGCGCACGCGCTCGGCATGAGCCACGCCAAGACGCTGCGCCGGATCGTCATCCCGCAGGCGATGCGGGTGATCGTGCCGCCGACCGGCAACGAGTTCATCAACATGCTGAAGACCTCGTCGCTGGTGTACGTCGTCACGTACAACGAGCTGTTGCGCTCGACCTCGGTGATCGGCTCGTCGTCGTACGCCGTCATGGAGCTGCTCTTCGTCGCCTCGATCTGGTACCTGGTCATGACCAGCATCTTCAGCGTCTTCCAGTACTACCTGGAGCGCTACTACGCCCGCGGTTCCAGCCGCAGCCTCCCGCCCACGATCTTCCAGAAGATCAGGGCGAACCTGTTCGGATCCTCGAGGAGGACGGCATGACCGCGATGGTGAAGGCGGAGGGCGTCCACAAGTCCTTCGGCCTGGTCGAGGTCCTCAAGGGCATCGACCTGGAGGTCAAGAACGGCGAGGTGTTCTGCCTCATCGGCCCGTCCGGCTCCGGCAAGAGCACGTTCCTCAGGTGCATCAACCACCTTGAGAAGATCAACGCCGGCCGTCTGTACGTGGACGGGGACCTGGTGGGCTACCGCCAGAAGGGCGACAAGCTGTACGAGCTCAAGGACAGCGAGGTCGCGCTGAAGCGCCGGGACATCGGCATGGTGTTCCAGCGGTTCAACCTGTTCCCGCACATGACGGCCGCGGAGAACGTCATCGAGGCCCCGGTCCAGGTCAAGGGCGTCAGCAAGGCCCAGGCCAGGGAGCGGGCGCGGGAGCTGTTGGACCGCGTCGGCCTCGCCGACAAGGCCGGGAGCTACCCCTCGCAGCTCTCCGGCGGCCAGCAGCAGCGCGTCGCCATCGCCCGGGCGCTGGCCATGGACCCGAAGCTGATGCTGTTCGACGAGCCGACCTCGGCCCTCGACCCGGAGCTGGTCGGCGACGTCCTCGACGTCATGCGCGACCTCGCCGAGTCCGGTATGACGATGGTCGTCGTCACCCACGAGATGGGCTTCGCCCGCGAGGTCGGCGACAGCCTGGTCTTCATGGACGGCGGCGTGGTCGTCGAGTCCGGCAACCCGCGCGAGGTCCTGACCAACCCGCAGCACGAGCGGACGCAGGCGTTCCTGTCCAAGGTGCTTTAGCGCACACGACGGCGAAAAGGGCGGTACGGGACTCCCGTACCGCCCCTTTCAGCGCCGGGGGGCCCGGTGGGGGCCCCGGGGCGGCAGCCCGCAGGTCGGTCACTTCAGCGCGAGCAACAGTGTGTCCGAAGGGGACGCCCACACCGGGCGGGCCTCCCCGAAGCCCTGCGCGAGCAGCACGCGCGCGTGCCATGCCGCCGAGGGCATGTCCCCCTCCGCGTGTTCGCCGTAGATCTCGAAGCGGCGGGCGGTCGGCGCGGCGAGGACCGGGTCCTGGGCGGCGAGCTGCCACCATTCCGCCCAGTCCGGGCCCCCGCCCGCTTTGGCCTGATCCATACGGGCGTGACGCTGGGCGCGCTCCGCCGCGTTGATCCGGGGCGTCGTGTCGTCGATCATGTGGTCCGCGTTCATGAAGACACCGCCGTCGCGGACGAGTTCCGCGACCTGACCGTAGAGGGCCGCGAGGGGTTCGCTGTGCAGCCAGTGCAGGGCCGTGGCGGTCAGGACGGCGTCGTAGGAGTCGCAGGGCAGGCGGGCCGGCCAGTCCGGGTCCTTGAGGTCGGCCGTCACGAAGGTGACGCGGTCGTCTTCCGCGAAGGTGCCCTCGGCGATGGTGAGGAGCGCCGGGTCGAGGTCGACGCCGGTGCTGGTGGCCCCGGGGAGGCGGGCGAGCAGCCGGGCGGTGATGGTGCCGGTGCCGCAGGCGAGGTCGAGGACGCGCGGGGCGGGTCCGACGAGCGCCTCCACCATGTCGATCATGATCCGGAAGCGTTCCTCGCGGTCGGGCATGTACCACTCCTGCTGGCGGTCCCAGCTCCGCTGCCAGGCCGCCCAGTCGGTGCCGGTCGTGGTCGTCCGCGCGTCCGTCATCGCAACCCTCCGCCGTATGTCACGTAATACCCTGGAAGCACGAACGGCCGTTACTCCGCCCGCACCCCGACCATAGAGCGCCACCGTAAGGACTACAAGTGGAACTGGCCTATTACTCGGACTATGCCGTGCGCCTCGTCAACAGCGAGGAGCCGGCCCGGGGCAAGGACGCCCTGACCTCGGTCGAGGCCGTCCGCGCCCTCTTCGGCGGCAACCAGTCGGCGGCCCGCCGGGCCACCGACGCCGACGTCACCCGGTTCCGCTCGGTCCGGGGCCGGCTGCGCGCGGTCTTCGAGGCGGCCGACGGCGGCGACGAGACCCTCGCGGTGGACCTGCTGAACTCCCTCCTCCTGGAGTTCCCGGTGAGCCCCCAGATCTCCGGCCACGACTTCCGTGACGACGACGGCAGGCCGCTGTGGCACATGCACCTGGCCGACCACCCGTCGAACGCGACGGCGGGCTACGCGGCCATCGCGGCGATGGGCCTGGCGTTCCACCTCACGGAGTACGGCGTCGACCGTCTGGGCCTGTGCGAAGCGGCCCCGTGCCGCAACGCCTACCTCGACACCTCCACCAACCGCTCCCGGCGCTACTGCTCCGACCGCTGCGCGACCCGCGCCAACGTGGCCGCCTACCGCGCCCGCAAGCGCCTGGAGGCGGACCGGACGGCCGTCACGGGCCTCGCCGCCGACAGCGCCCAGCGCACCACCGCCAGCGGCGAGCGCTGATCCCGCTTCAGCGGGCGGTAGCGCAGCCGCACCTTGCCGAGGATCAGTTCGTCGGGCACGGTCCCGTAGTCGGTGCTGTCCCCTCCGGCGAACGCGTTGTCCCCGAGCACCCACCACCCCCCGTCCCGCCGCTCGACGGCCCGCTTGACCACCAGCAGGTCCTGCTGGAAGGGATGCCGCAGCACGACGACGTCACCGGCGCGCACCCTGGCCCCGTACTGCACCACCAGTTGGTCCCCGTGGTAGAGCGTGGGCACCATGGACGGCCCGGTCACCTCGGCCACCCCGAAGGACGCGACCGCCCTCCCCTGCTCGGTCTCCTGCGACAGCTCCGGCATCGCCGGCACCTCCCCGGTCCGTTCCTCCACCAGTCTCAGTCTGACCCCCGACTTTTGTCCTAAGCCCATGGGGGCACCCGCCAAAAGCCGTCTCGCAGGGAGTAATGTCCCACCTGAGAAGACGATCACGAGGAAGGAATGCTCCATGCTTTCCCGCCTGTTTGCCCCCAAGGTCAAGGTCAGCGCACACTGCGACCTGCCCTGCGGTGTGTACGACCCGGCCCAGGCCCGCATCGAGGCGGAGTCGGTGAAGGCCGTCCAGGAAAAGATGGCCGCCAACGACGACCCGCACTTCCAGGCGCGCGCCACCGTCATCAAGGAGCAGCGTGCCGAGCTCGCGAAGCACCACGTCTCCGTGCTGTGGAGCGACTACTTCAAGCCCCCGCACTTCGAGAAGTACCCCCAGCTCCACGAGCTCGTCAACGACACCCTGAAGGCCCTGTCGGCCGCCAAGGCGTCGACGGACCCGAAGACGGGCGAGAAGGCCCTGGAGCTCATCGCCGAGATCGACAAGATCTTCTGGGAGACCAAGAAGGCCTGAGGCACACTCCTCTGCTCCGATCCGCGGCCGGTGCACCACCGCGGACCGGGAAAGCCTCGAAAGGGGCCGGTCGCGTTTTTGCGGACCGGCCCCTTTCGGCGTTCGGTGGCAGCGGCGCTTGAGTCTCCCCCCGGGGGAGAGCCGAGGATGAGGGCATGGACGGCGACGACGGCGGCACTCTCTGCTCGATCGGTGAATTGGCGCGGCGCGCCGGGCTGACGGTCAAGACCGTCCGGTTCTACTCCGATCGCGGCATCGTGACGCCGGCCGAGCGCACGCCCGCCGGCTACCGCCGCTACGGACCGGACGCCGTCACCCGGCTGGCGCTGGTGCGGACGCTGCGTGAGCTGGGGCTCGGTCTCGACGTGATACGGCAGGTCGTCGACCGGGAGCTGACGCTCGGCGACGTCGCCGCGCAGCACGCCGCCGCGCTGGACGTGCAGATCGGCGTCCTGCGGCTGCAGCGGGCGGTGCTGGCGGCCGTGGCCAGGCGCGGACACACCCCCGAGGAGATGGCACACATGCACCGACTGGCCCGGCTCACCGAAGACGAACGTCGGCGGTTGACCGACGACTTCCTCACCGGCGTCTTCACGGATCTCGACGGCGGTGACGTCTACGCCGGGGCCCGACGCTCCCTGACGCCCGAGCTCCCCGACGACCCGACCGACGAACAGGTCGAGGCGTGGGTGGAGTTGGCCGAATTGATCCTCGACCCGGGCTTTCGCGCGAGTCTTCGGCGCGCGGTCGAGGACCACGCGGGCCACCGGTCCGACCGTGGCTGCGGGGTCCCGCGCCCGGACGTCGTCGCGCTCGCCCGCGACCACGCGACGGCGGCGGTCGCGTCCGGGACGGCCCCGGAGTCGCCCCGGGCCGACCAGGTCGTCGCGGCGCTCACCGCGGACTGCGCGCGCGTCCTCGGCCGACCCGACGACGGGGACCTGCGCCGACTGCTGCGGCAGCGTCTGGCGGACGCCAACGATCCGCGCCGGGACCGGTACGTCCAGCTGCTCGCCCTGATCAACGGCTGGCCGCCCCCGCAACCGCTGGCACCGGCGCTCGACTGGTCGGTCACGGCGCTGAGCCTGCGCACATCACGGGCATGATCGCCAATCAGCGGACCGACGGCCGGACCGTCGCCGTACTGCTGAGCCCGCCCGTCCCGTGTCGGGTGGGCGGGGATGTCACAGGCGGGGTGGCTGTCTCGTCGTAGGGGATGCAGGCAACCCCGATCAAGGAGTGGACGATGAACCTCGCGCTGTGGATCGCTGCCGGACTGCTGGCCGCGGTGGCCCTGGCCGGTGGCATCACCAAGACCTTCGTGCCCAAGGAGAAGCTGGCCGCGGCCCACGGCGGCGGGTGGACCGGCGACGTGGGCGTCGGCTTCGTCAAAGGCCTCGGCGTCCTCGAACTCCTGGCCGCGGCGGGCCTGGTCCTGCCCGCCGCGCTCGGCGTCGCACCGTTTCTGGTACCGGTGACCGCCGTCTGCTGGGTTCTGCTGATGATCGGTGCGATGATCACCCACGGTCGGCTCGGCGAAGCCGGCCTGGTGGTGCTGAACCTGGTGTATCTCGCGGCCGCGGCATTCGTCGCATGGGGTCGCTTCGGCCCCGAGTCCTTCGTCGGCTGAGCGCGGGCGGCACACCAGTCCCCGGACGCGAGGAGTGATCGGATCGTGGGCAGGACCGAGGAGTTCCAGGAGCTGCGGCCGCTGCTGTTCTCCATCGCCTATCGGATCCTGGGCAGTGTGAGCGAGGCCGAGGACGCCGTCCAGGAGACCTGGCTGCGCTACGAGGCGTCCCCGGCCGAGCCCCGTTCGGTCAAGGCCTTCCTCTCGACGGCGGTGACCCGGGTCTCGATCGACGTGCTGCGCTCGGCCCGCGTCCGACGGGAGGCGTACGTCGGACCGTGGTTCCCCGAGCCGCTGCTCGCCGACCCTTACGAAGACCCGGCGCGGTCGGCCGAGCTGGCCGACTCGGTGTCGATGGCAGCCCTGTTGCTGCTCGAACGGCTCAGCCCGCTGGAACGGGCGGTGTTCGTACTGCGCGAGGTGTTCGCCTTCGGCTTCCCGGAGGTCGCGTCGGCGGTGGGGCGCTCGGAGGCCGCGTGCCGCCAGCTCGCGGTGCGGGCGCGGCGGCACATGGAAGCGGGCCGGCCCCGCTTCGAGGCGGACCGCAGGGAGCGGGAGGAACTGGCGTCACGGTTCTTCGAAGCCCTCCGTGAGGGCGACGTCATCGGGCTGCAGGACCTGCTCGCCGCCGACGCGTCGGTGGTCGGCGACGGCGGCGGCAAGGCCCCGCAGCTGGCCAGGGCCGTCATGGGCGCGCAGAACGTGGCCAGGCTGTTCGCATCCGTCTTCCCCCGGATGGCCCGGGTCGACGTGACGTTCGAGCAACACGAGGTGAACGGGCAGCCGGGCGCGATCTTCCGAGACCGGAACGGCAAGGTGCTCCACACCCTGGCACTCGACGTACTCGACGGGCGGATCCAGACGATCCGCATAGTGATCAACCCCGACAAGCTCGGGCACATGGGCCCGGTGGGGGACGCCTGGGCCGTCGCCCGCGACGTGAAACAGGCCGCCCGGCCGACCTGACCCGTGCAGGCCGGCCGGCCCATGGAGCAGCGGGAGCGGCGTGAGCAGCCGACCGCCCCAGGTCGCCGGGGCGGTCGGTCAGTGGGTCAGTGGGTCAGCTGACGGAAACGGTGCCGGTGGCGCTGTCGGCGGTGTCGTCGGCCGGGTCGTCCTCGCCTGCCTCCAGCAGGCCCGCCGCCGCGCCCACGATGCGTGGGTCGGCGGCGCCGACCACCTCCTCGTCCTTGTCGGCGTAGTCGAAGCGGGCGAGCACGCTGCGCATGGCCTCGACCCGGGCCCGTTTCTTGTCGTTGCTCTTGACCACCGTCCAGGGCGCGTACGCCGTGTCCGTCTCGCGGAACATGGCGACCTTGGCCGCGGTGTAGTCGTCCCAGCGGTCCAGCGAGGCGAGGTCCATCGGGCTGAGTTTCCACTGCCGTACGGGGTCTATCTGCCGGATCGTGAACCGGGTGCGCTGCTCGCCCTGCGACACCGAGAACCAGAACTTGATCAGGTCCACGCCGTCGTCGACGAGCATCCGCTCGAACAGCGGCGCCTGGCGCATGAAGCGCTGGTACTCGTCGTCGCTGCAGAAGCCCATGACCCGCTCGACGCCGGCCCGGTTGTACCAGGACCGGTCGAAGAGGACGATCTCGCCGGCGGTCGGCAGTTGTTCGACGTACCGCTGGAAGTACCACTGCCCGCGCTCGCGCTCGGTGGGCTTCTCCAGCGCCACGACCCGGGCGCCGCGCGGATTGAGGTGCTCCGTGAACCGCTTGATGGTGCCGCCCTTGCCGGCCGCGTCCCGTCCTTCGAAGACGATGACGAGCCGGCGTCCCGTCTCCTTGATCCAGCTCTGCAGCTTCAGCAGTTCGATCTGCTGGAGCCGCTTGTGCAGGTCGTACTCGTTGCGCTCCATGCGGTGCGGGTACGGGTAGTTCTCCCGCCAGGTGTCGACCAGGCTCCCGTCCGGCCGGACGAGGACAGGGTCGTCGTGATCGCTGTAGTCGACTCTCAGGTCGGCCAGCTCGGACAGCAGGGGCGGCGTCGCCATCCCGTTCTCCTTCCGGTTCAGTGGAACTGCGGCACGATCAGATAGATCCCGTACGCCACCACGGCCGCGCACGCGAGGAAGCACAGGCCGGCCTGGGCCATGCCGAGGGACGACGTGCCGCCGCCCTGCCCGGTGCCGCCGCCCTGCTCGCGTGCTCCCTCCACACGGGCGAGGCCGAGCACGCCGAAGGCGAAGACGACGACCACGGCGACGGTGACGCCGATGCTCACCGCGGTGACCTGGCCGAGTGCGTTCCAGTCCAGATGCATCGAAACTCTCCCTGCCTCAGGCAGCCGTGCCGACGCTCGCCGGCGGCGCGGTGCGGACGTTGACCTCGTGGGTGTCGTTGACGTTGTTCGCGTGCACCGGGTTGCGGCGGGACAGGACGACGATGCCCGCGGCCACGGCGGCGCCGGCCAGCGCGACGACGACCGTGCCGAAGTTGCCGCCGTGCTTGACCGCGCTCGCAGAGACGCCGCCGACCAGCGCGGCGGCGGGCAGCGTGATCAGCCAGGCGGCGACCATCCGGCCCGCGACGCCCCAGCGGACCTCCGCGAGCCGCCGCCCCAGGCCCGCACCGAGGATGCTGCCGGAGGCGACCTGCGTGGTCGACAGGGCGAAGCCGAGGTGGGCGGAGGTGAGGATGACGGTCGTGGAGGCCGTCTCGGCGGCGAAGCCCTGCGGGGACTGGATCTCGGTGAGGCCCTTGCCCATGGTGCGGATGATCCGCCAGCCGCCCAGGTAGGTGCCGAGGCCGATGGCGAGACCGGCCGAGGCGATCACCCACACCGGCGGGCCGGCGTCGTGGCCGAGCGCGCCCGCCGAGATCAGGGTCAGGGTGATGACGCCCATGGTCTTCTGCGCGTCGTTCGTGCCGTGCGCGAGCGAGACCAGCGAGGCCGAGGCGATCTGACCGAGCCGGAAGCCCTTGGTGACGGAGTCCTTGCGGGCGCGGGCGGTGAGCTTGTACGCGAGGTAGGTGGCGATCAGGGCGGCGACACCCGCCACGAGCGGCGAGGCCACGGCCGGGATCAGCACCTTCTCGACAACCTTGTCGAAGTGCACGCCGTGCGAGCCCGCACCGACCCACACCGCGCCGATCAGCCCGCCGAAGAGGGCGTGCGACGAGCTGGACGGCAGCCCGACCAGCCATGTCAGCAGGTTCCAGAGGATCGCCCCGACCAACCCCGCGAAGATCATCCCCGGGGAGACGAGGGTGTCGTCCACGATGCCGCCGGAGATCGTCTTGGCGACCTCGGTGGACAGGAAGGCGCCGCCGATGTTGAGGGCTCCGCTGATCAGCACCGCTGTTTTCGGCTTGAGTGCGCCGGTGGCGATGGAGGTGGCCATCGCGTTCGCCGTGTCGTGAAATCCGTTGGTGAAGTCGAAGGCCAGAGCCGTGACGATGACGACCGCCACGAGGAACGTGATGTGGTCCATTCCCTCATGGGAACAAGCGCTTTCATACGGGAGGCGAACTGAAGGCAAAGCCTGGTCCAGATCCCCGCGCCCACCAGGTGAGGATCGTGCGATGCTGGCGTGGTGACCCTCGAGGACCTGGTACGACTGCGGCAGGCCCGCGACCGGATGGACCGTGAGTACGCCGAGCCCCTCGACGTCCCCGCCCTCGCGCGCACCGCGCTGATGTCGCCGGGCCACTTCCAGCGGAGCTTCCGCGAGGCCTACGGCGAGACTCCCTACGGCTACCTGATGACCCGCCGGGTCGAGCGCGCCAAGGCCCTGCTGCGCCGCGGCGACCTGACCGTGACGGAGGTCTGCATGGCGGTCGGCTGCACCTCGCTCGGCTCGTTCAGCTCCCGCTTCACCGAACTGGTGGGCGAGACACCGAGCTCCTATCGGGCCCGCTCGCACGAGGAGAGCGCGGAGATCCCGCCCTGCGTGGCGCGAGCGTACACACGCCCGAGACGGACGTGACGACGTAACCGCCGGTATCGACCTTAGGTTGGCCCCATGGACCTGAAACTGCACACCTGTTTCATCGCTGTCGACGACCACGACAAGGCCGTCACCTTCTACTGCGACGTCCTGGGCCTGGAGATCCGCAACGACGTCAAGTACGAGGGGATGCGGTGGGTGACCGTCGGGTCGCCGCTGCAACCGGACGTGTCGATCGTCCTGGAGCCGCCCGCCGCGAACCCCGACCTCTCCCCGGCCGACCGGGAGGCGATGGAGCAGCTGCTGGCCAAGGGCGTGCTGCGCGGGGTCAACTTCACCACCGAGGACTGCGACGCCCTCTTCGCCCGTGTCCGCGAATCCGGCGCCGAGGTGATCCAGGAACCGATGGACATGCCGTACGGGGTGCGCGACTGCGCGTTCCGGGACCCGGCGGGGAACATGCTGCGGTTCATGGAGTCGAAGCCCCGATGAACGGACCGGTGAACAGCCCGGGCGGCGGAGCGGTGAACGGCCCGGCGAGCGGCCCGGCGAGCGGGCCGGTTCGGTGGACCTACGCCTTCGTCGACCGGCCCGCCGCGCGCTTCGAGCGGGCCTGCGCGTTCTGGACCGCCGTCACGGACACCACGCCGTCGGAACTCCGAGGTGGGGACGGGGAGTTCGTGACCCTGCTCGCCGAGGGCGCCGACCCCTGCGTCAAGGTCCAGGGGGTGGCCGACGGCGACGGCGGCGCGCATCTCGACTTCGCCGTCGAGGACGTGCCCGGGTTCGTGGAAAGGGCCCTCAAGCTGGGCGCCGAGCCGGCCGCCGCATACGAGGGGTGGGCCGTACTGCGCTCCCCCGCCGGACAGTTGTTCTGCGCGGTGCCGTGGCACGGGGAGACCGTACGGCCGCCCGTGGTGGCCGGCAGCCGCCTGGATCAGGTGTGCGTCGACGTCCCGCCGTCGGCGTACGAGGCCGAAGTCGCCTTCTGGTGCGGCCTGTTGCCCGACTGGCCGTCGCGGCCCGGCTCCCGGCCCGAGTTCCATGTGGTCGAGCCGCCGCCCGGCCTGCCGATCCGCATCCTGCTCCAGCGGCTCGACGAGGAGCGGCCCGGGGGCGGGGGTTCGGCCTGCGCCCATCTCGACCTGGCCTGCGGCCCGGATGTCGACGCCGTGCGCGTCCGGCACGAACGGCTCGGCGCGGTCCTCGTCGCCCGCCACCCCCACTGGACGGTGCTGCGCGACCCGGCCGGCGGCCTGTACTGCCTGACCGGACGCGACGCGGAGACGGGCGGGCTGCCGCGGGCGGGCGCCTAACCGTTCATCGGCCACCCACACCCCGACGGCCCATCGCCACATCCGGCGCCGACCTCTGCCCGAACCAGCCCCGGCGCCGGATCCCGTCCCGGCTCCGGCCGCGGTTCCGGTCCGCACCGCTAAGCGGTGCCGCCGTGGGTTCCTGCTTCACAGGCCCTTGCCCGCTCCCTTGCGGGAGCTGGTCTTACATGGGCCTCCACAAGCATTACTTTCCGCCCGTCCGGCGGTAGGTCGGACAATACGTCGTCCGACAAGGCGATCCCGACCCTGGTGCCGCGCCCCGCCGGGCCGCTATGGCGAGGATGCCCTACACCTCCACCCTGAAGGGTGGAGCACTGGGCAAGTGTTCGGTAGCGGCAGGGCGGGTGCGGCCGGAGACCGACCGGTCCTGTCACGAGGTCCGGGCGGTGGGCGCTCCGGGCTCCTGGTCGGACTCGGCGGCGTCGGCCCCGACGGCATCGGCCCCGGAGGCGTCGGGCTCATGGGCGTGATGCCGGGAGCCCGGCTCCACATACGCCTCGCAGTCCGGGTTGTGGCACGGGCCCGGCACCCAGCGTGGGACCCACGCGCCCAGCGTCTTGTGCCGCCGGACGACGGACTGCACGGGCTGGCCACAGGCGGGGCAGACGCGTTGTTCCCTGTCCATGCCCTCAGAGTAGGGCGGCCCGCACCCGAGCGCCCCCCGCCGTACGTCAGCGTTCCCTGCCGTACGTCCGTACGACCGCGCCGTTGCCGAAGGAGCGCACGCCGCCGAAGGAGAAGCGGGCCACGTCGAGCCCGGCGCCGAACATCGGCATGCCGGTGCCGTAGACGAGCGGGTAGGTCTTGATGACCAGTTCGTCGATCTCGTCGCACAGCTCGCCCGCGAGGCGGGAGCCGCCGCACAGGTAGATGTCGAGGTCGCTGTCCTCCGCCTTGAGTGCGCGGACCTTGTCGAGCAGGCCGTCGGCGATGATCTCGACGTCCGGGTCGGGCGACTCGGCGAGGGTCCGGGAGGCGACGTACTGGCGCAGATGGGCGTAGGGGCTGGTGACGCCCTCCTTCAGCGCGAGGTCATAGCTGGCCCGGCCCTGGATGATCGTGTCGAACCGCCGGTTGGGCAGGTCGTCGATGCCGAGCGGCCGGCGGCCGTGGGTGGGCAGGGTCTCCGGATACTCCGTCTTGAGGAAGTCGAAGAACTCCTCGTCGACGTAGGAGAGCATCGCCGTGGCGTCGCCGGTCACATCACCGATGAAGCCGTCGACGGAGCAGGCGACGAAGTACGTGAGCTTTCGCAAGCCGGGGCTCTTTCCGTAGGCCGACTTTCGAACAACTGCAGTTGTAGTACTTCGGATGTAGTGGTTGCAAGGGAGTTTCCCTGCGTTTCGGGAAACGGGGCGAAGTGAGAGGGAGGGTTCCGCATGGCCGGTAATCCGGAGCGCCGGGCGGCCCTGGTCGACGCCGGGGTCGAGGTGCTCGCGCGGGAGGGGGCGCGGGGGCTGACCTTCCGCGCGGTGGATGCGGCGGCCGGGGTGCCGGTGGGCACCGCCTCCAACTACTTCACCGGGCGCGACGACCTGCTACGGCAGATCGACGCCCGGCTGCACGTCCGGCTGGCGCCCGACCCGGAGGTGTTCGGCAAGCTGGTGGCGGGCCCCCGGGACCGCTCTCTGGTCACGGCCTTCATGCACGACCTGATGGCCCGTGCGACCCGCGACCGCAGCGGCTATCTCGCCCTGCTGGAGATGCGCATGGAGGCGACCCGGCGTCCCGAACTGCGCGCCTCCTTCACCACGTCGGTGCGCGGCGACCTCCAGGACGGCATGGACTTCCACCGCGAGACGGGTCTGCCCGGCGGCGACGAGACCGTCGTCGTCCTGTACCTGGCGATGCTCGGGCTGATTCTGGAGCACCTGACCCTGCCGGGCGTCCTGGACGGCGTCCTGCCCGGCGTGGGGGTCCCGGAGGGCCTGGTGGAGAGGATCGTGGCGACGGTGGTGCCGGACGCGGACGCCAGACCCACGTAGTCCGCACGACGGCGAGCCCCGCCCCCCAACGGGGATGCACGGGACCCGCCGAACGAAGCCCCCGACAAGCACGCGAACTCAGGGACCACGCGAACTCAGGAACCACGCGGCGCCGGGGAGCCACCCCCACCGCGTCGCCGCCCTAGTTGCTGCGGCGCGTCACGAACTCCGCGAGGGAGAGCAGGCCGCCCGCCGACTCCGGGTTCGGGATCGCCCGGGACAGTTCGTGCATCGCGCGGGACATGCGGTCGGCCGCCTGGTCCTGGGCCCATGCGCGACCGCCGGCCCGCTCGACGGCCAGCGTCGTGCGGTCCAGGTCGGCCGGCTCGTAGGGCCCCGCGTACAACTCGGCCAGTTCGCCGGCCGCCGGGGTGCCGGAGGTCAGCGCGGCGACCACCGGCAGGGACTTCTTGCGGGCGGCGAGGTCTGCGCCGGCCGGCTTGCCGGTGTGTCGTGGGTCGCCCCATATCCCGATGACGTCGTCGATGAGCTGGAAGGCGAGCCCGGCCTCCCGGCCGAACGCGTCCAGCGCCTCGACGTCCTCCTCGGCCGCCCCCGCGTACAGCGCGCCCACGGCGCAGGCGCAGCCGAGGAGCGCGCCCGTCTTGGCCTCGGCCATGACGAGGACCTCGTCGAGGGTGATCTCGGCGGGGGCGCGTTTCTCCATGGCCGTGTCCGCCTGCTGGCCGGCGCACAGTTCGACCACGCAGGCCGCGACCCGGCCGACGGCCGCCGAGGACGCGGGGTGCGGATCCCCGGCGAGCAGCCCCAGCGCGAGGGCCTGCAGCGCGTCCCCTGCGAGGATCGCGTCGGCGTCGCCGAACACCGTCCAGGCGGTGGGGCGGTGTCGGCGCGTGGTGTCGCGGTCCATCACGTCGTCGTGCAAGAGCGTGAAGTTGTGGACCAGTTCGACCGCCGCGGCCGCCCGGACGGCCGCCGCGCGGGCCGCCGGCCCGCCGAGCGCGGAGGCCGCCGCGAGCACGAGGGCCGGGCGGATCGCCTTGCCCGCGTTGTCCGCGGCCGGGGTGCCGTCCGCTTGCTCCCAGCCGAAGTGATAGAGCGCGATCCGGCGCATCGAGCCGGGCAATGAGTCGATCGCCGCCCGCAGTTCGGGGTCGACGGCGGCCCGCGACCGCTCCAGGAGCGCCGTCGCCTCATGCCCGTCGGCCGGCCCCGGACCGCCGTCGCCCTGACCCCCGATGGATCCGATGGACCCGATGGGCCTCCGCCTTTCGCGCGCCTCGCCCGGGTACCGCCTGGTGGCGGACGTCACCGCCAGCGGCCGATCTCGACGTTCTCCAGAACGCCCAGCGCGTCCGGTACGAGGACCGCGGCCGAGTAGTAGGCCGTGACCAGGTACTTGATGATGGCCTGTTCGTTGATGCCCATGAACCGCACGGACAGGCTCGGCTCGATCTCGTCCGGGATGCCGGACTGGCGCAGGCCGATGACCCCCTGGTCCTGCTCGCCCAGACGCAACGCGATGATCGAGCTGGTACGGGCCTCGGTCACCGGGATCTTGTTGCACGGGTAGATCGGCACCCCGCGCCAGGTGGGGATCCGGTTGCCGCCGACGTCGATCGTCTCGGGGACGAGCCCGCGCTTGTTGAGTTCGCGGCCGATCGCGGAGATCGCGCGCGGGTGGGCGAGCAGCATCTTGGTGCCGCGCCGCCTGCTGAGCAGTTCGTCCAGGTCGTCCGGACTGGGCACGCCGTCGTGCGGCTGGAGCCGCTGGTCGTACTCGCAGTTGTGGAGCAGACCGAACTCCCGGTTGTTGACGAGCTCGTGCTCCTGGCGCTCCTTGAGCGCCTCGACCGTCAGCCGCAACTGCTGCTCGGTCTGGTTCATGGGCTGGTTGTACAGGTCGGCCACGCGCGAGTGGATGCGCAGGACGGTCTGGGCGATGCTCAGTTCGTACTCGCGCGGCCGGGCGTCGTAGTCGACGAACGTGTGCGGGATGTCGGGCTCGCCGGCGTGCCCCGCGGCCAGGTCGACGGCCTTCTCGCCGTACTTGTTGGTGCGCTGCTCGGGGATCGCGCGCAGCCGCTGGAGGTGTTCACGCAGGGTGTCGGCGCGCTCCGCGACCTGCTCGACGTCCTGCCGGGACAGGATCAGCACGGTGCAGGCAGTGTCGGCGCGGGCCGTGTACTCCCAGATGGCGTCGGCGTCGAGCAGCGCCTGGTCGCCGAAGTACGCGCCGTCCGCGAGGACTCCGAGCACCTGGTCGTCACCGTAGGGGCCGGTGCCGACCTTCTCGACGCGGCCGTGGGCGAGGAGGTAGACCTCGTCGGTCTGGCTGCCGAAGGAGGCGATGAGCTCGCCGGGGCCGAACTCCCGCTGCCGGCAGCGCTGAGCGAGCTCGCCGAGCACCTCCTCGTCCTCGTAGGAGCGCAGCGCGGGCAGTTCGCCCAGCTCGGCGGGGATGACCTCGACGCGATCGCCGGTCTTCACGAACGTGACGCGTCCGTCTCCGACCGCGTACGTCAGGCGCCTGTTGACCCGGTAAGTACCACCCTGTACGTCCACCCAGGGCAGGTTCCGCAGCAGCCAGCGGGAGCTGATCTCCTGCATCTGCGGTGCGGACTTGGTCGTGGTGGCCAGGTTCCGCGCGGCCGCCGTGCCGAGACTCTGCTGCGGCTTGCCCGACTCCGCGCGGACCTCTTCGCCTACCGACATGAGAAATACCCTCCCGATTCATGCACGGGCGCCGAACTGCGCGGGTGCACTGTTCACGCGAGCAAGCCTTCCTCACGGAGCGTGCCGGTGCTATTACCCGAAAGAGCGGGAATGGATCAACGCGGGCAGGGAAGAGACACGTTTCACCGAACGGTGTTCGACAATGAGCGGGTGACCGACCTGCGCCCCCGCCTGCCCTCGCCGCTCCAGGACGTGACGGACGACCGGTTCGAGCGGCACGGCGTACGGCTGCTGCTGAAGCGGGACGACCTGATCCATCCGGACCTGATCGGCAACAAATGGCGCAAGCTGGCGCCCAACCTGGAGCGGGCGGCGGGGCGGACGATCGTCACCTTCGGCGGCGCCTACTCCAACCATCTGCGGGCCACGGCCGCCGCCGGACGGCTGCTGGGGCTGCCCACGGTGGGCGTGGTGCGCGGCGACGAACTGGCCGGCCGGCCGCTGAACCCGTCCCTGGCCCGGTGCGCGGCCGACGGCATGCGGCTGCACTTCGTGGACCGCTCGACGTACCGGCGCAAGACCGAGCCGGAGGTGCTGACGAGGCTGCTGGACGCGGTCGGCGCCGAGGACGCGTACGTCGTCCCGGAGGGCGGCAGCAACGCGGCGGCGGTCCGCGGCTGCCGGGCGCTCGGCGAGGAGCTGCGCGACCACGGCGGTGTCGACGTGGCCGCCCTCGCCTGCGGCACCGGCGGCACGCTCGCGGGCCTGGCCGCCGGTCTCGGCCCCGGCCGGCGGGCCCTGGGCATACCGGTCCTCAAGGGCGGCTTCCTGGGCGAGGAGATACGGGCGCTGCAGCAGGAGGCCTTCGGTGGCCGGCGGGGCGAGTGGCGGCTGGACGAGCGCTTCCACTTCGGCGGCTACGCGCGCGTGCCCCCGGAGCTCGACGCCTTCGCCGAGGACTTCGAGCGACGACACGGTGTGCCCGTGGAACGTCTCTATGTCGCCAAGTCGTTGTACGCCCTTGTCGCCCTGGCCGAGGAGGGGGCCTTCCCCCGCGGGACACGGCTCGCGGCGGTCGTGACGGGCTCGCCGTTCACCGCGTGAGGCCCGCTCACCCCGCTTCCCGGAATGCCGCCGCCTCCTCCAGGTCCAGTCGGCGCAGCAGGGTTCGCAGCATCTCGTCGTCGATGTGGCGGGCGTCGCGCAGCCGGACGAATATCTCGCGTTCGGCGCTGATCATCTCGCGTGAGAGGCGCCGGTAGGTGTCGTCGACGGTCTCGCCGGTGACCGGGTTGACCTGGCCGAGGCGCTCCCAGACGGCGTTGCGACGGCGCTCCAGGACGCTGCGCAGCCGGTCGGCGAGGGGCGGGGGCAGGGTGTTGCGCTCGTCGGACAGCAGGGCGTCCAGGCGTTCCTCCGCGACCCGGGAGGCCTGCGCCTGGGCGTTGGCCTCGGCGAGGGTGGCGGCCTGCGGGTCGGGCTGGGGGAACCTCAGCAGGCGGATCAGCGGCGGCAGGGTCAGGCCCTGCAGCACGAGGGTGCCGATGACCGTCGTGAAGGTCAGGAAGAGGATGAGGTTGCGGTGCGGGAAGGGCGCGTCGCCGTGGTTCACGGTGAGCGGGATGGAGAAGGCGATGGCGAGCGAGACCACGCCCCGCATGCCGGCCCAGCCGATGACGATCGGCCCCCGCCAGGTCGGGTCGTCCTCCCGCGCGCGGATGCGCGCCGACACCATCCGGGGCAGGAAGGTCGCCGGATACACCCACAGGAAGCGGGTCGCGACGACCACGAGGAAGAGGACGACGGCGTACCAGGCGGCGTCCAGGCCCTCGTAGGCGCCGAGGCCCTTCAGGACGACCGGGAGCTGCAGGCCGATCAGCGCGAAGACCGCCGACTCCAGGACGAAGGCGACCATCTTCCACACGGCCTCCTCCTGGAGTCGGGTGGCGAAGTCGACCTCCCACGCGCGGTGGCCCAGGTAGAGCGCGACGACGACCACGGCGATGACGCCGGAGGCGTGGAACTGCTCGGCGGCCGCGTACGCGACGAACGGGATCAGCAGGGAGAGCGTGTTCTGGAGGAGGGGCTCCTTGAGGTGGGTGCGCAGCCAGTGCAGCGGGGCCATCAGGACCAGGCCGACGACGGTGCCGCCGACCGCCGCCACCAGGAACTCCTCGATGCCGCCGGCCCAGGACGCGCCCTCGCCGACCACGACCGCGAGGGCCACCTTGTAGGCGGTGATCGCGGTGGCGTCGTTCAGCAGGGACTCGCCCTGGAGGATCGTGGTGATCCGGGACGGCAGGCCGACCCGGCGGGCCACCGCGGTGGCCGCGACCGCGTCCGGCGGCGCGACCACCGCGCCCAGCACCAGCGCCGCCGTCAGCGGCAGCCCGGGCACGAGCAGGTAGGCGGCCCAGCCGACGGCGAAGGTCGCGAAGAGCACGTATCCGACCGACAGCAGGGCCACCGGCCGCAGCTGCGCCCGCAGGTCGAGGTAGGAGCTCTCGGTGGCCGACGTGTACAGCAGCGGCGGCAGCAGGAGCGGCAGGACGACGTCCGGGTCGAGGGTGTAGTCCGGGACGCCGGGCACGTACGACACCACCAGGCCGACCGCGACCAGCAGCAGCGGCGCCGGCACCGGGGTGCGCCTGGCCGCCGCCGCGATCCCCGCACTGCCGGCCACCAGCAACAGCAGTGGCATCACGTCCATGTCCCGCCCGCTCTCGTTTTTCCGCGCGGCTGTCCGCACAGCCGTCGTAATCTGGCCATCATGAAACAGTGCACGCACGCCGACGCGCTGCCCGACCCCGAACCCGTCCCGCTCGGCGAGACGTGTCCGGAGTGCCTGCGGGACGGCACCCACCCGGTACAGCTGCGGCTGTGCCTGACGTGCGGCCATGTCGGCTGCTGCGACTCCTCGCCGAGCCGGCACGCCACCGAGCACCACAAGGAGTCCGGCCATCCGATCATGCGGACCTTCGAACCCGGCGAGA
Organism: Streptomyces sp. NPDC031474; assembly: GCF_055581185.1. Taxonomy (NCBI): domain Bacteria; kingdom Bacillati; phylum Actinomycetota; class Actinomycetes; order Kitasatosporales; family Streptomycetaceae; genus Streptomyces; species Streptomyces sp. NPDC031474. The sequence continues at coordinate 152,034 of NZ_JBVIJX010000015.1, forward strand.
GCTGGCGGTGGTGCTTCGTCGATCACGTCCTGGTGTGAACTTCTCGGACGGCTCGGCCGTTGAACTCATGAGACGCCTCGGCCCTCCGGCGGGTACGGTTCGACCGTCTGACGTCTGGGTACGTCAACCCGGCGCGCCCTCTTCCCATTTGGGCCCGCAGACCCCTAGACACGGAGCGTGTTCACAGCTTTACTGTGAGTGACGCCAGGGGGTTGGGGTCCCGGGGACAGGAAACTTGAGAGCGCGATAGCGTCACCGCTGCACCACACACGCGTTACCCCGGGGGGCGACCCTCGGCCCCGAAAAGCTTGTACCACCTTGGAGGTGAGGGTGTCCCAGATCGCAGGCGAGCCCGCGACCCAGGACTTCGTGGAAGTCCGGCTGCCGGCTGCGGGTGCCTACCTGTCGGTGCTGCGGACGGCCACGGCCGGCCTCGCGGCCCGTTTGGACTTCACCCTGGACGAGATCGAGGACCTGCGCATCGCGGTGGACGAGGCCTGCGCGATCCTGCTTCAGCAGGCCGTGCCCGGCTCGGTGCTGAGTTGCGTCTTCCGACTCGTCGACGACTCGCTCGAAGTCACCGTCTCGGCGCCGACCACGGACGGCCACGCGCCCTCGCGTGACACCTTCGCCTGGACCGTCCTGTCCGCCCTCGCGGGCAAGGTGTCCTCGGCCGTCGACGAGGACAAGACCGTGTCGATCAGCCTCTACAAACAGCGCGGCGCGGGACCCGGGCCGGCGTGAGGAACGGGGACGGGCCGGTGCGGGACGAAGAGCGCGGCACACGGGAGCTGCCGGCCGAGAGCGCCGAGATTCCAGTCTCTCCGGACGGTTCCCGACGCATGGCAGACGGCATCGACGGCATCCCCGAGCAGGCCCGGCCGCATCCGGAGGACCACTCGGCCTCCGCGCAGGCGGGTCTGCCGGAGGGAGCCGTGCAAAGCTCGCCTCGGGAGAGGCGGACCGGGGGCTCGCCCCCAGGCCGAGCAGAGGCGAGGGCTCGACAGAGGGCGACGGGCGGGACAATGAGCGAGCACGAGCGAGACGGCGAACAGAGCGTGTCCGGCACGCAGCACGAACCAGCGGCACCCCCAGCCCCAGCCCCGGTACCGGCGCCGGCGCCGGGGGACCGCAGCGGGGCGCGGGCGATGTTCATCGAGCTGCGCAAGCTGCAGGACGGCAGCCCCGAGTACGCGGAGATGCGCAACCAGCTGGTCCGCATGCATCTGCCGCTCGTCGAGCATCTGGCGCGGCGCTTCCGCAACCGCGGCGAGCCGCTGGACGACCTCACCCAGGTCGCCACCATCGGTCTGATCAAGTCGGTGGACCGCTTCGACCCGGAGCGCGGCGTGGAGTTCTCCACGTACGCGACCCCGACGGTCGTCGGCGAGATCAAGCGGCACTTCCGCGACAAGGGCTGGGCGGTGCGGGTGCCGCGCAGGCTCCAGGAGCTGCGGCTGGCGCTGACGACGGCGACGGCCGAGCTGTCGCAGCAGCACGGCCGCTCCCCCACGGTCCACGAACTCGCCGAGAAGCTGGCGATCTCGGAGGAGGAGGTCCTGGAGGGCCTGGAGTCCGCGAACGCGTATTCCACCCTGTCCCTGGACGTCCCGGACACCGACGACGAGTCCCCGGCGGTCGCGGACACCCTCGGCGCGGAGGACGAGGCGCTGGAGGGCGTGGAGTACCGGGAGTCGCTCAAGCCGCTCCTGGAGGACCTCCCGCCGCGCGAGAAGCGGATCCTGCTGCTGCGGTTCTTCGGCAACATGACCCAGTCGCAGATCGCGCAGGAGGTCGGCATCTCGCAGATGCACGTCTCCCGGCTGCTGGCGCGCACGCTGGCCCAGCTGCGGGAGAAGCTCCTCGTGGAGGAGTAGGGCATGCAGGAGTCGTGACGTCGAGCAGCAGCGGCGTCGCGGAGCAGCCGGCCGGCTACTCCGAGGTGCGGCCGGGCCCCCGGATCCCGAGGGCCCGCGTCGTCTCACCGTTGACGAGCAGCACGAGCGACGCGACGGCGACGGCCGCGAGCGCGATGCCCGCCGGAATCGCCATGCTGTCGGCCTGCAGCAGGTTGTAGGCCACCGGCAGCGCCATGATCTGCGTGATGACGGCCGGCCCCCGGCTCCAGCTGCGCAGGCCCAGCAGCCCACGGGCGGCGAGCAGCGGCAGCAGCGCGAGCACGATCAGCGTGACCCCGCCGGTGACGGCGGTCTGACGGTCGTCCGGGTCGCCGGTGATCCCCAGGACGAGCATCCACACCCCGCCGACGACGAGCGCCAGCCCCTCCAGGGCGGCGAGCGCGGCGGCGTACGTCAGCCGGCGCGGGCGGGGTTCTGCGGTTTCCGGGGCGACGGAGGTCTGCTCACTGCTCACCCCTGAAGGGTAGCCCGCGCCGTCCGCCGGGAATCGGGCCGCCCACGCACGCGCGCGGTGCTCGTGTCGAGGCTCACTGCGTGATCTCTTACCTGATCCCCACCTCGGCCTGTGGTCGGTTCTGCCCAGTAGGTACGCTGCAACTCATGCGTGCACTTCTCGTGGTCAATCCGGCGGCAACCACTACCAGTGCACGGACGCGCGACGTCCTCATCCACGCGCTCGCCAGCGAGATGAAGCTCGAGGCGGTCACCACCGAATACCGCGGGCACGCGCGTGACCTGGGCCGGCAGGCCGTGGACAGTGGAAATGTCGACCTGGTGGTGGCCCTCGGCGGTGACGGCACGGTCAATGAGGTCGTCAACGGCCTGCTGCACGCCGGCCCCAATCCGGACAACCTGCCGAGCCTCGCAGTGGTCCCCGGCGGCTCCACCAATGTCTTCGCCCGCGCCCTGGGTCTGCCCAACGATCCCGTGGAGGCGACCGGCGCCGTGCTGGACGCCCTGCGTGAGAACAGCGTGCGGACGGTCGGTCTCGGTCTGGCCGCGGGCACGCCCGGCACGGAGGACGAGGCGGTGCCGTCGCGCTGGTTCACCTTCAACGCCGGGCTCGGTTTCGACGCCGGAGTGGTGGGCCGGGTGGAGCAGCAGCGCGAGCGGGGCAGAAAATCCACCCACGCTCTTTACATCCGCCAGGCGGTGCGCCAGTTGTTGGGTGAGTCACACCGCCGGCATGGGTCGATCACCCTGGAGCGGCCCAGCGCCGAGCCGGTGACCGATTTGGTGCTGTCCATAGTCTGCAACACGGCTCCGTGGACGTATCTGGGCAATCGCCCGGTGTACGCGTCGCCTAAGGCCTCGTTCGATACAGGGCTCGACGTACTCGGTCTCAGCCGTCTGTCCACTGTCGCGGTTGCCCGGTATGGCACCCAGTTGCTCACTTCGTCCCCCGACAAGGGACCGCACGGCAAGCATGCCGTCTCACTGCACGACCTGGACCAGTTCACCTTGCATTCGAAGGTCCCCCTACCCCTCCAGATGGACGGTGACCACCTGGGGCTGCGCACCAGCGTGACGTTCACAGGCGTACGCCGTGCACTGCGTGTGATTGTGTGAGCAGAAAGGGCTGAAGTCCTTTCACTCGAACGTTTAGGCCAGGGTCCACCCCATGGAAGTACGGCTGTGACCTAGTCGACACCGAGGAATCAAAAAAAACTTTCCGGTAGGGGTTGTATCCGCCGCTGAGGTTTGCGAGTCTCTACGTGGCGATCGGGACGGCCCGCAACACCAGCCTCCACTGATCACCGGAACCCCTCTTCAATCAACAGGACCCCGTCGGCGAACCTGGCGGGCGGCCCTTCACTTGTTGAGGGATTCGTGAAAGCGTTCACATTCACAAGCAACCTGCACGTAATACCAAGGAGAGGTAGCAGCCATGGACTGGCGTCACAACGCCGTTTGCCGCGAGGAAGACCCCGAGCTCTTCTTCCCCATCGGCAACACCGGTCCTGCGCTGCTGCAGATCGAGGAAGCCAAGGCCGTCTGCCGTCGCTGCCCGGTTATGGAGCAGTGTCTGCAGTGGGCGCTCGAGTCCGGCCAGGACTCCGGCGTCTGGGGTGGTCTCAGCGAGGACGAGCGCCGTGCCATGAAGCGCCGCGCCGCCCGCAACCGGGCCCGTCAGGCAACCGCCTGACAACACCCGCCCCACAAGCCTGAGCTTGGCGGCGCGTACAGCTCGTACGCTTCTCCCGCCCCCGAGCCGCAGCGCGCAGTACCCCCGATGCGCAGCACACGCTGACAACGAGCATTCGAGCCCCGGACCCCTGAACGGTCCGGGGCTTCTTGCTGTGCGCCCGCCCCCTTGCGGATCTCTTGCGTGCGTTACTTCTGTGCCGCCACCGGAATGTCGAGGATGACCTGCGTGCCGCGTTCCGGGGCCGGGACCATGTCGAAGGTTCCGCCCAACTCGCCCTCCACCAGCGTCCGTACGATCTGCAGGCCGAGGTTGCCCGAGGTGTGCGGGTCGAAGCCCTCGGGCAGGCCGACGCCGTCGTCCTGGACCGTGACCAGGAGGCGGCCCTCCTTGGTGGTGCCGCCGCGGACGGCGGAGACCTCGACCGTGCCGGTGTCGCCCTCGCGGAAGCCGTGTTCCAGGGCGTTCTGGAGGATCTCGGTGAGGACCATGGACAGCGGGGTGGCGACCTCGGCGTCCAGGATGCCGAAGCGTCCGCTGCGCCGGCCGGCGACCTTGCCCGGCGAGATCTCGGCGACCATCGCCAGCACGCGGTCGGCGATCTCGTCGAACTCCACGCGCTCGTCCAGGTTCTGGGAGAGCGTCTCGTGCACGATGGCGATGGAGCCGACCCGGCGCACGGCCTCTTCGAGGGCCTCCCGGCCGCGCTCGGAGTCGATGCGACGGGCCTGGAGGCGCAACAGGGCCGCCACCGTCTGGAGATTGTTCTTCACCCGGTGGTGGATCTCCCGGATGGTTGCGTCCTTGGTGATCAACTCGCGCTCGCGGCGGCGCAGTTCGGTGACGTCCCGGAGCAGCACGAGCGCGCCGATCCGGGTGCCCTTGGGCTTGAGCGGGATCGCCCGGAACTGGATGACCCCGTCGTTGGCCTCGATCTCGAACTCGCGGGGCGCCCAGCCGCTGGCGACCTTGGCGAGCGCCTCGTCCACCGGACCCCGGGTCGGGGCGAGTTCGGCGGTGGTCAGGCCGAGGTGCTGACCGACCAGGTCGGAGGCGAGGCCCATGCGGTGGTAGGCGGACAGCGCGTTCGGGGAGGCGTACTGGACGATGCCGTCGCCGTCGACGCGGATCAGGCCGTCGCCGACGCGTGGGGCCGCGTCCATGTCCATCAGCTGGTTGGGGAACGGGAAGGAGCCGGCCGCGATCATCTGCGCGAGGTCGGAGGCGCTCTGGAGGTAGGTGAGCTCCAGCCGGCTGGGGGTGCGCACCGTCAGCAGGTTGGTGTTGCGGGCGATGACGCCGAGGACGCGGCCCTCGCGCCGTACGGGGATCGACTCGACCCGGACGGGGACCTCCTCGCGCCACTCCGGGTCGCCCTCACGCACGATCCGGCCCTCGTCCAGGGCCGCGTCGAGGAGGGGGCGGCGGCCCCGGGGGACGAGGTGGCCGACCATGTCGTCCTGGTAGGAGGTGGGGCCTGTGTTGGGGCGCATCTGGGCGACGGAGACATAGCGCGCGCCGTCGCGGGTGGGGACCCACAGGACCAGGTCGGCGAAGGAGAGGTCGGAGAGCAGCTGCCACTCCGAGACCAGCAGGTGGAGCCACTCGAGGTCGGAGTCGTCGAGTGCGGTGTGCTGGCGTACGAGTTCGTTCATGGAGGGCACGTCTGCGAGCGTACCTTCGGGTATGCGCGGGGCCTAAAACACCCGCGGGCCGCGGCGCCTGAGAGGGACCCTCAACCCTCCCGGCACCGCAGCCCGGAGCAATATCGGCCGCGGGGTGTGCGGTCCCGTCGACCGAAGGTGAGGATCCGGGGCAGTCAGGGCAGAGAGCACCGGTTCCTCGGTCCGCCTTCCTGTGCGGGGAAGACGGAAGTTCTTGGTGTTTCCGTGGTTCTCCCCGCCATTGTGGACTAGACCACTAGGTGTGTCCATGCGTGGGAGCTTGTTCGTTGTTGTGAGTATTCGAACGCCTTGTCATCCACAACGCAGCCTAGCCTGTGGGGGTTCCGGTGCGGGGCCAGATGTTGAGGGCAATTTCCGCGACCGCCTCCAGTTGCTCCCTGCTCGCTCCGTCGCGCGCCTGGTGCGACATGCCCTGGAAGACCGCGCCCACCGCGCGAGCGAGTGCGCCGGTGTCGGTGCCCTGCGGCAGCTCGCCGGCGGCGGCTCCGGCCGCGATGCGGCGCTCGACAGCGGCGAGGGCCGCACCCCGCCGCCTGCGCAGGGCGTCCTCGACCTCGGGAGTGGCGCAGTTGGTGGCCGCGTGGATCACCAGCGAGCCGTACGGGTGGCGGGGGTCGGTGAACTCGACGGCGGCCTCGCGCAGCAGGCGCTCGACGGCGGCGCGGGCGGTCGGCTCCTCGGCAAGGGCGCGCCCCGCGAAGGAGCCGTATGTGGCGCCGTAGACGTTGACGACCTCCTCGAACAGCGCGCGCTTGTCGCCGAAGGCCGCGTAGAGGCTGGGGGCGCCGATGCCCATGATCCGAGTGAGGTCGGAGACGGAGGTCGCCTCGTAGCCGTGCCTCCAGAACGCCAGGACCGCCTTCTCCAGCGCGGCCGCGCGGTCGAAGGAGCGGGGACGGCCGCGGGGCCGGGCTGCGGGCTCGGCCCCGGTCTGCTCACTGCTCACCATGAGTTCATTTTATAACGGGCACTAGAGAAACGTCGTCGGCACCCGATTCTGTTAGATTGTCTCCATAGATTGGTCTAAACCACACGGATACGAGAACGGTAGGCCAGCGTGGAAGTTGTCATCGTTCCGGACGCCCGGTCGGGCGGCGAACTCATCGCCGAGGCCATGGCGCAGCTCCTGCGGCGCAAGCCGGACGCGCTGCTCGGCGTGGCCACCGGCTCCACCCCGCTGCCCATCTACCAGGCGCTGGCGGCCAGGGTGCGCTCCGGCGCCGTGGACACCGGGCAGGCGCGGATCGCCCAGCTCGACGAGTACGTCGGACTGCCCGCCGAGCACCCCGAGTCCTACCGCTCGGTGCTGCGGCGGGAGGTGCTGGAACCGCTCGGCATCGGCATGGAGGCGTTCCTCGGCCCCGACGGCACCGCCTCGGACGTCCAGGCGGCCTGCGAGGCGTACGACCGCGCGCTGGCCGCGGCCGGCGGCGTGGACCTCCAGTTGCTCGGCATCGGCACCGACGGACACATCGGGTTCAACGAGCCCTGCTCCTCGCTGGCCTCCCGCACCCGGATCAAGACGCTGACCGAGCAGACGCGGGTGGACAACGCGAGGTTCTTCGACGGGGACATCGGGCAGGTTCCGCACCACGTCATCACCCAGGGCATCGGGACGATCCTGGAGGCGCGGCATCTGGTGCTGCTGGCCACCGGGGAGGGCAAGGCGGACGCGGTCGCGGCGACGGTGGAGGGGCCGGTGGCCGCGGTGTGCCCGGCCTCGGCGCTCCAACTGCACCCGCATGCGACGGTTGTCGTCGACGAGGGCGCCGCGTCCAAGCTGAAGCTCGCGGACTACTTCCGGCACACATATGCCAACAAGCCTGCGTGGCAGGGGATTTAAGGCGGTTTCGTCTGCCGGGTTCCGGTTCGGTGCGGGTTCCGTTTCGGTGCGGGTTCCGGTTCGGTGCGGGCTGCGGGCCGTGGGGCGTGGGGGCTGGTCGGGCAGTTCCCGCGCCCCGGAAGGACGCGATGGGCGCCGGTCCCTGACAGGGGGCCGGCGCCCATCGCGTCGTCATGACTACGCTCCCGCGATGACCTCGGCCGCCGCGCGGCCGCAGACTCGGGCCGCCCCGTGGGTGGCTATGTGGAGGGCGCCCCGGGGTGGGGCCTGGGGGACGCCCATTTCCACGACGACCGTGTCCGGGCGGGCCATGAGCAGGGTGTCGAGGGCCGCCGCCATCCAGGGGTGCCGGTGTTCGTCGCGGACCACGGCGACGATGCGCCGCTCCCCCGCCGCGACCAGCGCCGCGTGCCCCGCGTCCGGGCCGGCGAAACTGCCCGTCTCCGTGCCCGGCAACAGCCGGACCAGCTCTGCCGCCGCACCCCACGGGGTCTCGTCGCCGACGGCGATGTTCGCGACGGGGGTGAGCGCGGCGACGTACGGCGGTTCGGTGAGGGGGCTGAAGACCTCCCCGCCGGTGAGCCGGAGGGCACGGCGGGCGGCGATCAGACCGACGTCGGCACGCACGCGGCCGTCGCCGTCCCCGCCGTCACCGCCGTTATCGTCGTTCGCGGCCGTGGGCTTGGGCTCCGTGGCCGTCCATCGAGCGAGGTCCCGTACGCGGTCCGCGGCGTCCGCGAGGCGTTCCTCCGCGAGTTCGCCGGTGCGGACGGCGGTGACCAGGGCGTCGCGCAGGCGCCGTACCGTGTCGTCGTCCGCGAGGCCTCCGCCCACACAGATGGCGTCGGCGCCGGCCGCGATCGCGAGGACGCTGCCGCGTTCGATGCCGTAGGTCGCGGCGACGGCCTGCATCTCCATGCCGTCGGTGACGATGAGGCCGTCGTAGCCGAGTTCGTCGCGCAGGAGGGCGGTGAGGATGCGGGGGGACAGGGTGGCCGGGCGGGTCGGGTCCAGGGCGGGGACCAGGATGTGGGCGCTCATGACGGCGCGGGTCCCGGCGGTGATGGCCGCGCGGAACGGGGTCAGTTCGCGGTCCCCGAGCACGGGCGTCGCGACGTCGATCCGCGGGAGCGCGTGGTGGGAGTCGACGGCCGTGTCGCCGTGGCCCGGGAAGTGCTTGGTGCAGGCGGCCACACCGGCGGACTGCAGGCCCGTGACATAGGCGGCGGTGTGGCGGGCGACCAGTTCCGGGTCGGCGCCGAAGGAGCGGACGCCGATCACCGGGTTGGCGGGGTTGGAGTTGACGTCCGCGGACGGGGCCCAGTTGAGGTTCACCCCGCACGCGGCGAGCCGGCGGCCCAGTTCCGCGGCGACCTCCCGGGTGAGGGCGACGTCGTCCACCGCGCCCAGGGCGTGGTTGCCGGGGAAGCTGGAGCCGGTGCGCACCTCCAGGCGCGTGACGTCTCCGCCCTCCTCGTCGATCGCGACCAGGACGTCCTCCCGCTCCGCACGCAACTGCGCGGTCAGCGCGGCGAGTTGTTCGGGTGAGGTGATGTTCCTGCCGAACAGGCCCACCGACGCCAGGCCCTCGCCGAGCCGGCGCAGCAGCCAGTCGGGGGCGGTGGCGCCGAGGAAACCGGGTTGCAGGACCGTCAGGGCGTCGCGCGAGAGCCTGTCCTTGTCGAACGCGGTGGTGCCGCTGGCGAATGTCGTCATCGGGGGCGTTATCCCTTCACGGCGCCCGCGGTCAGCCCCGCGGCCATCTTGCGCTGGACAAGGAGGAACAGGGCGACGATCGGCACGGCCATCATCGTGGCGCCGGCCATCATCGGGGCGTACTCGGTGCCGTGCTTGGTGGTGAAGTTGCCGAGCCAGACGGTCGCGGTCTGGTTCTTCTGGCTGAGCAGCATCAGGGCGTACAGGTACTCGTTCCAGGCCAGGATGAAGCCGTAGACCGAGGTGGCGACCATGCCGGGGGCGAGGAGGGGGAGGACGACGCGGATGAAGGCGGCCGTGCGCGAGCAGCCGTCGACCATGGCCGCCTCCTCCAGCTCCTTCGGGACGTTGACGATGAAGCCGCGCAGCGTCCACACCGTGAAGGGGAGGATGAAGGTCAGGTACGTGATGATCAGGCCGGAGAGCTTGTCGTACTGGTCCAGGTCGTTCAGGAGCAGGAAGACCGGGATGATCATGGCGACGAGCGGGACCATCTGGACGGCCAGGATGGCGACGATCACGACCTTGCGGCCCCGGAAGGCGAACCGGGAGATGGCGAGGGCGGCCAGCATGCCGATGACGACGCCGATCGCGACGACGGCGAGCGAGACGATCAGGCTGCGGCCCACCGGGCCCCAGAAGTCGGCGATGTCCAGGGCGCGGCTGAAGTTGGAGAGCGTGAAGCCGGTCGGCAGCAGGCTCGGGTCCGGGTCGATCGCGTCCTTCGCGGGCTTGATGGCCGTGTTCAGCATCCAGTAGACGGGGAAGCCTGCGACGGCGAACACGAGGAGCCCGAGGAGGTTCCAGCCGAGGCGCGAGGACCGCCGGGGTGCGAGGGTGCTCATTCGACCTCTCCGATCTTCAGCATCTGGCGCATGTAGACGGCGACCACCCCGAGCAGCAGCAGCACGGTGACCAGGGCGATCGCCGAGCCCTGTCCGTAGTCGTTGACGACGAACGCGCGGTCGTAGGAGTACGTCGTCAGGAGCTGGAACTCGGCCTCCGGATGCCCGTTGCGCATGACGAAGACCTGCGGGAAGACGCCCATGTCCCAGATGACCGACAGGGTCGTGAGCATCACGACGATCGGCTTGAGGATGGGCAGCGTGACGTACCTGAAGACGCCCCAGGCGCCCGCGCCGTCGAGGCGGGCGGCCTCCTCCAGTTCGGCGGGGACCTGGGTGAGGCCGGCGCTGAGGGTGATGACCACGAAGGGGACCGCGCCCCACACCACCAGGAGCATGATGACCGCGAGCCCCTGCGGGCCGCTCGCGAACCAGTTGTGGCCGATCAGCTCGACGCCCGGCAGCTTGCTCAGGACGGCGTTGAGGATGCCGTAGTCGGCGTCGAACAGCCACTTGAAGACGGTGGTGGCGACGATGACGGGCATGCCCCAGCTCGCCACGAGCGCGATGTTGACGAGGGTCTTCACCCAGCCGGAGACCCGCTGGAGCAGCAGCGCGATCAGCATGCCGGCGACCATCGTGAAGATCACGCAGCCGGCCGCGAAGACGATCGTACGGACCACGACCTGCCAGAACTCGCCGTCGCCCAGCACGCCCGTGAAGTTGTCGAACCCGACCGACTTCGCCGGCTGGAAGCCCCAGAGCTGGGACTGTCCGAACTTCTGGAAGGAGAGGGTGACCAGCCGGACCAGCGGATAGCCCATCACCAGGGCGAGGACCAGCAGACAGGGGGCGAGCAGCAGCCAGGGGGTGGCGGCCCCGCCGGAACGCCGGCCGCGCCTTTGGCCCTTGGGTCCTGGCTCGCCCAGGGGCGGTGGTGGTGGCGACTGCCGCGTCGGCGGCACTTCGGCAGTGGTCGTGTCTGCGGCACTCATCCGCGCGCTCCTCAGCGGTCCCTCAGGTCGAACGGGTCGTACTGGTCGTACGGGTACGGGTCGTACGGGTCGTACGGGGAGCAGGGCCCTGCTCGCGGCAGGGCCCTGACCTCAGGTCACTTCGTGTTGATGACCTTGTCGATCGCGGCGTCCGCCGCCTTCGCGGCGGCCTCGACCGACTGCTTGCCGGTGCCGATGCTCTGCAGCATGGTCTGCAGGACCTGGGCCTTCTCGACCTGGCCCCAGCCCGGGGCCATGGGGACGAACCAGTTGGACTCGGCGGCGGTGGCCGGGACGGCCGTCTTCGGGTCTTTCTTGAGGGTCGCGAGGTCGGTCTTGTTGTTGGGCAGGTTGCCCTTGGCCATCAGACCCTTCTGACCCGCGGGGCCGGTGAACGCGTTGATCCACTCGGCGGCGAGGGCCTGCGCCTTCGACTTCACCGGGACGGCGAGGTCGGAGCCGCCCAGGAAGACGGGGAGGCTCTTGCCGGACGGGCCGGGCATCACGAAGTTCTCGAGGTTGCCCTTGAGCTTGCCGGTCTTGTCGTTCTTCGGGTCCTCGGAGGTCGCGCCCTCCCAGGCCGCGCCGAAGATCATGCCGGACTTGCCCTGGCCGTAGACGATGTAACGGTCGGACTCGTCCTTGGTCTTGTCGCCGTGCATGTACTTGTCGACGACGTTTTTGAAGTCGGTGAGGCCCTTGATCGACTCGGGCGAGGAGAGGTTGGCCTTCCACTGGCCGCCGTCCTCCTTGGCGATGGAGCCTCCGGCGTCGTAGACGAAGGACATGGCCGCATACCAGTCGCGGGTGGGCTGGTACCAGGCGGAGAACTGGTCGCCCTCCTTGTTCTGGACCTTGTCCAGGGCGGCGGTCAGCTCCGCGTACGTCTTCGGCGTGGACTTGACGCCCACCGAGGCGAAGAGGTCCTTGCGCCAGTTCCCGACGCGGCCGCCGGCGTAGTACGGAACGCCGTAGGTCTTGCCGTCGTACGTCACGGAGGCCTTGAGGCCGTCGAGCCAGGCGGAGGAGTTGTCGAACTTGGCGGCGTCCAGGGGGGCGAAGGCGCCCTTGACCATGTAGCCGAGCATCTCGGTGTTGCCCATCTCGACGACGTCGGGGGCCTTGTCGGTGGCGAGGACCGCGTCGAGCTTGGTGTTCTTGTCCGGCCAGCCGTAGTACTCGTGGTTGATCTTGACGCCCGGGTGTGCCTTCTGCACCGCGGCGTCGGCGGCCTTGACCAGTTCGGGCCAGTTGTTCTGCGCGTCGACGGTGAGCCAGACGGTCAGCTCCTTGGCGTCGGTGCCCTTCGAGTCCCCGCTCCCGCTGTCGTCCCCGCACGCCGCGAGGGAGACCACCATGCCCGCGATACCGATCGCGGCTATCAGCTTGCGCTTCACGCCATCCTCCTCAGGGATGCCACACCCCCCGCCCACGGGTCGGGACCTGAACCCAACCTGGACCTGGACCAATGGTGTAGACCAGTGCGCAGAGCTTGGCTCAGGCCAATAGGTCTGTCAAGGGTGGTCGAACCCCCTCCGACCAGCCGTTATGGGACCTACATATGCAGGAACCTTTAAGTAAGAAGCTGTCGAAAACATCGATACCGAAGGGTGCCGGGCCGGTAGACCATTTGCGCTGGTGGACTAGACCAGCAAAGGTTGCGACGGTATACAGAGAGGATCACGGAACGGCGCGGCGGCACTCGCCGCGTCCGTGCCACGATGTGACCCCATCCGTAGCCGGGAAGGCAGGCCATGAGCACCGACGTCAGCAGTGCGGAGAACGAGGGTGGGGCGACCGTCCGTACCGCGCGCGTGCCCAAGTACTACCGCCTGAAGAAGCACCTGCTCGACATCACGGAGACACAGTCCCCGGGCACCCCGGTCCCGCCGGAGCGCACTCTGGCGGCCGAGTTCGACACCTCGCGCACGACCGTCCGCCAGGCGCTGCAGGAACTCGTCGTCGAGGGCCGGCTCGAACGCATCCAGGGCAAGGGCACCTTCGTCGCCAAGCCCAAGGTGTCCCAGGCGCTCCAGCTCACCTCGTACACCGAGGACATGCGGGCCCAGGGCCTCGAACCGACCTCGCAGCTCCTGGACGTCGGCTACATCACCGCCGACGACCGCCTCGCCGACCTGCTCGACATCACGGCCGGCGGGCGCGTGCTGCGCATCGAGCGGCTGCGCATGGCCAACGGCGAGCCGATGGCGATCGAGACGACCCACCTGAGCGCGAAGCGCTTCCCGGCGCTGCGCAGGTCACTGGTCAAGTACACGTCCCTCTACACGGCGTTGGCCGAGGTCTACGGCGTCCATCTCGCCGAGGCCGAGGAGACCATCGAGACCTCCCTGGCCACCCCGCGCGAGGCGGGCCTCCTCGGCACCGACGTGGGCCTGCCGATGCTGATGCTCTCCCGTCACTCGCTGGACAAGGACGGCCAGCCGGTGGAATGGGTGCGGTCGGTCTACCGCGGCGACCGGTACAAGTTCGTGGCGCGCCTGAAGCGGCCTGCCGAGTAGAGGCTCCGGAGTAGAGGCTCTGTGGAGGGTCTTCCGCTGGGCTTATCCGTCACTTACATTGCCTGCGCATTACATCTGTGATCAAGGCGATCAGAGTGAGGGGACGGAACCGCCGATGTCCGACGAAGAAACGAGGGAACCGGTGGTGACGCCTGTGCGCGTCGTCATCGCCCTCTGTCTGATCGCGCCCTTCGTGGCGATGCTGTGGGTGGGTTCGTACGCGAAGGTGGATCCGGCGTTCATAGGGATCCCCTTCTTCTACTGGTACCAGATGCTCTGGGTGCTGATCTCCACGGCGCTCACGATGATCGCGTACAAGCTGTGGCAGCGGGACCAGCGCGGCCGCACGACCCAGGGCGGGGGCGCGTCGAAGTGAACGACGGCGTGAACGGCGTGGCACTCGCCGTCTTCATCTTCTTCTTCCTGGCCGTCACGGCCATGGGCTTCCTGGCCGCGCGCTGGCGCAAGGCCGAGAACGAGCACAGCCTCGACGAATGGGGCCTGGGCGGCCGGTCGTTCGGCACCTGGGTCACCTGGTTCCTGCTCGGCGGCGACCTGTACACGGCGTACACGTTCGTCGCCGTGCCCGCGGCGATCTACGCGGCGGGGGCGGCCGGCTTCTTCGCCGTGCCCTACACGATCCTCGTCTATCCGCTGATCTTCACCTTCCTGCCCCGCCTGTGGTCGGTCTCCCACAAACACGGCTACGTCACGACCTCGGACTTCGTGCGGGGGCGCTGGGGCTCGAAGGGCCTGTCGCTGGCGGTCGCCGTCACCGGCATCCTGGCGACGATGCCGTACATCGCGCTCCAACTGGTCGGCATCCAGGCCGTGCTCGACGTGATGGGCGTCGGCGGCGGCGAGGACACCAACTGGTTCGTGAAGGACCTGCCGCTGCTGATCGCGTTCGGCGTGCTGGCGGCGTACACCTACTCGTCCGGCCTGCGGGCCCCCGCGCTGATCGCGTTCGTGAAGGACACGCTGATCTACATCGTCATCGCGGTGGCGATCATCTACATCCCGATCAAGCTGGGCGGCTTCGACGACATCTTCGCCAAGGCGGGCGAGGCGTTCAGCCAGACCAACCCGGCCACGGGCAAGCCGCGCGGCGCGCTGGCCCCCGCGGAAGCGGGCCAGTGGACGTACGCGACGCTGGCGTTGGGCTCGGCCCTGGCGCTGTTCATGTACCCCCACTCGATCACCGCGACGCTGTCCTCGCGCAGCCGAAACGTGATCCGCCGCAACACCACGATCCTGCCGCTGTACTCCCTGATGCTGGGCCTGCTGGCGCTGCTGGGCTTCATGGCGATCGCGGCCGGGGTCAAGGTCACCAACGGGCAGCTGGCGATCCCGCAGCTGTTCGAGGACATGTTCCCGGACTGGTTCGCGGGCGTGGCGTTCGCGGCGATCGGCATCGGCGCGCTCGTGCCGGCCGCCATCATGTCGATCGCGGCCGCGAATCTCTTCACCCGCAACATCTACAAGGACTTCATCAAGCCGGACGCGACGCCCGCCCAGGAGACGAAGGTCTCCAAGCTGGTCTCGCTGCTGGTGAAGGTGGGGGCCCTGGTGTTCGTCCTCACCATGGACAAGACGGTCGCCATCAACTTCCAGCTGCTGGGCGGCATCTGGATCCTGCAGACCTTCCCGGCCCTGGTCGGCGGCCTCTTCACCCGCTGGTTCCACCGCTGGGCGCTGCTCGCCGGCTGGGCGGTCGGCATGGTCTACGGCACCTTCGCCGCGTACGGCGTCGCCTCCCCGACGCAGAAGCACTTCGGCGGCTCGGCGAAGGAGATCCCGGGCATCGGCGAGATCGGCTACATCGGCCTGACGGCGTTCGTCCTCAACGTCGTCGTCACCGTGGTCCTCACCTTCGTCCTGAAGGCGGCCAAGGCCCCGGAGGGCATCGACGAGACCAAGCCGGAGGACTACACGGCGGACGCGGGGGACGCGGGGGTCCAGGTCGACCTGCCTCCGGCGACGGCGGGCAGCGCCCACTAGGGCGTGTGGGCAGCAGGGCCCGTTGCTGCCGGCAGAACGGCTCGCGGATCTCTCCCCGGGGCACCGAGCCCCGGGGAGGTCACGGGCAGAGCTGGAACTCGCAGTCGGGCAGAGAGGTCGAGCCCGGCGCGGGCGGGGTGGACGTGCCTACGTCGGCGGCGAGACGTCGGGCGCGCGGATCGAGGGTGTTCCAGCCCACCGAGGGCGGAATCCACAGACTGTGGCCATAAAGCCCCCGGGCGCGGGCGTGCGGCAGACTCGGGCCCATGGACATCGTGATACGGCGGGTGGAGAGCGGCGAGTTCGAGGCGCTCGGCGAGCTGACCGCCCGCGCCTATCTGGACGACGGCCTCCTCGACTTCGGGGAGAGCGACCCGTACCTCCACAAGCTCAGGAACGTCGCGGAGCGGGCGTCGGCCGCCGAGGTCCTGGTGGCCGTCGAGGGCGGCGTCCTCCTCGGCGGAGTCACCTTCGTCCCGGGCCCGGGCAACCTCATGACGGACATCGCGGGCCCCGGCGAGACCGAGATCCGTATGCTCGCGGTCGGGCGTAGCGCTCGTGGCCGGGGCGCGGGCGAGGCTCTGGTGCGGGCCTGCGTCGAGCGCGCGCGAGCCGTCGAGGGCTGCACCACCGTCGTCCTGTCGACCCAGAGCACCATGTACGCCGCCCACCGCATCTACGGACGTCTCGGCTTCGTCCGTACACCCGAGCGGGACTGGAACCCCGTGCCGGAGCTGAGCGACTTCACTCTCCTCACCTATAAGTTGACGCTCTGAATCCACCCCGACACAACATCTGGGGGTGGCGTGACAGGCGAGCACAAGATGTATGCTCATGCTCGCTGTCGCCGCAGGGGAATCCGGTGCGAATCCGGAACTGTCCCGCAACGGTGTACTTGTGCACATCTGTATTCAAAGCAGCCGCGCACGAGCGTCAGTCCGAGGACCTGCCGACAGCGTGCCCGGCCCATCAGGTCCGGGTGCCCTGACGTCCGGGCCTCGTGGAGTGGGCCGGTGGACGCGACGCCCCGTGCGCTCGTGTGCTGCCCCCTGCCCTCCGCCAGGCCCACCGCCGAGCGAGGGAGAGCCTCACGTGACCATCGCGCCAGCCGAACCGGCTTCAGTGACCGAGCTGGAGACCGACGGTCCCGGTACCGCGTTGCTGCGTACCCTGACCGAGCTGACCGCCGACCTGCCCGACGCCGACCCCGGCCGGGTCGCCGCCGCGGCCCTGCGCGGCCGGTCCGCCCGGGCCGACGAGGCGGAGCTGCGCGAGCTGGCCACGGAGGCGGCCGCCGGCCTGATCTCCGAGGACCCCGCCTACTCGAAACTGGCCGCCCGGCTGCTGACCGTCGGCATCGCCGCGGAGGCCGCCTCGCAGGGCGTCACGTCGTTCACCACGTCGGTCGCCGTCGGCCACCGCGAGGGCCTGATCGCGGACCGCACCGCCGAGTTCGCGCGCGTCCACGCGGCCCGCCTCGACGCGCTGATCGACGCCGACGCCGACGACCGTTTCGGCTACTTCGGCCTGCGCACCCTGCACAGCCGCTACCTGCTGCGGCACCCGATCACCCGCAAGGTCGTCGAGACACCCCAGCACTTCCTGCTGCGCGTCGCCTCCGGTCTCGCCGAGGACGACAGCGCCCGGTCCGTGGACGAGGTCGCCGCGCTCTACCGGCTGATGAGCCGGCTCGACTATCTGCCGTCCTCCCCCACCCTCTTCAACTCCGGTACGCGGCACCCCCAGATGTCGTCCTGCTACCTCCTCGACTCCCCGATCGACGAGCTGGACTCCATCTACGACCGCTACCACCAGGTGGCCCGGTTGTCGAAGCACGCCGGCGGCATCGGACTGTCGTACTCCCGCATCCGCAGCCGCGGTTCGCTGATCCGCGGCACCAACGGGCACTCCAACGGCATCGTCCCGTTCCTGAAGACCCTGGACGCCTCCGTCGCCGCCGTGAACCAGGGTGGCCGGCGCAAGGGCGCGGCAGCCGTCTACCTGGAGACCTGGCACTCCGACATCGAGGAGTTCCTGGAGCTGCGGGACAACACCGGTGAGGACGCCCGCCGTACGCACAACCTGAACCTCGCGCACTGGATCCCGGACGAGTTCATGCGCCGGGTCAACGCCGACGCCGACTGGTCGCTGTTCTCCCCCTCCGACGTGCCCGAGCTGGTCGACCTGTGGGGCGAGGACTTCGACGCCGCCTACCGCAAGGCGGAGGCGGACGGCCTCGCGAAGAAGACCATCCCGGCCCGTGACCTGTACGGCCGCATGATGCGTACCCTCGCGCAGACCGGCAACGGCTGGATGACCTTCAAGGACGCCGCCAACCGCACCGCCAACCAGACGGCCGAGCCGGGTCATGTCGTGCACTCCTCCAACCTGTGCACGGAGATCCTGGAGGTCACGGACGACGGCGAGACGGCCGTGTGCAACCTGGGCTCGGTGAACCTCGGCGCGTTCGTCGACGCCACAGCCGGGGACATCGACTGGGAGCGGCTGGACGAGACCGTCCGCACGGCCGTCACCTTCCTCGACCGGGTCGTCGACATCAACTTCTACCCGACCGAGCAGGCGGGCCGCTCCAACGCGCGCTGGCGGCCGGTCGGCCTCGGCGCGATGGGTCTGCAGGACGTCTTCTTCAAGCTGCGGCTGCCTTTCGACTCGGCCGAGGCGAAGGCGCTGTCCACCCGGATCGCCGAGCGCATCATGCTCGCCGCGTACGAGGCGTCCGCCGATCTCGCCGAGCGCAGCGGCCCGCTGCCCGCCTGGGAGAAGACCCGGACCGCCCGGGGTGTGCTGCACCCCGACCACTACGGCGTCGAGTTCACCTGGCCGGAGCGCTGGGCGGCGCTGCGCGAGCGGATCGCGGCGACCGGCATGCGCAACTCGCTGCTGCTGGCGATCGCGCCCACCGCCACCATCGCCTCCATCGCGGGCGTGTACGAGTGCATCGAGCCGCAGGTGTCCAACCTGTTCAAGCGCGAGACGCTGTCCGGCGAGTTCCTCCAGGTCAACTCGTATCTGGTGAACGACCTCAAGGAGCTCGGCGTCTGGGACGCCCGCACCCGTGAGGCGCTGCGCGACGCCAACGGCTCGGTGCAGGACTTCGCCTGGATCCCGGCGGACGTGCGCGCCCTGTACCGCACGGCGTGGGAGATCCCGCAGCGCGGCCTGATCGACATGGCCGCCGCCCGCACCCCGTACCTGGACCAGGCGCAGTCCCTGAACCTGTTCCTGGAGACGCCGACCATCGGCAAGCTCTCCTCGATGTACGCGTACGCGTGGAAGTCGGGCCTGAAGACCACGTACTACCTGCGCTCGCGCCCGGCGACCCGCATCGCCCGGGCCGCCCGGGCCACCGTCCCCGTTCAGCAGCCGGCGCCCGAAGAGGCCGTCGCCTGCTCCCTGGAAAACCCCGAGTCCTGCGAGGCCTGCCAGTAATGACCAGCCGTAACACGAACCTGCTCGACCCGGGCTTCGAGCTGACTCTGCGCCCGATGCGCTACCCGGACTTCTACGAACGCTACCGGGACGCCATCAAGAACACCTGGACCGTGGAGGAGGTCGACCTCCACTCGGACGTCGCGGACCTCGCGAAGCTGTCCGAGGGCGAGCAGCACATGATCGGCCGGCTGGTGGCGTTCTTCGCGACGGGCGACTCGATCGTGGCGAACAACCTGGTGCTGACGCTGTACAAGCACATCAACTCCCCCGAGGCGCGGCTGTATCTGTCGCGGCAGCTGTTCGAGGAGGCCGTGCACGTCCAGTTCTATCTGACGCTCCTGGACACCTACCTTCCCGACCCGGAGGACCGCGCGGCCGCCTTCGACGCCGTGGAGAACATCCCCTCCATCCGCGAGAAGGCCGAGTTCTGCTTCCGCTGGATCAACGAGGTCGAGAAGCTGGACCGCCTGGAGACCCAGGCCGACCGCCGCCGCTTCCTCCTCAACCTGATCTGCTTCGCCGCATGCATCGAGGGTCTGTTCTTCTACGGCGCCTTCGCGTATGTGTACTGGTTCCGCAGCCGGGGTCTGCTGCACGGCCTGGCCACCGGCACCAACTGGGTGTTCCGCGACGAGACGATGCACATGAGCTTCGCCTTCGACGTCGTCGACACGGTCCGCAAGGAGGAGCCAGAGCTCTTCGACGACAAGCTCCAGGAGCAGGTCACCGACATGCTCCGGGAGGCCGTCGAGGCCGAGCTGCAGTTCGCGCGCGACCTGTGCGGTGACGGCCTGCCGGGCATGAACACCGACTCGATGCGGCAGTACCTGGAGTGCGTCGCCGACCAGCGTCTGCAGCGGCTCGGCTTCGCCCCGGTCTACGGCTCCGAGAACCCCTTCTCCTTCATGGAGCTGCAGGGTGTTCAGGAGCTGACCAACTTCTTCGAGCGCCGCCCGTCGGCGTACCAGGTCGCGGTGGAGGGCACCGTCGACCTGGACGAGGACTTCTGAGGCTGCGGCCGAGGGGTCTTCGCGGCCTTCAGCTGACGGTCGATCCGGCGCTCGTGGAGCAGTCCCACGAGCGCCGGAGCCGTGAGGAGGAGGAAGACGGCCAGGGCGGTCAGGTATCCGGTGAGTTCGTTCATGAGGTAATCGTCGTCCTCGCCGGACACTCCTGACAGTGGCAGGACTGCCGTACACCTTCAAATTACTGCCACTCCTACGGCACACTGGCAGCATGCTGACGAACGTGGCCGCGATCCTCCTGGACGGTGTGCACCCATTCGAACTGGGCGTCGTCTGCGAGGTCTTCGGGATCGACCGCAGTGACGAGGGGCTGCCGGTCTACGACTTCGCCGTCGCCTCGGCGGAGGGGCCGACGCTGAGCACCCACGCGGGCTTCACCCTGAGCACGGAGCACGGGCTCGAACGGCTGGAGAGCGCCGACCTGATCGCCGTCCCCGCCGGGGAGACGTACGGCAGGCGGGACTTCCCGCCGGAGCTGCTCGACGCGCTGCGCCGGGCCGTGGACCGGGGGACGCGCGTGCTCAGCGTCTGCTCCGGGGTGTTCGTGCTGGGTGCGGCCGGACTGCTGGACGGGCGCCGGTGCGCGGTGCACTGGCGGCACGCCGAGCAACTGGCCCGGCAGTACCCGCACACCGTCGTCGAACCCGACGTGCTCTACGTCGACGAGGACCCGGTGATCACCTCGGCCGGCACGGCCGCCGGCATCGACGCCTGTCTGCACCTGGTCCGCAAGGAACAGGGCCCCGAGGTCGCCAACCGCATCGCCCGGCGGATGGTGGTGCCGCCGCACCGGGACGGCGGCCAGGCCCAGTACATCGAACGGCCGCTTCCCCGCTCACGGTGCGACACCGTCGGCGACGTGCTCGCGTGGATGGAGCAGCACCTCGACCAGGAGGTCACCGTCGAGCAGCTCGCCGAACGCGCCCATATGTCCCCGCGTACCTTCGCCCGCCGTTTCCAGCAGGAGACGGGCACCACGCCCTACCGCTGGCTGCTGCGTCAACGGGTGCTGCTGGCCCAGCAGTTGCTGGAGGCGACGGACGAGACGATGGACGCGATCGCCTGGCGGGCCGGCTTCGGCACGGCGGGCGCCCTGCGCCACCAGTTCGTGCAGGCGCTGGGAACGACCCCCAACGCCTACCGGCGCACGTTCCGCGGCCCTCAGTCGTTGGCGACCACGGGGTAGCGGGGCTCGTTCTCGGCCATCTGCCGCAGGGCGTCCTTGCGTTCGCGCTTGGACAGCCGGTCGATGTAGAGGTACCCGTACAGATGGTCGGTCTCGTGCTGCAGACACCGGGCGAAGTAACCGGTGCCGCGCACCTTGATCGGGTTGCCCTGCTCGTCCTGCCCGGTCACCTCGGCGTAGTCGGGGCGGGCGAGCGGCGCGTACGCGGTCGGCACCGACAGGCAGCCCTCGTTGCTGTCGTCCAGCCGGCGCCGGTCCGCGGGGAGTTCGACGAGCTTGGGGTTGCAGACGACGCCGGTGTGCCGGGCGCCCTCGTCGTCGGGGCAGTCGTAGACGAAGACCTTCAGGTCGACGCCGATCTGGTTGGCGGCCAGGCCCACACCCTCGGCGGTGTGCTGCGAGGCGAACATGTCCGCGACCAGCCGGCGCAGCTCCTCACCGAACTCGGTGACGTCCTTGCACTCCTTGTGCAGCACCGGGTTCCCGACGACGGTGATCGGCCGCGAGGTACCGGCCTCACGCCAGGCCAGCTCGCGCGCCTCCGTCTCCTCGGTGTCGATGACGAAGCCCTCGTCGTCCACGGGGAGCACGCCCGCGTGCTGCTGATCGGTGTCCTGCTGCGCCATGACCGACGATGCCTTCCTGAAACCATGGGTGAACTTGCGGATACAGGGTACGGGCAGCACGCCTTCAAGGGGCGCGGGGAACTGCGCGACCAGCCCCGACGGACCCGCAGCCGAAAACCGGCCCTAGGGCCGCATCAGGCGACGTTCGCCTGATGCGGCACTAGCAAACCTCTTCAAGATCCCGCCAGTCCCGGGAATCAGGGCTGTCCGCAACCCACCCGTCCAACAACCCCCTCACCAGCGAAGCCGGCGCAGCCACCCCGCACTCCCGCTCCGGCATCCACAGCTGCCCGTCGGTCCGGTGACCGAGCGGGCCAGGGTGCCCCGGCTCACTGTGATCGTGCGGATCCAGATGCTCGCCGTCCCCCTCGTCCGACGGCATCCGCGACTCCGAGCACATCCGGCACAGCAACCGCACCGACGACGACCAGTCCTCCGCCGCGAACCCCGCGTCGGCGGCCAGCTGCTCCAGCGCGTCCCGGTCGGCCTCGCTGGCCGCCTCCAGGAGAACCACCCAGGTCGGCACGGGCGACGGCGCCCACAGCTCGATCTCGTCGAAGACCGGGTAGGAGTGCCCGGCGGACGTGGTCCGCTCCCCGTGGGGCACTCCGTCGTGCAGCACGACCTCGCCCCAGCGCCGCCCGGAGGAGGGCAGCGGGATCGACAGCACCTCCATGCGGGCGGGGTCCAGCCGCCGCCCCCACACCACCTCGGCCTCGCCCTCGGGCGACAGCCGCACGGCCGCGCTGCCCAGCTCCATGCCGACGGGCTCGCCCGCGCCGGTGGCGGCGCCCGGCACGTGCAGCCCGTAGGCCTGCCAGGCGCGGCGGGCCAGCGGCCAGTCCTGCAGGGCGGTCGCGGCGATGCCGACGTTCCACCAGTCGGGCGCCCCGGCCTCGCGGTCGAGCAGCGCGACGGCGCGCAGACCGGCGGTGCGGGCCTGCTCCCAGTCATGCCGGAACTTGTGCAGCAGGGCGAGGTTGAACCAGGACTCGGACAGCCAGGGTTCCAGGTCGGCGGCACGTGTCAGCAGCGCGCCCGCGTCCTCGTACCGCCCGTCGCCGATCAGCGTGAACGCGCGGTCTGTGGCCTGCCGCCAGGAGGCGGAGGGCCGGTGCCGTCCCTTGCCGAAGATCCTCACGATTCCCGCCTGCCAGTTCCGTTCTGTGGGCTGGCCAGTGCCCCCGGACACTCTCTCCCTCGCATCCAACCACGTGTGGCCGGAGGGCCGCTCATTACCCATGGGTTACCCACCCTCGGGCAAGGTCAGACAGCTCCTCGACAGCACTCTGGCCAGCGCCTCCACCACGTCGGGCGCGTACTCCCCACCGGTGCCCAGACGCAGCTCCTCCAGGGCGGTGAGGGGCCCGCCGGGACCAGTACCCTGCACCTTCTCCTCGTACGCGTTGACCACCCTGACTATGCGGGCGGCCACCGGTTGCTCCGGGTAGGGGTCGGCCTGCCGCTCGACGACCGTCGCGACCTCGGCGCCCGCCCCCGTCTGCCGGACGACGGCGCCGCCGAGCAGCGCGATCCGCCGCTGCTCCGCCGTCGGCAGGTCCGCCGTGGCCCCGGCGGGGACCGGGTCGACGAGGCTGAGCTGGCCGATGTCGTGCATGAGCGCGGCGTACTCCAGGACGGTGCGCTCCGCCTCCGGCAGCCCGAGGTCCCGGCCCACGGCCTGGCTGAGGGCGGCGACCCGGCGGGCGTGCCCGGCCGGGGTGTACCCGGCGATCTCGGTGGCGCGGGCCAGGGAGGCGATGGTCTGCCGGTAGGTGGCCCGGACGGCCGCGTAGCGGCGCAGGGACAGCTGGGTGAGCAGCAGCGGCACGGAGAACACGGGCAGCGCCCACAGTCCGACGACGGCCACCGCGAGCGCCATCACCGCGCCCGTCGCACACACCGCCGACCCGATCCCGGGCACGGCGCGCAGTTCGTCGCGCAGCAGCGGGGCGAACGGCCAGCCGGTGCGGGAGTGGGCGAGCACCGCGGCGACCACGGCGTCGCACAGGACGGTCAGGACGAGCAGCGCGAGCAGCAGCAGCGCGTAGGCGGGGCCGCTCCAGCCGTCGAAGACCCCGTGGTTGTAGAGGGGCTGGAAGCAGACGGCGGCGAACCCGACGGCCAGGACCCGGCGGACCAGGTGGTCGAGGACGGGCCCCTGCCCGCGGGCCAGGTGCGGCACGCTGCCCAGCAGGGAGGCGGCGACGACCACCGACACGACCTGCGCGACCCCGTGATGGGTGGGGTGCCCGGCGTGTTCCCCGACGAGCGCGTAGGCCAGTGATCCGGCGGCGCCCAGCGGCGCGGCCTCGCGCAGCCCGGGCCCGCTCCACCGGATCAGCTCGCCCGTGGCGACGAGGATCCCGAAGGCGAGCGCGACGACGCGTTCCTCGATGCATGTCGTGAACGTGACGAGGAGGCAGCCGGCGACGAGGAGGGCGGCGGCGGTGTAGAGGGCGAGGAGGGAGCGGCAGAAGGTCATCGGCGTGCCTCGGACCGGTCGTCGGGGGCCTGGGCGGGCGAGGGCACCGCGGGCCGGGTCTCCTCGGCGGTCACGGCCGGGTGCCAGCCGTCGCGCCCGACGACCCGGGTCAGCGCCGTGACCATCCGGGGGTCGAACTGGGTGCCCGCGCACCGCCGCAGCTCCTCCAGTGCCACCTCCACCGGCCGGGCCCTGCTGTACGACCGGGTCGACGTCATCGCGTCGAAGGCGTCCGCGACGGCGACCACGCGTGCGGACTCCGGGATCTGAGCGCCCACCAGGCCGTACGGGTAGCCGCTGCCGTCGATGCGTTCGTGGTGGTGGAGGATCGCCGAGCGGGCCTCGCCGAGGAAGGAGATGCCCCGGGTGATCTCGTGCCCGTACTCGGGGTGCAGTTCGATCACCCGCCGCTCCTGGGGCGTCAGCGGGCCGTCCTTGCGCAACAGCCGGGTGGGGACGCCGAGTTTGCCGACGTCGTGCAGGATCCCGGCGAAGCGGAGCATCTCGATCCGGCTCTCGGCCATGCCCAGTTCGCGCCCGATCATCATCGAGGCCTGTCCGACGCGTTCGCTGTGCCCGCGGGTGTAGCCGTCCTTGATGTCGACGGCCTGCACCAGCGCGCGGATCGTCGCCTGGTGGGCCGCGCGCTCCCGGTGGTACTGCGCGAACACCCACCACGACACGGCCATCGGGAACAGCACGAGCAGCGCGGCGACGGGCCCGAACGGGCTGCGCCACAGCACGGCCATCATCAGCCCGGCGAGCCCGTGCACCGCGAGCGGCGCCAGGGAGCGCAGGAACAGCTCCCGGCAGCACCGCCGCAGCGGCAGCCCCTCGGCGAGCGCGAGCATCCCGCCGTCGAGGAGGGCGAGCGCGGCGCAGAACACCAGCACGGCCGCGCCCGCCGGCAGCAGTACGCAGGGAAAGTCGGAGCCGACCACGGCGTCCCGCCCGCCGAGTGCTCCGTGCACCTGGGCCGCGGCCCACACGGCGAGTGAGGACTGGGCGGCCCGCCAGAGGCGGCGCAGCAGAAAGGGGCGCTGCTCGACGTGCGAGAACAGCGCCCCGGGCAGCGGGACGAGGGCGGCCGCGGGCGGCGCGAGCAGAAAGGCCCCGGCGAGCAGCACGGGGTGCAGGGCGCCGGCGAACCTGCGCCGGGCGAACTGATCGCCCCCGGCGTACAGGGCGGCGAGCAGGGCGACGGCCCACCAGGGGGTCCGTACGGAGTGCAGCGGCACCACCGTGCAGAGCAGGGCGCCGAGGGCGGCGCAGGCGACGTAACCGCGCGCCCGCGCCGGAATGCCCTCCATGACGCCTCCCCAGCCGTGCCTGTCCGGGCTCAGGAGCCTAGGACGGCCGGGGGCGGGTCCGCGGGCGTATCACCCGCGGATTAGCACATTCGGGTGACGCCGACGCGATCACGGGTCCTGAGGTCAGGACTCCTGTGGCGTGGCGGTCACGTCGTGGTCGGGGACGGCCTGGCCGGAGCGGATCAGGTCGAGCCGGCCCATGACCTTGGCGCGCAGGTCGCTCGGCACGTCGTCATGCCCGCAGCACCGCTTGACCAGCTTCTTCACGGCCTCCTCCAGCCCGTACTTCTCCAGGCAGGGGGAGCACTCCTCGAAGTGGTGCTGGAACTTGTCCCGGTCGAGAGGAGGCATCTCGCTGTCGAGATACTCGTACAGGTGGTCGAGGACCTCACTGCAGTCCGTCTCGTGCGGATCTCCGCAGCTCATGAGCCCGAACCTTTCGCTTCGTTCGACTCTCCGGCGCCGGCCGGGACCAGTCCGCGCTCACGGGCGTAGTCCTCGAGCATGCCGCGCAGTTGACGACGGCCCCGGTGTAGCCGGGACATCACCGTGCCGATGGGTGTCCCCATGATGTCCGCGATCTCCTTGTACGCAAAGCCCTCGACATCGGCGAGATAGACGGCGATGCGGAACTCCTCGGGGATCGCCTGCAGTGCTTCCTTCACGTCCGAGTCGGGCAGGTGGTCCAGCGCCTGCGACTCGGCGGAGCGCAGACCTGTGGACATGTGCGACTCGGCGCGCGCCAGCTGCCAGTCCTCGATCTCCTCGGCCGCGGAGCGCTGGGGTTCGCGCTGCTTCTTGCGGTACGAGTTGATGAAGGTGTTGGTGAGGATCCGGTACAGCCAGGCCTTGAGGTTGGTGCCCTCACGGAACTGGTGGAAGGACGCGTACGCCTTCGCGTACGTCTCCTGCACCAGGTCCTCGGCGTCCGCCGGGTTGCGCGTCATGCGCAGGGCGGCCGAGTACATCTGGTCGAGGAATTCGAGCGCGTCCCGCTCGAAGCGCGCACTGCGCTCGGCGGTGGACTCCATGCCCGTCCCACCGCTCACGCCCTGGCCCTCGGGCAGCTCCGCCTGGCCGTTGTCGGTCCCTGCGTCGGTACCGGTGACCGGACCCACCTCCTCAAGATCGCGGGCAGGACCGAAACCGATCCCACTCGAATCGGAGGATAGACGACTACCCGTGCCCGCCGCCGCTCGAATAGGAGCGGTCTTGGCCGCGTGGAGCACCGTCCAGTCCAGGTCGGCGCGGCTGCTGGCGGTCGGGCAGATGGTCGAACCCATGCGGCGGACTTCCTCTCCCACTGATGTCGGTGCCGGATGTTCAGCACTTCTGTCCGCCTCAACATCGAGCCGCCCTTCCCCATTCCCCGGCCCTGGGGCAGGCCCTAACCCAGTGACGCAATCCACTCGACGACCGAGGCGGTGACGACCTCCAGCGCCTGCTCCTGGGTGATCGAGGCCCGCTTGGGCACGGCGAACCCGTGATCGCCGTAGGGCACTTCGACGAGCTCGTACGCGCCCTCGGGGAACTCCCCCGGCTTGCCGAAGGCGTCGTTGCCGCCCTGGACGACGAGGGTGGGCGCCCCGGCGCCGAGCAGTTCGCCGGCGCGGGACTTCTCCGGTTTGCCCGGCGGGTGGAGCGGGAAGCCGAGCGCGAGCACGGCGTGCGCCCCGAGCTCGGTCGCGGTCCGGCAGGCGACCCGCGCGCCCGCCGAGCGCCCGCCGGAGATCACCGGCAGGCCGGGCCGGGCGACGGCCGGCCAGATCCCGCGCCAGCCGACGTCGAGGGTCTTCGGCGCGGTGGCGACCTTCTTGCCGGCCACCCGCCAGGGCTGCTCCACGAGGGCGACGCTCACCCCGTGCCCCGGCAGCACCGCGGCGAGGGCCTGAAGGTCGCGGGCCTCGATGCCGCCGCCCGCGCCGTGACTGACGGCGAGGACGAGCTTCGGCTTCTCGGCGGGGCGCCAGGTGATGCGGGCGTCTCCCGCGTCCGTGCCGATGATCTCAGTGGTCACGCTAGAAGAGTGTGCCCTCTTCCGGCCCCTCCAGCTCCTTCAGCAGCTCCGGGCCGTTGTTGCGGACGTTGCTGACGGCCGTGGACACCGGGTAGGCGCGCATCAGGCCGGCCGGCTGGGGTTCGAGGAGCGGGCGCAGGTCCTCGACGTCGGTGCGCGCCGGGTCCAGCCAGGCGTCCCAGCGGTCCGGGGTGAGCATCAGCGGCATGCGGGGGTGGATGTCGGCGAGGGCGTGCGGCCCGTCGGCGGGGGCCACGGCGAGCGGGGAGGTCTCCGCCTCGGTCGTGATCACCGAGCACGTCACCCACCAGGACCGCGGATGGTCGTCGGGCAGGGTGCCGTCGCGCCAGAACTCGTACAGCCCGGCCATCGCGAAGACCGAGCCGTCGGCCGGAAGCACGAAGTAGGGCTGCTTGCGCGGCCGCTTCTTCTTCCCCTCGACCTCGAGCTCCCGCTCGTCCTTGGCCGTGACCCACTCGTAGTAGCCGTCGGCGGGCAGGATGCAGCGCCGGGCGGCGAAGGCACGGCGGTAGGAGGGCTTCTCGTGGACGGTCTCCGCGCGCGCGTTGATCATCCGGGCGCCGCCCTCGGGCGTCTTCGCCCAGGAGGGCACCAGCCCCCACTTCAGCTTGCGCAGCTGGCGAACCGGACGCTGGTCGTCGGCGTCCTTCAAGGGACGGTCGAGGACGGCGTAGACCTCCTTGGTCGGCGCCACGTTGTAGTCGGGCTCCAAGGTCTCCTCGGGCTCCCACTTGTCGATCTCAAAGACTCCCGCGAGATCCTCGGGCCTGCGACTCGCTGCATACCGTCCGCACATACGTGCCACACTGCCAGGCCCACCCGTCACCCGACCACCACCCCCCGACGACGGCGCTACCCGCGACCCCTTTCGATCCGACCAGAGGGAGCCACAGCACACCATGGAGAGCACCGCCGCCCTCGCGCTGCCCGACCTGTGGGACCGTCTCGTCGGCACCCAGTCCGACCCGGACCTGTGGGTGGTGATCGCCACCGCGGTCGCGGCTCTCGCGGTCGTCGTCCCGCACAGCCTCTGGCGCATCTCGCGCAACGCCATCACCATCGCCCACGAGGGCGGCCACGGCCTGGTCGCGCTGCTGACCGGCCGCCGGCTCACCGGGATACGCCTGCACTCCGACACCAGCGGCCTGACCGTCAGCCGCGGCAAGCCGCACGGCCTCGGCATGATCCTCACGGCGGCCGCCGGCTACACCGCTCCGCCGCTGCTCGGCCTGGGCGGCGCCGCCCTCCTCGGCGCCGGCCGCATCACCCTCCTGCTGTGGGTGGCGACGGCCCTCCTGGTGGTGATGCTGGTGATGATCCGCAACGCCTACGGCGCCCTGACGGTCCTCCTCACCGGCGGCACGTTCCTGCTGGTGTCCTGGCTGGCCGGCCCCCAGGTGCAGGCGGCCTTCGCGTACGCGGTGGTGTGGTTCCTGCTGCTCGGCGGAGTCCGCCCGGCCTTCGAACTCCAGGCGAAGCGCTCGCGCGGCGGGGCGGGCGACTCGGACGCCGACCAGCTGTCCCGTCTGACCCATGTGCCGGCGGGCCTGTGGCTGTTCCTCTTCCACGCGGTGAGCCTGTGCGCCCTGATGGGCGGCGGCAGGTGGCTGCTGGCCCTGTGACGTCAGCGGCGCCGCACTCGGATGTCGGCCGGAGACTAAAGTGGGCGCATGCCCGTGAACCCCGCACACACCGCCCTCTGGCCCGCCCCGCACGCGAGCGAGGCCGTCGACGCGACGGTCCACGTGCCGGGGTCGAAGTCCGTCACCAACCGCGCCCTCGTCCTCGCCGCCCTCGCCTCCGAGCCCGGCTGGCTGCGCCGCCCCCTGCGCTCCCGCGACACCCTGCTGATGGCGGCCGCCCTGCGCGAGATGGGCGTCGGCATCGAGGAGACCGTGTCGTCCAGTTCCTCCGGCGCGGGCAGCCCCGACGGCACCGGTGAGGCCTGGCGCGTCCTCCCCGCGGGGCTGCACGGACCGGCCACGGTGGACGTCGGCAACGCCGGCACGGTGATGCGCTTCCTGCCGCCGGTGGCCGCCCTCGCCGACGGCCCCGTCCGCTTCGACGGCGACCCGCGCTCCTACGAGCGCCCGCTGAACGGCGTCATCGACGCGCTGCGCGTCCTCGGCGCCCGGATCGACGACGACGACCGTGGCGCGCTGCCGCTGACCGTGCACGGCTCGGGCGCGCTGGACGGCGGACCGGTGGAGATCGACGCCTCCTCGTCGTCCCAGTTCGTGTCGGCGCTGCTGCTGTCCGCCCCCCGCTTCAACCAGGGCGTCGAGGTCCGTCACATCGGCTCCTCGCTGCCCTCCATGCCGCACATCCGGATGACCGTGGACATGCTGCGCGCGGTCGGCGCCCAGGTGGACACCCCCGAGTCGGGCGGCGAGCCGAACGTCTGGCGGGTCACGCCGGGCGCCCTGCTCGGCCGGGACCTGACGATCGAGCCGGACCTGTCCAACGCCCAGCCGTTCCTGGCGGCGGCGCTGGTGACGGGCGGCCGGGTGCTGATCCCGGACTGGCCGGCGCGCACCACCCAGCCGGGTGACCGGCTGCGCGAGATCTTCACCGAGATGGGCGGTTCCTGCGAGCTGGCCGACTACGGCCTGGTCTTCACCGGCTCGGGTTCGATCCACGGCATCGACGTCGACCTGAGCGACGTCGGCGAGCTGACGCCGGGCATCGCGGCGGTCGCCGCCCTCGCGGACTCCCCGTCCACCCTGCGGGGCGTGTCCCATCTGCGCCTGCACGAGACGGACCGGCTGGCCGCGCTCACCAAGGAGATCAACGAGCTCGGCGGCGACGTCACCGAGACCGCCGACGGCCTGCACATCCGCCCGCGCCCGCTGCACGGCGGTGTCTTCCACACCTACGACGACCACCGCATGGCGACGGCCGGTGCGATCATCGGCCTGGCCGTGGCGGGGGTGCGGATCGAGAACGTGGCGACGACGGCGAAGACCCTGCCGGACTTCCCCGACCTGTGGACCGGGATGCTCGGGGCGTCCGGGGTATAGGGACTTTCGCCATGCGCCGCTACGGCAAGCACACCGACGAGGACGACATCCGCAGCCGCCCCAACCGCAAGGGCAACCGGCCTCGTACGCATATCCGGCCCAAGCACGAGGACTCCGTCGAGGGCATGGTCCTCACGGTCGACCGGGGCCGGCTGACCTGCCTCGTCGAGGACCGGGTCGTCCTGGCGATGAAGGCTCGCGAACTGGGCCGCAAGGCCGCGGTCGTGGGTGACCGGGTCGACATCGTCGGCGACCTGTCCGGCAAGAAGGACACCCTCGCCCGCATCGTCCGCATCGCGGAGCGCACCTCGGTGCTCCGCCGCACCGCGGACGACGACGACCCCTACGAGCGGGTCGTCGTCGCCAACGCCGACCAGCTCGCCGTCGTCACCGCCCTGGCCGACCCGGAGCCCCGCCCCCGTCTGATCGACCGCTGCCTGGTGGCGGCCTTCGACGGCGGTCTGACCCCACTGCTGGTGATGACGAAGTCGGACCTGGCGTCGCCGGACAAACTGCTGGAGCTGTACGGCCACCTCGACATCCCGTACGTCGTCACCAGCCGTGAGGAGCTGGAGAACGGCGACGCGGCGGAGCGGGTGCGCGAGCAGCTGGCCGGGCGGATCACGGCGTTCGTCGGGCATTCCGGCGTCGGCAAGACGACCCTGGTCAACGCGCTGGTGCCGCAGGAGCGGCGGCGGGTGACCGGCCATGTGAACGCGGTGACCGGCCGCGGCCGCCACACCACGACCTCGGCGCTGGCGCTGCCTTTGGCGGGCACGGACGACTGGGTGATCGACACCCCGGGCATCCGGTCCTTCGGCCTGCACCACGTCGACCCGTCCCGGGTGATCCACGCCTTCCCCGATCTGGAGCCGGGCACCGAGGGCTGCCCGCGCGCGTGCAGTCACGACGAGCCGGACTGCGCGCTGGACGCGTGGGTGGCCGACGGCCACGCCGACCCGGCACGGCTGTACTCCCTGCGCCGGCTGCTCTCCACGCGTGAGCGCACGGAAGGCGACTGACCACCGCGTTGTTTGCGTGGGCCCGAGCCCGGTAAGTGCATAATCGCACCGAGCCGGACCGGGCCGGACCAACGGAGGGACAGCACATGGCGTGGCTGCTGGTCGTCGTGGCCGGATTGCTCGAGACCGGTTTCGCCGTCTGTCTCAAGCTGTCCCACGGCTTCACCAGGCTCTGGCCGACCATCGCCTTCTGCGCGTTCGCCCTGGGCAGCTTCGGCCTGCTGACGCTCTCCCTGAAGAAGCTCGACGTGGGGCCGGCCTACGCCGTGTGGACGGGCATCGGCGCGGCGGGCACCGCGATCTACGGCATGGTGTTCCTCGGCGACCTGGTGTCGGTCCTGAAGATCGTCTCGATCAGCCTGGTGATCATGGGGGTGATCGGCCTACAG
Source organism: Streptomyces sp. NPDC031474 (assembly GCF_055581185.1). NCBI lineage: Bacteria > Bacillati > Actinomycetota > Actinomycetes > Kitasatosporales > Streptomycetaceae > Streptomyces > Streptomyces sp. NPDC031474. The sequence goes on from NZ_JBVIJX010000015.1 coordinate 184,257, forward strand.
CTGTCGGGCTCCGCTCACTAGCCAGGACACCAGGCGCTACGCCTTGAACTGCCGGTGCAGCGCCCCCCGCACCAGTTCCGCGACCCCGTCCTCTCCCGGCGGCGGCGCGGACAGGCAGGACAGGGCGAGGCGGACGGCGAGTTCGCAGGAGCGGGCCAGGTCGGCGGCGTCGGCCCGGACGGCGCCGGGACCGGAGAGCACCGCCACGGCCCGGTCGCGGACGGCGCCCACGAGGTCGCCGGGAGAGGGCAGCGGCCCGTCCGCCCGCCGCTGCGCCGGCACGGCGGAGGAGGAGGGCACCGCCGAGAGCGTCGGCGCGGGCAGGCGCTCGCTCCAGAAGCCGGTGAGGACGGCCCGCACGAGGTCGTTCTCGCGGGCGGCGGAGGTGGTCCACTCGGCGGTCGCGGTGAGCCGTTCCCGGGCGTCGCCGTGCACGGCCAGCGCCCGCTCGACACCGGCGAGGTACCCGTCGGCCTCGCGGCGGACAAGGGCTCTGGCCAGGCCTTCCTTGCTTCCGAACTCGTTGTACAGCGTCTGCCGGGACACCCCGGCCGCGGCGGCGACGTCCACCATCCGCACCGCGGGCCACGGCCGTTGCTCAAGCGCCTTGAAGGCGGCGTCCAGTAGGGATTCCCGCGCTGCAGGCATCATCGCCTCCCTGGGGCGAGCGGCTTGGTGCCCAAGTTTGACGCGCACGGGGGCACTGTCAAGGGTTCGCGGGGCCCAAGGCGCCTGTCCGCACTCCGGCCGGGTGTGGCCCCGGCCTTCCCCGCCGGATACGGTTCGTCCCATGCCGGACTACCTCGACGACCTCCGTCTCGCGCACGTCCTCGCGGACGCCGCCGACGCCGCGACCATGGCCCGTTTCAAGGCCCTCGACCTCAAGGTCGAGACGAAACCGGACATGACCCCGGTGAGCGAGGCCGACAAGGCCGCCGAGGAACTGATCCGCGGCCAGCTCCAGCGGGCCCGTCCGCGGGACGCGATCCTGGGCGAGGAGTACGGCATCGAGGGCACCGGCCCCCGCCGCTGGGTGATCGACCCGATCGACGGCACGAAGAACTACGTACGGGGCGTGCCCGTCTGGGCCACGCTCATCTCGCTGATGGAGGCGGGCGAGGACGGCTTCCAGCCCGTCGTCGGCGTGGTCTCCGCGCCCGCGCTGGGCCGGCGCTGGTGGGCCGCGAAGGAGTACGGCGCCTTCAGCGGCCGCAGCCTCGCCGCCGCGAGCCGCCTGCACGTCTCCCGCGTCTCGAAGCTCTCCGACGCCTCCTTCGCGTACTCCTCGCTCACCGGCTGGGAGGAGCGCGGACACCTGAACGGCTTCCTCGACCTGACCCGCGAGGTGTGGCGCACGCGCGCGTACGGCGACTTCTGGCCGTACATGATGGTCGCCGAGGGCTCGGTCGACCTGTGCGCGGAACCCGAGCTCTCCCTCTGGGACATGGCGGCCACGGCGATCGTCGTGACGGAGGCCGGCGGCGCCTTCACGGGCCTCGACGGCCGCCCGGGACCGCACAGCGGCAACGCAGCCGCCTCGAACGGCCTGCTCCACGACGAACTGCTGGGCTATCTCAACGAGCGGCACTGAACCTCACTCGTGTGAACATCGGACCGGAGAACCACAGATGAGCGCGTGCGCCCTCAATTGGACACGCGCGCCCTCTTGTTGACCCGCGCTTTACCTGCAACTCTGAGCTCACCCTCATTTGTGAACTTGTGCAGTCCCCGAGAGGCGCCTCCGGCGCCAGGCTCGAACTGCCAGGGATTCGTAGGAGGTGACTCCGAACCCATGCTCGTCCGCGACGCCATGAGCACGGTGGTCCTCACCATCGGCCCCGCACACACACTCCGTCAGGCCGCCGCCCTGATGTCCGCCCGTCGCGTCGGCGCGGCCATCGTCCTGGACCCGGACGCCGGCGGCATCGGCATCCTCACCGAACGGGACATCCTCAACTCCGTCGGCCTGGGGCAGGATCCGGACGCCGAACGCACCGACGCCCACACCACCAACGACGTCGTCTTCGCCGCCCCGACCTGGACCCTGGAGGAGGCGGCCCGGGCCATGACCCACGGCGGCTTCCGCCATCTGATCGTCCTCGACCGCGACGGCCCGGCCGGCATCGTCTCGGTCCGCGACATCATCCGCTGCTGGGCGCCCGCCCGCCAGCAGGTACCGGCCTGAGCACACCCCGAGCACCCGGCCACCCACCGCCCGCCCAGCCACGAGAGCGGCTCTGGATCCAACCCTGGAGCCAATTCTGGAGCAATCTAGACTCAGTCCAATTCAGGATGAGCTCTAAAGTCACACCCATTCGGGACCTGGTCCGGCTGGCTGCTAGGCTGGAATCATGAGTGACCTTCTGGAACGGCTGCGCGGGCGCGGATGGCGTATGACCGCGCAGCGGCGCGTCGTGGCCGAGGTGCTCGATGGCGAACACGTCCACCTGACCGCCGAGGAAGTGCACGCCAGGGCCGTCGTCCGGTTGCCCGAGATCTCCCGGGCGACCGTCTACAACACACTCGGCGAGCTGGTCTCCCTCGGCGAGGTGCTCGAGGTCGCCACCGACAAACGAGCCAAGCGCTACGACCCGAACGCACACCGCCCACACCACCACCTGGTGTGCGCCCAGTGCGGCGCGATCAAGGACGTGCACCCGAGCGGCAACCCGCTGGCCGACCTCCCCGACTCGGAACGCTTCGGGTTCAGGGTCTCGGACGTCGAGGTGACGTACCGCGGCATCTGCCCGGCCTGCGCCGCGGCGTAACACCCTCCCGCGCACCCTCTCGCGTTCGCGGGGTTCGACGCGACGGGTTCCCCAAACGCAGCGCACTAGATCCGACCCGAACCTTCGGCCCGGACCCCGGCGCGGTGGACGCCCTCGGCCCTCTCGAACTGACCGTCGCCCCCCGCGAGTTCACCTGCGTCGTCGGCCCCTCGGGCTGCGGCAAGTCCACCTTGCTGCGCATCGCGGCGGGCCTGCCGCGCCCGAGCACCGGCACGCTGAGCGCGAAGTACAGGGCCCCGGCCCCGCTACAGGTCGCGCCCGACAAGGGCGAGTTCGAACGGGAGAGCCTGGACGTCACCCTCAAGATGCTGCCCACCCCCGAGGCCCTGCCACTGCTGGCCTTCGACATCCGCTGGGTGGCGGGAAGCTTCTCCCCTTCCTCCCACTCCAAGAGCGGCCTGTGGGTGCGGCTGAAGGACGGCGAGACGGCGGCGGACGTCAAGATGTCCGACCGACGGCTCGGCACGATGATCGGCAAGGCTCGGTGATCGCGTACCCCATGGAGAAGGCGCCGCAGCGGCATGGCGGCGGCGTCGACTCTGCCTGGCTCAGATCCACCCCTGCACTCCGCATGGACTGGGAGATCCGCTCCACGCCCGTTCTCCCCGAGTCGAGAACGGTGGACCGCAGACCGTACGAGGAGGCCGTGGGCCACGCACACGACTGAGGGCCGGAACCCTTTCGGATTCCGGCCCTCGGCCTTCAGTAGCGGGGACAGGATTTGAACCTGCGACCTCTGGGTTATGAGCCCAGCGAGCTACCGAGCTGCTCCACCCCGCGTCGATGAATGCAACGTTACGTGAAGCCAACCCACAAAGGCAAATCAATAAGCCGGACCCCCACCCGCACCTACTTTTCACAGGCCGGCCGGCCCTTCCAGCCCGTCCGGCGTTTGAGGACGAGGCCCCTTCAGGGCCGACGGCGGGGGTCTGGGGGCGACGACCCCAGGGCACGGGACCGCACCGGGTTCCGCTCACACCGGCCCAGCACAAGGCACCGCCCCCGCACAGCGCAGCGTCACGCAGACAGCTCTTCCCGCAGCGCGTCCCGCAGCCGTGCCGCCCGCTCGGCCACCTCCCCCGGCCCGAGCGACACCGCCCGGTCCGCCCACCGCTGCCCTTCGGCCAGCTCACCGCGACGCGCGTAGACCAGGGCGAGCCGCAACGCCGCCCGCCCATGCCCGGCGTCGGCCGCCCGCGTCCACCACACGGCGGCCTCGGGCTCACTCCCCTCCCGCGCGAGCAGCAGCCCGAGGTTGAAGGCCCCGTTGCGCGACCCGGCCTCGGCGGCCGTGCGGTACCACCGGGCCGCCTCCACCACGTCACCGCGGGCGGCGGCCAGCATGCCGACCCGCACCTGCGCCCGCCGGTGTCCCTGCGTCGCGGCCCGCTCGTACCACTCCTCGCACTCGGTCTTCTCGTGCACGATCTCCCCGAGCTCGTGCGCCGGCTGCTGCGGCCGCCGCGCGTCGAGCACGGCCGCCAGCCGGTACGCGGCCTCCGCGCTGCCCCCGCCGGCGGCGCACCGCAGATGCCGTTCGGCTTCCTGCTCGTCGCCGTCCCGCAGTCGCGCGATGCCGACCTGCAGCGCCGCCTCGGTGTGCCCGGCGGCCGCCGCCCGCTCGTACCAGCGCAGCGCGACGCTCTCCTCGCCGCGCCCGGCGAAGAGGATCCCGAGGTTGAAGGCGGCGTCGACGCTGCCGGCCTCCGCCGCCTTGGAGAACCATGGCTCGGCCCCGGCGGTGTCGCCGACCTGGAGCAGCAGGATGGCGAGCGCGTTGGCCGCCTCCCGGTGCCCGGCGTAGGCGGCGCGCCGGTACCACTGCTCGGCCTGCGCGGTGCGGCCCTGCTCGGCGCAGAGCAGGGCGAGGTTGTAGGCGCCGTTGTCGTCCCCGGCGTCCATCGCGGCCCGGTACCAGCGTTCGGCGGTCTGGGTCTGGCCGCGCTCGGCGTGCAGCGCGCCCAGGGCGTTCGCCGCGTTGCCGTCGCCGTCCTGGGCGGCGCGCAGCCACCAGATGGCGGCGTTCTCGGTGTCGCCGGCGTCGCGCAGCAGGAACCCGAGCGCGCAGGCGGCCCGCGCCTCGCCGTCCTTGGCGGACGTCAGATACCAGCGCCCGGCCTCCTTCAGCTCGCCCCGCTTCTCCAGGATCGTCCCGAGGTGCAGCGCGGCCCGCCGGTGCCCGCGCGCGGCAGCCTGGCGGTACCACTGCTCGGCGTCCGCCCGCACGCTGTGCTCCTTGGGGTCCTCGCGCTCCTCGTGGTCCCGGTGATCAAGGGCGCGGGCCAGCCGGTACGCGGCTTCCCGGTGGCCGCGCTCGGCGGCGGCCCGCATCCACTGCTCGGCGCCGGGGTCCCCACGGTGTTCCAGCAGGTCGGCGAGGGCGTAGGCGCCCAGCGCATGGCCCTGCTCGGCGGACTGGCGCAGCCAGTACTCGGCGGCCGGCTCGTCCCCGCACTCACGACGGTGGCGGCCCAGGGCGTGCGCGGCCGCGGCGGAGCCGGCGACGGCGGCGACCCGCCACCAGCCGGCGGCCTCGTCGGGGTAGCCGCGCTGGTGGAGGAGGACACCCAGGTTGTTGGCGGCGGCCCGGTCGCCCTCCGCGGTGGCGGTACGCAGATGGGGCTCGGCTCCGTCGAGGTCGCCACGGCGCAGCAGCATGGCCCCGAGGACGCTCATGGCCTCGGCGTCGCCGGCTTTCGCCGCGAGCCGCAGGCGCATCTCCTCGACGGCCTCCCCCGTCTCGACGGCGTCCGCCGTCTCGTCCCGGCTCTCGTCCGGGGTCGCTTCCTCACCGGAAGGCTGCACAAATCGCCCTGTCTCGAACAGAGTTGCCTTGTCCCCCATAACGTCCATCGTCGCACCACCTGCAACCCGGGTACACCTGGTATACCGCGGCCCGTAAGGTCACTTCAGCGTTTTGTCGACATGCCCACAGAGAGACAAGTCAAACACAGATCGCCCAACTCCCCACAGCGGCGCGGCCATCACTCTCCCCGGCACATGCGTTCGCACACCACGAAGGCCCGGATCCGTTTCCGGATCCGGGCCTTCGTTTTCAGTAGCGGGGACAGGATTTGAACCTGCGACCTCTGGGTTATGAGCCCAGCGAGCTACCGAGCTGCTCCACCCCGCGTCGTGTTCCACAACCGTACCACGACGCGGGGCGAACATGATCAGCCGCTGGTTGGACTGGGACTCGGGCTCGGACTGGCCTTACTCCCGGAGCCGCTGCCGGCCCCGCTGCCCGACCCGCCGCTCGGGCTCGCCGAAGCCTTCGGACTCGGGCTGCCGCTCGCCTTGGCGCCCTTGTCGGCCTCCGCCTGCGCGTCCTCGGCCCGCTTCAGCGCGGCCTCAAGATCCTTCTGCGCCTTGGCGTACGCGTCCCAGTCGGGCTTCTTCAGCGCTTCCTGGCCGGCCTGGAACGCCTTCTGGGCGTCGGCCAGCGCCTCCCGGACCGTCGGGTTGCTCGACGTCGGCGGTGGGGTGGTGCCGGTGCCCTCGTCCGTCGGCGGCGGGGTCGCACTCTCCGCGCCGAACACCTTGTTGAGGGCCTCGTCCAGGGTGTCCTCGAAGGCGGTGTTGCCGCCGTAGGTCACCAACACCTTCTTCAGCAGCGGGTACTTGAGCCCGCCACCGCGCACGTAGACCGGCTCCACGTACAACAGGCCGCCGTCCAGGGGCACCGTGAGCAGGTTGCCGTACTCGATGTCGGAGTCGCCGCCCTTCAGGAGTCTGATGGACTCGGCGATGTCCTGTTCGGAGTTGAACTGGCTCTGGACCTGTTTGGGTCCGTCGACCGTCGTGCTCGTCGGCAGTTTCAGGACTCTGATCTTGCCGTAGTCGGGCGTGCCCGCCTCGGAGTCGACCGCCATGAACGCGCTGAGGTTGTCCCGGCCGTTGGGCGTGAACGTCGTCGTCAGCGAGAACGCCTGCGACTTCTGGTCGGGCATCTTCATGCTCAGGTAGTACGGCGGCACCGCGTCGCCCGACTTGTTGCTCGGGTCGTCCGGAACCTGCCACACCTCGCTGCCGCTGAGGAACGTCGTCGCGTCCTTCACGTGGTAGCGGCTGAGCAGTTCGCGCTGGACCTTGAACAGGTCCTGCGGGTACCGGAGATGGGCCATCAGGTCGGCCGAGATGGACGACTTGGACTTCACCGTGCCGGGGAACGCCTTCATCCAGGTCTTCAGGACCGGGTCCTCGGTGTCCCACTGGTAGAGCTTGACCTCGCCGGTGTACGCGTCGACGGTCGCCTTCACCGAGTTGCGGATGTAGTTGACCTGGTTCTGCTGGGCCACCACCGCGCGGTTGTCGTTGGTCGCGGTCAGCGAGTCGGCCGTCGTGTCGCCGAGGGTCGTACGGGAGGCGTACGGGTATCCGTTGGTCGTGGTGTACGCGTCGACGATCCACTGGATCTTGTGGTTCACCACCGCCGGGTAGGCGTCGCCGTCGATGGTCAGCCATGGGGCGACCGCCTCGACGCGCTCCTTCGGCGTGCGGTTGTACAGGATCCGCGAACCCTCGCCGATGGCGCCGGAGTACAGGATCTGCGGCTCGCCGAACGCCACCGCGTACGCGGCCCGGTTGACCGGGTTGGAGAGGTTGACCCCGCTCTTGCCGGTGTAACTGGTGGTCTTCTCACCCGCGTCGTCGGAGTAGTCGATCTCCTTCTGGGGACCGCCGACGATCGAGTACGTGGTCGTCTTCTCCCCGTAGTACACCCGCTGCTCGTAGGTGCCGAGCTCGCCCTCGGAGGGCAGGTTGGACTCGGTGAAGACCGGGCGGCCCTCGGCGTCGGAGGTGGTGCCCTTGGCGGCGACCACGCCGTAACCGTGGGTGTAGCGGAAGTGGTTGTTGATCCAGTTCTGCTTGTCGACGCCCGCGAGGTTCAGCTCGCGCAGACCGATGACGGTGTCCTCGTCGGACCCCTTCACGTTGTAGCGGTCCACGTCCAGGTTGGTCGGGAACGCGTAGTACTTCCGCATCTGCTGGAGCTGCTGGTACGTCGGGGAGACGATGTTCGGGTCCAGGACGCGAATGCTGGCGGCGGCGTCGGCGTCGTCGCGCAGCGTCGTCTTGTCCTTGGTGGTGCTCGTACCCGAGTACTCGGTGACCTGAGCGCCGTCGATGCCGTACGCCTCGCGCGTCGCCTTGAGGTTCTTCTCGACGTACGGGGCTTCCTTGGCCTGCTCGTTCGGCTGGACCTGGAACTTCTGGACGATCGCCGGGTACAGCCCGCCGATGAGGATCGCCGAGAGGACCATCAGGCCGAAGCCGATCACGGGCAGCTGCCAGGTGCGCCGCCACAGGGTGGCGAAGAACAGCAGCGCGCAGATGACGGCGATGCAGAACAGGATCGTCTTGGCCGGAAGGTAGGCGTTGGCGTCGACGTAGCGCAGGCCCGTCCAGTTGTCCGTGGCCTTGAAGTCGCTGGACTTCACCGCCAGGCCGTACCGGTCGAGCCAGTACGCGACGGCCTTCAGCGCGACGAAGACGCCCAGCAGCACCGACAGGTGGCCGGTGGCCGCGGCGGTGGCGCGCGCGCCCGGGCTGGTGACGCGCAGCCCGCCGTAGAGGTAGTGGGTGAGCGCGGCGGCGATCAGGGAGAGGATCGTGGCGGCGAAGCCGAAGCCGAGCAGGAACCGGTACCAGGGCAGGTCGAAGGCGAAGAACGAGACGTCGAGGTGGAACTGCGGGTCCTTCTGGCCGAAGGACACCCCGTTGACCCACATCAGCCAGGTCCGCCACTGACCCGCCGCGGAGGCGCCGGCGATGAGGCCGACCAGGGCGGTGATGCCCAGCAGCAGCCACGTCTTGTACGGCGCGATGCCCATGCGGTAGCGGTCGAGACTCTGCTGCTCGACCGACATCGCGCTCAGCGGCGGCCGCATCCGGTGGGCCAGCCAGATGTTGAAGCCGACCGCGAGGGCCATCAGCAGGCCGAAGACGAAGAACAGCCCGATCTTGGTCCAGAGCGTGGTCGTGAACACCGACGAGTAGTGCACCGAGCGGTACCAGAGCCAGTCCGTCCAGAACCCGGCGAACATGGTGAACGCCATGCCGAGGACGGCAAGGACGCCGAGTGTCATGAGCAGCGTCCGGACGCGCCGGGACGGGCGGCCCACTCTGATCCGCGGCCCCGTGGGGCCTCCGCCGCGGTCCGGCATCTGGAAAGCCAAGGTGCGCACCTCGAAAGTCGCAGTTGATCCGTCAGGCCCGCGTGTTCGTGGACCGTTCGTGGCCCCCCGTGATCGCGGGCCCACACCTATGCAACTTACTCACCGTTTACTCGGTTCCCGATTCCGGCCAGGAACGAGAGAGGATTGTGACCATGTCCAACACTCCCATGGCGGCGAGCCCGCTCACCCGGGCCGTACTCGAGATCGACGAGTACGCCTCCGGCCTCGGCTGGGACCAGCCCGCCCGCCTTTTCGCCCTCGTAGACACCGCTCGGCTGCGAGCCCAGGAACCGTCGCTCGCCGCCCAGCTCGGCCTCCAGGACGAGCCCGAGACCACCGGTCTCACCCCGATCGAGCAGGACGAAGTGCCAACGGACAAGCCGCTCGACGAGTTCCTCGCCACGATCGCGTGGCCCGACGCGGTCGTCGGCTGTGCCCTCACCGTGGAGCGTCTGATGCTGCCCCCGTCCGCCGAGGCGCAGGTCCCGAAGGGCCTGAGCGACGCGAAGCTCACGAAGTGGGTCGCGGAGCACCCCGACCGCCATGAGGTCCGGATGACGGTCGGCGTCCTGCGCGACGGCACCCGTGACTCGGCCCTGCGCCTGCGCGAGAAGGACGCCCCGACGGAGGTCCTCACGGGCGCGGGCCTGGTGCCGGGCCTGGCGGAGGCGCTGTCGGCGACGTTCGCGGAGTAGCCCGCGCGTCGGTCGGCCTACCCGGCCACTTCGCCTACTTCGTCGTGCACTTGGGCAGGTCGGCGGTGTCGCCGCCGCGGATGTCCTTCAGGGCGGTGAGAGCGTCGTCGATGGTGTTCACCTTGACGAGCCTGAGCCCCGAGGGGGTGTCCTTGGCGGCGGCCGCGCAGTTCTCCGCGGGCGTCAGGAAGTACTGGGCGCCCTGACTGCGCGCGCCGACGGTCTTCATCTCGATGCCGCCGATCGGGCCGACCTTGCCGGCGTCGTCGATGGTCCCGGTGCCGGCGACGAACTTGCCGCCGGTGAGGCTGCCGGGGGTGAGCTTGTCGTAGATGCCGAGCGCGAACATCAGACCGGCGCTGGGCCCGCCGACGTCGGCGAGCTTGATGTCGATGGTGAACGGGAAGGTGTGGTCGGTCCCGGCCGAGATCCCGACGATGGCCCGCTTCGTGCCGGTGTCGTCGGAGGTCGCGGTGGTGATGGTGACGTCCTGGGTCTTGGTCGCCGCCCTGTTCGCCTTCTCGGCGGCCGCCTGCTCCTTCGCCGGGACGATCCGGAAGACGACCTTCTCCCCCGGCTTGTGCTTGGTGACCAGCTTCGCGACGTCACCGGGCTCCTTCACCGCGGTGCCGTCCACTGCCTTGATCACGTCACCGGCGTGCAGTCTGCCCTCCGCCGGGGAGCCCTTCACGACGGTGGAGACGATCACCCAGGACGTCACCGGGATGTTCAGCTCCTTCAGGGCGGCGACCTTGGCGCTCTCCTGGGACTGGCTGAACTCCTCGGCGTTCTCCTGGGTCGACTGCTCCTCGGTCTTGCCGTCCGGGTACAGCGTGTCGTGCGGCACGACCTTGTTGTCGTGCGCGAGCCAGCCGTAGACGGCCTCGACGAGGTTCATGCGGTAGTCGGCGCTGGTGACCCGCACCGTGGTCATGTTCAGGTGGCCGCTGGTCGCGTACGTCTTGCGCCCGGCGATCTGCAGTACCGGCTCGCCGCCGTGATCGCCGAGCGTGTTCACCGTCGGCCCCGGGGACATCTCCGCGTACGGCACGGGGATGAGTACGCCCGCGCACAGAAGCGCGATCAGCATCAGGGTGGAGGCGAGCATCGTCGCGGTGCGGCGTGGCATGCCTCGACAGTACGTGACGCGTCTGTCAGCGCACCGTCAGGGCTGCCACCCGGGTCACGTACGCGAGTGGGGCTTCTCCATGGCCGCGCGGAAGCGGGCGTATCCGTCCAGTTCAGGGCCGTCGCTGCGGGCCTTCCGGGTCCGGTTGGCCCAGCTTCCCCACAGGCCGGCGCCGATCGCGGCGACAAGCGGAATCAGCAACCAGGCGAGCGCAGCCATGCGGACCTCCCAACCCCGATGTGCCACCACAACTGACTGATCAGCAGATTAACCATCCGCACTGACAACGCTCACGGCAGGGGGCCGGTTACGCAACTGGACGGTCGCGGTCGCAAACCGTGGCGGGGCTCAGCAGGCCCCCACCCACTCCTCGGTACCGTCCGAGAACTTCTGGTGCTTCCAGATGGGCACCTCGTGCTTGAGGTCGTCGATCAGCTTCCGGCAGGCCTCGAAGGCCTCCCCGCGGTGCGGACACGACACGGCGACGACGACGGCGAGATCACCGACGCGGAGGTCCCCGATCCGGTGCACTGCGGCCAGCGCCCGCACCGGGTACTCGGCGACGACCTTCTCCGCGACGCGCCGTATCTCCGCCTCGGCGCTGGGATGGCACGAGTACCCGAGCGCGTCGACGTCGACGCCCCCGTCGTGGTTGCGCACGGTGCCCACGAACAGGGCCGTCCCACCGGCCGCGTCGTCCCCGACGGCCCTGAAGACCTCGTCCAGGGAGAGCGCGGTGTCACGAACGGCGATCAGCTTGATGGGATCCTGCGCTGTCTGCTCGCCGGGATGGTCGTCGATGGCTGCCATACCCCCATCGTGCCGCACCGCGGGAAGCAGGCGAAACAGCGAGATCGCCGGGCACACACGCGTGCCCCTTCGGAGCGTCCTACGACTCTCCGCCCGTCCGCAGCGGGGGTCCGGGGGCGGCAGAGCCCCCGGGGGCCGGGACGGGTAAGGGCGGCGGGGGCGAACAACGGCCCGCCCGCCCCCCGCGCTCACCGCCGCCGGGCCTTCCGGGCCCGCCGCACCACGGCGGCCGCACCCAGCAGAGCGACCGTCGCCCCCGCGGCCCCCGCAGCCGTCGCGTCCTTGCGCCCCAGCCGCCGCCCGACGACCGTGTGCCGCCCGGACACCTCCTCCAGCAGCTCCGCGAGCACCTCCTCGTTGGTCCACTGCGGCCGCCACCCCGCGTCGTGCAGCCGGCTCCCGCTCACCACCCAGGGGTACATCGTGTACGCCAGGTCGCCCGCCGGAGACGGCGTCAGCCCGATCCGGTGCAGCCGGGCCGCGGCGCCCAGCGCGACCGCGGACGGGAGCTCCATCCGCCGGATCCCGCTGAGCTCCTCGACCTCCTCCTGCTCCAGCCACCCGTCACAGCCCACGGCCAGTTCGCCGTCGACCTTCTCCAGGACGGCGTACTCCAGAGCGCCCACCAGGTCCTCGACGTGGCAGAACTGCCAGGCCGGCCGCGACCCGGCGACGACCAGCAGCCGCGGCGACTCGAAGTACCGCGTCAGCGCCGTGTCGGTGCCTCCGACGAGCACCGCGGGACGCACCACGGTCACGTTGAGCCCCGGATGCGCCCGGGGCGCACGCCGGGCGAGCCGTTCGATTTCCAGGAGGTCGCCGACGCCGGTGGCCTCGGCCGTCGCCCGCAGCTCCGCGTCCTCCGAGAGCGGCAGCTCGTTGTCCTCCAGCGCTCCGTAGACCATCGCGGAGGTGCACAGCACGACGCGATGCACCCCGGCCGCCGCGGCGGCCGTCAGCACGGTCTGCGTACCGCGCACGTTGTAGGCCGTCCGGGCGGCGGCGTCACTCCCCAGGTCGAGGTCGAGCGCGAGGTGGACCACCACGTCCGCTCCGCGGAGCTTTTCGGCGATCGCAGGGTCGCGGACGTCGAGGATGTGCCACTGTGCCGCGTCGCACTCGCCTCGCCGCTCGTCGATGGCGACGACCTGCTTGACCTCCTCGGACGCGGCGAGCCGCTCGGTGAGCAGCGCGCCGACCCCGGTCGCGGCGCCGGTCACGGCGACTACGGGTCCGCGCGCACCGCCCGGGGTCGATCGGTTTCGCGCTGCGCGAACCTGCGGATCTGGGGAACTCACCAGGTGTCTCCAGCGGTTGTCTTGGCATACGGGCGCGAGTGACGCGTACGTACCAGTGGCATCCATCCTGCCGCAGGCAAGGAGTCGGCGAAGCACCGAGGCCCGATCGAGCCGGGGTGTCTACGCTGGGTGGTGTTGCAGGGCAGTCGCCGCCGGCCGAGAAACCGGTGGCCTTACCAGCCGAGGAACCCCGTGAGTGACACCCCATTCGGATTCGGCCTTCCGCCGGAGGAGCCGGAAGACGGCGACGAGGGCAAGAAGAAGGACTCGCAGAGCGGCGGTGGTCAGGGACCGGCCAACCCGTTCGGTTTCGGCGGGTTGCCCGGCGCCGGAGGCTTCGGCGGCCCGGGCGGTCCGGGCGCCGACAATCCGCTCGCCGCGATGTTCGGCTCACTGAACCCCAACGACCTGGGGGCCGCGTTCCAGCAGCTGGGCCAGATGCTCTCCTACGAGGGCGGCCCGGTGAACTGGGACATGGCCAAGCAGATCGCCCGCCAGACGGTCTCCCAGGGCACCTCCGACGGTGTGAAGGACGCGAGCGTCGGCCCCTCCGAGCGCACCGCGGTCCAGGAGGCCGTCCGTCTGGCCGATCTGTGGCTGGACGACGCGACGTCCCTGCCGTCCGGCGCGGCCTCGGCGGTGGCGTGGTCGCGCGCGGAGTGGGTCGAGGCGACCCTGCCCGCGTGGAAGGAGCTCGTCGACCCGGTCGCCGAGCGCGTCGGCGCGGCCATGGGCGATGTCCTGCCGGAGGAGATGCAGGCCATGGCCGGCCCGCTGATCGGCATGATGCGCTCCATGGGCGGCGCGATGTTCGGTTCGCAGATCGGGCAGGCCGTGGGCGTCCTCGCGGGCGAGGTCGTCGGTTCGACCGACATCGGTCTGCCGCTCGGCCCGGCCGGGCGTGCCGCGCTGCTGCCGGTGAACATCGAGGCGTTCGGCAAGGACCTGGGCGTGGCGAAGGACGAGGTGCGGCTGTACCTCGCGCTGCGTGAGGCCGCCCACCAGCGTCTGTTCGCGCACGTGCCGTGGCTGCGCTCGCACCTGTTCGGCGCGGTCGAGGGCTACGCGCGCGGGATCAAGGTCGACACGGCCAAGCTGGAGGACGTGGTCGGTCAGTTCGACCCGCAGAACCCCGAGCAGTTGCAGGAGGCGCTGCAGCAGGGCATGTTCCAGCCGGAGGACACCCCGGAGCAGAAGGCCGCCCTGGCCCGTCTGGAGACGGCCCTGGCGCTCGTCGAGGGCTGGGTGGACGCGGTGGTGCACGCCGCCGCCAAGCCGCGCCTGACGTCCGCCGACGCCCTGCGTGAGACGCTGCGCCGCCGGCGCGCGACGGGCGGTCCCGCGGAACAGACGTTCGCGACGCTGATCGGTCTGGAGCTGCGCCCGCGCCGCCTGCGGGACGCCTCCCGTCTGTGGGCCTCGCTGACGGACGCGCGCGGGGTGGACGGCCGGGACGCCCTGTGGGCCCACCCTGACATGCTGCCCACGGCCTCCGACCTGGACGACCCGGACGGCTTCGTGCACCGCGAGCACATGGACTTCTCCGAGTGGGACAAGATGCTCGGCGAGGCGGCGAGCGGCGGCCCGGGCGAGAAGCCGAACCTGAAGAAGGACGACGGCGAGCACGACTCCGGACACGACTCCAAGGGTGACGACACCGAGTGAGCCTGTACGACGACGCGGCCCTCGTCCTGAAGGAGTACGAGGGCCAGGAAGAGCTGCGCCAGACCTACCTGGACCATCTCGGGACGCATCCGGACGGCATGTGGAAGGCCTGCGGGGACGGGCACATCACGGCGAGCGCGCTGGTGATCGACCCGGAGCACGGGCGGGTGCTGCTCACGCTCCACAAGAAGCTGCGCAAGTGGCTGCAGATGGGCGGCCACTGCGAGCCGGTCGACGCGACGCTGGCAGCCGCGGCCCTGCGGGAGGGCACCGAGGAGTCGGGCGTCGCTGGGCTGGCTCTGCTGCCCGGCGGCCCAGTGCGCCTGGACCGGCATCTCACGCCGTGCGCCTGGCACTTCGACGTCCAGTACGCGGCGCTCGCTCCGGCGGGGGCCGTGGAGGCCATCAGCGACGAGTCGATCGACCTGCGCTGGTTCCCCTACGCCGAGGTGGCCGAGGTCGCCGACGAGTCGGTCGTCCGACTGCTGGAAGCCACCCTCGCACGGCTGTGAGCCGGCACGGGTAAGGGGCGACCTTCCGGGTGGCCGCCCCTTACGTTTGCTTTCCGGACGGTTCGGCAGCGCCCCAAAGGGGCGCGGGGAACTGCGCGGCGGCCACGACGGGCCCGCGGCCGATCGACGGGCCCATCGCGGCGCTACCGGCGGAGCGCTCAGCTCCAGACGTTGCCCTGGTTCTGACCGCGCGCCCCCTGCTGTCCCATGCCGTACTGGGCGGCCAGACCGGAGCCGATCGCCGCGTTCTGCGGCGGCAGCAGCTCGCTGGGCTGGACGAGCGCGTAGCCGGTGCCCATGAAGCTGAGCTCCCAGCCCTCACCGGTGTTGCCACGCCGGCGCCACACCCCGGAGGAGTGCGTCTGGGCCTGCATCTGCACCCGCAGCCCGGTCGACCAGGCGACGATCGCGTCGGCATCGCAGTTGACGTACTTGTCGGGCGTGACCTGCATCATCAGGGGCGCGCCCGAGGTCATCAGGGCGACCCGGCCGCGGCCGGTGATGTTGAGCTGGTACTTCCCGGACCCGGAGATGCCGTACTGGCTGTCCACGGCGATGACGTCGTAGTGCAGCGAGGAGTCCATGGCCAGCACATAGCTGCCGTCGACGGTCAGCCCGTCCTGCTCCACATCCATCAGGTGGATGTGCTGGGCGAGGTTGGCGAGGTAGACCGTGCCCTGCCCGTGGCAGCGCATGAGGTCCAGGCCCTCGCCGGTGTACGCACGCGCGCGTCCCTGCTGGTTGCTCTGGTACTCGGCGTCGAACTCCATCAGGCCCTGGTAGGCGACCATCGTGCCCTTGCGGGCGAGGATGTCGTCGTGGCCCTCCAGGGTGACGCGGAGCATCTGCTTGTTCTGCAGACTCCAGCGTTCCTGGGTCTGCGAGTCGTTGTGCGCGAAAAGTGGGCTCTGCATGGCGTTTCTGGCTCCCCCTCAGCCCCGGACCCGAAGGCGGTCCGTGCTGTCCTCGCTGGGCTGGACGACGACGATGCCCTGGCCGGAGAAGGCCATCTGGTAGGCCTCGCCGCTGCCCCGGCCGATGAGCGACTGCGCCTTGAAGCTGCGCTTGCCCTTCACCTTGAGGTTCGGCGACCAGGCGACGAGCGCGTCGGGGTCGACGTACGTCTCGTCCTCGCCGCCTCCGCAGTCGACGACGATCGGCTCGCCCCGGGAGGTCAGTGCGACCCAGCCCTGCCCGGAGATCTTGGTGTTCCACAGGCCCTGTCCGGCGAACTTCGCAAGCCCCTTGACGCGTTCGACGCCCCAGGTGAGGTGTGCGTCGAAGGCGAGCAGATTGGTGGCGTTGACGGAGATGCCGTCGCCGTTGAGGTTGATGACGACGACGTTCGCCCCGTAGTCGGCGAGGTAGAGCAGACCGTCACCGGTGCACTTCATCAGAGGCGCGCCCTCGCCGGTCATCCAGTCGCGTGCGATCTGGCGCACGGCCGGCGGGTTGGGCTCGTACTGGACGAAGCCCTCGTAGGCGACCATCGAGCCCACGCGCGCGAAGAGGTCGTTCCCGGTCTGCATGGCGACCTTCAGCATGTGGTTGCCGTGGTTCTCCATGCGCGCGGTGACGGGTGCGGGGGCGTAGCCCGCGAGCGGCTGGTTCATGACGGGCTCCCTCAGACCTCGTACGGCTGGACGACGATGAAGTTGCCGGGAGCGCCCCGGAACTGGAGATTCACGCTCTCGCCGGTGTCGCCGGGATAGGCGTTGCGGCGCATCCGCACCTGGCTGGAGACGACCACCTGGGAGGCGGCCGACCAGGCGACGACGGCGTTGCAGTCGGCGAACGTGGTGGGCGTGACCGGCAGGACGACGGGCGTGCCGTGCGTCTTCACGACGATCGTGCCGGTGCCCTGGAACTGCATGGTGAACAGCGCGCCCCCGGGGATGCCGTGGCCCTCGATGCGGCGGACCTCGTACTGGAGGCTTTCGTCGAAGGCGAGGACGTTCTCCGCCGAGACGCAGAGGGCGTCGCCCTGGAGTTCGACGGGGTGGAGGTGGGTGGAGTTCTCGGCGAGGAAGACCTGACCCTGGCCGGTGCAGCGCATCAGCTGCAGTTCCTGGCCGGTCGCGTTGCCCACGATCCGGCCGGCGAACCCGGCGCCCTTGTAGCTGAAGTCGACCTTGCCCTGGTAGAGGACCATGCTGCCCTGCCGGGCGAGCACGGGTTGGCCGCCGACGCCGAGGTCGACGCGGATCAGCTTCTTGTTCTGCTGCGTCCAGCGCTGTCCGGTGGGCGTCTCCTTGAACTGCTGGAGCGCGGCGGTCACACCGGCGCCGCCCTGGGGCGCGCCCTGCGGGACGCCGTACGCCCCCTGCTGGCCCGGGACCTGCCCGAACGGCGGCTGTTGGCCGTAGCCGGGCGGTGGGGTCGGCTGGCCGTAGCCGGGCGGGGCCTGCGGGGCGTGGGGCTGCTGGCCGTAGCCGGGCGGCATGGGCGCGGCCGGCGCGGCGGGCTGACCGTACGGCTGCTGCTGGGGCGGCTGTCCGTAGGGCGCGGGGGCCGGAGCGGGGGGCGGGACCTGGCCGCCGCCGGGCGGGGTCATGGGCGCGACGATGGTCGGCGCGGCGTGCATCGAGGGCGCGGGCGCCGGGGCGTGCGGCGAGGACGCGCCGGGCGGCGGCGCGAAGCCCTGGGCGGCGGGCTGCGGGACGGGTGCCGGGGCGGGGGCGGGGGCTGCGGGTGCGCCGAAGGCGGGCGGGGCGAAGCCCGGCGCGGCGGCAGCGGCCTGCGGCTGCTGCGGGGCGGCGGGGGCCTCCTCCTCGGCGACCTCGCCGCCGAAGTTCTTCAGCAGCGCCTCCAGTCCGCCGTCGAAGCCCTGTCCGACGGCCGCGAACCGCCACACGTCCTTCAGATAGAAGTCGCCCAGCATCACGGCACGCTCGGTGGTGAACTCCGAGCCGTTGAACGCGTAGCGGGCCACTTCCTCGCCGCCTGCGACGATGCGGAGGTAGCCGGGGCCGATCTGTGACATCTGTCCGGCGCCGTCGAGGGTCGCCGTGAAGGACAGCTTCTGGATCTGCGGCGGGATCCGGTCCAGCGTGATGCGGAAGGATTCCGTGTCGCCGGCCTGGGCGCCCAGGAGCTGGATGGACTCCTCGGGAGACTTCGGCTGGTTGAAGAAGACGAAGTACCGGTCGTCCGAGAGCCGTTCGTCGGCGTCGAGGCCGAAGCAGCTGATGTCGAAGGTCAGACCGGGACCGGCGATCTGCACGCCTACGTACAGATCGGTGCCCGCGGTGAGGTCACTGATCCTGGCCTTGTGGCCGCGTTGGAATTCCCTGGGCATGCGTAACGACCGTCCCCCATCCCGATTGCGAGTGCGTCGCGTCAGGCTAACGGCAAAGTCCGACAACGCACGATGTCGGTACAGACCCGGTACACAACCCGCGTCACGTGGTATCGGACGCGTTCGCTGCGCGCGGTGCAGGTCACTCGTCGCGTGCGCCGGGCAGGTGGGGCAGCCGTTCGGCCGCGACGACGCCCTCCAGGTAGCCACGGGCGCGCTCGGTGCGCGGGTACGCCTCCAGCAGTCGCCAGAAGTCGGGGCCGTGGCCGGGTACGAGCAGATGCGCGAGCTCGTGGGCGAGGACGTAGTCGATGACGTACTCGGGCATGCCCTTGAGGCGGTGCGACAGGCGGATGCTGCCCTCGGCCGGGGTGCACGAGCCCCAGCGGGTGTTCTGGTTGGTCACCCAACGCACCGAGGTGGGCCGGGCCCGGCCGTCGAAGCACTGGGCCGACAGCCGCTCGGCGCGCTCGGTCAACTCGGCGTCGCCGGGCACCCGCCGGCTCTCCTGGGCGGCGAGCTTGTCGAGCATGACGCTCACCCAGCGTTGTTCCTCGGCCTCAGACATCCGGGCGGGGATGAGCACGATGGTGCGATCGCCCTCGCGGTACGCGGAGACCGTCCGACGTCGACGGGGACTCCTGCGGACCTCGATCGCGCTCACCCCGGAGCCGCTCGGCGGTTGGCTCGTCGGCTTCCGCTGTGGCGTTCCGGCGCGGTGCAGTGGGTCGGCGGGCACGCCCCGACGTTACCCGCTGCACACGGGGGAAGTCCCGACTCCGGGGCGGTTCGGTTCCGATCTCTCCCACCGCGTTTGCCTCATACGACGGATTTGTACGATGAACGTCCCTGCCTGTGGACAACTTTCGGCGCGCTCGGACGGGTCCGGGCATGCTGGCACTCGTCGGCGGAGCGAGATCGACCCCACGCCCCTCGTTCCGCCGACGTGACGGGGAGTTTCCTGGGATACGGGGGCCTTTGATGCATCCGATGGTGAAGCCCGCGCTGCGGCGCGGCTGGCGTGACCTCAACACGGTGCAGTTCGGAATGACTCCGGCGCACGCACTGACGCTCGGCCCGGTGGACACGGCGACGGGCAGTTTCCTCGACCTGCTGGACGGCACCCGCGGGCTCGCACTGCTGCGCGAGGAGGGCCGCCGCATGGACCTGCCCGACGGGCATGTCGACCGGCTCGTGGAGCGGTTGGCGCGGGCGGGGCTGCTCGACGACGCGCGCGGCGGCGGGCCGGAAGCCGCGGCCCTGCGGGAGAAGACGGCGGTCCTGGACCGGCTGCGCCCCGACCTGGCCGCGCTGTCCCTCATCACCTCCGATCCGGGAGACGCGATCGAGCAGCTGACCGCCCGACGCCGGCTGCGGGTCCAGGTACGCGGAGCGGGCCGGGTCGGCGTGGTACTGGCAGCGCTGCTGTCGGGTGCGGGGATCGGCGAGGTGGACGTGCGTGACGGCGGCCGGGTGGAGCCGGAGGACGTCGCGCCGGGCGGCCTGCCCGCCGAGGCGGTCGGCGAGCGTCGGGACGAGGCGGCCCGCCGCGCCGTGCGCCGGGCCGCCCCGGACCGCCCGCCCCGCAGAAGCACAAGGTCACCAGCCGAGCCGGACACCCCCGGCTTTTCCCTGGTGATCTTCGCCCCACGGGACGACGTGTCCGTGCACGCGCCCGATCCCTCGGCGGCGGAGCCCCTCATCGCTTCCGGGACACCGCACCTCTATACGGGGGTCGTGGAGGGAACGGGCGTTGTCGGGCCGCTCGTTCTGCCGGGTGAGACGGGCTGCGCCGGGTGCCTGCAGCAGGCGCGCACCGACCGGGACCCGGCATGGCCTCGACTGGTCGCCCAGTGGCACTCCGGGAGGAAACCCGCGGCGCACGCCTGTGATGTGACGCTGGCCACGACCGTGGCCGGGCTGGCGGCCGCCCACGCGCTCACCTTTCTCGACGGCCGGACCCCGTCGAGCGCGGGCGCCCGCTGGGAAGTTGCCGTACCCACCCTCCAATGGCACGCGCGTCCGGTATGGCCCCACTTGGACTGTCCGTGCGGGGCCGCGGAGAAAGGTAAGCGGGAACACACCTCCGAGGATGAGCCATCGCACGCGACAATGGCAGAGCAACGGCAATCGACGGAGTTACGCCGTACGACGGACGCGGCGCGGCTGGCTGGGACCTGGAGGGCGCATGTCTGATCTTCCCCGGAAGGCGGTTACCCGAACCGCCAAGCTCGCCGCGCTCCCGCTCGGCTTCGCCGGGCGGGCGACCTGGGGTCTGGGCAAGCGGATCGTGGGCGAGTCCGCGGAGATCGTCGGCCGCGAGCTGCAGCAGCGCACCGCCGAGCAGCTCTTCAAGGTGCTGGGCGAGCTGAAGGGGGGTGCGATGAAGTTCGGGCAGGCCCTGTCCGTCTTCGAGTCGGCGCTTCCCGAGGAGGTCGCCGGCCCCTACCGCGCGGCCCTCACCAAGCTCCAGGACGCGGCGCCGCCGATGCCGACCCGCACGGTGCACTCCGTACTCACGGACCGGCTCGGAGCAGACTGGCGCGAGCTGTTCCTGGAGTTCGACGACAAGCCGGCCGCGGCGGCCTCGATCGGTCAGGTGCATCGAGCGGTGTGGCGCGACGGCCGGGAGGTCGCGGTCAAGGTCCAGTACCCCGGGGCCGGTGAGGCGCTGCTGTCGGACCTGAACCAACTCAGCCGCTTCGCTCGCCTGTTGGGCCCCCTCATCCCGGGCATGGACGTCAAACCGCTGATCTCCGAACTCCGGGACCGGGTCTCCGAGGAGCTCGACTACAGCCTGGAGGCGCAGGCCCAACAGGCCCATGCGGAGGAGTTCCGCGACGATCCCGACGTGGTGGTCCCGGCGGTGGTCCACCAGTGCGACCAGGTACTGGTCACCGAGTGGATCGACGGCGTGCCCATGTCCGAGGTGATCGCCGACGGCACTCCTGAGCAGCGCGACCGCGCCGGCCAGCTGCTGTCACGTTTCCTGTTCTCCGGTCCGGCCCGCACCGGTCTGCTGCACGCCGACCCGCACCCCGGCAACTTCCGCCTTCTGCCCGGCGGACCGGACGGCGAGGACGACTGGCGGCTGGGCGTCCTGGACTTCGGAACCGTGGACCGGCTCCCCGGCGGCCTGCCGGATCCCATCGGCCGGTCCCTGCGCATGACCCTGGACGGTGCGGCAGAGGAGGTCTACGAACTCCTCCGCACGGAGGGTTTCGTCAAGGAAACCATCGAGCTGGATCCCGACGCGGTCCTCGACTACCTCCTGCCGATCATCGAGCCGGCCGGAGTGGAGGAGTTCACGTTCACCCGCGGCTGGATGCGCAGCCAGGCGGCCCGGATCGCCGACCCCCGCTCCCCCGCCCACCAGCTGGGCAAGCAGCTCAACCTCCCCCCGGCCTACCTGCTGATACACCGGGTGACGCTCAGCACGATCGGCGTGCTGTGTCAGCTCGGCGCCACGGTGCGGCTGCGCGAGGAGCTGGAGGAGTGGCTGCCCGGGTTCCTTGCGGAGGAGGTCCTGGAAGCACTGGAAGCCTTGGATGCGGAGGGGTCGGTGGCGGAGGCCTGAGGCACCCGTCAGGCCTGAGGCACCCGTCTGTGACGCACCTCACCACCAGGCGGAGTCCAGTCGCCCTTCGATCGCCCTGAGGTTCTCGCGGGCGCAGGCCTCGCAGAAATAGCGCCGGACGCCGTTCTCCACGGAGCAGGTCCACGGGACGGGCGGCGGCTGCTCCGCCCGCGTGCCGCAGCGGGCGCACACAAGAGGGCCGGGCTCCGTCGGGGAACCGCCTCGGTCACTGTCTCCGGAAAGACTCGTCACCTTCGGGACGATAGCGCTGCGGCGGTGGATCGGTCGTACAACGCACCGCGGGGGTCGGTCCGTTCGGACGGACCGACCCCTGCGGGGAGAGCTTCGCCTCCCTCTGTCGGGAGGCCACCGCTTCAGGTGTGCGTGGTTACTGCATCACGGCCATGGCGAGCGCCCGGCGGGCGCGCAGCGAGGCGCGCTCGGCCCGAGCCTGCATCCGGCGAGCGGTCGCCAGGCTCAGGGCCCGGCGTTCCCGCTCGGCCTCGTGCAGTCGGTCGTGCATATGCGCACGAGCCAGGGCTTCTGGGATGAGTTGCATCTCGCGGGTCCTGTTCTGACGCGAGTCGTACGCGCCGGTGGTGCTGATGTCTTCGATCGCGGAGCCTGCGGGCTCGCTGGTGAACGGCTTCATCGGGGCCTGCTTCTTGGGGTCTTGCGTGAGGGGGCGGTCGATCGTTCCTGCGGTGTTCATGCCGTAACCGGGTTCTTGCGCGGGCGACCACGGGGCCGCTTCCGGGCGACGACGACACCCTGGACGAACAGCTCGCCACCCCAGACGCCCCAGGGCTCGCGCCGCTCCTTGGCGCCGGCGAGGCAGGCCTCGATCAGCGGGCAGGTGCGGCAGAGGGACTTGGCGTACTCGACGTCCGCCGGCGACTCGGCGAAGAAGACCTCCGGGTCGTAGGAGCGGCAGGGGACGGGTACGCCGAGGTTCTCGATGGCGTCGTCGAGCGCGGTGAGCGCCGTGAGCGGGGTCAAGGTGGAGTCCTCCGTGAGGCCGGGCGGGGGGATCGTTTCGGAAGGCGGTACGGACGGGGCGTGCGCTTCGAGTTGCACGGTTCGTCTTCCTCGTCTGTCGGTCCGGCCCTGTGGGGCCGAGTGGCGGCTGGTACCGGGTTCTTTTCTTGTCCCGAGGCCCCTTCGCTCCGTCGTCCCCGTGGGAGGACAAACAGAAGGGCCGCGGATCCCGGGTGGGGTTCCGCGGCCCTGAAGGCGCCGGCCTGATTGTCGATCAGGCTGGATCACTCCAGGGTTCTGGCCCACGGAAGGCCCACATCAGGTGGTGCTGCGTCGTCTGCTTCCGGGATCCGGCACCGGCTGCCGCAAAGGCATAGGCATGCGCCTGTGCCCCTACTGCTTCCAGTGCCTTGGTCGGTCGCTCATTGCGCTCGCGGACGGGAAGACCCGCGGGGGCAACGGAGGAGGACGCCAGCCGGTCGGCACGAATGCCGGACAGACCGGTGCCCAGGACCGAGGTGCCGAGCATGCACGTGGAGACGACAGAGCAATCGTTCAGTTTGGCGGTGGAGCTGCTGTTGATGATGATCACTGGAATCGCCTCCTCTCGGCGTCTCGGGGGACCGGGGTGAACCCAGTCCGACGGATATGCAAGTACAGCACGGAATCAGGGCCTTCGAGAAGGCCGCCGTCCCCGTGGCTTAGAACCTATGGGGATTGCCGGGGCATGCGCAAACTATTTTTCCGACGAGTTCGGATCAGTTCCGCGTCCGCCCTCCGTCCGTCCCCCGTGCACTGTTCCTCAGCCGCTGTCTTCGTCTCCTGCGACGTCTTGGCCTGCGCAGATGGCCAGGACGTCGGCTCCGTAGCGGTTGAGCTTGCGTATGCCGACCCCCGGAATCCGCGCGAGCTCGCCCTCCTCGTCGGGGACCGCCTCGGCGATCGCCATCAGCGTCTTGTCGGTGAAGACGCAGAACGCCGGCTGGCCGCCGCGCTGCGCCTGGGCCGCGCGCCAGTCCCGCAGCCGCTCGTAGAGCCCCTCGTCCATGTCGGACGGGCAGTCCTCGCAGCGCATCAGTTTCATCTCTCCGGCGTCCGTCAGGGTGCGTCCGCAGACCCGGCAGCGGGCGGGGGTGCGCTGGGTCCGGCGCGGCACGACGGGGGCCCCCACGGCGGTCCCGGTGAAGCCGCGCTCGATGCCTCCGGCGCCACGGGCGCCACCGCGGCCGACGGCGGCGCCCGAACCGGGTCGCAGGCCGTCGAGGAAGCGGCTGGGGCGGCGGCTCGGGCGGCCGCCGGGTGAGCGGGACAGCGCCCAGGAGACGTGCAGGCGCTCACGGGCGCGGGTGACTCCGACGTAGAGGAGCCGGCGCTCCTCCTCGATCTGCTCGTCGGTTCTGGCGTAGGTGATCGGCATCATGCCCTCGGCGACACCGACCAGGAACACGACGTCCCACTCCAGGCCCTTGGCCGAGTGCAGCGAGGCCAGGGTGACGCCCTGGACGGTCGGGGCGTGCTGGGCGCCGGCCCGTTCGTC
The DNA here is from genome assembly GCF_055581185.1 of Streptomyces sp. NPDC031474. Lineage (NCBI taxonomy): Bacteria > Bacillati > Actinomycetota > Actinomycetes > Kitasatosporales > Streptomycetaceae > Streptomyces > Streptomyces sp. NPDC031474. The sequence continues at coordinate 208,724 of NZ_JBVIJX010000015.1, forward strand.
GAGCTCGGCGACCAAATCGGCGAGCGTGGCGGCGGGCTGGGCGGCGGAGAAGTCATGGGCCAGGTTCACCAGCGCGGCCAGTGACTCCCAGCGTTCTCTGACGGCTCCGGAACCGGCCGGCGGCTGGGACGTCCAGCCCTCGCCCGAGAGAACGGCCCGCACCTGGGAGGGCAGGTCGACGGCGTCCTCGAGGAGGGTGTCGTTGCCGCCGAAGCGGGCCGCGCCGCGCAGGGCGACACCGGCCTTGCGCACCTCCGGGCGGTCGAAGAAGCGCTCGGCACCGCGCAGCTGGTAGGGGATACCGAGGTCGGCCAGTGCCTGTTCGTAGGTCTCCGACTGCGCGTTGGTGCGGAACAGGATGGCGATCTCGGCGGCCGGGACACCGGCGTCGAGGAGCTCGCGGATGCGGCGGGCCGCGCCCTCGGCCTCGGCGGGCTCGTCGGTGTACTCGGTGTAGCCGGGGTCGGGTCCCGGGTCGCGCTTGGAGACCAGCTCCAGGCGGTGGTCGGCGGCGCGGCCCCGGGCCTGGGAGAGCAGGCCGTTGGCGAGGTGGACGACCTGCGGGGTGGAGCGGTAGTCGCGGACGAGCTTGACGACCGTGGCGCCGGGGTGGCGAGTGCGGAAGTCGAGGAGGTGGTCGGGGGTGGCTCCGGTGAAGGAGTAGATCGTCTGGCTGGCGTCGCCGACCACGCACAGGTCGTCCCGATCGCCGAGCCACAGCTCCAACAGGCGCTGCTGGAGGGGGCTGACGTCCTGGTACTCGTCGACCACGAAGTGCTGGTACTGGGCGCGGACCTGTTCGGCGATGTCGTGCCGGTCCTGGAGGACGGCGACGGTCAGCAGCAGGACGTCCTCGAAGTCGATGACGGTGCGCTCCCGCTTGAGGTTCTCGTAGGCGGCGTAGAGCTGGGCGATCTCGGCGGGGTCCCGGGGGATCGCGCGGCCCGCCTTGGCGGCGGCCAGGGCGTAGTCGGCGGGGACGGTCTGGGTGACCTTGGACCACTCGATCTCCGCGGTGACGTCCCGCAGCTCACCCCGGTCGAGACGGATGCGGCAGGCGGCGGCCGCGTCGGCGACGAGTTGGATCTTCCGGTCGATGAGCCGGGGCAGGGAGCCACCGATCGCTTTCGGCCAGAAGTACTGCAACTGGCGCAGGGCCGCGGAGTGGAAGGTGCGGGCCTGGACGCCCTGGGCGCCGAGCTGGCGGAGCCGGCCGCGCATCTCCCCGGCGGCCCGGTTGGTGAAGGTGACGGCGAGCACACTGGAGGGGTGCAGCATGCCGGCCCGCACCCCGTAGGCGATGCGGTGCGTGATGGCCCGCGTCTTGCCCGTGCCGGCTCCCGCCAGCACGCACACCGGGCCGCGCAGGGCGGTCGCCACCTCGCGCTGCTCGGGGTCGAGCCCTTCGAGCACCGCGTCGGCCGAGTCCGGTACCTGCGGGAAAAGGGTGGAGTGCGTTGCTGCTGTCACATGGCCATGCTGCCAGGTCGGCGGAGACGGACGGGCCCGTTGTCCACAGGCGGGGCCCCGCAGTCGTACTAATGCGGCGAGCGTCACCTTCGGCCTTCGCGCCGCACAACGCCTCTCGGGAATGGTGGCCCTTCGGCGTACGTTCTCCTCTCTGCGACCGCCTGTACCCCCGACCCGCCGAAGGAGCACAAGAGACATGCTGGGCACTGTGACGATGTACAGCACCACGTGGTGCGGCTACTGCCAGCGGCTGAAGAAGCAGCTCGACCGCGAGGGCATCGGATACACCGAGATCAACATCGAGCACGACCCGGCGTCCGCGGCGTTCGTGGAGAAGGCGAATGGCGGAAACCAGACGGTTCCAACAGTTCAGGTGGTCCCCGCCAACGGTGGGACCGAAGTCGTGATGACCAACCCGAGCCTTGCCCAGGTGAAGCAAGCGCTCGGCGCCTGACCCCCTACGACGCGAAACCCCCGACCGGCCTGGTGCTGATCGGGGGTTTCATGCTCCCTGGGCGTACGTGCGTGCTGGAGGCGGCCGAACGCGAGACCTCTCGGCCGGCCCGGCGGTAGAGTCCGCACGTGCGTTGATCTTCCGGGCGGCGGCCGAGCGTCGCCGCAGACGGTGCGGGTGCCCCCGATGACTTCGGGGCCGCCCGGTCGGCATGCCCGTCATCACTCCACCGGAGATCACGCAATGACTGCTCAGCAGCCCCTCGCCTACGAGGCGTTCGTCGAACTCGCCGCCGCCGATCCAGCTGTCGTCGGCCTTGTCCTCAAGGGCTCCCGGGCCCACGAGGGCATGATCACCGAGCACTCCGACCACGACCTGTACGTCGTCCTCGCCGATGGTGCGACGACGGCCCTCACCCGGTTCACGGGGCACCGCACCCCGGAACTCGACCTCGTCGTCCTCTCCCTCAGCGAGTTCCGCGCCGCCGGAATGCCCGGCTTCGACCGGTACGCCCTCGCCCGCGCCCGGATCGTGCTCGACCGGCTCGACGGAGGCATCGCCCAGATCCTGGCCGGCAAGGCACGGCTCGACGCCGATGAAGCCTTCGAGGAGGCGGGCGGATGGCTCGACGCCTACGCCAACTCCCTCTACCGCTCGGTCAAGAACGACCGCGACGGGCAGACGCTCGCGGCCCGTCTGGACGCCGCCGACAGCGTCCGGTTTCTACTGGAGTCACTCTTCGCTCTCGACCGCCGTCCCCGCCCCTACAACAAGTACCTGGAATGGGAGCTCGCCCGATTCCCCCTGCCCGGCTGGGACACCGGCATGCTGCTCGCCGCCGTGGACCGCGTCTCGGGAACGGGCGACGTGTCCACACAGCGTCATCTCTTCGCCCAGGTCGAGGCAGTGGCCCGAAGGGCCGGGCACGGCGCTGTACTGGACGCATGGGGTGAGGACTTGCACCTGATGCGACCGCAGTAGGAGCGCCGCGGGCACCTGGGGGCGGCCGTCCCGGGCCGGGACGGCCACCCCCACGTCGTTCTCAGATGAAACTGCGGGTCGGCAGCGGCTTGCCGTACCAGAGCTCGATCAGCCGGGCCGCGATGGAGATGCCGTACGGGGGCAGCACCTCGCCGGACTCGAAGGCGACGCCGAGCTCGTCGCGGGAGAACCAGCGGGCCTCGTGGATCTCGTCTCCGTCGACGTTGATGTCGGTGGAGGTGGCGCGGGCCATGAAGCCCAGCATGAGGCTGGACGGGAAGGGCCAGGGCTGGCTGGCGATGTACTCGACCTCGCCGACGGTGATGCCGGCCTCCTCGAACACCTCACGGCGCACGGACTGCTCGATGGACTCGCCGGGCTCCACGAAGCCGGCGAGGGTGGAGAAACGGCCCTCGGGCCAGTGGACCTGGCGGCCGAGGAGGATGCGGTCCTCCTCGTCCGTGACGGCCATGATCACCGCGGGGTCGGTGCGCGGGTAGTGCTCGGCGCCGCAGGCGGGGCAGCGACGGATGTGGCCGGCGGCGGCGATCACCGTGCGCTCGCCGCAGCGGGAGCAGAAGCGGTGGGTGCGCTGCCAGTTCTCCAGGCCGACCGCGTGCACCATCAGGCCCGTCTCGCGCGGCGACAGCAGCAGGCCGGCCTCGCGCAGTCCGGCCGGGCGCGCGGACTGGTCGATGCGGCCGGGCAGGGCGTCCTTCTGGAGGGCGAAGTAGCTGACGCCGTCCTCGTCGGTTCCCAGGAAGTAGCGGTGCGCCTCGGTGAGGGGCGCCTCGAACGACGGGGTCATGACGAGTTCGGTGCGGCCGTCGGGCGTCTCGTCGATGAGGACCTGGCCGCCCGAGACGACAAAGCAACGCGTGGTGGGGTGGCTCCACGCCGCGGCGAGCCAGGCCTCGTCGAGCCGGTGGTGGGCGGCCCGGTCGATGCCGCTGGGCGCGGTGAGCGAAACGGGTCGATCGGCGTTCTGGTCGGTCCAAGTGGTCACGGGTACTTCCAACTCCCCCGGTGGAACGGTTGTTTCGGCGGGCGGTTCAGCGGGACGTACGGCATGGGACGACCGGTGGCGGTGGGGTCTCGCGGTGCGGGCCGGTCTGTCCAGTGTGCCCCGCGCGCGCGTCCCCTCCGGACCGAGCGCGGGCGTCAGGGCGCATGACGCCAGTTCTCGGCGAGGTCGCCCCACAGGTACGCGGTGGTCTCGACGCCCTTGAGGAGGAGGTCCAGCTCGACCTTCTCGTTCGGCGCGTGCCAGCCGTCCGAGGGCACGGAGACGCCGAGGAAGAGGACCGGGGCGCCGAGGACTTCCTGCAGGTCGGCGGCGGGTCCGGAGCCGCCCTCGCGGGTGAAGCGGACGGGCCCTTCGAAGGCGCGGCCCATGGCGCGGACCACGGACTTCAGGGCCGGGTGGTCCAGTGGGGTCAGGCACGGGCGTGTGGCCGGGCTGAACGCGATCTCGTGCCGGATCCCGGCGGGCACCTGCTCGTCGGCCCAGGCGCGGACGGCCTTCTCGATGTGGTCGGGGTCCTGGCCGGCGACCAGCCGGAACGACAGCTTCACGAACGCCGAGGACGGGATGATCGTCTTGCTGCCGGGGCCCTGGTAGCCGCCGCCGATGCCGTTGACCTCGGCGGTGGGGCGGGCCCAGATGCGCTCCAGGGTGGTGTGTCCGGCCTCGCCGTGGGTGGCGTGCGACCTGGCGGTGCGCAGCCACTCGTCCTCGTCGAAGGGCAGCTCGGCGAAGAGCTCGCGCTCACGATCGGTGAGCTCGACGATGCCGTCGTAGAAGCCGGGGACGGCCACGCGCGCGTGTGTGTCGTGCAGGGCGGCCACAAGGCGGGCCGCCGCGGTGGCCGGGTTGGGCACGGCGCCGCCGAAGGAGCCCGAGTGGATGTCCTGGTCGGGCCCGAAGAGGCGGATCTCGCACTCGGCGAGGCCGCGCATGCCCGTGCACACCGTGGGGGTGTCCTCGGACCACATGCCGGTGTCGGAGACGATCACGGCGTCCGCTGCGAGCTGTCCCGCCCGCTCCTCGACCAGCGCTCGGAAGTTCGGGGAGCTGGACTCCTCCTCGCCCTCGATCAGCAGCTTGAGGTGGACGGCCGGGGCGGTCCGGCCGGTGGCGGCGAGGTGGGCGCGCACGCCCAGGGTGTGGAAGAAGACCTGGCCCTTGTCGTCAGCCGCTCCGCGCGCGTGGAGGCGGTTTTCGCGGACGACGGGCTCGAAGGGGTCGGTGTCCCAGCCGTCCTCGCGGGCGGCGGGCTGCACATCGTGGTGGCCGTAGACCAGGACGGTGGGGGCCTGCGGATCGCCGGAGGGCCACTCGGCGTAGACGGCCGGGGCGCCCGGCGTCTGCCAGACCTCGACGGTCGGGAAGCCGGTCTCCTTGAGCTTGGCGGCGAGCCAGTCCGCGCTGCGCCGTACGTCGGGCGCGTGGTCGGGCTGCGCCGACACCGACGGGATGCGCAGCCACTCGGCGAGGTCGTCGAGGAAGGCGGCGCGGTGCTGCTCGATGTACGTGCGTACGGCGCTGACGGCACTGTCAACGGGATGGCTCATGGTCACGAGCCTATCGGCCCGCACCGACATCCTCGCCGGGCCCTTGCGCAGGGTTTACCTGCCCGGCCGGTCCCCCGGGGTCGCCGTCGCCGCCCTCTTCCCCCGTCAACAGGCGCTCCAGCGCGGCACGATCGGGCAGACCCTCCGGTCGTACGACGTCGCCGGTGCGCACGTACAGGAACGCCGCTGTGACGGATTCCACGGGCACCCCCTGCTGCTCGGCCCAGGCGAGCCGGTAGAGGGCGAGCTGGAGAGGGTCGGCGGTGCGGGTTCGGTGCGTCTTCCAGTCGACGATGTCGTACGTCGCCGCATCGCCGTCGCCCTCCTTGTAGACGGCGTCGATCCGGCCTCTCACGACACGGCCGGCGAGGGCGAGCTGGAAGGGGGTCTCGACGCGGTAGGGCGTGCGGTGGGCGTACTCGGTGCGTTCGAACGCTTCCTTGAGGGCTTCCAGGTCCCGTTCGTCGGCGATCTCGGCGTCGCCGCCGGGCAGCTCGTCCGGTTCCAGCAAGGGGAGCGTCAACGCCTCGAAGCGGGCCTCCACCCAAGCGTGGAACCGGGTGCCCCGGCGCGCGGCCGGTTGCGGGGGGCGCGGCATGGGGCGCGCAAGTTCCTGCGCAAGACCGTCCGGGTCGGCGGCCAGGCGCATCACCTGCGAGGCGGTCAGGGTCGTCGGCAGGGGGACGTCCGTGACGCTCCGGCGGGCCCGCAGAAGCTCGCCGGCGAGCGCGTCGAGGTCGCGGTCCCAGGAGCCGACGGTGCGGGCTTCCTCGGGGGTGAGGGAGGTCCGGCGCGAGTGGGCCGGGCGGGGGCGCGCGACGAGGGGTTCCGGGGCCGTGGCCTGGTGCGGGACGGCGGGGCGGTCTGCGGTCCACTCGTCCCAGTCGCCGGCGTCGCCTTCGAAGAGGTCGTCCTCGAAGGGTGCGGCCTCGTCGTAGGGCGGCTCGTCGCCGTGGGCGAGCTCGTCCTCGTCCGGTGGTGCGGGCCAGTCCGGGTCGTCGTAGGTGTCGGGGTCGTGGGTGGCGGCGGGGCCGTCGTCGGGCGAGGCGAGGTCCTGCAGGTGGGCGAGGACGGTCTCGGCGGCGGCGCGGCGGCGGGCCAGGGCGGCGTCGTCCAGGGGGAGCGGCCAGACCTGGTCGGCGCTCGCGCGGTGCAGGGTGGGATTCTCCTCGCCCTCCTCCGGCTCGTCCGCCCAGGCCTCGATCTCGCCGTGTCCGGCCGCGCAGTGGTCGTGGAGGGCCTGGAGGAAGTCGGAGGGGCCGCGGGGTTTCTTCTGGGTGGGGCCCCACCAGTGGCCGGAGCCGAGCAGCAGGGAGCGGGGGCGGGTGAACGTGACGTAGCCGAGGCGGAGTTCCTCGGTGTGCTGGTGGTCCTTCATGGCCTCGTGGAAGGCCTTCATGCCCCGTGCGTCCCAGGAGTCGAGGTCGGGGAGGGTGTCGGCGTCGCCGCGCAGTTCGTGCGGCAGCACCTTGGCCTGCGCGGTCCACTTCTCTCGGCCCTGACCGCTGGGGAAGGTGCCGCTGACCAGGCCGGGTACGGCGACGACGTCCCACTCCAGGCCCTTGGACTTGTGCGCGGTGAGCACTTTGACGGTGTTCTCGCCGCCGGGGAGGGCGTTGTCGAGGCCCTTCTCGTACTGGGCGGCGGTGCGCAGGAAGCCGAGGAAGGCGAGCAGGCTCGCCTCGTTCTCGCCTGCGGCGAAGGAGGCGGCGATGTCGAGGAAGTTGGACAGGGTCTCGCGGCGGCGGGCGGCCAGGGCGTGCGGGGACGCCGACAGTTCGACCTCGAGGCCGGTGACGGCGAGGACGCGGTGCAGGACGTCCATCAGGGGGTCGGCCAGGGAGCGGCGCAGGTCGCGCAGTTCGGTGGCGAGCCGGGCGAACCGCACGCGCGCGTCCGGCGAGAAGGGCAGGCCGTCGTCCTCCCCCGCTCCGTCTGCGCCGTACAGGGGCGACTCCAGGAACGTGTCGAGGGCGTCCGCGAGCGATATCACCTCGGACGGGTCGACTCCCTCGACGGCCTCGGCGAGGCGGCGGTCCGGGTCGTCGTCGTCCCCGCGCGCGTGGCTGACGAGAAGTCGGGCCCGTCGGCCCAGGAGGGCGAGGTCGCGGGGGCCGATGCGCCAGCGGGGGCCGGTCAGCAGCCGCACCAGGGATGCGTTGGCGCCGGGATCCTGCAGCACTTCGCAGACGGCGACGAGGTCGGCGACCTCGGGCAGGTGCAGCAGCCCGGACAGGCCCACGACCTCGACGGGGACGTCCCGGGCCACCAGCGCGCCCTGGATCTGCGCGAAGTCGGTGGCCGTGCGGCACAGGACGGCGATCTCACCGGGCGGCGTGCCGGTGCGCACGAGATGGGCAACGGAGTCGGCGATCCAGTCCATCTCCTCGGCGTGGGTGGCCAGGAGGGCGCAGCGGACCACTCCGTCGCGTTCGGCGCCGGGGGCCGGCCGCAGCGCCTCCACGCCCGCGTGCAGGGCGCGCAGCGGCTCGGCCATGCCGTTGGCGAGGTCCAGGAGGCGGCCGCCGCTGCGGCGGTTCTCGCTGAGCGAGTGGCGCCGCGCCCTGCTTCCGTCGGTGTGTGCGAAGTGCTCGGGGAAGTCGTCGAGGTTGGCCACGGAGGCTCCGCGCCAGCCGTAGATGGCCTGGCAGGGGTCGCCGACGGCCGTCACGGGGTGGCCGGTGCCGCCGCCGAACAGGCCGGCCAGGAGGATGCGCTGGGCGACGGAGGTGTCCTGGTACTCGTCGAGGAGGACGACGCGGAACTCGTCGCGCAGGATCGGGCCCACTTCGGGGACCTGGCCGAGCCGGGCCGCCATGGCGATCTGGTCGCCGAAGTCGAGCAGGTCGCGCTCGCGCTTGGCGGCCCGGTAGCGCAGCACCAGGTCGGCCAGCTCGCGCCGCGCGGCGGCGGTCTCGGGCACCTTGCGCAGGTCGGCGTTGGTGAGCTTGGCGCCCTCCAGGGTGCGCAGCAGCCCTGCGTCCCACGCGCGCAGGTCCTCGGGCCGGACGAGGTGTTCGGCGAGTTCGGCGTCGAGCGCGAGGAGGTCGCTGATCAGGTCGGCGAAGGAGCGGGTGAGCGAGGGGTAGGGGCCGGGGGCTTCGCGCAGCACGCGCGCGGCGAGCTGGTAGCGGGTGGCGTCGGCGAGCAGGCGGGAGGTGGGCTCCAGGCCGATGCGCAGGCCGTGGTCGCTCAGGAGGCGGCCCGCGAAGGCGTGGTAGGTGGAGATCACCGGCTCGCCGGGCGGGTTGTCGGGGTCGATGACGTCGGGGTCGGTGACACCCGCCTTGAGCAGGGCCTTGCGGACGCGTTCGGCGAGTTCTCCGGCGGCCTTGTTGGTGAAGGTCAGGCCGAGGACCTGTTCGGGGGCGACCTGGCCGGTGCCGACCAGCCACACCACGCGGGCGGCCATCACCGTCGTCTTGCCCGATCCGGCGCCGGCCACGATCACCTGCGGGGCGGGCGGCGCGGTGATGCAGGCCGTCTGCTCCGGGGTGAAGGGGATCCCGAGGAGCTCCTTGAGCTGCTCGGGATCGCTGATACGGGCGGGCATGGGGAGAGGCTAACCGCGAGCACTGACAGTCGAGGACCCGGCGGTCACTCCACGACGTGCCGTCCCTCGGGCCGGGCGCTGCACGAGGCGCGGAAGGCGCAGTGGGTGCACTGCTGGCCGGCGGTCGGCGTGAACCGTTCGTCGAGGACCTTGCCGGCCGCCGTGGCGAGCAGGTCGCCGACCCACTCCCCCGCCGCGCCCTCAAGGGCTTCCTGCGCCTGCACCTTGGGCAGGCTCTCGCCCCCGTCGCGCTTGGCGGCGCCCTGGCGCAGCTGGACGAGTTCGGCGCCGCCCGGTGCGGGCCGTACGCCGTCGAAGGCCTCGTCGACGGCGCCCTCGCGGACGGCGAGCTGGTAGACAGCGAGCTGGGGGTGGCGTTCCACCTCGCGGGCGGTCGGCGCCTGCTTGCCGGTCTTGAAGTCGACGACGTAGGCGCGGCCCTCGCCGTCCGCCTCGACGCGGTCCATCTGGCCGCGGATGCGCACCTCGTAGTCGCCCGCTTCGAGGGTGACGTCGAAGTCGTGCTCGCTGGCGACCGGGGTGCGGCCCGTGCGGTCCATCACATGCCACTTCAGGAAGCGTTCGAGTGCCGCACGCGCGTGTGCCTTCTCCTGCGTGGACTTCCACGGGGCGTCGAAGGCGAGGGCGTTCCACACGGAGTCGAGGCGCTCCATGAGGACGTCGAGGTCGGCGGGGGTGTGCCCGGAGGCGACCTCGTCGGCGAGGACGTGCACCACGTTGCCGAAGCCCTGGGCGGCGGTGGCCGGGGCGTCGGCCTTCACCTCGCGGCCCAGGAACCACTGCAGGGCACAGGTGTTGGCGAGCTGGTCGAGGGCGCTGCCGGACAGCACGACGGGCTGGTCGCGGTTGCGCAGCGGAACCTTGCTCTCGGTCGGCTCGAACATGCCCCACCAGCGGTAGGGGTGGGCGGACGGCACCAGGGGCCTGCCGTCCTCGTCGGCGAGCGCGGCCAGCCGGGCCAGGCGGCGGGCGGCGGCCTCCCTGAGGGTGGCGGAGGCGCGCGGGTCGACCGTCGTCGCGCGCAGTTCGGCGACCAGCGCGGCGACCGACAGGGGGCGGCGCGGACGGCCCGTGACGTCCTTGGGTTCGACGCCGAGTTCGGTCAGGAAACGGGAGGGCTGGTCACCGTCGTCGGCGGGCGCCTTGACGGCGGTGACGACGAGCCGCTCCCGCGCGCGTGTGGCGGCGACGTAGAACAGGCGGCGTTCCTCGGCGAGCAGCGCGCCCGGGGTCAGCGGCTCGGCGAGTCCGTCGCGGCCGATGCGGTCGGCCTCCAGGAGGGAGCCGCGACGCCGCAGGTCCGGCCACAGGCCCTCCTGGACGCCTGCCACGACGACCAGGCTCCACTCCAGGCCCTTGGCGCGGTGGGCGGTCATCAGGCGTACGGCGTCGGGGCGCACGGCACGCCGGGTGAGGGTGTCGGCGGCGATGTCCTCGGCCTCGATCTCGGCCAGGAAGTTCAGGGCGCCCCGGCCGCCGGTGCGCTCCTCCGCGCGCGCGGCGGTGGCGAACAGCGCGCACACGGCGTCCAGGTCCCGGTCGGCGTTGCGGCCGGCCGCGCCGCCGCGCCTGGCCGCCCGTTCCAGGCGCGCAGGCCAGGGTGTGCCGTCCCAGAGGTCCCACAGGGCCTCCTCGGCAGTGCCGCCGCGCGCGAGGCGCTCACGGGCCGTCGCCAGCAGCGTGCCCAGGCGCTGGGCGCCGCGCGCGTACGTCGGGTCGTGGGCGACCAGCCGCTCGGGCTCGGCCAGGGCGCGTGCGAGCAGTTCGTCGGAGGGCGGCGGCAACGGGTTGCCCGCGGCGCGCTCCTCCTCGCGCAGGGCGCGTCCGAGGCGGCGCAGATCGGCGGCGTCCATGCCGGCGAGGGGTGAGGTGAGGAGCGTGAGGGCGGTTTCGGTGTCCAGCAGGCCCGGAGCGTCGGCCCGGGCGTCGTCGGAGTCCTCCTGCGGCCGTACGGACGCCTCCGCGACCGCCCGCAGGGCCGTCAGCAGGGGGGCCACCGCCGGTTCGTGGCGCAGAGGAAGGTCGTCGCCGTCAATGTCGAGGGGGACGCCCGCGGCGGTGAGGGCGCGGCGGACCGTCGGGATCGTGCGGGAGCCCGCGCGCACCAGGACGGCCATCTCGCCCCAGGGCACGCCGTCCTCGAGGTGTGCGCGGCGCAGGATGTCGGCGACGTTGTCCAGCTCGGTGCCGGGCGTCGGGTAGGTGTAGACCTCGACGCGGCCTCCGTCGCGTGCGGCGGCCAGTTCGCGGTGGGCGCGGACCTTCTCGGCCGGCAGGCGGGTCAGGGGCATCCGCTGGGTCAGCAGCCGGGTGGCGGCCAGCAGGGCGGCGCCTGAGCGGCGGGAGGTGCGCAGGACCTCGACGGGAGCCGGACGGCCGTCGGGGCGGGGGAAGGCCTGTGGGAAGTCCAGGATGCCGTTCACATCGGCGCCCCGGAAGGTGTAGATCGACTGGTCGGGGTCGCCGAAGGCGACCAGGGTGCGGCCGCCGCCGGCCAGGGCGTGCAGCAGGCGCACCTGGGCCGGGTCGGTGTCCTGGTACTCGTCGACGAACACGGCGTCGTACTGGGCGGCGAGCCGCTCGGCGGCCTCGGGGCGGTGGGCGAGGAGGACCGCGCGGTGCACGAGTTCCGCGTAGTCGATCACGCCGTGCAGGTCGAGCACGTCGAGGTACTCGGCGAGGAAGGCGGCCGCGGCACGCCAGTCGGGGCGGCCGATGCGGTGGGCGAAGGCGTCCAGGGCCGCGGGGTCGAGGCCCAGTTCGCGGCTGCGGGCCAGGACCGCGCGGACCTCGTCGGCGAAGCCGCGGGTGGTGAGGCAGGCGCGCAGCTCGTCCGGCCAGCGCACATGCGCGAGGCCGAGCCGTTGCAGGTCGAGCTGACCGGCGAGCAGCTCGCGGACGGCCACGTCCTGCTCGGGGCCGGACAGCAGCCGCAGGGGTTCCACGAACAGGTCCGTGTCCTGGTGGGCGCGGATCAGGGCGTAGCAGTAGGAGTGGAAGGTGGTCGCCTGGGGCGCGCGGGCGGCGCCCATGCGAAGTGCCATCCGGTCCCGCAGCTCGACGGCCGCCTTGCGGCTGAACGTGAGGACCAGCACGCGCGCGGGATCTGCGCCACGAGCTGTCCGAGCCGCCACGGACTCGACGAGTGTGGTCGTCTTTCCGGTGCCCGGACCTGCGAGAACGAGCAGCGGACCGGACCCGTGGTCAACCACGGAGCGCTGGGCGGCGTCCAGACGAGGGGGACCCACCCGGGTCGGCGGGGTATGCACCAGTCGGTAAGCGCCACGGTTCCCCTGTCGCCCCTGGGGGTGCGACAGGCGCCTGGTGGAGGAAGAGGAGCTCACGTGGTTCGCCGGTCCTGGTGGGTGTGCTGGTTGGCCGGGGGCCGCCTTCTCCGCCCCGCGCCCCTCGAACGTACGTCATGCCACCGACGTGCCCGATTTCGCCGGTTTCCCTCGTACGGGCCCAAGGCTCCCCTCAGGCACCTCCGATGGCGGAAGCTGTCAGGTGTGACCTTCCGTGCGTTCGCCGCCCTCCCACCGCGCCCGCCTCATGTCGAGGCGCGGCACATGGCCCTCGGCGGCCCTGCTCGCCTGCTTCAGGGGCGTGCCCTCGGCGCGGTAGTGGTCCAGCGCCCGCAGTTCGTGCCCGGGCAGGAGCACCCCGTCCGCGCGCACGACGCGCCACCACGGGACGGCGCCCCCGTAGAGGGCCATCACACGTCCGACCTGTCGGGGGCCGCCTTCCTCGAGCCATTCGGCGACGTCCCCGTACGTCATGACCCGCCCGGGCGGGATCAGCTCCGTGACCTCGAGGACCCGCTCGGCGTACTCCGGCAGCGCGTCCGTGTACTCCGGGCGGGCGTCGTCCGGAAGGCTCTGCTCGCTCATCCGCCCCATCCTGCCCCACCCCACCGACAATGCGACGAGCCCGCGCCCCCGGGTGACCCTCGCCCCCGGGCGGCGCTTCGGGCAGACTGTGCGCCCCCGCATTTGCACCCTGATGCCCCCGTGTGTCGGTGGGGCATGCCACCATCGTGCGAGCGGTGACCGGTGATACGAGATCAAGAAGAGACGATGAAGCAGCAGGGTGTGCAGCCTGAGGGCGCGGAGGACGCCTCCGAGGCCGCGTCGCGCCCTGGCATCGCCGAACAACCGCAAGGCCCGGAAGCACGGGAAGAACAGACACCGGAAGAGGTGCACATCGACGAGGTCGAGGGCGACGAACCGCTGCTCCCCGCGCGCGTGCACCGCCCTTCCGACCTGATGCGGCTGCTGGTCGGCGTGCTCGCCGTCATCCTGCTCCTGGCCATCGCCGCGTTCGCACACGGAACCACCTCCGGGCTCGAACAGGACATCAACAAGGGCACCGGGCAGGCCCCCGACCTCCTCATCAAGATCGCCGGTCTGGCGTCCAGCATCGCGATCCTGCTGGTGCCGGTCGCGTTCGCGATCGAACGGCTGATCAAACGGGACGGACTGCGCATCGCCGACGGTGTGCTCGCCGCGGTCCTCGCCCACGGTGTGACCCTCGCCACCGATCTATGGGTCGCGAAGGCCGCGCCGGACTCGATCCAGGAAGCGCTCACCCAGCCCTCCCCCGGTGACATCCACGCCCTCACCGACCCGGTGCACGGCTACCTCGCGCCCGTTATCGCGTACATGACGGCCGTCGGCATGTCCCGTCGGCCGCGCTGGCGCTCGGTGCTGTGGATCGTGCTGCTCCTCGACGCCTTCTCGATGCTCGTCACCGGCTACACGACACCGTTCTCGATCATCCTCACCGTGCTGATCGGCTGGACCGTGGCCTACGGCACGCTGTACGCGGTCGGCTCGCCGAACGTGCGCCCCACAGGGCGGACGCTGATGGCGGGTCTGCGGCATGTCGGCTTCCGCCCGGTGAGCGCGGCCCGCGAGGACAGCCCGGACGCGGCGGAGGGCGACCGCGGCCGCCGCTATTTCGTCACCCTGGAGGACGGTCCGCCGCTGGACGTCACGGTCGTCGACCGGGAACAGCAGGCCCAGGGGTTCTTCTACCGGGCGTGGCGCAATCTGACCCTGCGCGGCTTCGCCACCCGCAGCAGCCTGCAGTCGCTGCGCCAGGCGCTGGAGCAGGAGGCGCTGCTCGCCTACGCGGCCATCGCGGCCGGCGCCAACGCGCCGAAGCTGATCGCGACGTCGGAGCTCGGCCCCGACGCGGTGATACTCGTCTACGAGCACACCGGCGGCCGCACCCTCGACTCGCTGGCGGACGAGGAGATCACCGACGACCTGCTGCGCAACACCTGGCGCCAGGTGCAGTCCTTGCAGTCGCGGCGCATCGCGCACCGTCGGCTCGCGGGTGACGCGATACTGGTGGATCGTTCCGGCACGGTGATCCTCACCGACCTGCGCGGCGGCGAGATCGCGGCCGGCGATCTGCTGCTGCGGATGGACGTCGCCCAGTTGGTGACGACGCTCGGCCTGCGGGTGGGCGCCGAACGGGCGGTGGCATCCGCGGTGGGCGTGCTCGGACCGGACGCGGTCGCGGACTGTCTGCCGATGCTCCAGCCCATCGCACTGACCCGCTCCACGCGCGCGACGCTACGCCGACTGGCACGCGAGCGTGCACAGCGCGAACGCGAGGCGGTCCTGGAGGCCTCCCAGCAGGCCAAGCAGGCCCGCCTGGAGGCGACCGGCGACGACATCGAGACCGTCGCCCCGGAGAGACCCGGCAAGAAAGCCGTCCGCGCGGAGGCGCGGGCCGAGAAGCGGGCCATCGACGAGGCGCTGGAGGAGGCACGCGAGGAGGACCTGCTGACGCAGATCCGGCACCAGGTGCTGCTGATCCGGCCCCAGGCGCCGGTGGAGCCGGCCCGCCTGGAGCGGGTACGGCCCCGCACCCTGATGAGCTTCATCGCAGGAGCCATCGGCGCGTACTTCCTGCTGACGCAGCTCACCCACATCGAGTTCGGTCCGCTCGTCGCCAACGCCGAGTGGGGCTGGGTCGCCGCGGCCGTATTCTTCTCGGCGCTGAGCTATGTCGCCGCGGCGATGAGCCTGCTGGGGTTCGTGCCGGAGCGGGTGCCGTTCCCGCGGACCGTGGCCGCGCAGGTCGCCGGGTCGTTCGTGAAGATCGTGGCCCCGGCCGCGGTCGGCGGGGTCGCCCTCAACACGCGCTTCCTGCAGCGCGCCGGGGTGCGGCCCGGGCTCGCGGTGGCCAGCGTCGGCGCCTCGCAGTTGTTCGGGCTCGGCTGCCACATCCTGATGCTGCTGTCGTTCGGCTACCTCACCGGCACCGAGAAGACGCCGTCGCTGTCGCCGTCCCGCACAGTCATCGCGGGACTGCTCACGGTGGCGGTGCTCGTGCTCGTGGTGACGTCGGTGCCGTTCCTGCGGAAGTTCGTCGTCACGCGCGTGAGGTCGCTGTTCGCGGGCGTCGTGCCGCGCATGCTGGACGTGCTGCAGCGGCCGCAGAAGCTGGTCACCGGCATCGGCGGCATGCTCCTGCTCACCGCCTGCTTCGTGATGTGCCTGGACGCATCGATCCGCGCGTTCGGCGACGAGTCGACCTCGCTCAGCATCGCCAGCGTCGCCGTCGTCTTCCTCGCCGGCAACGCACTCGGCTCCGCCGCCCCGACGCCGGGCGGAGTCGGAGCCGTCGAGGCGACCCTGACGGTCGGTCTGATCGCAGTGGGACTGCCCAAGGAGGTAGCGGCTCCCGCGGTGCTGCTGTTCCGCCTGCTGACGCTGTGGCTGCCCGTGCTGCCGGGCTGGCTGGCCTTCAACCACCTGAGCCGCAAGGGCGCCCTGTAGCAGGCCGTGGGTGCCCGTACCTCGTACGGCCCGCGCCCCGCGCGCGTGCCCGCGGGCGACCGCAGGATGGGATCATGCCGAACCCGTCCCGCCTGCGTGCCGCCGCCGTGACCGCCACCGCCCTTCTGCTGTCCTCGGTGGTGGCGGGCTGCGGCGACGACGCGCAGGACGGGGACCTGACGGCGCAGAAGCTGAGCTGGCAGGACTGCCCGGCGCCCTCCCCGGCCGAGGGCGGCGGCAGCGCCCCGTCCCCGCTGCCGGACGGCGACCAGTGGCAGTGCGCCACGATGAAGGCGCCCCTGGACTGGACCGACCCCAAGGGCGACACGATCGGCATCGCGCTGATCCGGGCCCGGGCGAGCGGCGACGCGAGCGGGCGGATCGGCTCTCTGGTCTTCAACTTCGGCGGCCCCGGCGGCTCGGGCGTCTCCACCCTGCCCGCCTTCGGCACCGTATACGCGGCCCTGCGCACCCGCTATGACCTGGTGAGCTTCGACCCGCGCGGGGTCGGCCGCAGCGCCGGCGTGCGATGCGAGAACGACCAACAACTCGACGTGTACTTCCAGCAGGACGCCACGCCCGACGACGCGGCCGAGCGCACCGCGCTGCTGGACAACACCAAGCATTTCAACGCGGCCTGCGAGAAGAACTCCGAGAAGATGCTGCCGCATGTGCGGACCACGGACGCGGCCCGCGACATGGACCTGATGCGCCAGGTCCTCGGCGACGCGAAGCTGCACTACTTCGGCATCTCCTACGGCACCGAACTGGGCGGCGTGTACGCCCACTTGTTCCCGAAGAACGTGGGGCGCGCCGTCTTCGACGCGGTCGTCGACCCGACGCAGACGTCCGAGCAGGGCTCGCTCGGGCAGGCCAGGGGATTCCAGCTCGCGCTCGACAACTTCGCCGAGGACTGCACGTCCAAAACGGTGGCCTGCCCCGTCGGGGACACCGCGCAGGACGTGAAGGACCGGATCACCAGGTTCCTCAACGACCTGGACGGCAAGCCGATCCCGGGCATCTTCCCGCGCGAACTGACCCAGAGCGCCGCGACCAACGGCATCGCGCAGGCCCTGTACTCCAAGGACTTCTGGGAGTACCTCACCGAGGGCCTGGAGCAGGCCTACGCCGGGGACGGCAGGATTCTGCTGCTGCTGTCCGACCTGATGAACGGGCGCAGCGAGAACGGCGAGTACAGCAACATCACGGCCGCCAACGTCTCCATCAACTGCGCCGACGACAAGCCGCGTTACTCCACCGCCTATGTGGAGGAGAAGCTGCCGGAGTTCCGGGCCGCCTCCAGCCTGTTCGGCGACTTCCTGGCCTGGGGGATGGTCGGCTGCACCGACTGGGCCGTGCCGGGCGCGGCCGATCATCCGGACGTGAGCGCGCCAGGCTCGGCGCCGATCCTCGTGGTGGGCAACACCGGTGACCCGGCGACCCCGTACGAGGGGGCGCGGAAGATGGTGGAAGCGCTGGGCAAGGGCGTCGGGGTCGAGCTGACGTACAAGGGGCAGGGGCACGGCGCGTACGACAGCAAGAACAAGTGCGTGCAGGCGGCGGTGAACGGCTATCTGCTGAACGGCAAGATGCCGGCCGCAGGGACCGTCTGCTCCTGACCTCAGGCCCCCCGACCCCTGACACTTTTCCGGAAAACCAGCAGGTCAAAAGGTTATCCACAGGCTCAGACGGTCAGGCTTGGCTCCGCCTAATATGGCCTGACAGCCGTCCGCCGCCGAGTGCGGGCGGCCTGCGAGGGGGGACATGCACATGGCGCGATTCGTACGGTGGGCGGCGCTGGGGGCCGCCGCCGCGCTGCTGGGGGCAGGCTGCAGCAGCGGCACGTCGGACGGCGGCGAGGACGGTAAGGACGGCTCGGCCGGCGCGCGCCCCTCGGCCGCCTCCTCCGGGGCGACGGCCCCGGAGGCGGCCCCGCCCGCCGCCCTGACCGGGCAGAAGCTCGACTGGGGGCGCTGCAAGGCCACCAAGGACTCCGCCGCACCGGACAGCGACTGGCAGTGCTCGACACTGAAGGTGCCGCTGGACTGGTCGAAGCCGGACGGCGGCACCATCGGCCTCGCCCTGGTGCGCGCCAAGTCCCGCGCCGGCGGAGGCGATCGGACCGGCTCGCTGCTGTTCAACTTCGGCGGCCCCGGCGGCTCGGGTGTATCGACGCTGCCCTCCTACGGCTCCGCGTTCTCCTCGCTCCGCGACCACTATGACCTGGTGAGCTGGGACCCGCGCGGGGTCGGCGCCAGCGAGGGCGTCCGCTGCCGCAGCGACAAGGACATCCGGACCGCCGAGTCCCTCGACTCCACCCCGGACACCCAGGCCGAGGAACAGGCCTACTTCCAGGACGCCACCGACTTCGGCAAGGGCTGCGAGAAGGCCGCGGGCAAGCTGATGGCCCATGTATCGACGACCGACACCGCCCGCGACATGGACCTGATGCGCCAGGTCCTCGGCGACGCGAAGATGCACTACTTCGGCATCTCCTACGGCACCGAACTGGGCGGCGTGTACGCCCACTTGTTCCCGAAGAACGTGGGACGGCTGATCCTCGACGCGGTCGTCGACCCGAGCGCCGACTCGGTGGGCCACGCGCAGAACCAGGCACGCGGCTTCCAGCGGGCACTGGACGACTACCTCAAGTCGACGGGCCAGGACCCCGCGAAGGGCAGCAAGAAGATCGCCGACCTGCTGGACGGGATCGACGCCAAGCCGCTGCCCACGGCGGACGGGCGGAAGCTGACACAGACGCTCGCGGTCACCGGCATCGTCCTGCCGCTGTACAGCAAGTCGGGCTGGCCGAGCCTGACCAGCGCCCTGAAGGCTGCCGAGGCCGGGGACGGCTCCGAACTGCTGACGCTCGCCGACGGCTACAACGAGCGGGACACCTCGGGGCACTACGGCACGACGACCCACTCGCAACGGGTCATATCGTGCTTGGACGACAAGCAGCGGCCGACCGCCGAGGAGACGAAGAAGCTGCTGCCGGAGTTCGAGAAGATCTCGCCCGTGTTCGGGGACTTCCTCGGCTGGGACACGGCCGGATGGTGCCACGACTGGCCGGTGGCCGGGCAGTACGACACCCCGGAGGTGAGCGCGGCCGGTGCGGCGCCGATCCTGCTGGTCGGCAACACCGGCGACCCGGCGACGCCGTACGAGGGCGCGCGGAAGATGGCCGACGAGCTGGGCAAGGGCGTCGGGGTGCTGCTCACCTGGAAGGGCGAGGGGCACGGTGCGTACGGGAGCGGGAGCAGCTGCGTCGACTCGGCGGTGAACGCGTATCTGTTGAAGGGAACGGTGCCGAAGGACGGCACGGTCTGCTCATGACGACGGCGGGGGCTTCGCGCACTCGTGGTACGCGAAACCCCCGCCGATCCGACCGGGAAGACCGGTGGGCAGAGCGTGCGGCCGGGTCAGTAGATCGGCTTGCTCGGCTCGATCTGGTTGACCCAGCCGATCACGCCGCCGCCGACGTGCACGGCGTCCGCGAAGCCCGCGGACTTCAGCACCGCGAGGACCTCCGCGCTGCGGACACCCGTCTTGCAGTGCAAGACGATCTTCTTGTCCTGCGGCAGGCCCTCCAGGGCGGTGCCGAGGAGGAACTCGTTCTTCGGGATCAGCTTGGCGCCCGGGATGGAGACGATCTCGTACTCGTTCGGCTCGCGGACGTCGATGATCTCGATGTTCTCGCCGTCGTCGATCCACTCCTTGAGCTGCTTGGGAGTGATCGTCGCGCCGGCGGCCGCCGCCTGGGCCTCTTCGGAGACGACGCCGCAGAAGGCCTCGTAGTCGATGAGCTCGGTGACGGTCGGGTTCTCGCCGCAGACCGCGCACTCAGGGTCCTTGCGGACCTTGACCTGGCGGTACTGCATCTCCAGGGCGTCGTAGATCATCAGACGGCCGACCAACGGCTCACCGGTGCCGGTGAGGACCTTGATCGCCTCGGTGACCTGGATGGAGCCGATGGACGCGCACAGCACGCCCAGCACGCCGCCCTCGGCGCAGGAGGGGACCATGCCCGGCGGCGGGGGCTCCGGGTAGAGGCAGCGGTAGCAGGGGCCGTGCTCGGACCAGAACACGGAGGCCTGGCCGTCGAAGCGGTAGATCGAGCCCCACACGTACGGCTTGTTCAGCAGCACGCACGCGTCGTTGACCAGGTAGCGGGTCGCGAAGTTGTCCGTGCCGTCGACGATCAGGTCGTACTGGCTGAAGATGTCCATCACGTTCTCGGCCTCGAGCCGCTCTTCGTGAAGGATCACGTTCACGTACGGGTTGATGCCGAGGACGGAGTCGCGGGCGGACACGGCCTTGGAGCGGCCGATGTCGGCCTGGCTGTGGATGATCTGGCGCTGCAGGTTCGACTCGTCGACCTCGTCGAACTCCACGATGCCGAGCGTGCCCACGCCCGCCGCGGCCAGGTACATCAGCGCCGGCGAGCCCAGGCCGCCGGCGCCCACACAGAGCACCTTGGCGTTCTTCAGCCGCTTCTGCCCGTCCATCCCCACATCCGGGATGATCAGGTGGCGGGAGTACCGTCGAACCTCGTCTACGGTGAGCTCAGAGGCTGGCTCGACCAGGGGTGGCAGCGACACGGGGACTCCGTTGGTCGGTCGATCACTACAGTTGTTCTCTCCGTAACACTGCCATGGCCTTCTTCATTCCGAGACACCTGTTCCGATCCGCGAGACGAGTTCGTCCCAGTAGCCGGGCATGGTCTCCCAGGGATCGGTCAGGCCGTCGCGGTCGGTGCCGTCGGTGAACCAGATCGTCGCGGCGCCCTGCCAGCGGGCGATGCGCAGCGCCTCGTCGAGGTGGCCGCGCGGCACGCCGTGCACGAAGTGGCAGAACCGCTCGGGCGGATGGTCCGAGGTCCACTCGGCCACCTGCGACCAGCGGTAATCGCTCCAGGGGCCGGAGAAGGTGACCAACTGGTCGGCGTGCTCGGCGTATCCCGGATACGGGTGGGTGCCGTGGCCGAGGACGATGTGGGACGCGTCACGCAGGGCGCGGAGCGTGCCGACTATGCGGCGCAGCTCGGGGAGGGCGGTGCGCTCGGCCGGGCAGCGGTCCAGGAGGAAGCCGTCGACCTGATACCAGTCGAGGTACCGCTGCGCGTCGGAGACGACCTCGGCGAAGGCGCGCGCCCCGTAGCAGATGTCGATGTTGCCGAGGACCCGGATGCCCGCGTTGCGCAGCCGGCCCACGGATTCCAGGCAGCGCGGGTCGGGGCGGACGCCGGGGCCGTCGGCGACGTCGAGGACGACCCAGTGCAGCGGCTTGCCGGGGCGGGCGAGTTCGCCCCACTCGGCGGGCGCGAGGAGGGGGTGCGCGATACCGGGGACACCGAGGCCGGTGCGGACGTCGGTGGTACCGGCGCTCGCGGTGCCCACCGGGGTTCCCGTCAGATACGACATGCCGCCTCCATCCAGATGTCGGCGAGGGACTCCTCGAGGTTGATCCGGGGCCGCCAGCCGAGCCGGTCGCGGGCGGTGCGCACATCGGCCTGCTGCCAGCTGCCGCAGCCGTCCGGGTACGGGAACGCGGCGGGGCCCGCATGGTCGGACTCCGGGCGGGGGTGGCCGATGGCGGGCCTGAGGTGGCCGCCGGGCGGGCCGTCCAGTTCGTGCAGGGCACCCGCGTATCCGGCCACCCGGGCGAGGATCGACGCGGCGTCGCGCAGCCGGACGGCGCGGCCCGAGCCGATGTTGATGACGCCCTGCGCGGCGGAGAGGGAGGCGGCGTGCACGGCGCGGGCCACGTCGCGGACGTCGATGAAGTCGCGTTGCACACCGAGCCCGCCGAGCTTCAACTCACCGTCGCCGGACTGCATGGCGCGGCGCATCGCCTCGGCGAGCCGGCCCAGCGGGGAGCCGGCGGGCGTGCCCGGCCCCGCGGGCGAGAAGACCCGGAGCACGACGGCGTCCAGACCGGAGCCGAGGACGAGTTCGGTGGCGGCGAGTTTGCTGACGCCGTACGGGCCGCCGGGGCGGGGCACGGCGTCCTCGGCCGTGGAGGAGCCGGGCTGGCTCGGGCCGTACTCGGCGCCGCAGCCGATCTGTACCAGCCGGGCGCCGCAGCCGCTGCGCCGCAGGGCCTCGCAGACGGTGGCGACGGCGACGGTGTTGTGCCGGGTGAGTTCTCGGGCGCCGCCGCGGGTGGTGCCCGCGCAGTTGACGACGACCTGGGGGTGGACCGCGTCGAGGAAGCGGGTGAGGGCGCCGGGGCTGCCGGACGCGAGGTCGAAACGGACGTCGGCGTCGTCGCCGCGGCCGAGCGCGGTGAGCTGGACGGCCGGGTCGGCGAGCAGACGGTCGGCGACGAAACGGCCGAGGTAGCCGTTGGCTCCGATCAGCAGAACCCTCATCGTGCGGCTCCCGGGGTGTGCGCGGCGGCTGTCGCCTGGGCTGCGTGGGCTCCGGTCGCCCGGTGTGCTCCTGCTGCTCCTGTGACCGCGGGGGCTCCTGCGACCGCGGGTGCCCCGGTGGCTCCGGTCCCTCCGGATCGGGAGGTGGTCATCTGGTCTCTCCTTCAAGGGTGATGCGCTGGGTTGCGGCTGGGTGGAGGAGCGCGTGCGTCGTGCGGTCGGGGCACGGTGGGGGTTGCGCTGCGCGCGGTGGCGGAGGTGCTGATGGCCGGCGCCTGGCGGGGGCGGGCGGCCACTGACCGGCGGAAGTAGAAGAGCGACGCCATGAAGTCCCCGAGCCCGCCTGCGAACTCCTCGGCCCCTCCCCGGAACTCGGTGGGACAACTTCCCGACCTGGCGGAACGGCCGCAGGGTTCGCCGGAACGCCCGCCGGGCTCGGCGGGAGGGCCTGCGAGCTCAGCAGCACGCCTTCCGAGCCCGACAGGCCGGCCTCCCGACCCGACAGGCCGGCCTCCCGAGCCGGCGAGACGACTGCCGGGCTGGGCGGGCCGGCCTCCCAGCTCACCAGGACGACCGTCGGACTGGGCAGGACGGCATCCCGACCCGGCGGGACAGCCTCCGGGCACGGCGGGGCGGCTTCCGGGCCCGGCAGAACAGCCTCCCGACCCGGCAGGACAGCCTCCGCGCCCGGCAGAACAGCCTCCCGATCCGGCAGGACGGCATCCGCGCCCGGCAGAACTGCCTCCCGAGCCGGCAGGACAGCCTCCGCGCCCGGCAGAGCTGCCTCCCGAGCCGGCGGGAGGGCCGTCGGGCTCGGTTGGGCCGGTTTTTGAGCTGGTAGGGCAGGTGCCCGGGGCGCCCGGTGGGGGAGGTGGGGGTGGGTTCGGGTCAGCACGGTTGGTCCGTCCGGGCGTGGGCCGAGGCTCTGGTCAGCGTGCGGGTGGCGTGGACGAGGAGGATCAGAGCGGCAGCTGCGCAGATAAGGGACGGCACACCGTCCGGGCCCCAGACGGTCACGAGGCTCTCCACGGGCGCCGCCAGAAAGCCGCAGCCGGGCAGGCGGCCTGCGAAGACCATGGCCGGGGCGAGCACCTCGGCCGTGCCGGCGGCGCCGAGGACGACCGCCGGGGCGTGGGTGAAGCCGTGCACCATGAGGAGGCGGGCGAGGAAGAGGAGCACACCCAGGGCGAGGGTGTGACCGTAGTCGGCGGGCTCGCCCAGGGTCGTGACACAGAGGGCGTGCAGTGCGGCGAGCGCACACAGGAACAGGGCGATGGTGCCGAGCAGCAACGGCCGTACGGAGGCGGCGAACTCCTCCAGGCCCCGGCTGGTGTCCAGGCGCCGGCGCGCGCGGACGGCGAGGAGGTGGGCGCTCCAGGCGGCGGGCGCGCAGGCCAGGGCGAGGGTGAGCAGCGGGGCGGCGGCGAGGGGCCAGGGGCCGTGGACCGTTCCGTCGGGCAGGCCGTCGGGTCCACCTCCGACGGCGGCGCGCAGGAGGCCGTCGCCGAGGGCCGCGTAGCCGAGAAGCCAGCAGGTCCAGGCGTCCGTCCGGTGCCGGCCGGGGTGGGCGCCGCTGTGCGGGCGCAGCGGGCCCCGGCGCAGGGCCGCGTGCAGGGCGAGGGTCACGCCGAGGATCCCCGCGGCAGCGACGAGGAGACACGTCCGCCCCTGGGTGAGGCGTACACCGGTCACGGTCGCGGCACACAGGACGCCCGGGAGGAGGGTGAGCAGCGCCCAGTCCAGACGGGGTCTCGGGATCGCGGTCGACGGACTCGCCGGGGGTGCGTCGCCGTCGCGCGGGACGCGGGCGTACATCTCCTCCGCGAGGGAGAAGACGTCCCGGTGCCGGAAGCGCGCCGCGGTGCGGTCGGTGACTCCGTGGGCCTCCAGGCCCGCGGCGATCTCCAGCGGGTCGACGGCCCGTTCGCACAGCTCACGGTGCCGGTGCATCAAGGACTTCACCGGGTCCACGACGCCACGGCGGGGAGCGGCCGGCTTACGGCCGTCGGCAACCGTGGCGTCGTCGGCGACCGTGTCGGCGCCGACGTGCGCGCCGGTACGCGTATCGGTGCGCCCGCCGATACGCGCCTCGGCGCTTTCCGTCGGCCCCCGTCGGTCCAGTTCGTCGAGCCCGCTCATCGTGCTCCCTCCGTCGCGGCGACCGGTGAACTGCCGCGTACCGGCGGCCTCTCCGCCCAGGCCGGGGTGTGCCCGGCGGTGACACGCGTGCCCAGGTCGGTCCACGAGCCCGGCAGCCTGGCCTCGGGCGGAACGGCGAACGGCCGGGGTTCGCCGTCGTGGCCGAGGACGAACCGACGAAACGGGGCCCGGGAGACGAGCTCCAGGTAGATGCCGTGGAACGCCGCGATGTTCTGCTCGACCGTGAACAGTTCGAGGGCGCGGGCGCGGGCGGCCGCCCCCAGGCGCGCACGGCGCTCGGGGTCGCGAAGCAATGCCCCGCAGGCCTCCGCGAGCGCCCGTGGATTGCGCGGCGGGACGACCAGTCCCGTGCCGCCGATCACCTCGACCACCGCGCCGACGTCCGTCGACACGGTCGCCCGGCCGCAGAACATCGCCTCGACCAGGCCGACCGGGAACCCCTCGACGACGCTGGACAGGACGACGACCGCTCCGGCCGCGTACGCCTCGGCCAGGGTGGGCGCCTCCGGGCCGCCGATCTCCTCGAAGGAGACCGGGTTGTCGCCGACGGCGTGCGGTCCCTCCGCCTCGTCGGGGAAGAGCTGAGCGGCCAGCATCCGGCAGTCGCCGAGATAGGCCCGGCCCTCCGTGCCGGCCGGCGCGCCGATGATCCGCAGGCGGGCGCGCGGCTCCTCCTTGCGGACCTCCGCGAAGGCGTGCAGCAGCGACACCAGGTCCTTCGCCGGTTCCACCCGGCCGACCCAGACCAGGGTGTGCGGATCGGCGGTGTCCGGGGCCTCGCCCACCTCGGCGAAGCGGGACGCCGCCATGCCCGGGTAGACGGTGCGCAGTTTGGCGCGGTCGGCGCCGCACCGCTCCTGCCAGCGCCGGGCGTGGGTGTTGCCCGGCGTGACGCACGCCGCCCGTCGGTAGACCTCGGCCGCGAGCCGGCCGTGGAAGGCGGCGAGCAGGGCACGAACGGCGGGGGCCTCGCCGGAGCTCAGATAGTGCGTCCGCAGCCGGACCCCGTACTCGGTCACCAGCAGCGGCACGTCGAAGAAGTGCCGGGCGAGCAGCCCTGGCAGGGCCGCCGGGCCGCCGGACGTGGCATGGCACAGGTCGACCGCGCCGAGGCCCTCTCCCCCGTCGCCCGTCTCGTCGTCGTACCAGTCGAGCGAGAGGGGGCGCAGGGCGCGCTCGAGATGTGCGGCGACGGCGAGCAGGTCGGGGACGCGCGCCTCACGCGTCGTGCGCAGCGCGCCGGGCGCGCGGCAGGCACGTTCCAGGGCGCGCACGGCGCCCTCCGAGCGGAGCGCTCCCACCAGCCCGCCCTCGTCCCGGGCGAGTTCGGCGAGGCCGTACAGCGCGTTGGCGAAACGGTCCGCCTGAACGGCGGGACCGGCCCCAAAGGAGAGCGCCGAGCCGTGCGAAGAGTCCGCCGAAGGGTCCGCCGAGGAGTGCGCCGGGTCCGGGGACTCGCCCTCGCACAGGGCGGTCACCAGCTCGCCGTAGAACTCCGCGAAGCGGCGGCGCGCGCGCCGGCCGTATGCGACCCCGTCTTCCTCGGCCGTCCACAGCGGCGCCGTGCGCACCCGGCTGACCTGCGGCGGAAGCTCGACCCAGCCCGCGTCCTCCTGGTGTTCGGCGCGGCTGAGGGCATAGACGTCGAAGTCGTGCTGTCCGAGCCCGCGCACGAGCCGGTCGCACCAGACCCCGGCGTCACCGCTCACATACGGATAGCCACCCTCCGTAAGCAGTCCGATACGCACGCGCGCCCCCGATCTCCCGTTTGGGGAGCCGCCGTTGACCCGGCGGCTCGCAGCGGGACGAACGTATGCGGACAAGGCGGTGGTGCGACGGACGGTTGTCCGTCGCACCACCAAAAGGGGTGAACGGTCGTAACTTTCCCGTGCGGGTCGCGTTCGGTCGCGCTAAGAGATCATCCGACCGCGAAACGTTACGCCACGGCCAACTCCCGCCGTTCGGCGCGCCGCCGGGCCGCGACCGCCGGGTCGAGCGCCGGTACGGCGGCCAGGAGCTGCTTGGTGTAAGGGTCGCGCGGCGACTCGTACACCTCGTCGGCGGGGCCCTCCTCGACGACGCGGCCGTGTCGCATCACCGCGACGCGGTCGCTGACCTGGCGCACCACGGCCAGGTCATGGGCGACGAAGACCAGCGCGAGGCCGAGTTCGCGCTGCAGTTCGCCGAGCAGGGCGACGACCTGGGCCTGGGTGGTCACGTCGAGCGCGGAGACCGGCTCGTCGCAGACGATGACGTGCGGGTCGGCCGCGAGCGCCCGCGCGATGCCGACGCGCTGGCGCTGACCGCCGCTGAACTCGTGCGGGTAGCGGTCGTAGTGCTCCGCTTCGAGTCCCACGCGCTCCAGCAGTTCCGTCACCCGCCTCCTGATGCGCGCATCGTCGCGCCCACCCCGCGCGCGGAGCGGGTCGGCGATGGACTCGCCCACGCTGCGGCGGGGGTTGAGGGAGGAGACGGGGTCCTGGAAGACCATCTGCACGGTCGGGTTCACGCCCGACGACACCCGCCCCTCGTAGCGGACCTCGCCCGCCGTCGGCTCCAGAAGCCCGACCAGCATCCGGCCCAGCGTCGTCTTGCCGCTGCCGCTCTCCCCGACGACGCCGAGGGTCTCGCCCCGGCGGACTGTCAGCGACACGCCGTCCACGGCCGCGAACGCCCGCTTCCCGCGCCCGAACTCGCGCCGCAGCCCGCTCGCTTCGAGCACCACCTCAGCAACAACCGCCTCCTTGACGACCGGCTTCTCGGCAGCCTCGCCCTTGGACGCATCAGAGGCATCAGAGGCATCAGAGGCATCGGAAACCTCGGAGACATCGAAGACCTCTCTCTTCACGTCCACCCGCGGTACCGCGCCCAGCAGTTCCCGTGTGTACGCCTGCGCGGGCGTCGCCAGGACGGTGCCCGCCGGGCCGTGCTCGACGAGCCGCCCGTGCCGCATGACCAGCACCTCGTCGACGCTCTCCGCCGCCACGCCCACGTCGTGCGTGACCAGCAGCAGCCCCATGCCGGTCGCCTCGCGCAGGGTGTGCAGCAGGTCGAGGATCTGGGCCTGGACGGTCACGTCCAGCGCGGTCGTCGGCTCGTCGGCGATCAGCAGGTCGGGCTCGCAGGCGAGCGCCATGGCGATGAGGGCGCGTTGGCGCATGCCTCCGCTGAACTCGTGCGGGCGCGACCGGGACCGTCGTACCGCGTCCGGGATTCCGACGCGCTGCAGGACCTCAACCGCACGCGCGCGTGCCGCACGGCGCGACACGCGCGCGTGCACGCGGTACACCTCGGCGATCTGGTCGCCGATCGCGTAGTACGGATCGAGGGAGGACAGCGGGTCCTGGAAGACCATCGCCGCCCGGCCGCCGCGCAGCCGCCGCAACTCCTCGTCGGACGCGGCCTGTACGTCGGTCCCCGCGACCCGTACCGAGCCGCCCACGGCGGCTCCCGTCCCGCGGTGCAGCCCCAGCAGGGCCGAGGCGACCGTGGACTTGCCGGAGCCGGACTCGCCGACCAGACCGAGAGCCGCGCCCTCCTCCAGGCGGAAGGAGAGGCCGTCGACGGCCCGTAGCGAGCCGAACCCGACCGTCAGGTCGGTGACTTCCACCAGGCTCATGCGAGCACCACCCGTCGGTCGGCCAGCGCGTACAGGAAGTCCGCGACGGCGTTGGCGAGCACCACGAAGAATCCGATGACCAGGACCATCCCGACGACGACCGGCAGGTCGACGACGTTGACCGCGTGCACCAGTTCCTGTCCGATGCCGGGGAGCCCGAAGAGGGTCTCGGTGAGCACCGCGCCGCCGACCGCGGAGCCGAAGTTGTTCGCGTTCAGCGCGATGACCGGCGCGAACGCCCCGCGCAGCGCGTGCCGTCCGATGACGGACCGCTCCCCCACGCCGTACGCGCGGAAGGTGCGGATGTGGTCCTCGGCGAGCGTCTCCAACATCGACGCGCGCGTGAGCCGGGCGAACGCGGCGGCCTCGATGAGCGCGAGCGAGAGCCAGGGCAGCAGCAGGTTCCACGCCCACTGCTCGGGGTCGTCGGTGAACTTCACGTACTGCGGGAACGGCAGCCACTGCAACTGTCCGCAGACGACGATCATCAGCACGAGGCCGATCACGAAGACGGGCGTGGCCACGCCCGCGAGCGTGACGCCGGTCAGCAGCCGCTCGCTGAGCCTGCCGCGCCGCCAGGCGGACAGGACGCCGGTGCCGACGCCGAGGATCAGCCACAGCACCATCGCGCCGAACACCAGCGACAGGCTGACCGGCAGCTTGTTCAGGATCAGCTGGGTGACCTGCTGGTCGCTCTGGTACGACAGCCCGAGGCAGGGCGCGGAGCAGTGCTCCACGGAGGTGCCGGTCGAGTAGTCCTGGCCGGCCACGAGGCCCTCCAGGAAGTGCCAGTAGCGCACGTACAGCGGGTCGTCGAGCCTGAGCTGCTGGGCGACCTGGTGCACCTGTTCCGGCGAGCAGCGCGGACCGCAGGTGATCTGGGCGACGTTGCCGGGGGTGACGTAGAAGACGACGTAGACGATCACCGAGATGGCGAACAGGGTGACGACGGCGCCGAGCGCGCGCCGTAGCAGAAAGCCGGTCATGCCTTGGCCTCCCTCTTGCGGCCGGTGCCGACGCGCAGCCGGGACGCCGCGCGCGGGTCCAGGGCGGTGCGCACACCGTCGCCGAGGACGGTCAGGGCGAGGACGGTGACGAAGAGCGCGCCGGCGGGCAGCAGCAGGTACTGCGGGGCGGCCTGGTACCAGACGTCGGCGGCGGTGAGCATCTGTCCCCAGGACGGCGTCGGCGGCTTCACACCGACGCCGAGGAAGGACAGGGCGGCCTCGGCAGAGATGTTGGACGGCACCAGCAGCGCCGCGTAGGTGATGATCGGCGCGGCGATGCCGGGCAGCAGCTCGCGGCGGGCGATGCGCCAGGTGCCCCAGCCGCTGAGCCGGGCGGCGGCGACATGGTCGAGCTGTTTGAGCGTGAGGGTCTGGGCGCGCACGATCTTGGCGACGCTGCCCCACGCGATCAACCCGATGACCGACGCGACCAGGACGGGTCGCGGGAAACTCGCCGGGACGATGGCGAGAAGCGCCAACGACATGATCATGAGGGGCATGGCGACGATGACGTCCGTGAACCTGCTCAACAGTTGATCAACCCATCGACTGCCGAGCGCGGCCGATACACCCACGACGACACCGATCAACACCTGGACGACCGTGGCGGCCAGCGCGACCCCCAGCGAGACCCGGGCGCCGTACACGAGCCGCGCGAACAGGTCGCGTCCTGTCTGCGGTTCGACGCCGAGCCAGTGGTCCCCGCTGATGCCGCCGAGCGACCCGACGGGCACACCGCCGCGCGCGGAGTCCACCAGAGAGGAGTGGTAGGTGTTCGGGTCCTGGCCCTCCAGCGCGGTGAGCAGGGGCGCGGCGAGCGCGACCAGGACGAGCAGCGCGACGACGCCCGCCGCGACCATGGCGGCCCGCTGCGCCCGCAGCCGCCGCCAGAACTGACGAGCCCCCGAAACCCCCGGGACGGCTGCCCCGGGGGTCTCGACGGCGACAAGTACTTCGCTCATCGGATTACTTGACCGCTACCTGCGAGATGTCCAGCACACCGGTCCAGTCGCTGATCACGACGTTCTTGATGTCCTTGCCGACCAACCGCTTGTAGACCGGGTGGAACAGCGGCACGGTCAGTGCCTGCTCGCCGATCTTCTTGTCCAGTGCACCCCACCTCTTGGCGGCAGCGTCAAGATCGGTCAACTTGTTGATCGCGTCGATCTCGGCATTGACCGACTTGTCATTGAGCAGGCCCGAGTTGAAGTTCGCGCCGTCCTTGACGATCTGACGGCCGTCGAAGATCGGGGCGAGGAAGGGACCGCCGGAGGGCCAGTCGGCGCCCCACGTGGCGAGGAAGAAGCCCGGCTCGGTCTTCACCTTGCGGACCGTGTCCGAGTAGTTGTTGTCCTCCAGGCCCTGCAGCTTGACGGTGATGCCGGCCTTCTTGAGCGCGTCCTGGAGGGCCGTCGCGATCTCGGGGCTGGTCTTGAAGTTCTGGGCGTTGTTGTGGGTCAGCGTGACGGTGAGCCCGTTGGGGTAACCGGCCTCCTTCAGCAGCTCCTTGGCCTTGGCCGCG
The DNA here is from genome assembly GCF_055581185.1 of Streptomyces sp. NPDC031474. Taxonomy (NCBI): domain Bacteria; kingdom Bacillati; phylum Actinomycetota; class Actinomycetes; order Kitasatosporales; family Streptomycetaceae; genus Streptomyces; species Streptomyces sp. NPDC031474. Next base: position 239,252 of record NZ_JBVIJX010000015.1, read on the forward strand.
TTGCCGGAGTCGCCCGCCGGGAACAGGTCGTACGGCTCGTAGCCGAAGGACTTCTGGTTCGGCAGGAAGGTGGTGGCGGCCTCGGCCAGCGACGACCCGCCGGCGGCGTTCACGACCGACGAGCGATCAATGGCGTAGGAGATCGCCTGCCGCACCTTGACGTTGTTGAACGGCTTGACGGTCGGGTTGAACGCTATGTAGTTCGTGTAGCCGAAGTGCCCGGTGCCGACCCGCGCGGCGAGTTCCTTGTCGCCGGTCACCTTGGCGAGCTCGGCGGGGCCGAGGTTGGTGTCCGTGGTGACCGCCTTCGAGTCCGCACCCTGGGACGCGGACAGCCGCTGGTTGATCACCGAGGAGTCGAGCCCGGACTTGACGTCGATCTTGTCCGGGTACGCCTTGCGCTCGGCGTCCGTCGAGGCGGACCAATAGGTGTTGCGCTCCAGGAGGAGCGTCTCACCGTCGTTCTCGTTCTTGACGACCTTGTAGGGGCCGGACGAGATCGGGTGCTCCTCGTACTTCGTGCCGGTGTCCTTGGCCTTCGGCACGGGCGCGAACTGCGTCTGCGTGGCCAGGAAGGGGAACTCGCCCTCGGGCTTGTTCAGATGGAAGACGATGGTCCGGTCGTCCGGCGTCTCGATCGCGGCGAGCCCGCCCTTGTCCTTGTACGGCCCCTGGTAGTCGGCCGCGCCGACCAGCCAGTCCCGCAGATAGGGCGCGCCACCGGACAGCTCGGGCGCGAAGGAGCGCTCGATGCCGTACTTGATGTCGGCCGAGGTGATCGCGGTGCCGTCCTCGTACTTGAGCCCCGTCTTCAGGGTGTACGTCCACACGGTCGCGTCCTTGTTGGGGCGCCCGGTGTCGGTGGCGAGGTCGGGGACGACCTTCGCGCCGGCTGCGCCGCTCTCGCGGTTGCGGGTCGTGAGGGTGCGGAAGACGAGGGAGGGCACGTTGCCGCCGCCGGAGGTGTACAGCCGGGCCGGGTCGAAGTCGGTCTGCGGCTCGGAGTTCAGGACCGTGAGGGTGCCGCCCTTGTGCGGTGTGGAGTCGCTGCCGGAGGCCTTGGCATCGTTGTCGTTGTCCTCAGGACCGCACGCGGCGGCGCCCGCTGCCACCACCAGGCTGACGGCCGCCGCGGCCACGCGGCGGGCTATGAGGGACGGATGACGCATCGAAGACGACCTCTCGAATGATGAGACGGAATGACGAGGAGTGAGACGGAAGTGAGCAGACGTCCGCTCGGCGTCAGGTCGTCGAAAATGCCGTGCCCGAGGCACGAAAAAAGGGAGGAAGAATCGCGACGCCAACGCCAGAGGCGAGCGTCAGCTACAGAGAATGTCTGCCACGCAGAGTGCGGTCACGCCGAAGAGCGCCAGCTCGATGGCGGCGCTGCTGTCGACAGGATGACTAGACCACATGCGCAGCAATATGGAGGAACTTTCTGGGCATGTCAACGTGACCCATGAGACGTCTGTCCACCCGAGAGATCAACCCTTGGGATAGGGCCAGGGGTTGGGCAGACAGTGAATCCCGTTGTGGTCGAGGAATTTGGTCTGCTGCTGCATGACCGGCGCGAGGTCGCCGTTCTTGTCGCAGGTGACATGGTCGTAGCGGAGCCGGTGGCCGACCTCGTGGTTGATCAGCATCTGCCGGTAGGCGTACATCTTGTCGCCGTAGGTCTTCGAGCCCTGCGCCCACCGGTAGGCGTTGATCATCACCCGCTCGGTGGCGGCGGAGTCGCAGGAGACGTTGTCCTCGGTGGTGTCCAGGCCCGACTTGGCGCACCATTCGGCGGTGGTGCCGGGGCTGGCGAGGGTGATGACGAAGTCCGGTTTGCCCGAATGGATCCGCTCGAAGGTGCGGGCGCCGTTGTGGGCCCAGCTGCGGTCGTCGTTGAGCGTCTTCTGCACGGCCTGCGCGAAGAGTTCGCCGTCGAGCCCGAGGCCCTGCTCCACGTCCACGCGGTAGGTGTACTTCTGCCCCTTGCCGGGCGCCTTGTCGATGCCCGCGATCGCGTCGAACTTCCCCGAGCCCTTGAGCTTGGCGCCGAGCGGGTACCGCAGGTCCATCCGCTGCGCGTACGTCAGTGTGGCCACGCCGGGGGACGCGAACGGGCTCGGCCGGTCGTCGCCGGGCGCGGCGTCTTCGAGGCCGTCGCGGGCCTGGCCGGTGGCGGACTGCGACTGGACGGCGTCGTCGTCCCGCCCGCCGGTGACCTGGCCGGCCACCACGACGGCCAGCACCGTGGTGACCGCGGCGGCCGCGATACCGGTGAACGTGCGCCCCTTGGCACCCTTGGCTGAGCCGGCGCCCTTGGCGGACCCGGCGGTCTTGGCGGACCCGGGCCCGCCGGTGGGCGGCGGACCGTCCCGGTCGTCCCCGTCGTCCCCGTCGAGTCCTGCCGGGGCGGCCGAACGGGAGACGGTGTTCCGGTCGGTGAGACCGGTGAGACCGGTGCCCGAAGCGTCGAGGGAGGTGTGGTGATCCTGTGCACGCGCGCGCGTGGCCGGATACGGCGCCCCCGCGCGCGTGAGGGCCTCGTCGCCTTCCTGGAAGGCGTCGAGGTAGTCCTGGCGCGGCCCCTGACGGGAGCCTTGGCGCGGGCCGCCCGGCGGCCCCGGCGGCATCGGTCGCTGACGCGGTATCACGGGCTGCCCGGTACCCGTCTGCCGCCCTCTCAAGTCACCCCAGCCGCCCCCGGTTTCACGCTGCTCGGGGTGGCCGCCCCGCACCTGCGGGAACCCGTGGGCGGGCGTGCCGTCGGGGAAGCGGGGCAGTCCGTGCGAGGGGGTGCCGTCGTGACCCGGGGGCGGGGTCTGGACGCGGGCGCCCCGGATGTCCCCCTCCGGAAGCCCTGGGGGAGCCTCCTGCGGCGCGCCCTTGGAGTCGCCTTTCCCGGCGCCCTTGGGCGCGGGTCCACGCCGGCTGTGGCGTCCCACGTCGGCCTCAGCCCCCCGTGGTCTCGGTCGGGGGCGCGGTCGCGGTGTCGGCGAGGAGCTCCCGGACCGCCGTCGCCACCGTCTCGGGGTACTCCATCATCGCCACGTGGCCGGCGTCCGGCAGCGTGAGCAGCCGGGAGTCGCGGAAGGCGCGGGCGGCCCGCTGGGCCATGCGGAAGCCGACGAGCTGGTCGCGGCCTCCGTAGACGAGGAGGGTCGGGGCGAGGACACGCTCGGCCTGGCGCCACAGCCCGTGCTGGCCGCCCAGGGTGTACGCGCTGAGCAGCCCGCGCGTGGAGCGCGTCATCGCGTCCCAGAAGTACGGCAGCTGCAGTCGCCGCTCCAGCTCCTCCACCGCGTGCCGGAACGCCTCTGGAGAGACCCGTCCGGGATCGCCGTAGCAGAGCGCCGTGACGCCGCGGACGCGCTGTTCGGCCGTCCACTCCCGGGTGAACCGGCTGAAGAGCGCGGCCACGCCGGGCAGGCCGACCAGGCCGGTGGGCACCGCGGTCCGCTGGACGCGCAGCTCGGGCAGTGCGGGCGAGACCAGTGTCAGCGTCCGCACCAGGTCGGGGCGGACCGCGGCGACGCGCGTGGACACCGCACCGCCGAGGGAGTTGCCGAAGAGGTGGACGGGCCCGCGGCCGGCCGCGTCGAGGTAGCGGATCACGGCACGCGCGTGTGCCGTGATGGAGTAGTTGCCGTCGTCGGGCGGCGGGGAGTCGCCGAAGCCCGGCAGGTCGACGGCCTCGCTCGCCACGACCCCGTCGAGCAGTGCCATCAGCGCCGACCAGTTCTGCGAGGAACCGCCCAGGCCGTGCACGTACAGCGCGGGCTCGAGCCCCTCGCGCGCGGGCGGCCGGGATCGGATCGTCAGCGTGATGCCCGGCAGCCCCACCGACCGGACCCGCTCGCCCTCCGCAACCCGCACGGCAGTGGCCCTCGGCAGCACACTGGTGGGCGGCACGGAGGGCAGCTCGGTCGAAGACATGCGGCAATGTTACGAGACGATCACGCGCAGCCTGGTGTGTTCGCCATCACACGCGCGGGTCGAACGCCTGTCGAGACCGACACCACACCCGCACCGCGCGTACGCCATACCAGCGCGAATCAGGGGCACTCCGCATACGGATCGCATAGCGTCCGAAACGGGTGTCTCCTAGGCTCGTACCGAGGGCACCCGCTTGAGGCCCTGCAGCTCGCAGGGACGTTCGGAGGAAGGGAGCCCACCATGGCCGTTGACCCCACCGACCCGGAGACGTTCGAAGAGGACGACGACTTCGGGGAGATCGACGTCGAGGCGCCGGAGAACGACGCCGCCGAGCAGTACACGGACGTCGCGGCGGAGCGCGACGACCCTCTGGAGGACGTGGACCCGGCCCGGGCGAACGAGGCCGATCTCGTCGAACAGGCTCGCGTCGTCTCACTCGACGAGGACGACTATCGCTGACCGGCAGCGAGCTGGAGCGGGCCGGAGTTTGCCCGGAAGATTCCGGTTCAAAACCATCTCTACCGCTTTTGCTGCCGTCCGGTCCGTGAAATTCTGCGCTCGCACCGCGCACACCACGGTTACCGAAAAGTACGATGGCGGCGCGGCGCTCACCGCAAGAGGACCACTTTGGGAGGCGGCGTGACAGCCATCGAGCAGACAGAGGCGGCGCGCCCGCGGGGCACCCGCCTGCCGCGCCGTGCCCGACGGAACCAGCTGCTGGGCGCCGCCCAGGAAGTCTTCGTCGCACAGGGCTATCACGCGGCCGCGATGGACGACATCGCCGAACGGGCCGGCGTCAGCAAGCCGGTGCTCTACCAGCACTTCCCCGGCAAGCTCGACCTCTACCTCGCCCTGCTGGACCAGCACTGCGAGTCCCTGATCCAGGCCGTGCGCGGCGCGCTCGCCTCGACGACCGACAACAAGCAACGCGTGCGGGCCACGATGGATGCGTACTTCGCGTACGTGGAGGACGACGGCGGCGCCTTCCGCCTGGTCTTCGAGTCGGACCTGACGAACGAGCCCGCGGTGCGTGAGCGGGTCGACAAGGTCACCGTCGAGTGCGCCGAGGCGATCTCCGAGGTCATCGCCGAGGACACCGGCCTCTCTCGCGCGGAGTCGATGCTGCTCGCCTCGGGTCTGGGCGGCCTCGCGCAGGTCGTGGCCCGGTCCTGGCTGCACAGCGACCGCAGCGTCCCGCGCGACCAGGCGGTGCAGCTGCTGGCCTCGCTGGCCTGGCGGGGCATCGCCGGTTTCCCGCTGCACGGCACCGATCAGCACTGACCGCGGGGGCACTCGGCTGTTTGTTCCCGCCCGCTGTTCGCTCCTGGCGTGGACGGCCACGCCGTGTACGTCCCCTCACCGGGCTAATGTGTGCAGCGTACGGCGCGGACGCCCGCGCACCTCATGACCGTCGGAGGGACATAGCCGTGGAGGTCAAGATCGGCGTGCTGCACGCGCCTCGCGAGATCGTTCTGGAGAGCGGTCAGACTCCCGAGGAGGTCGAGCGCGTGGTGGCCGAGGCACTGGCCGGGAAGTCGCAGCTGCTCAGCCTCGTGGACCAGCACGGCCGCAAGGTCCTGGTTCCGGCCGACCGTCTGGCCTACGTCGAGCTGGGCGAGCCCGCCCCGCGCAAGGTGGGCTTCGGCGCGCTGTAAGCCGGCGGGACAGCTGTAGCCGCATAACAGGAGAGGGGCCCGACGAGATGTCGGGCCCCTCTCCTGTTCTCGTTCACGGGCGGCACACGGTTCGACCACAGATGAGGATTGCATTCCGCAGGTCACGGGTATGACGGGCTACGACCTTGGTGCACGGCCCAGCCGCTCGGGAGGGACCTAAATGATCTTGGAAGCGCTCGGCTCCGCTGTGCTCGGTCTTGTGCTGGCGTGGGCGGCGGTCCACCGCCTCTCCCACCGCCTGCCGGTTCGCACGCTCGTCCTCGCGACGGGCGTCGCCGGAGCCCTGTTCGGTGACTTCGTCACCCACAGCGCGCTGGGCTCCGGCTCCGTCCTGGCAAGCCTGATCGGCGCGGCGGTCGTCTCCGCCGCCTCCCTCTCCCTGCTGCTGCGACCGTCCGGTCACTTCCGCCGACGATCGGCGCCGGCGCAGGTCTGAGCCCGAGGTCCAGGGCAGCCCTAGGCAGCCAGTCCCAGCGCCGCCATCCGCTTGGTGTGCGCCTCGGTGATGCGGGAGAACATCCGGCCCACCTCGGCGAGGTCGAAGCCGTCCGCGACGCCGCCCACGAGCATCGTCGACAGCGCGTCGCGGTCCGCGACCACCCGCTGGGACTGCGACAGGGCCTCGCCCATCAGCCGCCGCGCCCACAGCGCGAGCCGCCCGCCGACCCGCGGCTCCGCGTCGATCGCGGCCCGCACCCGGTCCACGGCGAAACCGGCGTGTCCGGTGTCGTCGAGCACCGCCAGCACCAGGGCCCGGGTGTCGCCGTCCAGACGCGCCGCGACCTCACGGTAGAAGTCGCTGGCGATCGAGTCACCGACGTATGCCTTGACGAGGCCCTCCAGCCAGTCCGAGGGAGCCGTCTGCCGGTGGAAGCCGTCGAGCGCGGCGACGAACGGGTCCATCGCCCCCGTCGGCTCCTCGCCGATCTCCGTGAGCCGGTCGCGCAGCCGCTCGAAGTGGTGGAACTCGGCGGACGCCATCTTCGCCAGCTCCGCCTTGTCCTCGAGCGTGGGCGCCAGCTTGGCATCCTCCGCGAGGCGCTCGAACGCCGCCAGCTCGCCGTACGCCAACGCACCCAGCAGGTCCACGACCGCGGCCCGGTACTGCGGGTCGGCGGAGGCCGTCGCCCAGTCCTGGGCGGCGATACCGGTGGCGGTGTTCTCGGGCTTGTCAGAGGTCGTCATGAAGCGCACAATAGCCCGCTCGCCGCACGGTGGAAGTCCCTGGTCAGTCAGTGTGACAACGAAGACGTAAGGGACCGCGCCTGGCACTGTGACAACCACAACGTGACCGAATCGGCCATCACATGTGCACGATTCCGGGGTATGGTGGTAATGCGCCTGCCGAATATTCGACGGGCCGCACGTATGAGGATGCCCGGTCGGTGGCCCGATCGGCTCCGACCCGACAGCCCTCCCTGACCGTACGGCACTGTGCGTACGACGATCGGAGGGAACCCCTCAGCGGTACGAGCGCTAGAGCGTCGGCAGAGGTCCCGTGCCATACGGCAGTGCCCCCAAGGGCAGCCCGTAGGGCAGCCGACGTCCCCCGGCACGGTCCGTCAAAGACCCCCCGCGCTCGCCTCGCACCGCGCACACAGAAGAGGCAGCACCCTGACTACGACGTTTCGAGAGCTCGGAATCCTTTCCGAGACCGCCGAGGCCCTGGAGGCCGTCGGCATCACCACCCCCTTCCCCATCCAGGAGATGACGCTCCCCGTGGCCCTCACGGGCACGGACGTCATCGGCCAGGCCAAGACCGGCACCGGCAAGACGCTCGGCTTCGGCCTCCCGCTCCTCGAGCGCGTGACCGTCCCCGCCGACGTCGAGGCCGGCCGCGCCCGGCCCGAGGCCCTCACCGACGCCCCGCAGGCGCTCATCGTCGTCCCCACGCGTGAGCTGTGCACGCAGGTCACCAACGACCTGCTGACCGCGGGCAAGGTGCGCAACGTGCGCGTCCTCGCCATCTACGGCGGCCGGGCGTACGAGCCCCAGGTCGAGGCCCTCAAGAAGGGCGTCGACGTCGTCGTCGGCACCCCGGGCCGCCTGCTGGACCTCGCGGGCCAGAAGAAGCTCGACCTCAAGCACATCAAGTCGCTCGTCCTCGACGAGGCCGACGAGATGCTCGACCTGGGCTTCCTGCCCGACGTCGAGAAGATCATCAACATGCTTCCGGCGAAGCGCCAGACCATGCTGTTCTCGGCGACCATGCCGGGCGCGGTCATCGGTCTCGCCCGCCGCTACATGTCGCAGCCCACGCACATCAACGCCACGTCGCCCGACGACGCGGGCAGGACCGTCGCGAACACCAAGCAGCACGTGTACCGCGCGCACAACATGGACAAGCCCGAGATGGTCGCGCGCATTCTGCAGGCCGACGGCCGGGGACTGGCCATGGTCTTCTGCCGCACCAAGCGCACCGCGGCCGACCTCGCCGACCAACTCCAGCAGCGCGGTTTCGCCTCCGGCGCCGTCCACGGCGACCTCGGCCAGGGCGCCCGCGAGCAGGCGCTGCGCGCCTTCCGCAACGGCAAGGTCGACGTTCTCGTCTGCACCGACGTCGCCGCCCGCGGCATCGACGTCGAGGGCGTCACGCACGTCATCAACTACCAGTCCCCCGAGGACGAGAAGACGTACCTGCACCGCATCGGTCGTACCGGCCGCGCGGGCGCCAAGGGCATCGCCGTCACGCTCGTCGACTGGGACGACATCCCGCGCTGGCAGCTCATCAACAAGGCGCTGGAGCTCGAGTTCAGCGACCCGCCGGAGACGTACTCCACCTCCCCGCACTTCTTCGAGGAGATGAACATCCCCGCGGGCACCAAGGGTGTCCTGCCGCGCGCGGAGCGCACCCGCGCCGGGCTCGACGCGGAGGTGCTGGAGGACCTGGGCGAGCCGGGCGGACGCGCCGGCCGCGGTCGCGGTGACCGCGACCGCGGCCGGGGCGAGCGAGGCGGCCGGGGCGACTCCCGCTCCGGTGCGCGCGAGCGTTCCGGTACCGGTGAACGTTCCGGCTCCGGCGAGCGCTCCGGTACCGATGAGCGCGAGCGTGCCGCACGTACACCGCGTCGCCGCCGTCGTACGCGCAACGGCGCGCCTCTCGAGGCGACGCCGACGCCCGCCGCGACCACGGCACCGGAGCAGGCACCCCTGGCCGAGCCGACGTCCGTGACGGAGGAGGCCGCCGGTCCGCGCACCCCGCGTCGTCGGCGCCGTACGCGCAGTGGATCGGGGCAGGAGGCCGCCGCTTTGACGGCCACCGCCACCGCTACGGCCGTCGAGGCCGTCGCCGAGGCCGCGGAAGCGGCCGTGACGACGGTGGAGGGCCCGGCCCTCGACACCCCGGCGTCCGCTCCGGAGATCCCGGCGCAGCCGCGCCGTCGCCGTACCCGCAAGGCGGCCGCCGCTGCCGAGACCGTGGTCGACACGGTGGAGGCCACGGAGGCGCCCGAGACCGCCGAGGCGGCGGAGGCCAAGCCGCGCCGCCGCACCCGGAAGGCGACGGCTCCCGCCGAGGCCCCGGAGGTCACCGCGGCCGTCGAGCCCGCGGCGGCACCCGAGGCCGAGGTCGAGGTCAAGCCGCGTCGGACCCGGAAGACGGCCGCCACGGCTCCGGCCGAGGCCGTGGCCGCGGTCGCGGTCGACACCGCCGAGGCGACCGAGGCCAAGCCCCGCCGCCGCACCACCCGCAAGGCCACCGAGCCCGAGACGACGGTCACCACGGCCGACATCCCGGCCCAGGCCACGCAGGAAGCCGCAGCCACCAAGCCGCGCCGCACCCGCAAGACGGCAGCCACCGCACCGACCGAGGCCGCGGTTGCGGTCGACACCGCCGAGGGCACCGAGGCCAAGCCCCGCCGCACCCGCAAGGCGGCGGCTCCGGCCGAAGCCGCCGTGGACACGGCCGAGGCCACCGAGGCCAAGCCCCGCCGCACGCGCAAGACGGCTGCCAAGGCGCCGGCCGAGGCCGTGGCCGCGGTCGACACCGCCGAGGGCACAGAGGCGAAGCCGCGCCGCACGCGCAAGACGGCAGCCTCGGCCGCCAAGGTGACGGAGGCGGAGCCGGTCGCGGAGGCCGTGGAGGTCAAGCCGCGTCGGACCCGGAAGACGGCCGCCACGGCTCCGGCCGAGGCCGTGGCCGCGGTCGACACCGCCGAGGCGACCGAGGCCAAGCCCCGCCGCCGCACCACCCGCAAGGCCACCGAGCCCGAGACGACGCTCACCACGGCCGACATCCCGGCCCAGGCCACGCAGGAAGCCGCAGCCACCAAGCCGCGCCGCACCCGCAAGACGGCAGCCACCGCACCGACCGAGGCCCCCGCCGCCGAGGCCGAGGCGAAGCCGAGGGTGCGTCGCACCCGCAAGGCGACGGCCGCCGCGGAGCCCGCGGACGGCTGACCGACCGGCACGGCACGACAGTCCGACGGCCCGGCCCCTCCTCGGTGAGGGGCCGGGCCGTCGGCGTGCGCGGCACACGCTCCCGGTAGCCTCGGCAGGTGACCACGCCGAGCAGCAGCACCCCCTTTCCCCCGCCCCCGGGCGCGCGTGCGTACTCCCTGCGGACCGAGCGGGGTGAGTTCGCCGTCGTCGACGCGCCCGTGGCCGCCGGTGTCGAGCCGCGCGGTGTCGCGCTTCTGCTGCCCGGCTTCACCGGGAGCAAGGAGGACTTCCACCAGCTGCACGGGCCGCTCGCGGCCCGCGGCTACCGGAGCATCTCCGTGGACGGGCGTGGACAGAACGAGTCCGACGGACCAGCCGAGGACGAATCGCCCTACGCCCAGGCGGAGTTGGCCCGGGACGTCCTGGCGCAGGCGGCGGCCCTCGACACGCCCCTGCACCTCGTCGGGCTCTCCCTCGGCGGTCAGATCGCCCGCGCCGCCGTCCTCCTCGACCACTCCCCCTTCGTCTCGTTCACGTTGATCTCGTCGGGTCCGGCCGAGATCTCGGAGTCGCAGAAGCAGCGCGTGAAGCTGCTGCACGACGCGCTCGCGGTGATGACGATGCCTCAGGTGTGGGAGGCGATCCTGGCGATGGGGCCGCCGGAGGAGGTCGGCGGGCCGGCCCGCGGCTTCGGCGACCCGGAGCAGTTGCGGCTGCGCTGGCTCAACCACAAGCCTGCCCAACTCCTCGTCACCGGCCGCCGGTTGTGCGTCGAACCGAACCGGGTCGCCGAACTCGCCGCCGTCCCGCTGCCGTTCCACGTCCTGTCGGGCGCACGGGACGACACCTGGCCGCTCACTCTCCTGGACGGCATGGCCCTGGAGCTGCGTGCGCACCGGACCGTCGTGCCGGGCGCCGAGCACTCACCGAACCTGGATCAGCCCCTGCCTACGGCCCGCGCCCTGGCCCACTTCTGGGACAAGCACCCCCTTCAGGGCTAGCCCTGCGGCAGATCGGCACCGCGGCGGAACCAGTAGTGCGGCACCGCGGCGGAACCAGTAATGCGGCAGTGCGGCGGAACCAGTAATGCGGCAGTGCGGCGGATCCAGTACCGCCAGTACCCGTTAGTACTGCCCCTGCACGTGCTCCCAGAAGCCGTCCCGTAGGGCGCGTCTCAGGTCCGCCTGGCCGCGCAGGGAGTACTGCAGGATGCCCTCGGCCTCGACGAGGAGATCCTGGTCGACGGAGCCGGGGAGGTAGGGGTGGCCCGGCAGCAGCTCCGCGAGGGTCTCCCTGCCCCGCGCGGCGAGCCACTTCGCCGCGATCTGCGCGCCGGCGAAGCGGACGGCCTCGCGGGTGGGCCGGCTCGCGCCGTTCGCCTCGTAGCCGGGGACGGTGCGCCGTGCGACGTACGGCTTGAAGAAGTCGAGGTCGAGGGTGCGCTGACTGTCGACCTCCCAGAGCAGCGGCTCGGCCTGGTTGCGGCCTTCCGGCGCCTCGATGCCCCAGAGGTGGACGCGGGCGCCGTACCCCTGCGCGGCCTCCACGGCCGAGACCAGGTCCTCGTCGCCGCCCAGCAGGGCCGCGTCGCTGATGGCGCGGTGGCGGGCCAGTGACTCCAGGTCCGTCCGGATCAGCGAGTCGACGCCCTTCTGCTGGTTGTTGGCGTTCAGGTTGCCCAACCGCACCTTGACGTCCGGCAGTTCGGCGATGGACTGCTGCTCGGCGGTGTGGATGCGGCGTCGGGCGCCGTCGTACCAGTAGACGCGCAGCAGCCGGCTGTCGGCGAAGATCGAGCGGGCTCGGTCGATGAGCGCCTCGAGCAGGCCCTCGGCGTCGAGGTCGAAGGCGCGACGGTCCTCGGTCCCGGCCACCAGGCGTCCCGCCGCCGCGTACACGTACCCCGCGTCGACGAAGATCGCGTGGGTCGAGGGCGTCTTGGCCACCTCGGCGAGCATGCGCGTCAGCAGCTCGTTCGTGCGGTCGATGCGGGCGGCGAGGGCCGGGAGGTCGTCGTTCATCGCCTCCATTGTCCCGGTGGTCACGCTGCGAACACAACCGGTCCCGTTCAGTCTCCGCAAACCCCCGTACCCGTTAGTAGTTAGTTGTTCGAAAAATTTCTTTAGCGTAGGGAATGTTTGTAACACGCATCCCGTTGACTCCTCATGTATGCAGCAATCCCCCACCGGGGATGACCAGACGAAGGGAGAAGCAATGCGCTTCGAAATCATGCGACTCGACGACGTCGACGGCACGCCCGTGGACTGCACCGTCGTGGACGCCGCCTCCGTCAACCGGATCGTTCAGCAAGCCGCCGCCATCGGGCAGCGGCTGTGGATCCGTCCGGCCGACACCTCGGCCTCGTAACACGGGTCCTTCACACAGGTTTCAGAGCCCCCTACAGCCGGCTTCGATTCAAGCGGCCGTAGGGGGCTCTGCGTGTACCGGCAACCGTTCAGCTCGCCCGGATCACCTGGGTGACCCCGTTGATGATCTGCTGCACGGCGATCGCGGAGAGCATCATGCCCGCCAGCCGCGTCACGAGGACCACACCGCCGTCCTTGATGACGCGGATGATCAGCAGCGAGTACCGCATCACCAGCCACAGCACGGCATGGATGGCGAGGATCGCCGTCCAGACCGACACCTGCGAGGCCACGCCGTCGGCCTTCTGCACGGCGAGGATGACGGACACGATCGCACCCGGGCCGGCCAGCAGCGGCATGCCCAGCGGGACGAGCGCGACATTGACGTCCTTGGTCTGCTTCGGCTCGTCGGTCTTGCCGGTGAGCAGGTCGAGCGCGATCAGCAGAAGCAGCAGCCCGCCCGCGATCATCAGCGCGGGCACGGAGACATGCAGGTAGTCGAGGATCTGGTGGCCCAGGAGCCCGAAGACGGTGATCACACCGCCCGCCACACAGACCGCCTGGAAGGCCATCCGCTTCTGCACCTTGCCGGGGCGTCCGGCGGTCAGGGCGAGGAAGATCGGGGTGATCCCGGGGGGATCCATGATGACAAAAAGGGTGAGAAAGAGAGAGCCGAAGACAGCGACGTCGAACATCAGTACAGAGGCCTTGCGCGAAAGAGGGTGAGTGGAGGTGCGGAGGGGGTGAGCGTCAGGCTCCGCCGGTCCCCGGCACCGGGAACGCTCCGGTGGCCCGTCGGGTGATCTCTGCGTAGACCTCGGGGTCGGTCGTGTACTCACCGAGCACGCACGTCTTGCGGCTGCCGTGGTAGTCCGACGAGCCGGTGACCAACAGCCCCAGATCGGCGGCCAGCCCGCGCAGTCGCGCCCGGGTGTCCTCGTCGTGGTCCATGTGGTCGACCTCGATGCCGTCGAGGCCGGCCGCGGCCAGCTCGGCGATCGCCGCCTCCGGCACCGTGCGCCCCCGCTTGTCGGCGCCGGGGTGCGCGAAGACGGTGACCCCGCCCGCGCCCTTGACCAGCCGGATCGCCTCGAAGGGGTCGGTCTCGTGCTTCTCGACGTAGGCCCGGCCGCCGTCGGACAGCCAGTCCTCGGTGAACGCGTCGCTCACGGTCGGTACGACGCCCAGCTCGACCAGCGCGGTGGCGACATGCGGCCGCCCGACGGACCCCTCGCCGGCGATCCGCTCGACCTGCTCCCAGGTGACGGGCACGCCCAGCGCGTTGAGCCTGGCGACCATCGCGCGCGCCCGCGGCACCCGGTCGTCGCGCACCAGCTCACGCTCGGCGAGCAGAGCGGGCTCCTCGGGGTCGAACAGGTAGGCCAGCATGTGCATGCTGATGCCGTCGATACGACAGGACAGCTCGGCGCCGGTGACGAGCGTGAGCCCCTGCGGCAGCGCGGCGATGGCCTCGGCGTATCCCCGGGTGGTGTCGTGATCGGTCAGCGCGACGACGTCCAGACCGGCCGCGGCCGCGTTGCGCACCAGCTCGGCCGGGGTGTCCGTACCGTCGGAGGCCGTGGAGTGACAGTGCAGATCAATACGCACGACGCAGACTCCAGGCGATGACAGGACGGACGGGGACGCTCCAGCATAGCGCCCATTCGAACGCCCCTGTCACACCCGAAGGCCCGGAGCACCCCCTACACCCGCGGCCCGGCCCAGCGGAACGTCACGGCTTGAGCAAGCGCGGCGAAAGCGCCCCGCACGGCACCAGCTCGACCTCCGCCCCCGCGTCCCGCAGGTCGGTCAGGACCAGCTCGTCGTACATCAGCAGCCCCGACTGCTCGGGCCACACGACCGCCCACAGCCACAGCCCCCGCGCCTCGCCCGCGAAGACCGCGCGGTCGTCCGGGGTGGCGGAGACATGCCACAGGGGGGTCGGCCGGCCCGCGGCCAGGACCTTCGCCTGCGGGGGTTTCTCGACGCTCATGTACGGACCAGGGTCCGGTCCGTCGACACCGGCGTAGCGCGCGCCGAGGCCGACGCCCAGCTCCTCGGCGACCAGGATCAGCTCGCCCATGCCGCCGAGCGGGCCCGGTCCGGAGCAGGCGACGACGGTGGCGCGGCCGCCACTGCGGTCGTCGCCCGCGTACGTGACGCCCGTGAAGAGCCAGCCGACCGGCAGCGGCCACGGCATCCACACCGGGACCTGCGTGCGGTGCACGACAACACTGAGGGCCTCGACGCTGGGCGGGATCACGGGCTGCAGCGGATGCACCGTCCCGTGCACATCGCACTGCCAGGAGTCGGAGAAGAGTCCGGGAGCCCTGACCCGGCCACCACACTTCGGGCAACTGGGTTCGCCCCTCATAGGGCCCCACGGTCCTACCCGAGCCCGCCCACGTCAAGGACGATCACCCGTCCGGGCGGAACCAGTTGAACCGGCAGCGTTTACGTGTAGCTTGCATTAATTAGCTGGGCTAACTTACTATGTGCATATACCAACCATCTCAGAGGGTGAGGGGAACCATGGACACGTTCGACGCCGGAGCCGGGAGCATCCTGCGGCAACCGAAGGCGGTGTGGGCGACGGCCGGCGCATCCGTCGTCGCCTTCATGGGCATCGGCCTCGTCGACCCGATCCTGCCGTCCATCGCCCAGGGCCTGGACGCCACGGCCGGCCAGGTCTCCCTGCTCTTCACCTCGTACTTCCTGATCACCGCCTTCGCGATGCTGGTCACCGGCTTCGTCTCCAGCCGCATCGGCGGCCGCCGCACGCTGCTGCTCGGCCTCGCGCTCGTGGTCGTCTTCGCGGGCCTGGCCGGCACCTCGGGCTCGGTCGCCGAACTGGTGGGCTTCCGGGCGGGCTGGGGGCTCGGCAACGCGCTCTTCGTCTCCACCGCCCTGGCGGTGATCGTCGGCGCCGCGGCCGGCGGCAGCGCGGCCGCCATCCTCCTGTACGAGTCCGCCCTCGGCCTCGGCATGGCCTGCGGACCGCTGCTGGGCGCGCTGCTCGGCGACGCCAGTTGGCGCTACCCCTTCTTCGGCACCGCGTTCCTGATGGCGATCGGCTTCCTGTGCATCACGGTGTTCCTGAAGGAGCAGCCGAAGCCGGCCCGCAGGACCTCACTCCTGGACCCGCTCAAGGCGCTCGGCCACGGCGGACTCGCCTCCGTCGCAGCGTCGGCGTTCTTCTACAACTACACGTTCTTCACCGTGCTGGCCTTCACCCCGTTCGTGCTGAACATGACCCCGTACAAGTCGGGGGCGGTGTTCTTCGCCTGGGGTCTGCTGCTCGCCGTCTTCTCGGTGATCGTGGCGCCGCGGCTCCAGAAGCGGTTCGGCTCGCTGCGGGTGCTGGGCGGCTCGCTGGTGCTGCTCGCCGTCGACGTACTCGCCCTCGGCTACGGCGACCACACCACGGCGATCGTCTGCACGATCCTGTCGGGCGCGTTCATCGGCGTGAACAACACGGTCTACACCGAGCTGGCCCTCGGCGTCTCCGACGCCCCGCGTCCGGTGGCGAGCGCCGGCTACAACTTCGTGCGGTGGTTCGCGGCGGCGGCCGCGCCCTACTTCGCACCGAAGATCGAGGAGTGGACCGAGGTCCGCATGCCGTTCGTCGTCGCGGCCGTGACGGCGGTCCTCGGCGCGGTCGTGGTCGTCGTACGGCGCAAGGCCCTCACACTCCCCCACTCTCGGCTTCGCTCGAGCGGGGGGACCCCCATGGCGGCGGAACCGGCGCCGAGGCACGCGGCCGAGGACGGCGTGGCCGTCTTCGCGAACTGAGCCGGACGCCCGACGGCCCGACGGCCCGACGGCCCGACGGCCCGACGGCCCGACGGAAGCCAACGAGAGGTTTTCAGGCACGTGTTGGTGACATCGGTCACCCGGGCCTCAGTCGAGCGGGACGGACCTGCGGGAGGGATCCCGCAGGTCCGTCCCGCTCGTCAGCCAGCGCTCCTGAAGGGCCTGGGCGCCGTGCACGCGTTTCCAGGCGGCCTCGTTCGGGGTCATGGGGAGCAGGGGCAGGAAGCGGACCGGGTCGAGGGGCTCGTCGAGGTCGAGGTCCTCGACCAGGCCGCCCGGCTCGGCGACCAGCACCGAGGTGAACGGGGCGCCGGGCCACAGGGGTTCACCGACGTCGAGGGAGGCGCCGGGGGCCACGACCACACCCTCGACCTGCGGGGACGCGGCGAGCACGGCGAGCGGGCGGAGCACCTTGTCCGTGTCGGCGGTGCCGGGGCGGACCGACAGGACGAGCTCGGCGCGCGGTCCCAGAGCCGGGTCCGCGAACACCGCCGTGGGGTCGCTCATCGGCTGCGCGGACATGCCGAGGGTGGCGTACCGGACGACGTCGCCCTCATGGAAGCGCAGCACCTCGACGCGGTCCGTACCGAGGAAGGTGACCGCGGCGCGGGCGTCCGGCTCGCCCAGCGCGGTGCGCAAACGAGCCTCGACCAGAGGAAGAACATCAGCCATGCGGCGAGCATAGAACTGGTCGGCGCAGGGCAAAGCAGCGCCTTGACACTTCGGTCGGCTGGTACTCTGGGCCGGTAGTTCGGGGCAGCACGCTGAAGCGTCGCGATCTTGCCCCGACGCAGACGAGACTCCCTTACGAGGGACCGGCTGGAGGAGGTGGGGCTGTCATGGATCGAAGTCACCCGTGCAGTACCACTCGCTCTTCCGGCCGCTGATGCAGCTGCTCTGGCCTCTTCGCCTCCGGCTGGTCGCCAACGCTCGCGCTCATCTTCACGCCGAAGAGCACTTCGTTTCGTTCTTGCCTGATCTGTCTGATCTGAATCTGATCTGAATCAGTAGCGAAGCTCGCCACCGCGACGGAGCGGTGCTCCCCGCTTTGTGGACGTGCCAAACATCCTTCCCAGCCCTGCCGGCCGGGGAGACCCAGTCAGGACGTCCCCATTCCGGGCAGTTCCACCCGTCGTGGCGGTCTTTCTTTGCTCGTCGCGAAGGAGCCTGCCATGTCGATGATCCGCGACCTCCGTGCCGTCGTCCGCCCCGCCCGCCCCTCCCTGCGCAAGGGGGGCGGGCGCATGGACAGCGGCGCCTACGACACCACCCGTGACCCGGCGACGCCGTCGGCCGTCGTCGACTGCGCCGTCTACCGCGACGGCTCGCGCGTCGCGTTCCCGCAGCCGCCGACCCCGCAGGAGGCCATGCGTCAGGTGCGGCGCGACGGAGGCTTCGTGTGGATCGGCCTGCACGAGCCGACCGAGGCCGAATTCGCCGGTATCGCAGCCGAGTTCGGGCTGCACCCGCTGGCCGTGGAGGACGCGGTGCAGGCGCACCAGCGGCCCAAGCTGGAGCGCTACGACGACTCCCTCTTCACCGTCTTCAAGACGATCCACTACATCGAGCACGACCGGCTCACCGCCAACAGCGAGGTCGTCGAGACCGGTGAGGTCATGTGCTTCACCGGCAAGGACTTCTTCATCACCGTCCGACACGGCGGCCAGGGCTCGCTGCGCGCGCTGCGCCACCGGCTCCAGGACGACCCCGAGCTGCTCGCCAAGGGCCCCTCGGCCGTGCTGCACGCGATCGCCGACCACGTCGTCGACGGCTATGTCGCGGTCGCCGACGCCGTGCAGGACGACATCGACGAGGTCGAGACGGAGGTGTTCTCGCCGGGCCGCAAGGGCACCCCGCGCGGCACGGACGCCGGCCGGATCTACCAACTCAAGCGTGAGGTCCTGGAGTTCAAGCGTGCGGTGTCGCCGCTGCTGCGGCCGATGCAGCTGCTGAGCGAGCGGCCGATGCGACTGGTCGACCCCGACATCCAGAAGTACTTCCGGGACGTCGCCGACCACCTCGCCCGGGTCCAGGAGCAGGTCATCGGCTTCGACGAGCTGCTCAACTCGATCCTCCAGGCCAACCTCGCGCAGGCGTCCGTCGCGCAGAACGAGGACATGCGCAAGATCACGTCCTGGGCCGCCATCATCGCCGTCCCGACGATGGTGTGCGGGGTGTACGGCATGAACTTCGACTACATGCCCGAACTCCACTGGAAGTTCGGCTACCCGGTCGTCATGGCGGTCATGGTGGGCATGTGCGTCGGCATCCACCGCACGCTGAAGCGCAACGGCTGGCTGTGAGGGCCGCCGGGCGGGCCCTTAGGCTGGCGTCATGACAGGCGAGCTGCTCGACCAGGCCCTCGTCGAGGAGGCCACCAAGAAGTCCGGCCTCATCTGGGTGCGGGGCGCCGGCGAACCGGCCGCGCGTGCACTGTGGCACGTGTGGCACGAGGGCGCGGCCACTCTGGTCGGCGACGGGCCCGGTGAGCAGCCGCTGCCGGGGCTCGTCGAGGGCGGCTCGGCCGAGGTCACCGTCCGCAGCAAGGACAAGGGGGGCCGGCTGGTCTCCTGGACGGCGACGGTCGTCCAACTCGCGCCCGGCGGTGAGGCCTGGGAGGCCGCCGTCGCCGACCTCAAGGGCAAACGGCTGAACGCGCCCGACGGCGAGGCGATGACCGAGCGCTGGGCACGCGAGTGCCGGGTGCTGCGCCTGGAGCCGACGGGGGCCACGCTGCCCCTGCCCGACGGGGATCTGGCGGCGCGGCCCGTGCCGTCGCCCGCCACCACCCGTGAGCCGATCCCGGCGGGGCTGCCGAGGCTGCTCCTCGGCAGGAGACGCCGCAAGCGGTAGTCACGACGTCGGCAGCTGCTTGCCGTAGTCCACCGTCTCGTCCTTCGCCGGTGCCGTCAGGGCGAAGTCCTTGCCCCAGGCGGAGAAGCTCAACGTGCCCGCGCCGCCTGCCCGCACCAGCCGCAGCGGGTACGGCTCGCCCTCCAGGGACACGTCCAGCGTGCCGCCGGAGCCGCCGTCGCCGGCGATGCGGATCGTGCGGACGCCGGACTGCTCGTGGTGGCCGTCCGTGCCCAGAGAGCCGTGCAACGTCAGCAGACCGTCGAGGAGGAGGTTCTTGTCCGTGAAGCCGCTGAACTTCTTGTACGAGGGGTCGCCCGTCGGCACCTTCACGTACTTGCCCCCGAGCTTGTCGCCCGCGGCCGCGTCCGAACCGCCGTCGTCGGACGTGCCGTCCTCGTGGTTCCAGAACTCCGCGTCGGCCTTCAGGAACAGCTGCTCGCCGACCCGCAGCAGCTGGAAGGTGGCCCCCTCCGCGGTGACCGACCCGCTGCCGCCGTCCGCCTTCAGGCTCATGTCGAGCTTGTACGTCTTCCCGCTGGTGACGACGCTCCCCGACAGTCGCACCGCGTCCACGGAACCGGCGGCCGTCCGCGCCTTCGTCTGGATCTCCTTGGCGGACAGCTTGCCCACCCCGTTCGTGCCCGCGTCCGGATCCTCGCTGCACCCGCTCGCTCCCAGGCCCACCACCAGTGCGCACACCACGCTCACCAGCGCGGTCCGACGAGTACGGCCCGGGGGAATCGCAGTCACAGAGAAGGCTGCCTTTCTGCGGGGGTGTGCTGAGCGGCGTACGGCAGCGTACCGGGGTCGCGGGGCGCCGGCGGAGCCAGTCCGTCCGGACCGCCCACCAGGGCGTCTCCGATCGGGACGGGCTAGCCTGAAGCCCGCACGGACGGGCAATTGGGAAAAGGACGGAGGTGTGGTCATGGCAGCGGGCGCCCCGCGGATCTTCGTGTCGCACCTCGCCGGCGTCCCCGTCTTCGACCCGAACGGCGACCAGGTGGGGCGCGTACGCGATCTGGTCGTCATGCTGCGTGTCGGGCGGCGGCCCCCGAGGGTGCTCGGGCTGGTCGTCGAACTGTCCACGCGGCGCCGGATCTTCCTGCCCATGACCCGGGTGACCGGCATCGAGTCCGGCCAGGTCATCACCACCGGCGTGGTCAACGTCCGGCGCTTCGAGCAGCGGCCCACCGAGCGGCTCGTCTTCGGCGAGCTGCTGGACCGGCGCGTCAGTCTCGTCGAGGCCGGGGGGCCGGGAGAGGAAGTCACCGTCCTCGACGTGTCGCTGCGGCAGCTGCCGGCCCGCCGGGACTGGGAGATCGACCGCGTCTTCGTGCGCAAGGGCCGGAAGGCGAGCGCCTTCCGGCGGGCCAAGGGCGAGACGTTGACGGTGGAGTGGTCGGCGGTCACCGGGTTCTCGCTGGAGGAGCACGGGCAGGGCGCGGAGAGCCTCCTCGCCACCTTCGAGCAGCTGCGCCCGGCCGACCTCGCCAACGTGCTGCACCACCTGTCGCCGAAGCGGCGCGCGGAGGTCGCCGCCGCCCTCGACGACGACCGCCTCGCCGACGTCCTGGAGGAGCTCCCGGAGGACGACCAGATCGAGATCCTCGGCAAGCTGAAGGAGGAGCGCGCCGCGGACGTTCTGGAGGCCATGGACCCCGACGACGCGGCCGACCTGCTCGCCGAGCTGCCGACGGCGGACCAGGAGCGGCTGTTGAGCCTGATGGAACCCGCCGACGCCGCCGACATGCGGCGCCTGATGGCGTACGAGGAGCACACCGCGGGCGGGCTGATGACCACCGAGCCGATCGTCCTGCGCCCGGACGCCACCGTCGCCGACGCCCTCGCGCGGGTGCGCAACCCCGACCTCTCCCCCGCCCTCGCCGCCCAGGTCTATGTCTGCCGCCCGCCCGACGAGACGCCGACCGGCAAGTACCTCGGCACGGTCCACTTCCAGCGCCTGCTGCGCGATCCGCCGTACACGCTGGTCAGCGCGCTCCTCGACGAGGATCTGCAGATCCTCGCGCCGGACGCGGCGCTGCCGGTCGTCGCCGGGTTCTTCGCGACGTACGACATGGTCGCGGCGCCCGTCGTGGACGAGGCGGGGTCGCTGCTCGGCGCGGTGACCGTGGACGACGTCCTGGACCACATGCTGCCGGAGGACTGGCGGGAGACGGAGTTCCACCTCGCCGAGGACGGCGCCGACGGCGGGACGGACGGCGAAGGGGCGGGGCCGCATGACTCCCGAGCGTGAGAGCGGGCGCGGTGAGCGCACCGCGGCGGCCGGCGCGCCCCACAACCGCGCCCCGGCCGGAGCGACGGCGACCAGCCGTCCCCGGGCCCGTCTCGACCAGCCCCGGGCGCCGCGCCACCGGCTGGTGCCCGAGTGGGACCCGGAGGCCTTCGGACGGCTGTCGGAGCGCATCGCACGGTTCCTGGGCACCGGGCGGTTCATCGTCTGGATGACGATCGTCATCATCGTCTGGGTGCTGTGGAACATCTTCGCCCCGCGCGACCTGCGCTTCGACAACTACCCGTTCATCTTCCTGACCCTGATGCTGTCGCTCCAGGCCTCCTACGCGGCCCCGCTGATCCTGCTCGCGCAGAACCGGCAGGACGACCGCGACCGGGTCAACCTGGAGCAGGACCGCAAGCAGAACGAGCGGTCCATCGCCGACACCGAGTACCTGACCAGGGAGATCGCCGCCCTGCGGATCGGTCTGGGCGAGGTCGCCACCCGGGACTGGATCCGCTCGGAGCTGCAGGACATGGTCAAGGAACTGGAGGATCGGCGGGACGGGCACCGTGAACATGCCGTATTCCCGGCAGAACGGTCGCGGGGACGTGACGTAGACGACCGGTGACGGGCTTTCCGGGGCCCGGCTACCGGGCCGTACCATCGACCCTATGGCTAGCGAAGACGCGGTGCGCGAGGCACTGGCGACGGTGAACGACCCCGAGATCAACCGGCCCATCACCGAGCTCGGGATGGTGAAGTCGGTGGAGATCGGCGCGGACGGGGCGGTCGCGGTCACCGTGTACCTGACGGTCTCCGGCTGCCCGATGCGCGAGACCATCACGCAGCGCGTGACCGACGCGGTCTCGGCCGTCGAGGGCGTCACCCGCGTCGACGTCACCCTCGACGTGATGAGCGACGAGCAGCGCAAGGAGCTGGCGAGCGCCCTGCGCGGCGGCCAGACCGAGCGCGAGGTCCCCTTCGCCAAACCCGGCTCCCTCACCCGCGTCTACGCGGTCGCGTCCGGCAAGGGCGGCGTCGGCAAGTCGTCGGTGACGGTGAACCTGGCGGCGGCGATGGCGGCCGACGGACTCAAGGTGGGCGTCGTCGACGCCGACATCTACGGCCACAGCGTGCCGCGCATGCTGGGCGCGGACGGCCGTCCGACCCAGGTCGAGAACATGATCATGCCGCCGTCGGCGAACGGCGTGAAGGTCATCTCCATCGGCATGTTCACCCCGGGCAACGCCCCGGTGGTGTGGCGCGGCCCGATGCTGCACCGGGCGCTGCAGCAGTTCCTGGCGGACGTGTACTGGGGCGACCTGGACGTGCTGCTGCTGGACCTCCCGCCGGGCACCGGTGACATCGCGATCTCGGTGGCCCAGCTGGTCCCGAACGCGGAGATCCTGGTCGTGACGACGCCTCAGCAGGCGGCGGCCGAGGTCGCCGAGCGGGCGGGCTCCATCGCCGTGCAGACCCACCAGAAGATCGTCGGCGTGGTCGAGAACATGTCCGGCCTGCCCTGCCCGCACTGCGGCGAGATGGTCGACGTCTTCGGCACCGGCGGCGGCCAGAGCGTGGCCGACGGCCTGACCCGCACGACCGGCGCGAACGTCCCGGTGCTCGGCTCCATCCCGATCGACGTCCGCCTGCGCGAGGGCGGCGACGAGGGCAAGCCGGTCGTCCTGACCGACCCCGACTCCCCGGCGGGCTCCGCCCTGCGCGCGATCGCGGGCAAGCTGGGGGGACGGCAGCGCGGCCTTTCAGGGCTGTCGCTGGGGATCACCCCGCGCAACAAGTTCTAGGCCGGTCCCAGGCCGGTTCCAGGCCCGTCCTTCGTACGACAGTGGGGGCGCCGTCCGTCATGGACGGCGCCCCCACTGTCGTACGGGGTCGCGTGCCTGATCAGGCGTACGCCTCGATGTCCTTGATCATGGCGAAGCCGAGGCCGTACGCGCTCATACCCCTCCCGTACGCCCCCACGTGCACCCCTTCCGGCGTCGAACCGGCCAGCACCCAGCCGAACTCGGACTCGCGGTAGTGGAACGGCGTCGGCACGCCGTCGACCGGGAGGGTCAGCGTCGACCAGTCCGAGCCCGCGAGATCGTCGGCGAGGACCCAGGCCGTCTCGGTCTGCTGGTCCAGCCAGTCGTCGCGCAGGCTGTGGTCCATCTGGCCCGGCCAGGTGAAGGACAGCAGGCCCACGCCCGCGAGCCACGCCGCCGAGGACACCGAGGTGGCCTCCAGCAGGCCCGTACCGTCCGCGCTGCGCCGTACGGGGTTCGCGGCGACGGTCACGACGACCGCGAACTTCCCGCGGTCCTCGCCGGCCGTCTCGTGCCGTACGGAGGGTTCGTCACCGTGTCCGATGGAACCGTGCTCCACGGCCCCGTCGGCCGCCGTACCCACCTGCATCAGCCAGCGCGGCCCCGTGAAGGCCTCGTCGAGGCCGTACCAGGGGAAGGGTGCCTCCAGGTAGCCGTCGACCGTACGCCGGGCGGAGGGGACCTGCTGTCCGCCCTCCGCGGCCGGCGTCTGCGCGCCTGCCCGACTCGTCGTCTCCATGTGCCCGGACGCCTCCTCGTTCTCGACGGAGCGACCGGCCCGCCCCCCTTCGGGCGTACTCGTCCGCTCCGCACAACAACCAGGCAGCATAGCCACCCCGCTCCGGGCTGCCGGGAAACCTCCCGGCGCGTGGAGCGTGCGCCCCCTCACATCGGGGAGCGCGGGTGACTCAGGTGGCGTCCGCGTCGAACGGCGGACGGTCGTCCTTGCCCGGCTCCTCGGGCTTCTTGGTCATGTCGATGCGACCGCCGTCCGAGGACGAGGAAGAAGAGCCCGAGGGCAAAGAGCCCGAGGAGGAAGAGGCGGAGGTGTCGGTGTCGCGGCTGTGAACCGCGTCCGTGACCTCGGCCATCTCCTTCTTCAGGTCGAAGCCGTTGCGGATCTCCTTCAGCCCCAGCTCGTCGTTGTCCAACTGCTTGCGGATGAAGGTCTTGGGGTTGAGGTCCTCGAACTCGAAGTCCTTGAACTCCGGGCCGAGTTCGCTGCGGATGTCCGCCTTGGCGCTCTCCGAGAACTCTCGGATCTTCCGGACGGTGCGCATCACGTCCTGGATGACCTTCGGGAGCTTGTCCGGACCGAAGACGAGCACGGCCAGGACGACGATCGTCACCAGCTCGAGCGGTCCTATGTCATTGAACACCTGAAGCTCCTTGCGATGTCCGCGGTCCTCGGCCCTCGGCCCTCAGTGGTCAAGTTCGGGTCTTCCGTGGTCCGGGCCGGGTCCACGGTACCTGTCACACCTGTCCGACCGGTACCGTCCCGGGGCGTCCGAGTATGTGTATGCCACCGGTTTTCCGCGTTGTTTGCCTTGTGGGGCCGGGTTTCGGGGCCCGACCTGTGACGTTTGCGTCAATCGAGGGCGGCCGGAGCTCAGCCGGAGCCGGACGAACCGAGGACCAGTGTGAGGGTGTGTTGCGCGCCGCCGCGCTCGACGGTCAGTTCCAGCCGGTCGCCCGGGCGGTGGGCGCGGGTCTTGACGATCAGCTCCTCACCGGAGTGGACGCGCTGGCCGTCGACCTCCGTGATGACGTCCCCGGCGCGGATGCCGGCCCGGTCGCCGGGGCCGCCCGCGGTGACCGGGGCCCCTCCGCCGACACCGGCCGTGCCGACCCGGGCGCCGTCACCCGCGTAGTCCAGGTCGAGGGTGATGCCGATGACCGGGTGGGTCGCCTTGCCGGTGTTGATGAGCTCCTCGGCGACGCGTTTGCCCTGGTTGATCGGGATGGCGAAGCCGAGGCCGATCGAACCGGCCTGGGCGGTGCCGGAGTCGGTGCCGTCGGCGGCGGAGCGGATGGCGGAGTTGATGCCGATGACATGGCCCTGCCTGTCGAGGAGGGGCCCGCCGGAGTTGCCGGGGTTGATCGGCGCGTCGGTCTGCAGGGCGTCGACGTACGACACGTCGCTGCCGTCGTCGCCGGCGCTGCCGTCGCCGGCGGTGATGGGCCGTTCCTTCGCGCTGATGATGCCCGACGTGACGGTGCCCTCGAGGTCGAAGGGGGCGCCGATGGCGACGACCGGGTCGCCGACCTGGACGTTGTCGGAGTTGCCGAGGTAGAGGGGCTTCAGCCCCTTCACCCCGGTCACCCGCACCACGGCGAGGTCGTAGCCGCTGTCCCGGCCGACCACCTCGGCCTTGGCGGTCGTGCCGCCGTTGAAGACGACGGTTATCTCGCCGTTGCTTCCGGCGGGCTCGACGACGTGGTTGTTGGTGAGGATGTAGCCGAGCGAGTCGAGCACGAAGCCGGTCCCGGTGCCGGACTCCTCACCGCCGCTGACGTGCAGCGTGACGACGCCGGGCAGGGCCCGCGCGGCGATCCCGGCCACGCTGTCCGCGGCCCGCCCGGTGGGCTCGGCGGAGGCCTGCGGCAGCTGGACCCCGTTGAGGCCGCCGTTGCGCTCCAGATACGCCCCTACGGCTCCTCCGAGCCCCCCGGACACCAGCGCGACGGCCAACGCGCCCCCGACCAGCCTCCACCGCATCTGCCTACGCCGCTCGGCCGCGCTGAGCACATGCACGCCGGCGTGCTGAAGGGACCCGCCAACGGGCGGAGACCCTTGGGCAGCGTCGGCCCCGGGCAGCGGTGCTCCGGCGAAGGGGGTGGGCGACCAGGGGTCGTAGCGGCCCCAGGGGGTGGGACCGGCCGAGGGCGGGGAGGCCGAGAGGGGAGCCAGGCCGGGACCGGCTTCGGCTGCGGGCCCGAGGGGAGGTACGGCGTCGCCCTGGCCGACCGGCGGTATGGTCGCCGCCGCCGGATGCTGGACGGGCGGCGCGGGCGCCCAGGGCCCAGGCTCGCCCACCGGCCCGAGAGGAGGCGCGGCGTCGCCCTGGCCCGCCGGCGGTACGGTCGCCGCCACCGGATGCTGGACGGGCGGCGCGGGCGCCCAGGGGCCCGGCTCACCGTACGGCGGGGTGCTGTAAGGGTCGGGGTCATGCAGCGGCTTGGGCCGCCCCTCCCCGACCGGCGCCGAGGACGGCGCAGCGGCACCCACGTCGGCCGAGAAGCCCGCGTCTGCATGAACACCCGAACTGGCCACCACCGGCCCGTCAAGGCCAACGACGTCCGCCACGACGTCCGGAACGGCCGGGCCCGCCGGAACGGCCGGGCCCGCCGGAACGGCCGGGCCCGCCGGAACCTCAGAGACGGCCAGGCCCGCCGAGACTGCGGGGACTGCGGGGTCCGCCGGGACGCCCAAGTCCCCCGAGACCGCCGAGACACCCAATTCCGCCGAGACCGGCGGATCCACCGAGATCGCGGGGTCCCCCGAGAACTCAGAGACGGCCAGGCCCGCCGAGACTGCCGGGTCCGCCAGGACTGCCGGGTCCCCCGAGACCGCCAGGTCCGCCGAGACCGCGGAGCCAGCCAGGTTCGCCGGGACCCCTGGGACGCCCAGGTCCGCCGACACTGCGGGGTCCGCCGGGATCCCCGGGACGGCCAAGGCTGCTGGGTCCGCCGGAACATCCCGGTCCGCCGAGACCGCGGAGCCGGCCAGGTCCGCCGGGACCTCCGGGTCCGCCAGGACATCCCCGTCCCCCGAGACCGCCGGGTCCGCCAGGACATGTCGGTCCGCCGAGACCTCGGAGCCGGGCAGGTTCGCCGGGATCCCCGGGACGCCCAGGTCTGCTTGGGGGATTGTCGTGCTTGTCGGGCGGCTCAGTTCGTAGTCGCCGTCGTTGCTGGGGGCGTGGGTAGCGCCGGCGGGGCCAGAGGCCAGGTCAGAGTCGGTGTCGGTGTCGGCATCGCTGGTGGCGGGTCCCGCTGCCGTGTCTGCCATGTCCGCAGGATCCGCCGTGCTGTTCTGTCCGCTCGGCGCCGGTTCGGCCAGTTCGAAGTCGTCCTCGGGTGTCCGGGATGACTGCGGTCGAGGCCGGCTCCACCACTTCGCCCTCGTGGGCTTCCCCTCGTCCATGCTCTCCCCACCCTCGCCCCCGCCACGGCACCCGGCCCGGCGAACTCCGCCTCCGCGCCCGGCTGCCTGGCAGGGCGCGGTCCACCCCGGATTCAACCAGGTTCACGGCGGAGCGGCGCGGGGCCCGGGTCAGCGGGTGCGCTGCGAGTAGGGGGAGGGGGAAGGGGACGGAGCGGAGGTGGTCTCGGGGACGGGCGCGGTGAGCAGTCCGAGTCCGGTGATCTCGGGCGGGGTGGTCCAGGAGGTCAGGGCCACCGGCGGGATCGTGCCGAGCGGACGTATCAGCGGGGACGTCGCCGCCGCGCCGGCCACCATGGGGCTGGTGAGCCGGTGCAGTGCCTGCTCGCCCCGGTCGCCGCCCGGCGTGGGCACGCCCGGCAGCAGCGGTGCGGAGACCTCGGTCGGCGCCATCGGGGTGTCGCCGAGCTGGCCGCCCTGGGAGAGCAGGGGGCCCACGGCACGGCGCCGCTGGCTGTCCGGTGTCGCCGAGGAGCCCGTGCCCGGGGTCCGGGCCGGTGTCACATTGCTCCCGTTGCCCGAGCCGACGCGGCCGTCTGCGGTCGTGTCGACCGGGGCGACGGTGGTCATGCCGCCCAGCGCGATCGCGGCCAGCGACACCGCGCCGGCGGCGACGAACGCGAACCGCATGCTCCGCGACCGCTCGCTGTCGTGGCGGTCGCCGCCACGACCGACCGGGTGGATACGGAAGCCCCGGTCCGAGGCCGGAGACGGTGACAGGACGGAGCCGTGGTCGCGGGCCGGCGCATAGCCGAACTCGAACCGCTCGTCCCGTCTCGGTCCTCTTACGCCGAAGACTCCGTCGGCGAAGCCTCCCGCGCCCCCGCCGAGCGGCGAGCCGCCGCCGTCCGGATCACCTCCCCCGGGAAGCCCCTGGAGACGGGCCAGGAAGCTCTCGGAGGGGGCGGGCGGGGCGACTTCCGCGAAGACGTTCTTCAGCCGGCGCTGCGCGTCGACCTCCGACTTGCACTTCGGGCAGGTCGCCACGTGCGCCAGTACCCGCTCGCGGGTGTCGTGACCGAGCTCGCCGTCCACCAGGGCCGAGAGCCGGTCTCCGAGGTGCTGCTCCGCGAGGAGCCTCTCGGCTGCGTTGTTCCGGGATTCACTCACGCGGTCGCGCCCCCTCCTCCCAGAGCGGGAACGCGGGCCGCGAAGGGGCGGCGCTCGGCGCGCGCGTCGGGCGCGCGGTGCGCGAGCGCCTTGCGCAGCTGCGACCGGCCGCGGTGGATGCGCGAGCGGACCGTGCCCAGCTTGACGCCGAGGGTCGCGGCGATCTCCTCGTAGGAGAGGCCTTCGATGTCGCACAGGACGACCGCGGCGCGGAACTCGGGTGCGAGGGTGTCGAGGGCCTGCTGGACGTCCGCGTCGAAGTGGGCGTCGTTGAAGACCTGCTGCGGGGTGGGCTCCTTGCTGGGCAGCCGCTCGGCCGCGTCGTCGCCCAGCGCGTCGAAGCGGATGCGCTGCTTGCGGCGGACCATGTCCAGGAAGAGGTTGGTGGTGATGCGGTGCAGCCAGCCCTCGAAGGTGCCCGGCGTGTAGGTCGACAGGGAGCGGAAGACGCGGACGAAGACCTCCTGGGTGAGGTCCTCGGCGTCGTGCTGGTTGCCGGTCAGACGGTAGGCGAGCCGGTAGACCCGGCCGCTGTGCATGCTGACGATCTCCTCCCACGTGGGCGGAGTCCACGCCTGCCCGTCCGCGTCGGTGGAGAAGGTCGCGGTCTGGGCGCGGCCGGCGGTGCCGGCGGCGTGGCTGGAGTCAGCAGCGGTGTCGTTCACGGATTTCGGCCTGCCCGCCGACCTGAGAAGGCGCCGCAGCGCTCCTCTCTGATGCACAGGCGCGGCCGCACCTCCCCTGTCGGCTCTGGTGGTGTCCAGTGGAGCCCCTACCATAGCCACCTCGCCCGTTAGCTCCGGATAAGCGGTTTTACGAGAAATTGATCTGTGCTGGGACGGCTCATACGTCTGCGTCAGCACTTGCTCGACGCCCGGTCCCTCGTCGTGATCCAACCGTGTCCCCCCGTCAGCGTTCCCACCCCTTCAAACGCCCGGTCCCATCTGCGGGTTCCCGGCGGCAACGGATACAGTCACGCCGAGGCAACCACGGGGACAGGAGAGGGTCATTACCGGCAACCGGCAGGCAAGCTGGGCGTTCGCCGACGCCTATGCCGCCGAGGACGAAGCGCTGCTCTGGGCCCGTGACCGGGCCCGTGAGGCAGGGCTGCGCTCGGTGTCGCCCAGCACGGGCGCCGCGCTGCGGATGCTCGCCGCCACCGTGGACGCGAAAGCGGTCGCCGAGATCGGTACCGGGACCGGCGTCTCCGGGATCCACCTGCTGTACGGGATGCGGCCGGACGGCGTCCTGACGACCGTCGACCCCGAGCCCGAACACCAGCAGTTCGCCCGGCAGGCGTTCCGTGCCTGTGGCTTCGCCAGCAACCGGGCCCGGTTCATCCCGGGCCGGGCGCTCGACGTCCTGCCCCGGCTGGCGGACGCCGGCTACGACCTCGTCTTCTGCGACGGTGACCGGCTGGAGCTGCTGGAGTACCTCGCTGAATCGTTGCGCCTGCTGCGCCCGGGCGGGCTCGTCGTCTTCGAGGGCGTCTTCGCCAACGGCCGCACGGTCGACTCCGGTCCGCAGCCGACGGAGGTCATAAGAATCCGGGAGCTGCTGCGGGCGGTGCGGGAGAGCCAGGAACTGGTGCCCTCCCTGCTGCCGGTGGGCGACGGGCTGCTGTGCGCGGTCAAGCGCTGACTGCGGTCGTGCTTTGAGTGCGGCCTTGGGCCTTTCGGGCTGGGCGGCGCCGGTAAACCCCGGAAAAACCTGACAAAACAATCGCTCCGGCACCCTTACGGCTGCCGGAGCGATTGAAGAAGTAGGGTCGCTTGCGCGTCAGCCGACGACCTTCTTGAGGGCGTCGCCGAGCGCGTCGGCCTCGTCAGGGGTCAGCTCGACGACGAGTCGACCGCCGCCTTCGAGCGGAACGCGCATGACGATGCCCCGCCCCTCCTTGGTCACCTCGAGCGGGCCATCACCCGTTCGCGGCTTCATGGCCGCCATGCTCGTTCCCCTTCCTGAAACCAGCTCATCGCCAAAGCCGACGGCCCGTGGAGGGCAGCCGCGGTCCAGCGTGGGACACACGACACCGGCATCGAACACATTGCTTCCAGGCCATTATCCCGCATCTCAGGACCCGATGACCAACATCAGTCGGCATCGCTTGGGCAACGCGCGCGAGCAAAACCACTCAATTCGGCGATGTGACTGCGATACTGCGCGCCCGCGCGGACTTCCATGCACCGGAAACCCTCCCAAATTCTTTGACGCAGGTCACACGCGGGGTCCGGTCCCCGGTCGATGATCTCCGCCATGCTGTCCTCGTACACCGGGCGTACTGACCAGTAGTACGTCGGAGCCGCGACACGGAGGGGATACGCCATGGCCGACACCGTGCTCTACGAGGTGAGCGACGGGCTCGCGACGATCACGCTGAACCGCCCCGAGGCGATGAACGCGCTGAACATCGCCACCAAGGTCGCTCTCCGGGAGGCGGTTCGGTCCGCCGTGACCGACGATGCCGTACGGGCCGTGCTGCTGACCGCGGCCGGTGAGCGGGCGTTCTGCGTGGGGCAGGACCTCAAGGAGCACATCGGGCTGCTGGCCGAGGGCTCCGGGAAGGTCATGAGCACCGTCAAGGAGCACTACAACCCGATCGTGCGGGCGCTGACCGAGGCACCGAAGCCGGTGGTCGCCGCGGTGAACGGGGTGGCGGCGGGGGCGGGCTTCGGGTTCGCGCTCGCCGCGGACTTCCGTGTCGTGGCCGACACGGCGTCCTTCAACACGTCGTTCGCGGGGGTGGCGCTCACCGCCGACTCGGGCGTCTCGTGGACCCTGCCCCGGGTGATCGGGCCGGGGCGGGCCGCCGATCTGCTGCTCTTCCCGCGCAGCATCACGGCGCAGGAGGCGTACGAGCTGGGCATCGCCAACCGGGTCGTCCCCGCGGACGCGCTGCGCGAAGAGGCCGAGAACGTGGCGCGCGCACTGGCCGAGGGGCCGACGGTCGCCTACGCGGCGATCAAGGAGGCCGTCGCGTACGGGTTCTCGCACTCGCTCTCCGAGACGTTGGAGAAGGAGGACGAGCTGCAGACCCGGGCGGGGGCCTCCGAGGATCACGCGAGCGCCGTGCGGGCCTTCGTCGCCAAGGAGAAGCCGAAGTACTCGGGTCGCTGACTCACGGGGCGCTGCGGGCCACGCACGTCTCCAAGTGGTCGTTGACCAGCCCGCACGCCTGCATCAGTGCGTACGCCGTCGTCGGGCCCACGAATCGCAGGCCCCGTTTCTTCAGGGCCTTCGACAGGGCCGTCGACTCGTCCGTCACCGCCGGGACGTCCGCCAGGGTTCTCGGGGCCGGGCGGGCGGTGGCGTCGGGGGCGTGGGACCAGATCAGGTCGTCCAGGTCGCCGGAGGCCCACTCGGCCAGGACGCGGGCGTTGGCGAGGGTGGCGTCGATCTTGGCGCGGTTGCGGATGATGCCGGGGTCGGCGAGCAGACGCTCGCGGTCCTCGTCGGTGAAGACGGCGACCGAGGCGATCTTGAAGTCGGCGAAGGCGGTGCGGAAGCCGGGGCGGCGGCGCAGGATCGTGATCCAGGACAGGCCGGACTGGAAGGCCTCCAGGCTGAGGCGCTCGAACAGCGCGTCGTCGCCGTGGACCGGGCGGCCCCACTCCTCGTCGTGGTAGGTCACGTAGTCCGGTGTGGACAGGGCCCAGGGGCAGCGCAGCGCGCCGTCCGCGCCCGCGAGTGCCGTGCCGTCGCTCACTGGTGGTCCTCCGGGGCCTGCTTCTCCATGGAGACGTGCGGCGGCCCGGCCGGGGTCCGGGCGCCGGCCAGGGCGGACTCCAGGTCGGCGATGCGGGCGTCGCGCTCGGCGAGTTCGGCGGCGAGGCGGCTGAGGGCGTCGTCCACGTCGGCCATGCGGTAGCCGCGGGCGGCCAGCGGGAAGCGAAGGTGATCGACGTCGGACCGGTCGACCGGGCGGTCCGGGGGCAGCGGGTCGTGCAGCCGCTCGGGGGCGACCTCCGGCAGCGGGCCGGTGCCCTCGCCGCCGCCCACCACGGCGAGGGTCACCGCGGCGACCACGACGGCGAGCGCGATGACCAGGAACAAGAACATAACCATCGGTGGGTCCCCACACTCGGTGTGCTCGGAGTGGATGTGTGTGGGTCCGATCGTGCCATGCGGGTCCGACAGCTAGGGTCGCAGACGGTGGATGTGCAGGCCGGACTAGGAGAGGTCACAGGGGATGCTCAGGCTGGGCAGGCGTGAATTCGGCGCGCACGAGCTGGTGATCATGGCGATCGTGAACCGCACCCCGGACTCCTTCTACGACCAGGGCGCGACCTTCCGTGACGAGCCGGCCCTCGCGCGCGTGGAGCAGGCGGTGTCGGAGGGCGCCGCCATCATCGACGTCGGCGGCGTGAAGGCCGGGCCCGGTGCCGAAGTGACGCCTCAGGAGGAGGCCAGGCGGACGGTCGGCTTCGTGGCCGAGGTGCGGCGGCGCTTCCCGGACGTGATCATCAGCGTGGACACCTGGCGGGCCGAGGTCGGGGAGGCGGTCTGCGAGGCGGGCGCGGATCTCCTGAACGACGCGTGGGGCGGCGTGGATCCGCGGCTGGCGGAGGTGGCGGCGCGGTACGGGGCCGGGCTGGTGTGCACGCACGCGGGGGGCGCCGAGCCGCGGACGCGTCCGCACCGGGTGACGTACGACGACGTCATGGCCGACATTCTGCGGGTGACGGTGGGGCTGGCGGAGCGGGCGGCGGGGCTGGGGGTGCCGAGGGAGTCGATCATGATCGATCCCGGGCACGACTTCGGGAAGAACACCCGGCACAGCCTGGAGGCGACCCGGCGGCTCGGGGAGATGGTGGAGACGGGGTGGCCCGTGCTGGTGTCCCTGTCGAACAAGGACTTCGTCGGGGAGACCCTGGACCGGCCGGTGAAGGAGCGGGTGGTGGGGACCCTGGCGACCACGGCCGTGTCGGCGTGGCTGGGGGCGCAGGTGTACCGGGTGCACGAGGTGGCGGAGACGCGGCAGGTGCTGGACATGGTGGCGTCGATCGCCGGCCACCGGGCTCCGGCGGTGGCGCGGCGGGGACTGGCGTGACCCCGCAGCGCTCACCGGGAACCGTCGTCAGCGGCCCGCCTCCTTGGACACCAGGGCCACCGCCTCCTCCACGTCGTCCGTGACATGGAAGAGCAGGAGGTCCTTGTGCGCCGCCTTGCCCTGGGCGACCAGGGTGTTCTGGAGCCAGTCGATCAGGCCGCCCCAGTACTCGGTGCCGAAGAGGACGATCGGGAAGCGGGTCACCTTCTGGGTCTGGACGAGGGTGAGGGCCTCGAAGAGTTCGTCGAGGGTGCCGAGGCCGCCGGGCAGGACCACGAAGCCCTGCGCGTACTTCACGAACATCATCTTCCGCACGAAGAAGTAACGGAAGTTCAGGCCGATGTCGACGTACGGGTTGAGGCCCTGCTCGAAGGGGAGCTCGATGCCGAGGCCGACGGAGACGCCGCCCGCCTGGCTCGCGCCCTTGTTGGCCGCCTCCATCGCGCCGGGGCCGCCGCCCGTGATCACGGCCCACCCGGCGTCGACGAGGGCGCCGCCCAGCCGTACGCCCGCCTCGTACTCCGCGGAGTCCACGGGGGTGCGGGCGGAGCCGAACACGCTGATGGCCGGGGGGAGTTCGGCGAGTGTGCCGAAGCCCTCGATGAACTCCGACTGGATGCGCAGGACCCGCCAGGGGTCGGTGTGAACCCAGTCCGAGGGAGCCCGTTCGTCCAGCAGCCGCTGGTCCGTGGTGCTCGCCTGCACCTGATCCCGCCTGCGGAGGACCGGTCCCAGGCGCTGCTCGTCCGGCGGCTGCTTCTTGCCCTCGGGGTTGCCTGTAGCCATGTGAGCTCCCTCCGCTTGCGGGTTGTTCCATCTCAGCGTAGATCTACGCGGGTTACGGGCGGGGGACGTCGGCGTGTCCGCCGTGATGTGTGGGCGGGCTGGTCCGGCGGATCAGGCCGTCAGCCAGGTCCGCAGGCGTTCCTCGCCCGCCAGGATCTTCGCCGTTTCCACGCGTTCGTCCCGCTTGTGCGCCAAGTGCGGGTTGCCGGGGCCGTAGTTGACGGCGGGGACGCCCAGGGCGGAGAAGCGGCTGACGTCCGTCCAGCCGTACTTGGGCATCGGGGTGCCGCCGACCGCCTTGATGAAGGCCGCCGCGGCCGGGTGGGACAGGCCCGGCAGGGCGGCGGGGCTGTGGTCGTCGACCACGAACTCCTCCACTCCGCAGTCGGCGAAGACCTCGCGGACGTGCGCTACGGCCTCCGCCTCGCTGCGGTCGGGCGCATAGCGGAAGTTGACGGTGACGACGCAGCTGTCGGGGATGACGTTGCCGGCCACTCCGCCGGTGATGCCGACCGCGTTGAGGCCCTCCCGGTACTCCAGACCGTCGATGACCGGGTAGCGCGGCTCGTACGAGGCCAGGCGGGCCAGGATCGGGGCCGCGGCGTGGATGGCGTTGGAGCCCATCCAGGAGCGCGCCGAGTGGGACCGCTCGCCCTTCGTCTTCAGCAGGACCCGCAGGGTGCCCTGGCAGCCGCCCTCCACCTGGCCGTCGGAGGGCTCCAGCAGCACCGCGAAGTCGCCCGCCAGCCACTCCGGGCGGTGCTCGGCCACGTGCCCCAGGCCGTTGAGGTCGGCCGCGACCTCTTCGTTGTCGTAGAAGACGAAGGTCAGGTCGCGGTTGGGGGCCGGTACCGTCGCCGCGATGCGCAGCTGGACCGCGACGCCCGCCTTCATGTCGCAGGTGCCGCAGCCCCACAGGACCCCGTCCTCGTCCAGGCGCGAGGGGACGTTGTCGGCGATCGGGACGGTGTCGATGTGCCCGGC
This sequence comes from Streptomyces sp. NPDC031474, assembly GCF_055581185.1. Taxonomy (NCBI): domain Bacteria; kingdom Bacillati; phylum Actinomycetota; class Actinomycetes; order Kitasatosporales; family Streptomycetaceae; genus Streptomyces; species Streptomyces sp. NPDC031474. The sequence goes on from NZ_JBVIJX010000015.1 coordinate 274,427, forward strand.
GAGGACCACGCGCTCGGCGCGGCCCAGGTTGGTGCGGGCGACCACGTTGTTGCCGTAGCGGTCCACCGTCAGGTGGGGCAGCGCGCGCAGGGCGGTCTCGACGGCGTCCGCGAGGGGCTTCTCGGTGCCGCTCTCGGAGGGGAAGTCCACGAGCTGTGCGGTGAGGAGCGCGGCGTCCAGCGTGAGGTCAAGCGGGGTGTCGGCCATGCCGTCGACCCTAACGCGCCAGTCGGCCGTTCCGCTGTCGCCCGCTGTTGCCCGCTGTGCGCACCTGCCTCCTACTCCTCAGTACTCTCCAGTACCTTGTACGCGTGCCAGAGCCGTCCCCCCTCCCCCAAGCGCCGCGGCCGCCTCCTCCGTTTCGGGGCGGCCTGCGCGGTCCTGTCCGCCGTCGCGGGTTACGTCGTGGTGCAGTACGTCACCGGCGGCACCGGCGATCCGGGCTGCAGAGTCGTTTCCGGCGACGCGAACGGGACGAGTTACGAGTTCACGCCCGAGCAGGCGGTGAACGCGGCCACGATCGCCGCCGTCGGCACCGACCGGGCCATGCCCGAGCGGGCCGTGGCGATCGCGCTCGCGACCGCCATCCAGGAGTCGGGGCTGCGCAACCTCACGCACGGCGACCGTGATTCGCTCGGCCTGTTCCAGCAGCGGCCCTCGCAGGGCTGGGGCACCGAGCAGCAGGTCACGGACCCGGCGTACGCGGCGAACATCTTCTACGAGCACCTCGCCAAGGTGCGCGGCTACACCGACCTCCCGCTGACCGTGGCCGCGCAGCGCGTGCAGCGCAGCGGCTACCCGGAGGCGTACGCCAAGCACGAGCCGGACGCCACGGTGCTGGCCGCCGCGCTGACCGGGACGTCGGCGGCTGCGCTGACCTGCGACGGCCGGGCGGGCGCCACGACCACCACGGGCCCGGCCGCGGTGCGGGCGGCGCTGGCCCGGGACTTCGGGCGGGTCGCGCGCCAGGAGGCGAGTGCGGCGAAATCCGACTCCGCCGCCGGGGGCGCCTCGACGGCCGGTGCCAAGACCCCGGTCATGGAGACCAGCGGGCGGACCGTGACGCTGCCCGTGTCCGAGGACACCACCGGCGGTGGGCGCAGTGCCGGCGAGTGCGGATGGCAACTGGCTCACTGGGCGGTGGCCAACGCCTCGGCCCTGCGCATCGAGCGCGTCTCCTACGCGGGCCGGGAGTGGGTCTCCGGCAACACCGACAGCAAGTGGCGGGCGATCGGTGCGACCAGCGCGGAGGCCGCCGGGACGTCCGGCGGGGCCTCGGGGGCGGGCGGCGACACCGGCAGCGTGCGGATCCTCACCGCTCAGTAGTACGGGTCCTCACCCGTCCGGGTCGTGTGCGGGCCGTTCGGACGGGCGGGTGCTCAGGTTTTCGCGCCGTCACCCCCGCGTGGCGCGAAACCCTTGAGGACAAAGGGATTCAAGGGTTTGGCGGACTTTCACATCGGGCGGTTTTTGCCCGTTTTTATCCGCAGCCGATAATGCGACGCATTGCCAACTCTTTACGTCGGCGGTGCGCAACCTTCGCGGGCTTCGAGCGGTAGTCACTGCGTCCGGGCCCGGACAGACAGACAGCCAGTCAGTGCATCAGTCACAGACAGTTCTTGTTCTCTCCCGTCGAAGGAGCATCATGTCCCTCCCCCTGACCCGCCGGATCGCCCGTGCCGCGCTGCTCGTCGCTGCAGGAGCGGCCGCCGGGGTCGGTGCGGCCGGCTCCGCCAGTGCGGCCCCCAGCCTTCCCGCCGCTCCGAACCTCGGCGGACTGACCGCCCTGGACACGGCGAACGTCGGCAACACGGTCGACGGCGCGACGCAGCACGTCACCGGGCTCGCGGGTGAGACCGGCGGCAAGGCCGTCAAGCAGGCGGTGCCGGCCGCGGCCAAGACCGGCGGCAAGGCCGTGAAGAAGGCGGCGCCGGTGGCGCAGAAGACGGCAGGCGAGGCGGCGGGCTCCGCCGAGGGCCTCCTCGGGGACACCGCCTCGACCGCCACGAAGGGCGGGCTGCCGACGGACTCGCTCACCAAGGGTGGGCTGCCGGGTGCCGAGACCCTGCCGGTGAAGAGCCTGCCGCTGGGTTAAGTCGCCCGCACAACAGCGAGAAGGGACCCGGGGCTGCCCCGGGTCCCTTCTCGTTGCCCGTCGGCCGCGGGCCGGTGGGGGCTGTTCGCGCCCACGCGGCGGAGCCGCACATCGATACAGCCCCGCGCCCCTCAGGCCAGTCGTTCCACCGCTGCTCGAACGCGCTCGTCCGTCGCCGTCAACGCCACACGGACGAACTGCTCGCCCGCCGTGCCGTAGAAGTCGCCGGGGGCGACCAGGATGCCTCGGTCCGCCAGGTGGGCGACCGTGGTCCAGCAGGACTCGTCCTTGGTGGCCCAGAGGTAGAGGCTGGCCTCGCTGTGTTCGATGCGGAAGCCGTGCCCGATCAGCGCCGCCCGCAGGGACTCGCGACGGGCCGCGTAGCGCTCGCGCTGTTCACGGACGTGGACGTCGTCGCCGAGGGCCGCCACGACCGCCGCCTGGGTGGGCGCCGGCGTCATCATGCCGCCGTGCTTGCGGATCTCCAGCAGCGGGCCGAGGACGGCCGGGTCGCCGGCCAGGAAGGCCGCCCGGTAGCCGGCCAGGTTGGACCGCTTGGAGAGGGAGTGCACGGAGACGATGCCCTCGTACGAGCCGCCGTTGACGTCGGGGTGGAGGACCGAGACCGGGTCGGCCTCCCAGCCCAGCTCCAGGTAGCACTCGTCGGAGAAGAGCAGGATGCCGTGCTCGCGGGCCCACGCGACGATCCGCGTCAGCTCCTCCTTGCCCAGCACTCGGCCCGTCGGGTTCGACGGCGAGTTGAGCCAGAGCAGCTTCAGGCCGTCGGGGTCCAGGGTCGTCGGGTCGTCGTAGACCTCGTGGTCGGCGCGGGCCAGGCGGGCGCCGACCTCGTACGTCGGGTAGGCCAGGCGCGGGTGGGCCACGCGGTCGCCGGGGCCGAGACCCAGCTGGGTCGGCAGCCAGGCCACGAGCTCCTTGGAGCCGACGATCGGCAGGACATGGCGGTGGGTGACCTCGCGGGCGCCCAGCCGGCGCTCCAGCCAGCCGGTGATCGCGTCGCGCAGCGCCGGGGTGCCCCACACCGTGGGATAGCCCGGGGAGTCCGCCGCGTCGATCAGCGCCTTCTGGATCAGGTCGGGCACCGGGTCGACCGGGGTGCCGACGGAGAGGTCGACGATGCCGTCCGGGTGCGCTGCGGCCGTCTTCTTGTACGGCTCCAGCTTGTCCCAGGGGAAGGTGGGCAGGCGGTCGGAGACTACGGAGGACACGGTTACTGGCTCACTTTCGTACGTACGGCAAACGCCTCGGTCCCGTACGGCGATCGGGCGTGATCAGGCCGTACGGGACCGAGGCGGCGCGTTGTGCGGGCCGCTGGTGCGGATTACTCGGCCTGCGGCGGCAGCGCGGCGACGAAGGGGTGGTCGCGCTCGATCAGACCCAGCTTGCTGGCGCCGCCGGGCGAGCCGAGGTCGTCGAAGAACTCGACGTTCGCCTTGTAGTAGTCCTTCCACTCCTCCGGAGTGTCGTCCTCGTAGAAGATCGCCTCGACCGGGCAGACCGGTTCACAGGCGCCGCAGTCGACGCATTCGTCCGGGTGGATGTACAAGGACCGCTGGCCCTCGTAGATACAGTCGACCGGGCACTCTTCGATGCACGCCTTGTCCTTCACGTCGACACAAGGCTGCGCGATGACGTAGGTCACGCTGTCGTTCCTCCTCGATAGGGCGCTGGCGGGCCTCCTCAGGCTCCGCCGCCTGGCGCGCGGGAGCGCGGCGTCGTCGATGCCCGCCCCTAGTATCTCCGTTCTTGGCCATGATCCGAACAGGAGGGGTGAACTGACCAGTGGGAATATCGTCCGCCGGACGCCTTGAGGTCCGCATCACCACTGCTGACGTGGGAAAACGTGTCTCCGTTCGATGCCTGACCAGCCCTGGGGTAACCGAGGGGAAATTCACCGACACGGTGGGTGTTCTCACATCATGGGACGCCGGTGTGCTCACGATCACACGGAAGAGCGGGGAGACCGCCCTGATTGACGAGTCCTCGCTGGTCGCCGGGAAGGTCGTGCCGGCCGCACCGGCCCGGCGCCGGGGGCCCGCCGCCTCCTACGAGGAGCTCGCCCGGGTCGCGGCGCGGGCGTGGCGTCCCGTGGAGAGCGAGCGGCTCGGTGAGTGGGAGCTGCGGGCCGCCGCCGGGTTCACACGGCGCGCCAACTCGGTGCTGCCGCTCGGCGACCCGGGCGTGTCGCTCGACGCGGCCCTGGACACCGTACGGCGCTGGTACGGCGAGCGCGGGCTGCCCGCCTATGTGCAGACGGCGACGGGGGCCGAGGGCGCCCAGGAGCTGCTGTGCGCGGAGCTGGAGCGGCGGGGGTGGGTGCGTGAGGTGACGGCGGAGCTGTGGGTGGGCGCGCTGGCGCCGGTCGCGGACCGGGCGGACGCTGAGGGTGTGGCGCTGGCCCGGGAGGCCGACGAGGCCTGGCTGGCGCGGTACCAGCGCAAGGGGGTGAGCGAGGTGGCCCTGAAGGTGCTGGGGGCCGGGCCGTCGGTGTGGTTCGCCTCCGTGCCCGGCGCGTCCGGCGCTGCTCCGGCCGCGATCGGGCGGCTGGTCGTGGACGGGCGGTGGGCCGGGTTCGCCGCCGTCGAGGTCGATCCGGCGCAGCGGCGCAAGGGCCTCGCCACGACCGTGATGGGCGCGCTGGCCCGGCGGGCGCTGGAGGAGGGGGCGTCGGCGGCCTGGCTGCAGGTGGAGACGGAGAACGCGGCGGCGCGGGCGATGTACGCCGGGCTGGGCTTCGGCGCGCACCACGCGTACCACCACTATCGAGAACCCTCGCAGGAGTCGTCGCTGGAGTCGCCGCTGGAGTCGTCGTGAGCGGGTTCGAGGCCGGGTTCGACTTCGGTGAGGTGCGGCGGCGGTTCGCCGAGGAGGCGCGGGCCGAGCGGCCCGATCTGGCCCTGCTGTGCCTGCTGATCGGCGCGGCGGCCGACCCGCAGCTGGACGAGGCCGGTCTGGACGCCGCCCAGATCGAGCTGGACCGGCTGGCGGGGCAGCTGCCGTACCGGCCGGGCGGTCCCCGGGCGTGGGCGGTGGCGCTGCGGGAGCTGCTCGGCGAGGGGTACGGGTTCGCCGGCTCCGCCGCGGACTACGACCGGCTGGAGTCGTCGCTGCTGCACCAGGTGCTGGTACGGCGGCGGGGGCTGCCGATCCTGCTGTCGGTGGTGTGGGTGGAGGTGGCGCGGCGGGCCGGGGCGCCGGTGTACGGGGTCGCGCTGCCGGGGCACTTCGTGGTGGGGTTCGGGCCGCCCACGGACCTCGAACGGCAGGTGCTCGTCGATCCCTTCGACGGAGGGCGGGTGCTGTCGGGCGGCGACGCGGAGCTGCTCGTCGCCGGGGCGACGGGGGCGCCTCTGGAGCCGTCCATGTTGACGCCGGCCGAGCCGTTGGAGGTGGTGACGCGGATTCTGAACAACATCCGGTCATGGGCCGCGGCGCGCCCGGAGCGGTCGGATGTCGCCCTGTGGGCCGTGGAGCTGGCGTTGGCGGTGCCCTCGCATCCGGCCAGATTGCGGTACGAGAAGGGGCAGTTGCTGGTACGGCGGGGGGATTTCCTGGGCGGAGCCGCGGAGTTGGAGGAGTACGCGGGGCTGGTGGAGGTCGTGGACGAGGAGGCCGCGGAGCGGGTGCGCAAGGAGGCGTTCGCTGCGCGGGCGATGCTGAACTGATGCCTCAGCGCTGTGGGGGTTCTGCCGTCGTGCTAGTGCCGGCACGTTGTGGCTGGTCGCGCAGTTCCCCGCGCCCCTAGGTGTACTGCTCCTGGCGTTGCTTACACGGCCCCCCGCAACTCGGGCTTTACAGCCAGCCCTTCTCTCTTGCGGTTCTTACCGCCTCCGCCCTGTTGCGTACCGCGAGTTTCTGGATTGCCGTGGAGAGGTAGTTGCGGACCGTGCCCTGGGAGAGGTGCAGGGCCGCCGCCAGTTCCGCGTTGGTCGAGCCGTCGGCCGCCGCGCGCAGGACCTCGCGTTCGCGGTCGGTCAGCGGGTTGGCGCCCCCGGCCAGGGCCGCTGCCGCGAGCGTGGGGTCGATGACCCGCTCGCCCGCCAGGACCTTGCGGACCGCCTCCGCGAGCTGCGCGGCGGGGGCGTCCTTGACGAGGAAGGCGTCGGCGCCGGCCTCCATGGCGCTGCGCAGGTAGCCGGGGCGGCCGAAGGTCGTGAGGACGACCAGCTTCAGCCCCGGGAGTTCCTTGTGGAGTTGGGCCGCGGCCTCGATGCCGGTGCAGCCCGGCATCTCGATGTCGAGGAGCGCCACGTCGACGTCGTGGGCGTGGGCGGCCGCGAGGACCTCGTCGCCGCGGGCCACCTGGGCGACCACCTCGATGTCGTCCTCCAGGCCGAGCAGGGCCGCCAGGGCCTCGCGGACCATCGACTGGTCCTCGGCCAGGAGGACCTTGATCGTGCCACCACTCATGTGCGGGATCCTACGGGGGCCACAGGTCCTGCCGGGACCCGGGCGGTCAGCCGGAAGCCGTGCTTGACCCGGCCCGCCTCCAGGGTGCCGCCCGCCTTCTCCAGGCGTTCCGTCAGACCGGTGAGGCCGTTGCCGGGGCCCTTGCCCGAGCCGCCGGGGCCGTCGTCCTCGACGGAGAGCTCGACGACGGGGCCGTCGAGGGTCTGGCGGCGCACCAAATCCACCGTGCAGCGGGCGGCGCCGCTATGGCGTACGACGTTGGTGATCGCCTCGCGCAGGGCCCAGGCGAGCGCGGACTCGGTGTCCTCGGGGACGCCGTCGAGGTCCGGTTCGGCCGGGATCGCCCCGGTGATGCCGGCGGCCGTCAACGCGACCTGAGCGCCCGCGAGTTCGGCGGCCAGACGGGGGCGCCGGTAGCCGGTGACGGCCTCGCGGACGTCGACGAGGGCCTGGCGGCTGACCTGTTCGATGTCGGCGACCTGCTGGGCCGCCTTGTCGGGGTGGTCGGGGAGCATCCGGCCGGCCAGCTCGCTCTTGAGGGTGATGAGGGAGAGGGAGTGGCCGAGGAGGTCGTGCAGGTCTCTGGCCAGGCGCAGCCGTTCCTCGTTCGCGGCGAGTTGGGCGACCGTGGCGCGGGCCTTGCGCAACTCCACCGTGGTGCGGACGAGTTGGCTGACGCCCGTCATCGCGAAGCCGATGAGCACGACCAGCAGGAGGAGGTTGAGCGCCTCCTCCTCGTCGGTGCGCAGGCCGACGAGGAGCAGCAGCGCGCCCGTGCCCGGGATCGTCCACAGCGCCACCTGCACCGGGAGCACCATCCCGCAGGCCACGGAGACGTAGCAGTACATGCCGAGCCATGAGGAGCCGAGGGTGAGGCCGAGGACGGTCGCGAGCACCGCCATCGCGGCGATGAGACCGGCGACGAGCTTCGTCGGATAGGGAGTCGCCCCCATGTCCCGGAACAGCAGCGACAGGTAGAGGGCGACGAACACGGCCAGGCCCACCCAGCCGGCGACCGTGCCGCCGGTGGTGTGGTGGCCGGAGAGGAGGTCGTGGACCGGCGAGCTGAGGAACACCAGCCAGACGCCGATCCACAGCAGTTTGCGCCGCCACAGCTCACGCCGGTTGCGGGCCACCTGGCCCAGCGGGATCAGCGGCCGCCGCCGGGCCTCCTCGGACAGGTGGTAGTCCGTCATGGCACTCACGCCTTCAGCGTGTCCTTCCGGTACAGCCAGGCCGCGCCGCCCGTGAACAGGGCGAAGAAGACGACCAGGATGACGATGTCCTTGGCATGCGGGGCCTGGCTCTGTTCGATCGCCTGCCCCAGGGCAGCGTACGCGTGCGTGGGCACCCACTTGGCGATGTCCTGCAGCCAGGTCGGGAAGGTCGTCGTGGGCATCCACAGTCCCCCCAGGATCGACAGGCCGAAGTAGGTGATCATCGTGATCGGGCGGACCGCGTCCCCGTTCGCGAGGTAGCCGATCGCCACGCCCAGGGCGGCGAAGACGAGGCTGCCGGCCCAGATGGAGCCGGTCAGCGCCAGCCACTGCCAGGCGTCCAGCCGTACGTCCTTCACGACCGCGGCGACGGCGAAGACCACGACGATGGACGGGAGGCTGACCACGGCGGCGCTCGCGGTCTTCGCCAGGACGTAGCCGCGGCCGGGGAGGGTGGTCAGGCGCAGTTGCCGTACCCAGCCGCTCTGGCGTTCCTTGGCGATGCGCTCGCTGTTGCCCATCAGGACGGCCGTGAGGGCGCCGAAGGAGGCCATCGAGACCATCATGTAGGTCGGGAGGGTGAGGCCGGTGCCGTCGATCTTCTGCGTGCTGTCGGAGCTGCCCGCGATGAGCAGGAACAGGACCGACGGGTAGATCACCGAGAAGAACAGGAACTTGCGGTTGCGCAGGGCGCGGATGAGTTCCAGCTTGATCAGGCCGTTCACTTCGACTTCGCCTCCTCGGCGGTGGTGAGGGCCACGAAGGCCTGCTCCAGGCCGAGCCCGGCGACTTCGAGGTTGCGGGGGTAGAGGCCGAGGCCGTAGACCGCGTGGACGGTGGCGTCGGCGTCGGCGGACTGGATGCGGACGGTCCGGCCGGATACGTCGATCGTCGTCAGGAAGGGCAGGGCGCGCAGGGCGGCCTCGTCGATGTCGCCCTCCAGGTCGAAGGCGATCCTGCGGGCGCCGGCCTTGGCCTTGATCTCGGCCGCGGTGCCGTCGGCCAGGAGGCGGCCCCGGTGCAGGACCAGGACGCGGTCGGCTATGGCGTCGGCCTCTTCGAGGTAGTGGGTGGCGAACAGGACCGTGCGGCCCTGGTCGGCCTGCTCGCGCATGGTGGCCCAGAACGCCTGCCGGGTGGTGACGTCCATGCCGGTGGTGGGCTCGTCCAGGACGATCAGGTCGCTGTCGCCTGCGGTGGCGAGGGCGAACCGGACCCGCTGGGCCTGGCCGCCGGAGAGCTTGTCGACCTTGCGGTCGGCGATCTGGGTGACGCCGGCCCGGGCCAGCACGTCGGCGGGCCGGTACGGCTTGGGGTGCAGGGCGCAGGCGAGCCGGACCAGCTCGGCGACCGTGACCTCGTCCATCAGGCCGCCGCTCTGCAGCATCGCGCCCACGCGGCCGGCGACGATCGCCTCGCGCGGGGTGGTGCCGAAGAGGCGGACGGCGCCGCTGTCGGCGTGCTTGAGGCCGAGCAGCAGGTCGAGGGTGGTGGACTTGCCCGCCCCGTTGGGGCCGAGCAGCGCCACGGTCTCCCCCGGGCGCAGGGTGAGGCTGAGGCCGTCCACGGCCCGCACCTCACCGAAACTCTTGCTCACCTGGTCGAACCCGACCACCGGCGCTGTCGTCGTCGTCATGACGGCAATCGTCGCGCCGGGGGGCGGGCGGGCGGCAGTGTCGGCCGTCCGCAGTGCCGCATGACAGATGTCATACGGCACTGCGTCGGGTCAGCTGGGGTTCGTCTCGATGATCGCGGTCCGGTTCGTCTCGCTCTTCAGGGCCGGGCGCAGGGCGCCGATGACGTCCTGGACCGTGACGGGAGTCTTCTGACCGGTGCCGCGGGTGATCAGCACCGTGTCGAAGGTGCTGCCGTACAGCTCCTTCAGGGCGGTCTGGTCGTAGCTCTCGACGAGCTTGCCGTTGATCGCCTTGACCTGGAGGAACTTCCACAGCGAGTTCTTCGGGCTGAAGGAGATCCGGTGCACGCCGTCCTTGGTCTGGAGGGTGACCTTGCCGGACATCGCCGGTTCGGCGAACTCCTTCATCATGCGGTCGACCTCGGCGTTGGACACCGTGGGCTGCCTGGTCGTCGTCGGCACGATCACCGGGGTGGTCGTGCCGGTCTCGACCTGGCTGCGGTAGGCGTCGACCACGGCCGACTCGGCCTTCGACGCGTCGATGCCCTTGCCCGCCTTGCCGTAGACGGCGACGGCCTTGCCGGACTCGAACTTGATCGTGCCGTCGGTGGCGGAGCCGGAGCCGCCCGCCGCGCTCTCCAGAGCGGCCTGGAGCTTCTCCTCGTCGACCGGCATCGCGGGCTCGACCTCACGGTGCTGCCCGAACAGCGAGCCGATCACGGAGACGGGGTTGTAGTCGCTCTTGGCGGCGTCGTCGACCGTGGCCTGCATGTCGAACTGCAGGCCCGACTGGTCCGGCTTGAGGGTGACGGTGCCGCCGCCGACGGACAGCTTCAGCGGCTGGGCGACCCGCTTGTCGAAGGCGTCGTCGAGCTTCTTGACGGCGTCGTCGCGGGTGCCGCCGCCGATGTCGACGCCGAGCACGGTGGTGCCCTTGGGCACGTCGGAGTGGTTCATCAGCAGGCCGGCGCCGTAGAGACCGACGCCCGCGACGACCACCAGGCCGCCCAGCAGGGGCAGCTTGCTGCGGCCCTTCTTCTTTTTCTTCTTCTTGGAGTCGCCGCCCCCGGACGCGCTCTGCGGGACCGTGGCCGTCCCGTTCGGCGGGGTGTGCGGCACCGGCCCGTCGGCGCGCGTGGCGCCGCCGCCCGGCCCGCCGGAGGGCACGACGGGGATGCCGCTGGTGACGGTGTGCCCCGAGACGTTGTCGACGGGCCTGCCGCCGTAGCCGCCCGCGCCCGGTTCGGGGGCGGGCTTCTGCGGGGTGAGGATCGCGGTGTCGTCGCTCAGTCCCCCACCGGGGAGCCGACCGGTGCCGGCACCGACACCGGGTCCGCCAGGAGCGCCGGGCCCACCGGGAGCGCCGGGAGCGCCGGGGGCTCCAGGGGCGGTGGAACGCGGGCCGCCGGGGCCGCCGCGGCCTCGGGGGCCGTTGGGGTGGCCAGGGCCGCCAGGGCCGCCGGGCGCGGTCGGCGCGCCGGGCACGCGGGTCCCGCCGGGGGCGCCCGCAGCGCCGATCGCGCCGCCGCCCATCGGGGGGATCATCGGGCCGTCGCCGGTGACCGGGCCGCCGGTCGGGCCCGCGGGACCGCCCTGCGGGCCGCCCAGGCCGCCGTGACCGCCGGGTCCGTCCGGCCCGTTGAAGTCGTACGAGCCACCGGGACCGGCCGGGAAGCCGCCCTGCCCGTTCTGGTTGCCGTGCCCGTTCTGGTGGCTCTGGCCGTTCTGGCCGTTGTCGGAGAAGTACGGCAGGTTGTCGCGACGCGACTCGGCGCCGCCACCCTGCTGCCCTGGCCCCTGACCCTGCGGGAGCTGGCCCTGGCCCTGGGGAAGCTGGCCCTGGCCCTGCGGGAGCTGCCCCTGACCAGGGGTCTGGCTCTGAGCCGGTGCCTGGCCCGGGCGGGAGCCGTTGCCCAGGGGGCCCGCGGCGAGCGCCTCGGTCACGTCGAAGGAGCCCGTGCCGCCGCCGTGTCCCGGAGCCACGGGACCACCGGTGGCGCCGCCGGGCAGCCCCGCGCCGTTGGTGCCGCCGGAGCGGGCGCCGCCGGGCACGCTCATGGAGCCGACCACGCCACCGGGACGCCCGGCGCCCGGCCGCGCGCCGCCGGGCGCGCCGGCAGCGGGGCCCTGTGGGCTGCTGCTCGCGGGCGCACTCGTCCCGGCGGCCGAACCGCCCGGCAGACCGGCTCCGTTGGTGGAGCCGCCGCCCTGACCGCCCTTGGCGGGTCCGGACTTGCGTGGCGCGAACCAGTCGCTCGTCTTCTCGTCGGCGCCGGGCACGGGTTCTGCGGGCAGCTCGAACGAGGCGGTCTCCGACGCGACGGAACCGACGGACCCGACGGGGCCCGCGGGAGCCGCCGACTGCGTGTCGGGGCCCGTGCGGGCACGTCTGTTGGGACTGCCGTCGCCCGCGCCCGCGTTCGCGCTCTCGGCGTCCGCGACGGGTTTACGCACGACGACCGGCGGAATCGGCCGCGATCCGGGGATGTTGATGCGGATCCGCGTCGTCAGCGTGGTCTCGGTCTTACGGTCCTCCGGCTGCGCGGCCGAACGGCCCGCGTCAGCACCGCCGTCGGACACCACAGGGGTGCCGTACGGCGGCGTGCCCGAGGGGTATGCGGCTCCGCCGCGCCCGTTGGACCCGTTGGGCCCGGAGGACGGACTGTCAGTTTCACGACTCAAGGCAGGTTCTCCAGGTTGGCTCCGCCGCCCGCCACGACCTCACGGGCAGCTCGGCGGCGCGCACCACCATACTGGCCACTTCTGGCCCGTATCCCACGACCGCCGGGGAAACCCACACGGGACTCCCACGGACCCGTCAGGGTGAAGTGGTACGTCACTTGCCAAGTCGGACGCCATCGCCGCCCGGTTGCCGCCCCAAACCAATCGTGGCACAGATCACAGCAAGTGCCATGCCACCGAGCAGGAAGAGGTAGGAGCCGCCTCCCGCGCCGAACAGGAAGTCGCCCTCGGGACGGCCCGCGGTGCACAGGATGACGGAGACCATCCAGCCGGCGGCCGGCGCGACGGCTCCGGCGCGGGTGTTCAGGGCGCGCGCCCCGCCGACGAAGAGACCGGCCGCGCCGACGAGCGCGAGGAGCAGTCCACCCGGGAACCAGCCGGCCTGGACGAGCGCCCCGGCGAGACCGGCCACCACGCCGAGCAGCACGAGCCCCAGATAGGCGGCGACCCGTCCGGCGGGGGGCATCCTCAGCGGCTGGGCGAGCATCGAACCACGGTCGGACATCAGGCGACTCCCTCGGTTCCGGCGATGCGGGAGACGCCGGAGAGGCCGGCGAAGAGATCGGTCTCCCGGCTCTGCGCGGGCTCGCCGCGTACGAGTTCGTAGTACTCGGTCGCGAAGAGGGGCTGCGCCAGGTCGTTGGAGAGGGCGAAGTACCGCTCGCCGGGGGCGACTTCGACCTGCGTGGCGTGCGCGCGCATCGCGGCGGCCTTGGCGGCGGCGTACGCACCGGCGCCCTCGCCGCCGTCGATCTCGGCGGTGACGCGGTCGTCGTCCACGACACCCGGTACGTCGGAGACGACGGCGCTCGCGGTGAAGGGCAGCTTCGGCAGCTCCTCCTGGAGCCGGGCGAAGGCGGCCTCGGCGACGGAGCGCGGGACGCGGTTGAAGTACACCTTGGGGATGCGCCACCCGGCGCCCTCGGCCACGCCCTCGGCCAGCTCCACCGCGCGCAGGGCGACGCGGTGGGCCTGGATGTGGTCGGGGTGGCCGTAGCCGCCGTTGTCGTCGTAGGTGACGAGGACCTGGGGGCGTACCTCGAGGATCACCTCGACGAGGGACGCTGCGGCTTCGTCGAGGTCGGCCTGCCAGAAACAGGCGGGGTCGTCGTTGTCCGTCAGGCCCATCATCCCGGAGTCGCCGTACCGCCCCACGCCGCCGAGCAGCCGGAAGTCGTCGACACCGAGCTCGGCCATGGCGGCGGTGAGCTCACGCAGCCGGTGCGCGCCGAGCTCGGCCCCGGTGAGGTGCCGCAGTTCCGGCGGGATGACCTCGCCGCGCTCGCCGAGCGTGCAGGTGACCAGCGTCACGTGCACACCCTCGGCGGCATACCTGGCCATGGTCACGCCATTGTTGATCGACTCGTCGTCCGGGTGCGCGTGCACCAGCAACAGACGCCGGGCGGGCAGTTCCTTCATGGGGCCACCCTACGAGGCCAGCTCGTCTCCGAAGATCTCGGCGGCGGATGTGGCGGTGGCGGCGCGGAGGAGCCAGGCGTGCAGCATCTCGAGATCCCCGCAGTCCGCGATCCGCTGACGTGCGTCGGCCGGCACATCGATGCCGCGCTGCTCCAGGACGGTCAGGACGGCCGTGCCGTAGGTGCTGACGCGCCCCTCGTCGCGGATCTCCTCCGCGATGTACGACTTGTAGAAGGAAAGATCCACGGCCACGCCTACTCGTTGTCGAAGATGTCTTCGACTGTCGGGGCGGTGAGAGCCCGCGCAAACCAGCGACGCAGGATCTCGGGGTCGTCACAGTCGATGACCCGGTCGCGGGTCTCGTCGGGTACCTCGATGCCGCGCTGTTCCAGAACGAACAGGATGTCCTCCGCGCGGCCCAGAGCACGGCCCTTCTCAAGGCCTTCCTCAAGGCCTTCCTCGCGGCCTTCGTCGCGGATCTCCTCCGCGATGTACGACTTGTAGAAGGAAAGATCCACGGCCACCAGATTCCTCCAGAGCTCTTTGGCCGGGCGGTTGCCCAGGCCCTGTGCGATGAGTTCGATGATGGGGTCGGCGACGACTTCGGGCTCGTCCTGCAACGCGGTGGACAGGGCTTTCAGTATGTCAGCAATGGCCGGATCGCCCGCGTGTGTGATGGCGGCGAGTGTGGCCAGTACGAGGTCCTCGTGGGCTTCGGCCGGGTCGGTGATCACCGGCATGTTGTGGGGCCCCGCCACGAGGGGGCTGATGGTGAGGGTGGGCAGCCCGGGAGGGCCGCTGGCCACCGGTCGCTGGGCCCACGCGGCGGTGGCGTGGTCCTGGACCACCACCATGAGGGCGGTGGGCAGCGGGTAACGAGGCACCTGTCCCCACCGCCTACCCGGCCGTCTGTCCCCCCTCGTCGTCGAGTACGTGGGCGATGGCGAGGGCGATGCGCTCGATCCAGTCGACGGCGTCGTTCACACTCGCCTCATCGATGGAGCGGCGCTGTTCCAGGTCGCCGTCGATCAGGTCGGCATCGTGAGCGATCTTGTTGCGCCGCTGGGTGATCTCCAGATAGCGACTGCGAAGGGTCTTCTCGTTCAACGAGGTGCGGCCCTGAAAGAACGCATCGTTGATCCACCCGGCGGACAGATACCAGACCTTCTTTTCCGTGACGAGCTTCAGCACCTCGGAAATCTTTCCGGGATGCTGGAGGGACTGAGCCGCCAACTTGTCCCGGAGATGCTCGACAACAGCCTCGGAAAGGGTGACGTCACCGCGCCGCACCGCCTCGACCCTGTGCAGCGGCAACTCGTAGACACGCAGCTGGTACGGCATGTCGGGGCTGTCCTTGGCCGCCAGCTCGGCAACACGGCGCAGCACCTCTTCGTGCAGCCAGTGGTCGATGGCGGCGACCGCCTGGACCCACGCCGCCCGGTAGAAATCGTCGATATCGATCGTGGGCGACTTGAAAGGGGTCAGCATTTTGCCCGCCTCGACCATGCGCCGGGCGTACGACAGGTTCGTCATGAACGCCTCGAACTGACGCGTCTGCGGTCTGGGAACGGCCATAGATAACCCCCGGGGAACTCTCCGTCACGATCTCTACGTGCACGATTCCCGAACCGCACAGGGGGCAGTCAAGCGAGAAGGGGCCGCGCCGAGCAAGGTGGCCGATTCCGGTGCCTCGGTTTCCGGATCGTGCTCGTCCGGGTGCGGGAGCCGTCGAGCCCGGGCAGGTCGGGCTCGACGGCTCCCGCGGAGGTCAGGCTTCGCCTTCAGGCCCGGTGAAAATGTCTTCGGCGGACGCCGCTGTGACGGCACGAGTGAGCCAGCGGCGCAGGAGGTTGGGGTCGTCGCAGCCGGTGATCCGTTCGCCGACCTCGTCGGGAACGTCGAGGCCACGCGCCTCCAGGACGAGCACGATGTCCTCGGCACCCCGCTGGGCCCGACCCTCGTCACGGAACTCTTCGAAGATGTACGACTTGTACGGGGAAAGGTCCACAGCCACCAGGTTCCTCCATTGTTCCGCGGCCCGACGGTTGCCACCGAGGCCTTGAGCGATGAATTCGACGATCGTGACGACGACAGCCTCGGGAGCGTCGTGCAGTGCGGTGGACAGGGTTTTCAGTATCCCACCGACATCCGGTTCCTTCGCGTGGGTGATGGCAGACAGCGCAGCCAGCGCAAAGTCGGCGCGCGCATCGTCCGGATCGGTGATCAAGGGCATGTTGTGCGGGCCGACCACGAGCGGGCGCAGAGTGAGGGATGGCCAATACTCGGGCCCGAGGACCATCGGTCGCGCAGCCCACTCCGCGGTGGGCCGGTCCTGGCAGACGACCAACAGCAGAGGCGGGATCTTGTACTTCGTGTACAAGAAGGAGAGGTAGTAGGCCCAGCTGGCGGGCTTGTTCGGATCCTTCGCGCTCTGCGCTTCGACAGCCAGCAAGAACGTCTCGTCGCCCTCGAAACGCAGCAGCGTGTCGACACGGCGCTCGACGGGCTGAATCTCGGTGAGATCGGTTGGCAGAACCGTCACGCGCTTGGGCGGGACGAACGGGAGGCCAAGCACCTTGGAGACACCGGCGAACAGACCGGGGTACTCCTGAAAGATGCGGTGCATCACCTCGTGGGGCGAGTTGACCATGTGGTTCCTTAGCTTGGTGGGTCTTCAGAAGGCCGCTGGCGACAGTTCCTGACAGTCGCGGCAGCGTGCGCCCGGCTCGGGCGAGCGGATGCCTCGGTCGCAGCCGTCGCAGTTCCTCATCCGGTGGAGAGCGGCCGGCGGAGGAGTTGCCGGCTCACGGAACGGCGGTGGGGGTGGCAGCAGGGCCGCAAGGCGGTGGGCCAGGAAGGCGGCAGGACGACGGACGCCTTCGGGCGGAAGGTCGTCGCTGAGTGCCCGGCTTACGGCGGCGGGGGTGACATCCCGCTCCAGCCAGGCGGCAACGCCGGGGGCGAGGTGGGCGACGTCGCAGGCGGAGAGGAAAAGACAGGGGTCGTGACGGCGGAGGCCGGCGAGGAGGTCGGTGGCCGTCTGGAGGAGAGCGGGGGCAGGGCAGGCCGGACGTGGGACGGCGGGCAGTGGCTTGCGTGGTGTGCGCTTCTTGGGCTTGTCGGGGTTTGCTGGGGCGTTGGCGTGATCGGCGGCTGCCGGACGGCGTTCGTTGTGGCCGGGGCGGTTGCAGGAGATCGTGCGGGTGATGATCCGGCCGCCGGGGATGCGGGAGCGTTCGCGGCGGAGGTAGCCGTGGGTCTCCAGTTCGCGCAGGGCGGCGGCGATACGGGTCGCGCCCTCGGGGAAGCGGGCGGTGAGGGTCTTGATGTCGACTCGGGCGCCCTTGGGGAGCGACTGGATGTGGACGCCCAGGCCGATCGCGAGGAGCGACAGCTCCTGGTGTTGGGCGAGGTGGTTGCCGATCACCGTGAAGCGGGTGGTGTGGCGGGCGTTGTCGTGGGTGAGTCCGCCCGCGTGGGGGTGGTTTTTGCGTGGGGTACGGGACTCGGCGCACGAAGGCGCGCTAGGGTTTTCCGTGTCCATCGGGAAGCTTCCTCTTCCTCGGTGGTCAGGCCCTCGCACTGGGATTGCCGTCCCGGCGGGGGCCGTCGCATGTCTGCGGTGGTGTGGTGGTGCTGCGCTTCGCTGAGCGTAAGGCAGACAACCCGCCCGAAATCCATACCAGTTGGCATATTCACTCGCGTGAGTGAGTTTGCGCTGCGGGCGGGAGGGGTGGGGCTTGGTCGGGTCCTTTCATCGCCGTCGTGGTCCTTTGGAGAGAGCGCCACTTACCCCGGAGCACGAGAAGTCGGGTTCCGGCGGCGGTCCAGCTTCGCTCGGGTCCGTTGACGTGCTGAAGCGTCCTGGCAGCAGGTAGATGACCGGGGCCTGCCGGGCCCCATGCCGACTCGTGGTCCCACAGCCCTCCCTCCGGCGAAGATGTCTTCATGCCGAAGACCACACAGCTGCGTACGTACACCGTCCGGGACGGCCTGCTCGACGAATGGGTGGAGCGGTGGCGGGAGGAAATCGTGCCGTTGCGACTGGAGTTGGGGTTCACCATCGGAGGGGCCTGGGTGGACCGGGGGCGCAACCAGTTCGTCTGGCTGATCTCGTACGAAGGCCCGGAGACCTTCGCCGAGCGCAACGCGCTGTACTGGTCGTCGCCCGAGCGCAAGGCCATGGGCCTGGACCCGGACGACTACCTGGTCCGCACCGAGGATCGAACAGTCGAAGGTGCCTACTGATCACACGGTCACGCCGGGTCGAGCGGTAGCAAGTGCTGTCCCCGTTCCTCCTGGGTGAGGGTACGGAAGACCCTTCCTCGGGCTGTGGCCTCCAACCGGTCGTAGTCCGGCTCCGCCTGCCACACCCGCGCCGTCCCGTCGGCCGATCCCGTGAGCAGCCGTGTGCTGTCCGGGGACCACGCCACGGAGGTCACCTTGTCCTGGTGCACACCGACGACGGCGATCTCCTCAAGGGTGATGGCAGACCACACCCGTACGGTGCGGTCGTCGGCACCGGTGGCGATGTGCCGGCCGTCGGGCGACCAGGCGACGGCCCGAAGCCGCCCCTCGTGGCCCTTCAGCACTTCGACGCGCCGTCCGGTGACGACGTCCCACACGGCGGCCGTCCAGTCGCCGGAAGCGGTGACGATCCTCGTCTCGTCCGGGGACCAGGCCACGTCCTCCACGTAGTTGTCGTGGCCGCGCAGCACGGTGAACTGCCGTCCCTCGCCGATGTCCCACAGTCGGCACGTACGGTCGTCGGAGCAACTGGCGAGCAGTCGTCCGCTCGGCGACCAGGCCACGCGCCCCACCCAGTCCTGGTGTTCCGTCAACTTCAGCAACTCGGCCCCGTCCTGCGCGGACAGGACGCGCACAGTGCCGTCGTGGCCGCCGGTGGCGATCCGGCCACCGTTCGGGGACCACGCGCACCCCTCGACAACCTCTCCGTGGCGTTCGAACAGCGTGCCGCCGCGTCCGTCAACGATCCGGAACAGGCCGTCGTTGGTGCTGAAAGCGAGCCTTTCCCCTTCCGGAGCCCAGGCGACGGCCCAGACCCGGTCCTCCAACTCGATCACGGGACCGGCCGGGACGCCGGTGACCGCGTCCCACACCCGTACGGTGCCGTCGTCCGAGGCTGTGGCGAAACGGCCGCCGTCGCCGGACCACGCGGCCTGGTTCACCGGGCCGTGGTGCCCGTCGGCCAGTACGGCCTCGGCGCCACGCGGGCGCAGGTCCCACACCATGCCGGTGCCGTCG
Organism: Streptomyces sp. NPDC031474; assembly: GCF_055581185.1. Lineage (NCBI taxonomy): Bacteria > Bacillati > Actinomycetota > Actinomycetes > Kitasatosporales > Streptomycetaceae > Streptomyces > Streptomyces sp. NPDC031474. The sequence goes on from NZ_JBVIJX010000015.1 coordinate 293,232, forward strand.
GTGGAGCTGGTGGCGAGCATGGTCCCGCGGGGTGACCAGGCGACGCCCCACACGGTGTCGGCGTGGCCACGCAGCACGGCCAGGACCTTGGCGTCCTCGGTGCCGACGATGCGCACGGTGCGGTCGGAGGAGGCACTGGCCAGCATTCGCCCGTCCGGCGACCAGGCCAGGTTCCACACGTAGTCGGTGTGTCCTCGCAGCAACAGGCGCAGGTCGCCGGTCACGGCGTCCCAGATCCGGGCGGTGTGGTCCCCGGAGCCGGTGGCGATGTGTCGTCCGTCCGGCGACCAGGCGATGCCCTCGACGAAGTCCGAGTGCCCGGTGAGCGTGGTGGTAGCCGTCCCGGTCGTCAGGTCCCACACGATCGCGGTCTGGTCGTGTGAGGCGGAGGCGAGGCGGCTGCCGTCCGGCGCCCACGCCACACCCCACACGTCCTCGCCGTGCCCACGCAGTTCGTGCACGAGCCGCCCTGTATCGGCCTCCCAGACCCTTACGATCCGGTCCTTGGAGCTTGCCGCGATCTGTCGGCCGTCCGGCGACCAGGCCACCTGCCTGTTGAGGTCTCCGGCGCCGGTGAGCAGCCGGACCGGCTCCCCCGAGGCCGCATCCCAGATCCGTACGACACGCTCGCGGCCGGCGGTTGCCACTCTCGCCGAGTCCGGTGACCAGGCGACGGACTCGACCATGACGCCGTCGCACGGCAGCACCAGAAGTGTGCGGCCGGACCGCGCGTCGTGAACGCGGGCCGTGCCGTCCCTGGACGCTGTGGCCAGCATGCGCCCGTCCGGTGACCAGGCGATGTGCCGGACGGTGTCCGTGTGTCCGTCGAGCCGGGAGCGGAGGTGACTTGCCGCCAGCGCCGCCATCAGCCCCCGCCTGGCCGAGGGCGTGGGCGCGCACTCCCCGAGCGCTGCGAGTGAGAGCAGCAGGGAGCGCTCCGGTTCGCTCTCCGCGCTCAGGAGAACGTGTCGGCCGATGCTGTCAGAGACCCGGCTCAGGAAGGTCAGGTCGCGGCGCTGCGAGGATTCGACGAGGCCGCGGGCGGGTGCGGATGCCTGCCCGGATTCCTCCAGCGCCTCGAGCCAGCGCCGGGCCGCCGTGAGGCGTTCGCCTGTCAGGAGATAGTCGTCGCTGCGTCCGGCCCGCTCCCAGTCGGCCGCCCACCGCTCGAGTTCGGCGCGCTCGCGTAGTCGTTCAGTCCGTGCCTCGACCTCCTGCCGCAGCGGGGCCCACTGGCGGAACAGGGCCTCATGCGTCACCTGCGCCCAGGGCTCGCCGCTGGTTGCGGAGTCGCCGCCCGAGACGTCGGTGCGCAGCAACCGTGCCTCGACGAAGGCATCGACGACCTGACGGTCCCGCTCGTCGAGTTCGGACAGCGGCACATGACGGCGGGCCACGTCCTGGCCCTCGACCGTGACGAACCTGAGCAGGACGCGGAGGACGAAGTCGATGCCCACGCCCGTACCGAGCCCGGTCACGGTGTTGTCCGCCTGGCGCGCCAGCGCGCCCGCCACTCCGCCGAGCCGCCGGTACAGGTCCTCGGTCACCCTCCCGCCAGGTCCGGAGGCGAAGTACAGCTCCTGGAGGAGGTAGGCGAGCAACGGCAGGGCATCGTCCGTCCCGGTCTCGCTCACGATGGTGTCGACGACCCCAGGCTCAAAGCTGAGGCCGACGAGGGCCCCGGGTCGCTCCACGACTTCGGCGAGCTGTGCTCGGCCCAACGTGCCGATTGCAACGGGGTGTTGAAGAAGTTCCGCGTGTCCGGTGCCGAGGAGCCGTCCGAGCAGATCCACCCGGACAGTGACCAGTACGCGGACCGCCGGATCCTGTTCCACGCAGGTGCGCAGCGCTGCGAGGAACTGGGCTCGTTCACGCTCCCCCGCGAGGGTGACGACCTCCTCGAACTGGTCGACCACGAGCAGTATCCGGCGGAACCTGCCGCCGCGCAGCCGCGTCAGCTCGGCTCGCAGCGCGTCCGGCCCCTGGCGCAGCCTGCGCAGTATGGTGCTCGCCGGTTCCTGCTCGTCGGCGGTGGCCGCCAGCGCCCCCGCGAGGGCGCCCAGCGGGTTGGGGCCAGGGGCGAAGGCCGGGACGACGGTCCAGCGACGTTCCCGAAGCCGGGGCATCACCCCCGCTCTGACCAGCGAGGACTTACCGCTCCCGGACGCCCCGACCAGCACGAGGAACCGTTCCGCGGGGCGGGTCGCGGTGGCGTGCAGCCTGCGAGTCAGTTCGGCAGCCTGTGCCTCCCGGCCGAAGTAGACGGCGGCCTCGTCCTCATCGAACGCGTCGAGGCCCGGGTAGGGAACCCGCTCACGCGGCCACTCGATCCGGGGCGGTGCGGGATTCTCCAGCCGGTAGACGACGACCTGCCCGACCACAAGCGCCACGATCAGCACGCCGATGGCCGGAACGGAGAACCGCTGAATGGCCTCCAGTGCCCAGGGAGCCTTGTCGGTGCTGGTCGCGTAGTTGGTGGCGATCCCGAGTAAGCAGGCGACCAGCGCCAGCATGACCTGGAGCGCGACCTGCATCCGGTTCCTCATCGGACACCGCTCACGATCGCGTCGCCAGCCACCAGCACCGCTCAGCCCCCGTTCCACCGGCCCCGAAACGCCGGCACCGCGCCATCCGCCCGGTCCCTCGTGGATCGGTGAGGTGGGGCGCTCATGACCATCTTCTGGGCCTTCGCAGGCCCGTTCAACGGTGCGTATGGGTTTCGGCCAGGCGGGGGCCACGGCTCTCCCGCCCTAGCGAGAACCCTTGGGGGCAGGCCGTGGGCGAGAGCGGTGGGCGTCGGGGTGTGGCTCGGTGGGCTCTTTCTCCCCCGTCAGGTGCCTTGGGAAAGACCGCCGCTCGCACCGGGGCATGGGCCATCGGGTTCCGGTGCGAGCCTCAGCTCGGCCCAGACCGTTTTGCGCGGACGCAGTCCGGGGGTCACGCCCCAGCGGTCGGCGAGCGCCTCGACGAGGACCAGTCCCCGACCGGACTCGGCGTCCGGGGTGAGGCCCTGGAGACACGGCAGACGATCACCGTGAGTGTCGGTCACCTCGATGCGCAGGGCGTTCGCGATGACGTACAGGTCGAGGCGGAAGTCCCGGCCGGGAACACGGCCGTGGATGGCCGCGTTCGCCGACAGTTCCGCGACGATCTGACGTGCCGGGTCCAACGGGATTCCCCAGGAGCGCAGTTGCTCAGCGGCGAGCAGACGGCCGAGGCGGGCCCCGCGGGGCGTGGGAGACAGCCGCACGCTGAAGTCACGGACGGGGCGGTCGGATCGGACCTCGGGGGCAGCGGATTCTTGGATCACGTCACCCAGAGTGGCCGCATCCACTTACCGTGAACAGTGACGACGCTGTTGCGTACGGTGACTGTCCGGCGCTGTCCGGACGTGTGCGGGCTGTCTTGGACCACCGTGCGGGCAAGGGCGTCGCGGCACGTTCGTACGACGGAGGGGTGCGGAATGACACAGGTGGACGACGAGGCGGTACACCTCAAGGGCGAGGCGGACGAACCGGGTTGGGAGGTGGACCCGGACGACGAGTGGGGGCTCGCGATCGTCGCCACGGTCGGGCGGCAGTTGAAGCTGCGCCGCGAGGCAGTGGGAATGCGGGCGGGCAAGTTCGGTGAAGCCGTCGGGTACGGCGAGGACATGATCTACAAGCTGGAGAGCGGCAAGCGGATCCCCCGGCCGGAGTTCCTGGACAAGGCGGACGAGGTGCTGGCGGCGGGTGGGCTGCTGGCAGCGATGAAGGAGGACGTGGAGAAGGTCCGGTATCCGAAGAAGGTGCGTGACTTGGCGGAGCTGGAGGCGAAGGCCGTAGAGCTGCTCTCGTACGGCAATCACAACCTGCATGGCCTGCTTCAGACAAAGGAGTACGCCTGGGCGTTGCTCAGGACTCGACGGCCGGTGAACCCGGAAGACCAGCTGGAGCAGGCAGTGGCGGCGCGCATGGCCCGAAAGACGATCTACGATCGATCACCAGCTCCTGAACTCAGCTTCGTCCTGGAAGAGACGACACTGAGGCGCCCGGTCGGCGGCAAGATGGTGTGGCGCCAGCAACTCGAACACCTGCTGGAGGTGGCTCAGTTGCGGAACGTCGAAATTCAGGTGATGCCGATGGACCGCTGGGACCACCCTGGAATGGGAGGGCGAGTACAGGTTCTGAAGTTCTGGGATGGCACGGCGGTTGGGCGCATGGACGACGAGTTCAATGGACGCCCCGTCTCCGACCCCAGGCAGCTCCGGATCCTCGAACTGCGCTATGGCATCATCCGGGCCGAGGCTCTGACCGCACGGGAGTCACTGGCCTTCATCGAGCAAATGGTGGGAGAAACATGATCCGCAAGGCCGCTGCTGAGGACGCCGCCGAGCTGGCGTGGTTCAAGAGCAGCTATAGCGACAGCAACAATCCGAACGACTGCGTCGAGGTCGCAACCACCCCCAGCGCGATCCACGTCCGCGACTCCAAGCACACCGCCGGCCCCCGCCTCCAGCTCTCGCCGGAGGCCTGGGCCGACTTCGTGCCGTACGCGTCCGAGGGCTGACGGGCTACTCGACCTCGGCCTCCGGCACGTCGACCTCGCCGCCCAGGGAGCGGGCGATGGCCGTGAACTCGATCAGCGCGGACTGGAGATCTCGAACGATCTCCTCGGCGATGGCCTCGGGCGGCAGACCACTGTCGGCGTCGTCGAGAGCGGGATCCTTCATCCACGTGATGTCGAGGTTGACCTTGTCGCGGGCAATCAGTTCCTCGTAGCTGAACTTCTTGAACGGCCCGTTCTCGTCCTCGGACTCCACGCGGGCCGACCGGGGCTCGCCGACTCCGTAGGCCGTCACGAAGTCATCGAGGTGGGCACGGGTCAGCGGGCGCTGCTTGAGCGTGAAGTGCTGGCCGGTCCGGAAGTCGTAGATCCAGGTCTCGGTGGTGAGTGGCTTGCCGTCGGCGCGCGGGGGCTTCTTGTCGAAGAAGAGGACGTTGGCCTTGACGCCGCCGGCGTAGAAGATGCCAGTCGGCAGCCGCAGGATCGTGTGTAGGTCGAACTCGTCGAGCAGCTTGCGACGGACCTTCTCACCAGCCCCGCCCTCGAAGAGGACGTTGTCGGGCAGTACTACGGCGGCGCGACCGTTGACCGCCGTGAGCGACATGATGTGCTGGAGGAAGTTCAGCTGCTTGTTCGTGGTCGTCGCGGTGAAGTCGTCGCGGTCGTACTGAATGTCCTCGCGCTCGACCTCGCCGTCCTGGCCGATGACCGTGATCGCCGACTTACGGCCGAAGGGCGGGTTCGCGAGGACTAGCGTGGCGTGCTTGCCGCTGGGCTTGTCGGCGAGGGCGTCGCCTACATCGATGAGGCTCGGGCCGTCGCTCTTGCCGATGCCGTGGAGAAGCATGTTCATCGCGGCGAGGCGGGCAGTGGCGGTGACGAGTTCGTTGCCCCAGATCTTGCGACCCTCGTCGTAGGCCTTCCGCTCGTCCAGCGACATCTTCTTCATGTGATGGTCGCGAATGTAGGAGTACGCGGCGATGAGGAAGCCGCCGGTGCCACAGGCCGGGTCCGTGATGGTGTCGTCCGGCCCGGGCTGGACGACGTCGATCATGGCATCGATGAGGGCACGGGGGGTGAAGTACTGGCCGGCACCGGTCTTGGTGTCCGAAGCGCCCTTGTTGAGCAGGCCCTCGTAGGCGTCGCCCTTGAGGTCCGTGCCGGTCATGGCCCAGTCCTCGCGGCCGATCAGTTCGACGACCAGCTTCTCCAGGAGGGCCGGTTTGGTGATCCGGTTCTGGGCATCGGCAAAGATCGTGCCGATGGTTGTGTCGGGCTTGCTGCGAAGATGTAGGAGTGTGGCCTGGTAGTGCTGCTCCAGGGCGGTACCGCGCTTGCCGACAAGTGACTTCCAGTTGTAGTCGGCGGGCACGATGGCACTCATGTCCTGGCCGTCCCACGGGTCGTTCTCGATCTCGTCGACCATCTTGAGGAAGAGCAGGTAGGAAAGCTGCTCAACGTACTCGATGGTGGACATGCCGTTGTCACGGAGGACGTTGCAGTAGTTCCAGAGCTTCGAGACGAGCGTGTTCGTCTGCGCAACGGCCTTGGCCGTCTTCACGCCCGACTCGCTCACGGCCTGCTGGTTGTCTGGGGCGGTCACAGGTCGAACTCCTGCTGTACGGCGAGGGCGGGGGCGGGGGTGGGCTCTGGGGCGGGGTCAGCGGGTGCGGCGGGTCGCGGTACAGCCGCCTTCCTGTCCGCGGGCTTGCGGGTGCTCTTGGCTTTGGGTTGCGCTGCTCTTTCGGCGGCGATGCGAGAGAGCAGAGCAGAGGCGGGTTCGTCCGTAGGATCCTGCGGAACCAAGTCCCCGGCGAACGCCGTGCGCAGCAAGGCCGACCGGAGCGAACGCGCCCGCCTCTGGGCACGCTGCACCTGCATGGAAACTGCGCTCGCAATGCTGTCTTGGTCCTGCACTTCCTCGACGAGCGTGCGCTGCACGTTCATCGGAGGGACGGGAACAGGCATAGCTCGCAGAGCTGAAATATTCACCCCCTTCACAGCCACCCCCCGCGCTTTCTCCTTCAAATATCGCTGAGCAGCCTCACTCTGCAGATAGATCTGAAGGAACTCGGGAAGCAAAAATTGGAGCGGTGCGATTCGAGCAACATCTCGACTGATGTTCGCTCCATCCAGCTCTGGAGGCACCACGGCGGAGCGCTCATAGGAACCCCTCACCGCGATTAGCAAGTCACGAGGCTTGGTTCTCGCTCCGGAAAACTGCTCATCCAATTCAGTTGTCGTTCGATTGAGGGTCTTGCCGACCAACGAGCAGCCAGCCAGGTCTCTTACTTCAACATACGGCACAACACCTTGGCCGCGAACCTTAGGCTTCAGGATTCCATACCGAATGATGCGTACTGGATTCGTGACTTGCTCAAGGCTCGCTACACACCAGCCATCCGGAACCTCGAGCAGAAAGTCACCGTCTTTCTCAACGGGCTCCTTATACTTCCGCTGCCCGAACTGTTCTGTCCAAGCAGCCCGCCGCTGGCGCTCAATGTCCGCAAGATCTACGCGACTCTCACTTGCAGCAAGAACGGCAAGGCGCCCAAGGCTGCCTGCGGTGTTGAGAGCTCTGCTATGGCGCGGCAACATGCTCTCTACACGAAGCAGGCTATGCCGGGCTGCCTCCAAACGCGACAGCTGCTCTTCGAGGACCTCGACGATGCGGTGCTGCTCCGCCAGCGGCGGCACAGGGATCGGAATGGCCTTCATCGCAGCCATGCCCAAGCGAGGTCGCCCAACCCCCTTGATCAGCGCACCGGCATAAGCCCGCGTCTGCGGCGCAAGCAGGGTGTAGTAAACCCACTTGGTCAGAACTTCTCGGTGCAGCCTCGCGCGAATAACGTCAGCCTTCACGATTGCGGGTTCATCGAGCTTCGGGAGAATAGCGACGCGCGGCAACGTCTCTCCCAGCGAAGCAAGGAGCAAGTCCCCTGCAATGGCCTCATGGGCTCGTAGCGTCTCGAAGTGTTCAAGGCTGATGTACGCACGCTCATCACGGAACTCCCCGTCACCGACATTCTGGAGCCGGATGACGCGAGCGCCAGAGTCCGTGTAGTGGGCCGATTTCAGGTTCGAGCCGAATGGTCCATCCGTTATGGCGCGCGGTTCGCACGCAAGCAGGTTTTCTAGGGTGCTCCAGAACCACCCATGCGGAAGCTGCCTCTCCCCATCCACGCTCACACTCAAGCCAGTTCCTGATTCAGCTCATCCAACAGTTCCAACGCCTTGTCCTTGTCCCCGAACGCCTTCATGAAGCCCCGGCCTCCGCCACGCTCAGTGAATGGCGCGTGCCCGAAGTCACCCGGCTCGATGCCGATGTCGTTGACGACGGCGTCCTTTATCCGCTCCAGCCACCACACCTGCTCCTCGGTGAACTCCACGCCCGCCTGCGACTGCCGCAGCAGCCAGCCCTCGAAGCGCTCCTCGACCACCGTACGGTACGGGCGCAGCTCGTCGTCCGCGCCGAGCTCGAAGCGGATGAGCCGGATCAGGTCGCCGAGGCCGGCCTCCTTGCCGGGGCTGGCCGCCGCCTTGCCCAGCTGGTCGTAGTGGTCCCACAGGACACCCGTCGTCCAGGAACGGTTGGTCGCGCGGATCCTGCCTGCCAGTTCTTTCAGCGCGTCCCTCGCCTCGCGCGGACTGACACGAGCCCCGCTACCGAGCGCCACGCGAATCGCCGCGTTCTCGTCCCGCTGCTCCCGCTCAAGCAGCGAGTTCCATTCAGCCAGCTCCTTGCGAGCCCGCTCCGAGCGCGGTATCTCCCGCATTTCGGTGATCCCGACCTCGGTTGTCTCGTCGTAGGTCAGGTCCTGCTGGTGGCGGATCTCAAGGATCAGCTTGCGCAGTTCCGGGTTGGCGGTCAGCGGGGCCACCGCGTCCTGGACCAGCTTCTTGGCCAGCTCGGGGCCACCCTCGTGGCGGGCTCGGTCCTGGGTGTCCACGTCCACCGCGTCGGTGATCCGGCGCGACAGGTCGGCCAGGCTGACGCCCCCGGAGGTCTGGGCCAAGAGGCCCTTCTCCTCATCGCCGAGCTGCCGCTCGATGCGGGCCAGGCGACGCGCCAGCGTCTCCGCCTCGTCCGCCGTCAGCGACAGCGTCCCCGCCTTGTCGAGGAGTTTCGCGAGCGAGACGCTCTTCTCCCCCGCCGGGATAAGCGGCCGGGCGTCCACCAACGGGGAGTCCGTGACGCCCACCGCGTCGATCAGGACGAAACGGTCCTTCGTCAGGTCGGGCGCGGCGTCCGGCGTCACCGCCTTCAGCTCGTCCGCGTCGATCGAGCGGGCGCCCCGGCCCTTCATCTGCTCGAAGAGGACCGGGCTCTTGATCGACCGGAGGAAGATCACGCACTCCAGCGGCTTCACGTCCGTACCCGTGGCGATCATGTCGACCGTCACCGCCACCCGCAGCCTGGGCGAGTTGCGCAGGTCGTTGATGAGCGCGTCGGGGTCGTCCCCGTTCTGCCGCGATCGGTACGTGATCTTCTTCGCGAAGGCGTCGCCCCGGCCGAAGACCTCCTTGACCTGCTTCAGCACTTCCTCCGCGTGGTCGTCGCCCGCCGCGAAGACCAGGGTCTTGGGGAGGTCCGCACGCCCCGGGAACCACCGCTCCCAGTTGTTCCTGTACGTCGTCAGGACAGCCCGGATCTCGTCTGCGGTGATCACCGTGCGGCCGAGCTGCGCAGTCGTGTACTCGAAGTCCTCGTCGAGCTCCTCGTAACGCTGAGCGCGCGTCTGCCGGTCACGGATGCGTACGGTCGTGCCCGCCTCGATCTTCGCACCACCGTCCTCCCGCAGGGTCGTGTTCAGGCGCACGATGTCGAAGTCGACGTTGACGCCGTCGGCCACGGCCTGCTCGAACGTGTACTTCGACACCATGTTGTTGTCGAAGAAGCCCTTGGTCTGGCGGGTGGGCGTGGCCGTGAGGCCGACCAGATGGGCGTCGAAGTACTCCAGGACGCCGCGCCACAGGCCGTAGATGGAGCGGTGGCACTCGTCGATGACGATCACGTCGAAGGACTCGATCGGGACGTCGGGGTTGTACTCGACCGTGACCGGCTCGTCCGCCGCGTAGGTCTCGTCCAGGTTCGAGACCTTCTTTTCCTCACCCGAGTCGGCGGCTGCCTCGTTCGACTCCGGCTCGTCCGTCTCCGGCCCGTCCGCCAGCTCCTCGCCCTTGAGCAGCGCGTACATCCGCTGGATCGTGGAGATCACGACGGCGGACGTGTCCTGGAGCCCGCTGCGGCCCAGCATGTCCACGTTGTAGAGGTCGGTGAGCTTCCGGTTCTCGTCGGGCGTGCGGTACTTGTCGAACTCCGCGTGGGCCTGACGGCCGAGGTTGTTGCGGTCGACGAGGAAGAGGACCCTGCGGGCGCCCGCATGGCGCAGCAGGCGGTAAGTCTCCGTGACGGCCGTGAACGTCTTGCCCGCGCCCGTCGCCATCTGGATGAGGGCACGCGGCCGGTCGACGGCCAGAGAGCTCTCCAGGCCCGTGATGGCCTCGACCTGGGCCATGCGCAGGCCGTGGGTCTCCAGAAGCGGCATGCTCGTGCGGAGGGCGGCGCGGAAGGTCGGCGTGCCCGGCTCCTCGTCCGCCCGCTTCATCCACGCGGCGATGGTCTCGGGGCGATGGAAGGCGAAGACCTCGCGGGAGCGCGCTTCGGGGTCGACGCGGTTCAGGAAGTACGTCTCCGCGCCCGTGCTGACGTAGCGGAACGCGAAGGGTTCCTCCCGGCGCCAGACAGCCATCGCGTGCTCCTTGAGCACCCCGGCCGCGTACCGCTCGTTCTGGGCAAGGGCGCCGGCGAGCGCGGTGCCCTCGCGCTTGGCCTCGATGACGCCGACGATCTTCCCGTCGACGTAGAGGACGTAGTCGGCGCGGCCGGTGGCCAACGTGAACTCTTCGATGGCGACGCCCTTGCCCGCCAGCGGGTTGGCCTCGGACTTGCTCTGGATCAGCCAGCCCGCCTTGGTGAGCATCGCGTCGATCTTCTTCCGCGCCTGCACCTCGTTGAGCGGGGCGGGGCGTTGCGCGCGTTCGACGATGGCCTCGCGGGCGGCGGAAGCGACCTTGCGGGGCTGGAGCCGCTCGCGGTCGTACTGCTGCTGGTGAGCTGCACGCAGGTCGGCGACCTGGGCCCGCAGCTCTTCGACCTGGGCGGCGTACGCGGACTTCGACTGCTGCGTGCTGGCGATGAGCGCTTCGGCCTCGGCACGTGCACGCCGCTCCGCCTCAAGGCGGTCGCTGGTCTCGGAGAGCTTGACTCGCGACTCGGCCAGCGCACGGCGATGCCCTTCCAGCGCTTCCTGAAGCTCCGCGATCTCCTCGGGGTCGACGGACGGCACATCGGCCGGGAGCGTCGGCGGGACGAACGCGGACACTGTGCGCGTACCGCCCATGGCCCGGTCGAAGAGGTCCCCCAACTGCCAGCACAGCTTCAGCGCTTCGAGGGCCTTCGTCGTGTCGAAGAGGTGGTTGTGCGCGGCGTCGTTGCGGCCCCGGCGCAACTGGTCGAACGCCTGACGGCTCCAGCCGACGAGTACGCCCGCCCGCGTGAGCGCGTTGAGGCGGTCGAACTGGGTGGTGCCCTCGACCCGCGTGCCGGTGCGGGTGACGAACTCCTCGGCCAGCACCTCACCGAACTGCCCGGCGCTCACGTAGGCGGCGTTCGGGTTGGTCAGGACGGTGAGCTCTGCCTGTGAGCCGTAGATGGCGAGGAGGGGCTGGTAGCCGTACAGACGCCCGAAGTTGGGCGAGGCCTTCGCCAGCTCCCGCAGCCGATCGTCAGCGTTGTGTCCGTTCACGTGCCCCCGCTCAAGCCCTGCACTTGTCCCAGATCCGTCAAGCTTACGGACCTGGGCGCGGGGAAGGCGCGGAACATGGCGACCGGCGTCGAGCTCCGGTCAACCGACCACCGGAACCCACGTGTTCGCCCGCGTCAGAACTTGATGCTGCTGATCATGCTCGCCACGCTCGTCGTCAGGTCGCTGATCGTCGGTGCGATCGTCGAGGAGGCCAGGTAGAAGCCGAGCAGGATGCAGACAACCGCGTGACCGCCCTTCAGGCCTGACTTCTTGACCAGCAAGAAGACGATGATCGCCAGCAGCACCACCGCCGAAATCGAGAGTGCCACGGCGGCTCACCTCCAAGAACCCGGGAACGTGGGGGCAAAAACAGAACAAGGGAACTTGTAAATCCATACATCAGCCAGCAGGTTCATACCCACACAGCGCTAGTGATCATAACTATGTGTGGGTGCGCATCTCGCGGCGCACAGCCGCACAAGGGGGTCGCATGGCCAATATGGTCGGGCCATGACGACCGAGTCCGACTCCTTCCCCCGCCGGCACGCCCGCACCCAGCGTTTCACGCTCGGCGCGCCGCGTTCGTTCACCGTCGCTCCCGACGGCTCCCGCGTCGTGTTCCTGCGCTCCGACTCCGGGACGAAACGGGCGAACTCCCTGTGGGTGCTCGATCCGGCGGACGGGACGGAACGCCCCGCCGCCGACCCGGCCGCCCTCCTCGGCGGCGCCTCCGAGGACCTCTCGCCCGAGGAGCGGGCGCGTCGCGAACGCAGTCGCGAGGGGGGTGCGGGGATCGTCGGCTATGCCACCGACGAGGCTGTCGAGTTGGCGTCTTTCGCCTTGTCAGGTCGGCTTTTCACGGCTGAGCTGCGGGCCGGGACGGCGCGCGAGATCAGCGTTCCCGGGCCGGTGATCGACCCCCGGCCGTCCCCCGACGGCCGGCTCGTCGCGTACGTCGCCGGGGGCGCCCTGCGGGTGGTGGGGGCCGAGGGCGAGGACGACCGGGCGGTGGCGGAACCGGAATCGGACACGGTCTCCTATGGATTGGCCGAGTTCATCGCGGCCGAGGAGATGGGGCGTTCGCGCGGGTTCTGGTGGGCTCCGGAGTCGGACCGACTGCTGGTCACGCGGGTGGACGACACGCCGGTGGAGCGGTGGTGGATCTCGGATCCGGCCCAGCCGAAACGTGACCCACAACACGTGCCCTATCCGGCTGCCGGGACGGCCAACGCTGACGTACGGCTGTTCGTGCTCGGCCTCGACGGGGTGCGCACGGAGGTCGTCTGGGACCGTGCGCGGTACCCGTATCTGGCGCGAGTGCACTGGTCAGGGGCGGGGGCGCCGCTGCTGCTCGTACAAGCGCGCAACCAGCGGAGTCAGCTGTTCCTGGCGGTGGACACCGACTCCGGGACGACCCGGATGGTGCATGCCGACGAAGATCTGATTTGGCTGGATCTTTTCCCCGGGGTGCCGTGCTGGAGTCCCTCGGGGCAGTTGGTCCGGATCGCCGACGAGGGCGGCGCCCGGGTCCTCACCGTGGGCGAACGTCCGCTCACGGGAGCCCAGTTGCATGTGCGGGCGGTGCTGGACGTCACGGCCGACGACGTGCTGGTCTCCGCCTCGGCCGGGGAGGGCGCGGCCGTGCCGGAGATCGGCGAGGTGCATGTCTACCGGGTGAACGAGCTCGGCGTGGAGCGGCTCTCCCAGGAGCCCGGCGTGCACTCGGCGGTGCGCGCGGGGAACGTGACGGTGCTGGTGTCGGCGACGCCGGACCGGCCGGGGAGCGTGGCGCGGGTGCTGCGGGACGGGAAGCCGGGGGCGACGGTTCGGTCGTATGCGGACGATCCCGGTCTGTCTCCCCGCGTGATCCTCACCGAGGGGGGCGCACGACGGATCCCGTGCGCCGTGCTTATGCCTACGGACTACCCCGGTGACGCCTCGTCCGGCGCCGCCGCCCCCCTGCCCGTCCTCCTGGACCCCTACGGCGGCCCGCACGGGCCCCGCGTCCTCGCCGCGCACAACGCGCATCTGACCTCGCAGTGGTTCGCCGACCAGGGCTTCGCGGTGGTCGTCGCCGACGGGCGGGGCACGCCGGGCCGCTCCCCCGGCTGGGAGAAGGCGATCCACCACGACTTCACGGTCAGCCTCGACGACCAGATCGAGGCGCTTCAGGACCTGGCCAAGAGGTATCCCCTCGACCTGTCCCGGGTGGCGATCCGCGGCTGGTCCTACGGCGGCTGGCTCGCGGGCCTGGCGGTGCTGCGCCGCCCCGATGTGTTCCACGCGGGCATCGCGGGCGCGCCGGTCACCGACTGGCGGCTCTACGACACCCACTACACCGAGCGGTACCTCGGCGACCCGGCCACCTCGCCGGAGGCGTACGCGAAGAGCTCACTCGTCACCGACGAGGGGCTCTCCTCCCCCGCCGAGCCGCACCGCCCGCTGATGATCGTGCACGGCCTGGCCGACGACAACGTGGTCGTCGCCCACGCGCTGCGGCTGTCCTCCGCCCTGCTGGCGGCGGGCCGCCCCCACGAGGTGCTGCCCCTGTCGGGCGTCACCCACATGACCCCGCAGGAACAGGTCGCGGAAAACCTCCTGCTCCTCCAAGTGGACTTCCTCCGGCGCGCTCTCGGACTGGCTGAGCGGTGACACTCCACTGAGCGCCGCAACCATCAATTGAGGAACCACGACGAAGCACCAGCCAGGTCCGCGAGAGCGGCGCCGGTTTAGGCGCAAAAAGGGGCAACGGGCCGGGAGACATGGCGCTCCCGGCCCGTTTACGGCACCCGCACGGCCGTACGCTGTTCAGACTGACGCGTCCGTATATCGGAATCGGGTCAGCGAAGTTGCCTGCGTGTTAACGCGGTTGATGTGTGAATGTGCGGCTATGGGACCTCGCTTCCATGATCGTCCCCTGCGAAGTGGCACGCCGAGTCGTGTGCTGCGGGCCCGCCGGTGAGCGCGAACCGCACCGGAACGGCCAGCTCCGGCACCTCCACCGCGCAGCGTTCCCGCGCCTTCCAGCAGCGGGTGCGAAAGCGGCAGCCGGAGGGGATGTTCGTCGGGGACGGGACGTCGCCGGTCAGGATGATCCGCGTCCGCTGCTCCCGCGCCGCCGGGTCCGGGACGGGGACCGCGGAGAGCAGGGCCTGGGTGTAGGGGTGGGTCGGATGGTCGTAGATCTCCTCGTCCCTGCCGATCTCCACGATGCGGCCGAGGTACATGACGCCGACCCGGTCGGAGATGTGACGGACGATCGACAGGTCGTGGGCGATGAAGAGGTAGGCGAGGTCGAACTCGCTCTGGAGCCGGTCCAGCAGGTTGATCACCTGCGCCTGGACCGACACGTCCAGCGCGGACACCGGCTCGTCGGCGACGATCACCTCGGGGCGCAGGGCCAGCCCGCGGGCGATGCCGATGCGCTGGCGCTGGCCGCCGGAGAACTGGTGCGGGTAGCGGTTGATGTACTCCGGGTTGAGGCCGACGACGTCGAGGAGGTCCTGGACCCTTCTGCGCCGGTCGCCCTTCGGAGCCACCTCCGGGTGGATCTCGTACGGCTCTCCGATGATGTCGCCGACGGTCATGCGCGGGTTGAGGGAGGTGTACGGGTCCTGGAACACCATCTGGATGTTGCGGCGGACCGCCCGCAGGGCTCTGCCCGACAGCCGGGAGATGTCCTCGCCCTTGTAGCGGATCCGGCCCTCGGTCGGCCGCTCCAGGTTGACCAGCAGCTTGGCGACGGTGGACTTGCCGCAGCCGGACTCCCCGACGATGCCCAGGGTTTCGCCCCTGCCGAGGGTGAAGTCGACGCCGTCGACGGCCTTCACCGACCCGACCTGCTTCTTGAACAGGATGCCCCGGGTGAGCGGGTAGTGCTTGTACAGCCCGCTGACCTCGAGAATCGGCTCAGCCATGCAGGCACTCCCGCCAGAAGTGGCATGCGCTCGTGCGGTCCGCCCCCGACTCATCGGCCTCCGACCCGTCGACGTCGTACCGGGGCGGTACGTCCGTGCGGCACACGTCCTGGGCCATCGGGCAGCGCGGGTTGAAGGCGCAGCCCGGCGGGATGTGCAGGAGGTTGGGCGGCAGGCCCTTGATGGCGTAGAGCTCCCGGCCCTTCTGGTCCAGGCGCGGGATGGAGTCGAGCAGGCCACGGGTGTAGGGGTGGGCGGGGGCCTTGTAGATGTCGTGGACGGGGGCCGACTCGACGATCCGGCCGGCGTACATGACGGCGATGCGGTCGGCGACGTCGGCGACCACGCCGAGGTCGTGGGTGATGAGAATGAGGCCCATGCGGTACTCGCGCCGCAACTCCGCGAGCAGGTCCATGACCTGGGCCTGGACCGTGACGTCGAGGGCGGTGGTGGGCTCGTCGGCGATGATGAGCGCCGGTTCGAGGGCGAGCGCCATCGCGATCATGATGCGCTGGCGCATGCCGCCGGAGAACTGGTGCGGGTAGTCCCTGACCCGCTCCTTGGCGGCCGGGATGCGAACGTGGTCCATCAGCTCCACGGCCTTGGCCCGCGCGTCCCTGCGCGACATGCCCCGGTGGACGACGAACATCTCGCCGAGCTGGTCGCCGACCGACAGCACGGGGTTCAGGGAGGACAGGGCGTCCTGGAAGATCATCGCCATCTCGGCGCCCCGGACCTTCCTGCGCTCGTCCTCCTTGAGGGTGAGCAGGTCCCGGCCCTGGAAGTGGATCTCGCCGCCGGTGATCCGTCCCGGCGGCGTGTCCAGGATCCCCATGACGGCCTGCGCGGTGACGGACTTCCCGGACCCCGACTCCCCGAGCACGGCGAGGGTCTCGCCCGCGTCCACGCCGTAGCTGACGCCGTTGACGGCCCGGGCGATCCCGTCCCGGGTACGGAACTCCACGTGCAGGTCGCGTACTTCGAGCAGCATCCGGCGCTCACCTCAGCTTCGGGTCGAGGGCGTCGCGGACCGCGTCGCCGAGCATGATGAAGGCCAGGACGGTGAGGGCGAGGGCGCCCGAGGGCCAGAGCAGGGCGTGCGGGGCGTTGCGGATGTAGGGGGAGGCGGCGGAGATGTCGATGCCCCAGGAGACGGTCGGCGGTTTCAGGCCGACGCCCAGGTAGGACAGGGTCGCCTCCAGTGCGATGTACGTGCCGAGCGCGATGGTCGCGACGACGATCACCGGGGCGACCGCGTTCGGGGTGATGTGGCGCAGCAGGAGGCGGGAGTTGGTGGCGCCGAGGGCCCGGGCGGCCTGGACGTAGTCGTTCTGTCTGGCGGTGATCACCGAGCCGCGGGCGATGCGGGAGATCTGCGGCCAGCCGAGCAGGACCATGAAGCCGATCACCGGCCAGACGGTGTTGCTGGTCACCACGGAGAGGAGGACCAGGCCGCCGAGGACGACGGGGATGGCGAAGAAGATGTCGGTGATCCGGGACAGGATCGAGTCCCAGGTCCCGCCGAAGAAGCCGGCCAGACCGCCGAGCACGCTGCCGAGGAGGGCGACGCCGAGCGTGGCCAGGACGCCGACCGTGACGGACGTACGGGCGCCGTAGACGACGCGTGTGTAGACGTCGCAGCCCTGGCCGTCGAAGCCGAAGGGGTGGCCGGGCTGGGAGCCCTCCTGGGCCTTGGCGAGGTCGCACTTGAGGGGGCTGCCGGAGGCGATGGCCGAGGGCCACAGGGAGATGAAGACCAGGAACACGATGATCAGGGCGGAGACGATGAAGACCGGGTCGCGGCGCAGGTCTCGCCAGGCGTCGGACCACAGGGAGCGGGCCCGTTCGCCGGAGGCGGCTGATGAATCCCGCTCGGCCGGGCTCGTGCCCGGCGGGACGTCCGGGGGCTTGTCCAGGGTCTCGCCCTCGGCCGTGGCCAGGTCCGCCGCACCTCCCGCGCCCGTGCCGGCGATCGCGTCCTCGGCTTCGTACGGAGGCGGTTCAGGCATAGCGGATCCTCGGGTCGAGTACGGCGTACAGGAGGTCGACGAGCAGGTTGGCCACGAGGAAGACCAGGACGAGGACGGTCACGAAGCCGACGACGGTCTGGGTGTTCTGGCGGAGGATGCCCTGGTAGAGCTGGAAGCCGACGCCGTGGATGTTGAAGATGCGCTCGGTGACGATCGCGCCGCCCATCAGGAATCCGATGTCGGCGCCGATGAAGGTGACCACGGGGATGAGGGAGTTGCGCAGCAGGTGCCGGGTGACGACCCGGCGGCGGGGCAGGCCCTTGGCCACGGCCGTGCGGACGTAGTCGGAGCGCCTGTTCTCGGCGATCGAGGTGCGGGTGAGGCGGGTGACGTAGGCCAGGGAGACGGAGGCCAGCACCAGGCCCGGCACGATCAGCTCGCCGAAGGTCGCCTCGGAGGAGACGGACGGTTTGATCCAGCCCCACTGGACGCCGAGCAGCAGTTGCAGCAGCAGACCGGTGACGAAGGTAGGGACGGAGATCACGACGAGGGTGCCCAGCAGGACGCCGGTGTCGACGGGGCGGCCCCGGCGCAGACCGGTGACCACGCCCAGGGTGACGCCGACGGCGATCTCGATGAGGATCGCGACGATCGTCAGCCGGACGGTGACCGGGAACGCCGTCGACATCAGCTCGGTGACCGGCTGGCCGTTGAACGCCGTGCCGAAGTCTCCGCCGAGGACGTTCCCCATGTAGGTGAGGTACTGCTGCCAGACCGGCCGGTCGAGGCCGAACTCCTTCTTCAGCTGGGCGGTCGTCGCCGGATCGCAGGCCCGTTCGCCGCACAGGCCGGCGACGGGGTCGCCCATCACGTTCACCATCAGGAAGATCAGCAGCGTCGCCCCGATGAACACCGGGACCATCTGCACCAGACGCCGGACGACGTACCGTCCCATGGCGGTCAGCCGACCTTGATGTCGGTGTAGACCGGCACGGAGAACGGGTTGAGCCGGACATTGGAGAGGCGTTCCGCGTAGCCGCCGGTGCCGTTCTGGTACCAGAGCGGAATGGCGGCCATGTCGTCCCGGACGACCTGCTCGGCCTTCTGGAACAGGGCGACGGCCTTGGCGGGGTCGGTCTCGGCGTTGGCCTGGTCGACGAGCGTGTCGAACTCCTTGTTGGACCACTTGCCGTCGTTGGAGGGGGCGTTCGTGTAGTAGAGCGGCTGCAGGAAGTTCTGGATGAGCGGGTAGTCCATCTGCCAGCCCGCCCGGAAGGGGCCGCTCAGCTTCTGTCGGGTGGTCTTGTTGCGGTAGTCGGCGAAGGTGCCGACCGGGCTGCCGGCACAGGCCCTGTCGTCGTCAAGGACGTTGTTGATGGAGTTGCAGACGGCGTCGACCCACTGTTTGTGCGATCCGGAGTCCGCGTTGTATGCGATCCTCACCTGTCCGCCGGGCAGTCCCCCACCCTCCTGGATCAGCCTCTTGGCCCGCACGGGATCGTAGGTGCACCACTCGCCGCACAGTCCCCTCTTGTCGCCGCCCGCCACACCCAGTACCGGCGAGGTCCAGTCCGTGGCGGGGACCCGCGTCTTCCGATAGATCGTCCCGGTGATCCCGTCGCGGTCGATGGCCATGGACAGCCCCTTGCGGACCTTGTCCATGCCGGTCTTGCCCCACTCCTTGTCGTAGTAGGGGAAGGCGATCGTCTGGATGATGCCGGCGGGCTGGTTGAGGAACCGGCCGCCGAGGTCGCTCGGGGCGTTCTTGAGCTGAGCGGCGGGGATGTCGTCGGTGAGGTCCAGGTTGCCGGCCAGGAGGTCGGTGTAGGCGGTGTTGGGGTCGGTGTAGACCAGCAGCGTCACCCCGTCGTTGCGGGCCTTGTCCTCGCCGGGATAGCCCTGCCACTTGGTGAGGGACATCTGCGCGCCCTTGGTGTACGACGCGATGGTGTACGGCCCGTTGCCGATCGGTTTCGCCAGCCAGGCCGCGTGGTCGTCGAAGAAGGCCCGGGGCAGGGGCGCGAAGACGGCGTAGCCGAGGGTGTCGGGGAACGACGAGAACTTCTGGCTGAGCCGCACGGTGAAGGTGCGGTCGTCGACGACCTTCAGCCCCGAGAGGGTGTCGGCGGTCTGCGGGCCCGTCTCCGGGTGGACGTCGGCATAGCCGTCGATGTACTTGAAGAACTCGGCGGCCTTCTGCTTGTTCTTCAGGCTCGCGCCGTAGTTCCAGGCGTCGACGAAGGATCTGGACGTCACTTTCTCGCCATTGCTGAACGTCCAGCCGGGCTTGAGGGTGATCTTGAAGTTCTGCGAGTCCGGCGTCTCGATGCTCTGCGCCAGCATGTCCCGCGCCTGGGCGGTCCGGGGGTCGTACCGCTTCAGACCGCGGAAGATCATGTCGAGGACCTTTCCGCCCTGGACCTCGTTGGTGTTGGCCGGCTCCAGCGGGTTCTGCGGGTCCGACCACGAGGCGCTGAGCACCGCACCGCCGGCACCGCCATCGCCGTTTCCGCCGCCGCAGGCCGTCGCCGCGAGTGTCAGCGCCACCGCGCATGCGGTCCATCGGGCGTGCGTGGCTCCACGCATGGACGCCTCCTCCATTGCCGCGCTTTTACCTGAGCGCCGTGCCGTCGGCACATGAGCGCTGATCTGCCCCATCCACCTGATCCGTTAACGGTCAATATCAACTCAAAAGGCTCACAACGCACACGGACCGCGCCCAACGGACGGCAGACAGGGGGCTATTCGGGGGATGGCGCAAGAGTGGCGGCGACAGACAGCAGGTTCCTGCTGGGGGGTCGAAAAGGATCTACTGCGCAGGTCACAATGGATCTCCGGCACGGCGTGCAACGGATCACCGCCATCCGATGCCGAACCGTTGGATTGTGATCCCAAGATGTACGCATTCCGACACCCAGGCGACCGGATATCGAACTCGTTGCCCGATTCGCGCAGTTAGCCCGAATTTGGACACGGGAGGATTACGGCGCGCTACACGCGTAGCTACGGTACGGTCAAGTCCAGGCAAAGAAAGTAAAGAGAAGACCAAGGCAGACCAGAATTTATTGACCTTGAATGAATTACGTTGAAAAAGTCCCGCGTAGCCCGTAGGGGAGTGCCCTGCGGAGTCATCAGACCCTCCCTTGGGCCAGGAGCACCATGACCCCCCCAACTCCATCAGCGGCTGCCCCGCTTGAGGTGACCGACGAGAGCGTCGAGAAGTCACCCATGCCCTCCACCCATAAGGGCAGCGAGGGCCGCTCCCCCGGACGGCTGGCGTGGAACCGTTTCAAGCGGGACCGCACGGGCGTCATATCGGCGTGCATCGTGGGCTTCTTCTTCGTGACCGCCATCGCCGCTCCGCTCATAGCCAAGCTCTACGGCAAGGACCCGTACACGACGTACGCCAGCCAGCGCCCCGAACTGCTGAACCCGTTCGCGTACCCGGCCGGTCCGAACGGTGGCATCAGCTCCGAGTTCTGGTTCGGCATCGAGCCCCAGCTGGGGCGTGACGTCTTCACCTTCCTGCTCTACGCGATCCGCAACTCGCTTGGCATCGCGCTCGCCGCCACCGTGATCACCGTGGTCGTCGGTGTGGTCATCGGCACCACCGCTGGCTATCTCGGCGGCAAGACGGACTACCTCGTGGGCCGGGTCATCGACATCCTGCTCTCGTTCCCGTCCACGCTATTCTTCATCGCCTTCATGCCGGTCGTGTTCGGACTCTTCGTCGCCCCTGATGAGGAGATCCCGACCTGGCTGCGGGCCACAGCTCTGATCATCGTCCTCGCCGCCTTCGGGTGGGCGTCCATCGCCCGACTGCTGCGCGGCCAGGTACTGGGCCTGCGTGAGCGGGAGTTCGTCGAGGCCGCGAAGGTCACGGGTGCGTCACCGGGGCGTATCGTCTTCAAGGAGCTGCTGCCCAACCTGTGGACGCCCATCATCATCCAGAGCACGCTGATGCTTCCGGCGTACGTGACCGCTGAGGCGGGTCTCGCCTTCCTCGGAGTCGGCATCATCGACCCGACTCCGGACTGGGGCGTCATGATCGCACGGGGCGCGGGTTTCTACACCGAGGACATCACGTTCATGCTCTTCCCGGGCCTGTCCATGGTGATCTTCGTCCTCGCGTTCAACCTGCTCGGCGACTCGGTGCGTGACGCACTCGACCCCAAGTCCAAGCGCTAGTCCCGGCCCTCTTCAGGACCACGGCAAGGACGCCGGGGTGCCGGATCTCTCTCATCACTCCCACTTCAAGGCAGGAAGCATGTCCTTCTCGCGCAGAAACTTCCTCATCGCCACCGGCGTCGCCGCGGCGTCGACCTCGGTACTGAGCGCCTGCAGCAGCGGCAACGAGGGGGGCTCCTCGCAGGACAAGGCCCCCAAGGTCGCCGGCTCCAAGACCGTCGAGATCCCGGTCGGCACCAAGGCCGACTCCACTGGTCCGGCCGCCGAGGTCCCGGGCGCGGTCAAGGGCGGGACGATCTACTCGCTCCAGCAGTTCGACATGGACCACCTGGACCCGGCGCAGATCTACGTCTCGACCGAGGGCGCCATCACCGTGCCGATCATGCGCGGCCTGACCGGCTACAAGCTGGACGCCAAGGGCAACGCCACCCTGGTCGGCGACGCCGCGACCGACGCCGGCACGATGAAGGACGGCGGCAAGACCTGGACCTTCACGCTGAAGGACGGTCTGAAGTGGGAGGACGGCTCCGAGATCTCCTCGGACGACCTCCGCCACACCTTCGAGCGTCTCTTCGCCGCCTTCGTCACCGAGGGTCCGCGCTACGTCCAGCAGTTCCTTGAGGGCGGCGACAAGTACAAGGGCCCCTACGACGGCAAGAAGCTCGCCTCCATAGAGGTCGACGGCAAGACCATCACGTTCCGTCTGAACGAAGCCCGCGCCGACTTCAACTACACGCTGGCGATGCGCGGTTACTCCCTGGTTCCGAAGAAACAGGACACCAAGGAGAAGTACGACCAGCGCCCGTTCTCCTGCGGCCCGTACAAGATCGAAAGCCGGAACATCGGCAAGACGCTGACCTTTGTGCGCAACGAGCACTGGGACCCGCAGACGGACTCGATCCGCAACGCCTACCCGGACAAGTACGTCTTCCAGATGGGCTTCGAGCTGGTCGCGTCGACCGACCGCTGGATCGCGGACAAGGGCAACGACCAGTACGCGGTGCCGATCTTCAACGAGGTCGCGCCCGAGCGCATCGCCCAAGTCCTCACCAACGCGGATCTGAAGAAGCGCGTCCTCACCGCGGTCGACACGGTCACCTACTACTGGCCGATCAACATGACCCGCGTCAAGGACCTCAAGGTCCGTCAGGCCATCAACTATGCCTGGCCGCACCAGCAGCTGCAGACCATCGGTGGCGGTGCCTACAGCCAGGAGATCGCCACCACGCTCTTCGCCCCGGTGACCCCCGGCTACACCAAGTACGACCTGTACGGTGTGGACAAGAAGCCGGGCGGCAACCCCGAGAAGGCCAAGGCCCTGCTGAAGGAGGCCGGCAAGGTCGGCCAGAAGCTGGTCATCGCCTACCAGCAGTCGGACACCGCGGTGAAGAGCGCCGTCGCCATCAAGAACGCGCTCGAGGCGGCCGGCTTCACGGTCGTCAACAAGCAGGTCGACAAGTCGACCTTCTACACTCAGATCGGAAAGCTCGACAACGGCTTCGACCTGTTCGCGGCCGGCTGGAGCCCGGACTGGCCGGGCGGTTACTCGCAGTTCTACCCCACCTTCAGCGGCAAGAACATCGGCGACGGCCGCAGCAACTACTCGCAGCTGAACGACCCGGGCGTCAACAAGGCCATCGACGCGGCCTCCCAGATCGCGGACCCGAAGGAGGCCAACAAGGCCTGGGGCAACGTCGATAAGATGATCATGGAGCTGGCCGCGGCCGTTCCGGACTACCACAAGATCCGTAACTACATCTACGGCTCCAAGGTCGGCAACGTCATCTGGGACAGCGCCAACACCTGCGTCGCGCTCAGCAAGCTCTACGCCAAGAAGTAAGCACACGACCTTTGGGGGCGGCCATCCGTGTGGCCGCCCCCAGCGGCCCCCCCTCCTTGCCCTGGCGACGGCGCCCCGTCCGGAAAGTCACGCCTCATGTTCCGCTTCCTTGTCCGCCGAGTCACCGGTGCGCTGGTCATCCTGTTGATCATCAGCGCCATCACCTTCTGGCTCTTCTACGCCGTGCCGCGTGACCCCGCCATGATGTCCTGCGGTAAGAACTGCACACCGGAGAACCTCGCGCAGATCCGGAAGAACCTGGGCATCGACCACTCCATCCCGGTGCAGTACTGGTACTGGCTGAAGGGCGTCTTCGTCGGTCGCGACTACGCCGGCTTCGGGTACTGCGACGCGCCCTGCTTCGGCTACTCCTTCGCCAACAACACGCCGGTGTTCGAAACGATCATGGATCGCCTGCCGACGACCCTCTCGCTCGCCTTCGGCGCCGCCGCCGTCTTCCTGGTCCTGGGTGTGGGCGCGGGCATGCTCGCGGCCCTCAATCAGGGCAAGTTCCTGGACAAGTTCGCCAGTTCGACGTCGCTGCTCGGCTCGTCCCTGCAGATCTACTTCGTCGGCTACATCGCGATGTTCTTCTTCGTCGCAAAGCTGGGATGGCTCGACCAACCGTCGTGGACCCCGTTCACCGACGACCCGGTCGCCTGGTTCTCCGGACTGCTGCTGCCCTGGCTGGTCCTGGCAATCATCTTCACCGCCAACTACACCCGTATGACCCGCTCGCAGCTCGTGGAGCAACTGAGCGAGGACTATGTCCGTACGGCCCGCGCCAAGGGCCTGTCCCGGGCCAACGTGTTCTTCCGGTTCGCCTGGCGCGGCGCGATGGGCCCCATCGTCACGGTGTTCGGCATCGACCTCGGCACGCTGATCGGCGGCGCCATCATCACCGAGCAGACCTTCAGCCTCCAGGGCATCGGCCGGCTCGCGGTGACGTCCGTGGACCAGAGCGACCTGCCGATGCTGCTCGGCGTGACCCTCCTGGCAGCTGGCGCGATCGTCTTCTTCAACATCATCGTGGACGCCGTCTACGCCCTCATCGACCCGCGGATCCGGCTCGCCTGACCTCCGCCCAGCCCCCTACTTCTCGCATCACCCCAGGAGCGTCCCCGTGACGAGCACCGATCAGCAGCCCTTCCTCTCCGTCAGGGACCTGAAAGTCCATTTCTCCACCGAGGACGGCACCGTCAAGGCCGTCGACGGGCTCTCCTTCGACCTGCTGAAGGGCCAGACACTCGGCATCGTGGGCGAGTCGGGCTCCGGTAAGTCGGTCACCAACCTGGCCATCCTGGGTCTGCACGACCGTGACCGCACGGCCATCGAGGGTGAGATCCTCCTTGACGACAAGGAGCTGCTGACCGCCTCCGAGAAGCAGTTGGAGAAGCTGCGCGGCAACAAGATGTCGATGATCTTCCAGGACGCGCTGGCCTCGCTGTCGCCCTACCACACCATCGGCAGGCAGATCGGCGAGACGTACCGCAAGCACACGGGCTGCTCCAAGCAGGAGGCCCGGGCGCGCTCGGTCGAGATGCTGCGGCGGGTGGGGATCCCGCAGCCGGAGACCCGGGTGGACGAGTACCCGCACCAGTTCTCCGGCGGCATGCGCCAGCGCGCGATGATCGCCATGGCGCTGGTCTGCGACCCCGAGCTGCTGATCGCCGACGAGCCGACCACGGCGCTCGACGTGACGGTCCAGGCGCAGATCATGGACCTGCTCAAGGACCTCCAGCAGGAGTTCGGCACCGCGATCATCTTCATCACGCACGACCTGGGCGTCATCGCGGACATCGCGGACGACGTCCTCGTGATGTACGGCGGCCGGTGCGTGGAGCGGGGCACCAAGAAGGAGGTGCTGCAGTCTCCACAGCACCCCTACACCCTCGGCCTGCTCAGCTCGATGCCGAGCCTGGACCACCCGGTGGACGTGCCGCTGAACCCGATCCCCGGGTCGCCGCCCTCGCTGCTGAACCCGCCCACGGGCTGCCGCTTCCACCCCCGGTGCACCTTCGCCGAGAAGGTCGACGGGAACCGGTGCGTCACGGAGCAGCCGCTGCTGCAGCTCACCGACGGCCGCGGCTCCGCCTGCCACCTCACCGCCGACCAGCGCGCCGAGTACTTCTCCGACCTCGCCGGCAGCGCGGCGAACTGACGTACAAGAGACGGGATTTCACCACCATGAGCAACACCACCCCCCTCCTGGACGTCTCCGGGCTCACCAAGCACTTCCCCATCAAGGGCGGCTTCCCGATCCGGCGTACGGTCGGCGCGGTGCAGGCCGTCGACGGGCTGGACTTCCAGGTCGCCGAGGGCGAGAGCCTGGGTCTGGTCGGCGAGTCCGGCTGCGGCAAGTCGACGACGGGCCGGCTGATCACCCGGCTGCTGGAGCCGACCGCCGGCACGATCTCCTACCGCGGCCAGGACATCACCCACGCGGGCCGCAAGGCGCTCGCGCCGATCCGGTCCGAGATCCAGATGATCTTCCAGGACCCGTACGCGTCGCTGAACCCGCGCCAGACGGTCGGCAAGATCGTCTCCGGCCCGATGGAGATCAACGGCATCAACCCGGCGGGCGGCCGCGAGGCGCGCGTACGTGAACTGCTGGAGATCGTCGGTCTCAACCCCGAGCACTACAACCGCTTCCCGCACGAGTTCTCCGGCGGCCAGCGGCAGCGCATCGGCGTCGCCCGGGCGCTGGCCCTCGAACCCAAGCTGATAGTGGCCGACGAGCCGGTCTCCGCGCTCGACGTGTCCATCCAGGCGCAGGTCGTCAACCTGCTCCAGAAGGTGCAGCGGGACCTGGGCATCGCGTTCGTCTTCATCGCCCACGACCTGGCCGTCGTACGGCACTTCTCGCATCGGGTCGCGGTCATGTACCTCGGCAAGATCGTCGAGGTCGCCGACCGCGACGAGCTGTACGGCAACCCGCGCCACCCCTACACCCGGGCGCTGCTGTCCGCCGTGCCCGAGGCCACGGTGGAGGAGACCCCGCGTGAGCGCATCCGCCTGGTCGGCGACGTGCCCTCGCCCATCAACCCGCCCTCCGGCTGCCGCTTCCGCACCCGCTGCTGGAAGGCGACGGACAAGTGCGCGAGCGAGGCCCCGCCGCTGGTGCAGGTCGAGGGCAACAAGTCCGGCCACCTGACGGCCTGCCACTACCCCGAGACGGCGGACACCCCGCCGGCCGAGGTGCCGGCCCCCCGCCTCACCAAGGACCCCGAGGCAGCAGCCTGACACGCGTCTTTCGCCAACCGCCGCCTTTCAGAACGGACTTTTCTGGCCCATTGGCTCGAACCCATGAATATCCTACCCAAGGGGAATGAAGGCCCATGCCCATCCGGCGTGGGCCTTCGCCATTCACTTAGCCTCGCGCTTTCACGAGGTGGACTGTCCGAAGCTTGATCAAATAAGCGGAGAGTGCTCCTGACCTGCAACGATGGGACTTGTCTAGGGTCCTGTTGGCTGCATGGGAAGAAGCACTCTCCAGGTGAAGAAGCGTATCGGGTTCTGCCCGCGTGTCCGCATTGAGGGCGGCGGCCGGGCGGTGGTCTCGCAGGCCGGGAGCGTGCTGCTGGTCGAGACCGTCCGTAAGGCCGGTCTGGACACCGCGATATCAGTGGCGCTGGCACCGTGGCGGAAGGCTCGGGCGGTGCACGATCCGGGCAAGGTCCTGCTGGACGTGGCCCTGGCGGTCGCGCTGGGCGGGGACTGCCTCGCGGATGTCGGCATGCTGCGGGCGGAGCCGGCCGTGTTCGGGCCGGTGGCCTCCGACCCGACGGTCTCCCGCCTCGTCGACGCCCTCGCCGCCTCCGGCGAGAAGGCCCTGGCGGCGATCCGTTCCGCGCGGGCCGAAGTCCGCGAACTGGTTTGGCGGCTGGCTGGCGAGGAAGCGCCCGAGGCGGGTGGAACGGTGACCGTCGACCTCGACGGGGTGCTGGTGATTGCGCACTCCGACAAGGAGGATGCGGCCCCGACCTGGAAGCGGACCTACGGACATCACCCTCTGATGGGGTTCGTCGACCACGGGCCGGGCGGCACCGGTGAGCCGGTCGCGGCCCTGCTCAGGCCGGGAAACGCGGGATCGAACACTGCCGCCGACCACATCACCGCCACCCGCCTGGCGCTGGCCCAGTTGCCGGGGAAGTACCGGCGCGGGCGCCGGACCTTGATCCGCACCGATTCCGCGGGCGGCACCCACGACTTCGTCAGCTGGCTGTCCCAGCGCGGCCGGTGGCTTTCGTACTCGGTTGGGATGGTGATCACCGACGCGATCCACCAGCACGTGCTCAAGGTCCCCGCGTCGGCCTGGACGCCGGCCGTCGAGCCCGGCGGCGAGATCCGGGACGGGGCCTGGGTCGCCGAGATCGCCGGTGCCGTGCTGGACGGCTGGCCGAAGGGGATGCGGCTGATCGTGCGGAAGGAACGGCCGCACCCCGGGGCCCAGTTGCGGCTCACGGACGCGAACGGCATGCGTCTGACATGCTTCGCCACCAACACGCCGGGCCGTCCGATCGCCGAGCTCGAGCTCCGTCACCGGCTGCGGGCGAGGGCCGAGGACCGCATCAGGGCCGCCCGCTCGACCGGACTGCGAAACCTTCCCCTGCACGACACCGCGCAGAACCGCATCTGGCTGGAGATCGTGCAGATCGCCCTGGACCTGCTGGCCTGGATGCCGATGCTCGCGCTGACCGGCAAAGCCCGGCTCTGGGAACCCCGCCGTCTGCGGCTCCGCCTGTTCACCACGGCCGGACAGCTCGTGACCACCGGCCGCCGCAGGATCCTCCGCCTTACCGGGCACTGGCCGTGGTCCAGCCACATCACCGCTGCCCTCGAACGGCTCGCACTCCTGCCGAACCCCGGCTGACCAGCAGATCCACCCGTCCCTTCCAGAGAACCCCCAGACCGGAGCAGTGGAACCCGGCGTCCACCCGAGACGACACTCGGGCCCTCAGCCTGCGCAGTCTCCGCCACCGGCAACAAGACGGGCCGCCGACTCCGTCGGCGGACCCTCACGAAAGATCGAGGTTAGAGGCAATACCAGTGACTTAAGGGATCGGGTCCCAGCTTCGTGGGACCTTGGTCGGTGGGTTGATCGGGGCTGTGCGCCAGTGCGGGGCGATGGCCACG